>CAZSVR010000014.1:0-12791 GCA_964610295.1 uncultured Anaerolineaceae bacterium
ACCTGATTATCGATAGACACTTCGACACTTCCGAACAATTGCCTCTATTAACAGACGACATTCCCAATGCCCCTGGACTCGTGTCAGAGACCAGCCAAAATAATGTCAATCTTCGCTTCTTCATCAATCCGGCAGGCGATGAAGACTGGTTCCGCTTCCGTTTGACAGATGGTGGTAATCCACAAATTCATTTAACCAGTCTTCCAGCTAATTATGACCTGTATGTTTATAATGCAGCAGGACAACTGTTAGGCAGTTCGACAAAAGAGAAAAAAGCGGCAGAAATGGTTAAGCTTAATAATGCGGTGCCAGGATACTACTATGTTCGAATTGTTGGTTTTGATAGAGCTTGGGATTCGAACAACTCTTATCAATTGCGCTTCAATGTGCCCGGCACAGGTGGACCGTAAGGATTCCAAGCCTCGTCTTGATGCGATCTTTGCTCTCTTTTAGTTCAGGCGTATAGATTACATCAAAACATTGGTGTTTACAAATTCGATTATTGAACCATTTTTAAGAACTGTCGAGGAGCAAAATGGATAACCTTAATACCATCGCCGATCCGCATTCTAAAATCCAGAAAAGTTGGGCTATTCTATTGTTACGTTGGTTTCTTGGAAGTGTTGCTGGGAGTATAGGTAGCTTATTCCTTCTTGCTAGCACTTTTCTAATGGGACCACTACCCATCGTTGGAATAATAGTTTTAGGTCAATATGGGCTATGGAATCAGATTATCTCTTCCATTAATTTCTCTTTATACGACAAAATCTTTTTGTACGTTCTAAATATTATATTTTCTCTACTTATATATTCCATACTTTGGGGATTGATCGGGGCCTTGCTGGCATCAGGAAGAAAAAAACAAATAATTATTGGAATGATTTTAATGACACTTTATGTTATTGCGGGCGTTTTGTCATTTTCGATTTACGGTTCCAGGATGATCCCAACCTGATTTTTAAGATTGGTTCACATAAGTCTGTTAAAGTGATGATCAGAACGGGACGATAGACTCTGCCAGCCACTGACGCTGGCCGTTAGCCCTTGTTTATCTAAGATACTCATTTTTGAAGTTCTCGACAGATAGCGGATGTAAGGGAGACTTAAAAAATGGGAGCAAACCAAGAAAGACTAGGTATCCCAATTTACATAGATGGCAGTGAGCCAGAAATCGATGCTGGCGACCCGAGTTTATTGCATGACCTTTACTTGGACGGCGACAACGATGGTGTCATACGAATTGATTTAGGAGCTTTTGAATACGTGCCAGGCGCAAATGTATCTCCTGTTGTAACTGCTGGAGATGATCAAACTGTTGAACTCGGCAACACTGTTACTGTGAATGCATCCTATTCTGATGCTGACGATTCAGAAGATCACTCTGCCAGAATCGATTGGGGTGATGGAACTATTGAAGATGTACCAACGAACATAATCGGGGATGGCATAGGTGAGGTTACTGGTCTACATACGTATGCCAGTTCCGGTAACTACACAGTAGAGATCTGTGTCGTTGATATTTACGGGGGCGTTGGATGTGACACGCTAAGCGCAGCAGTGCTTCATCGTTTCACGGGTTTCTTCCCGCCGGTTGATAACCAACCGGCGCTGAATGTGGTCAAGGCTGGGAGCGCTGTTCCAGTCAAGTTCAGTTTGGACGGTTATCAGGGCACGAATGTCTTTGCTGCTGGATACCCAGCTTCTGCCATGGTAGCCTGCGGCTCGTCCATTGAAGACGCCATTGAGCTGACGGTTACCGCAGGTGCGAGCAGTCTCTCCTACGATGCTACGACAGACCAATATATCTACGTCTGGAAGACCGATATGTCCTGGGCAGATACATGCCGCACATTCGTGCTGAAGTTGAACGATGGAAGCTATCACCGCGCAGACTTCAAGTTCAAAAAGTAGGCTGGGCGCGACCATGGAAACCTCACAAGCAAAAACCATTCCTCCATCCAAACCAAGGCGATACCGATCTTGGATCAGCCGCTTCGTCCTTCTATTGGGACTGTCATTGCTGTTATATTATGGGTACTGCTGGGGCTGGTGGGGGCGAAACAGTTTGCTCATGCAATACATCTTTCAGTGTGGATGCCCAATAGCCAGTGAACAGACGCGTTACCCGGACGAGGTAGATGTAATTGTCCCGGCGTGTGGGCATGATGTAACAAGGTTGTCGCCCAGTGGGCGATTGCTATATGTGCGCGAGAAAAGATTTTGGCGTACTACAGCTTATCTGTTGGATTTGCAAACTATAGAAAAAATTAATGTGGCTGACCAACCGTTCTCGAGTTTTCTAACAGATAACCTATGGTTTGTTGAAAGTGGCCTTGAAGACGACATAATGGATCGAACAACTGGAATGCAATATACGATCCAAGCATTTAGATCTTGGCGTGAAAACGCTTATGTAATTGGAGAACCAAATCTTGAATTACTTGTCGCAGCTTTACTACAGGCTGAACAAGTAATCTTTACCCAAAATAACGATACAGTAGTTGTTCTGATGTCCGATTTCCCGGCAAACCTGGAGCAAAACTTTACATTTGATCGTTCTGATATTCCTGGAAGAGATTCTAATAGGGTCGAACAGTTCTTGCAAGAAAACAAAGTTATCTATCAAACTGTTCTCGCAGACTTTCCTGGTGAAGCAATATCTCCCGACGGGAGATTTATTGCACGTAACGATGGGATTTACCTGATCAAGACGGGCCAAAAAATCGTCGAGGGCTATACTGCTAGAGGACCTATTGATTCGCACAGCGGAAAATATTTTTCGTTGCAAGGCTGGACCTATGATGGTGCTGGGGTGATTTACTCTAAACCCTATAAGCTCTGCTTAATTCGGATCAGTCTTCCCTTTTATGATGAAGTTGCGTGCTTAATTAAAGTGCCTCAACCTGTGTTGAAGCTCAAAGTTCCGCAAGAGTATTTGCAACCTACATCACCTTAGCTTGTTTTTGGGACATGATATGTATTCGCAACTTTTGTCAATGACTTCAGGATCAGTTCAATCTCACAGGAGATGAAGACTGGTTCCGGTTCCATTTGACGGAGGCTGGTAATCCACAAATCCATCTGACAAGCCTCCCGGCTAATTATGACTTGTATGTTTACAATGCGGCTGGGCAACTGTTAGGCAGTTCGAAAAAGGACAAAAAAGCGGCAGAAATGGTTAAGCTTAATAATGCGGTGCCAGGCACTTATTATGTGCGTGTTATAGGTGTCGATGGTGTTTGGAATGCAAATAACTCTTATCAATTGCGCTTCAACGTGCCTGGAGCAGGCGGTCATTTCGAGTAAAAGCAAAATGATGGAACAAATCTGACACGAGAGGTTTAGATAAAGCAGATAATGAGCAGACTTTGCATCCCATAGTAAAATCAGGGAATGGAAGTACAGATCGCGGTCGCTAAGATCAATAAGTATGCCGTCTCTGAAAGCGGAGATACCCTTGAAGTGGTGGAACGGCCCAGTGGCGGCCTTTCCGTCGTCCTGGCAGATGGCCAGACCTCGGGGCGCGGTGCAAAGGCCGTCTCGATGATGGTCGTTCGCAAGGTAATCACCCTGCTCGCGGAGGGAGTCCGCGACGGAGCCGCGGCGCGCGCCGCATCTGACGCGCTCTTCACAGACAAACACGGAAAGGTCATTGCCACACTTAACATTGCATCCATCGACTTGCACAGCAACACGATCGTGCTTACCCGCAATAACCCGGCGCCTACCTTTATCTGCCGCGGTGAACAGATCGACGCACATTCGGAAGAAAGCATCCCAATTGGGACCTCGCGCAACATCCGTCCTGTCATTACCGAATTGGCGGTTGAGGCAGGGCTCACCATCATCATCTTTACGGATGGGATCAGCCACGCGGGCGAGCGAGGCGGTCAACCCATGAATGTGAGAGAGACCATCCGCTCAATTATCGAAGACCAGGATCCGCCACCCCAACAACTCGCAGACTCGCTGCTCGCACACGCCATCAGCCTGGACGACAACCGCCCTGCAGACGACATCAGTGTCCTGGTGCTAAAGGTCACAGCACGCGCAGGCGACGACGTCCGGCGAATGAGCGTCAGGCTTCCAATCCATGAGAAGTAAATACAGACACTCGCACAACAGCCGCTCACGCAACCGTGCCTGGCGGCAGATTCAAGCATCCGTTCGCGACACCGCTATTTTGTTTGGCGAATTCCGCACACCTTTGTTATGGTTTTCGATTGCAATTATTGGCGGCGGGGTGCTTTACGACTTTATTTCAAAACTGGTGAACGAACCCGTTGATAGTCTCGCCGAATCCATTTACATTGTTCTGGTCTCCACTTTTTTACAACCACCCAATCGCGATTTTCCGCATCATTTTGCATTACAACTTTTTCATTTTTTCACGCCCATCGTGGGTATCATCATGCTTGCTCAAGGACTCGCCGATTTTGGAAGTCTGCTCTTCAACCGAAAAGCACGCAATAAGGAATGGGAAATGGCTGTCGCATCCACACTAAACAAACATATCATCCTCGTTGGACTCGGACATCTCGGCTATCGAGTCGCTCTTAAATTGCATGAAATGGGCGAAAGCATCGCCGCCATAGAATTAAATGCAAATGCGGATACAGTTAACGGGGCGCGCGAGCTTGGCATTCCCATCATTCATGACGACGCCACGCGGCCCTCGACACTTGAATCCGCAAATATCCTGAAAGCGCGCACGATCATTTTGGCGAGTCAGAGTGATGCAATGAACCTGCAGATCGCGCTCAAGGCCCGCAGCCTGAATCCAAATATTCAGGTCGTCATTCGAATATTCGACGACGATTTTGCCCATGCGCTCCAGGACCAATTCGGTTTCATCGCGTTAAGCGCAACTGAGATGGCCGCGCCCGTTTTCGCCGCTGCGGCTGCAGGTGTTGACGTTACAAACCCCATCTCGGTTGAAGGTCAATTGCTCAGCCTTGCTCGTCTCACCATTTCACCGGAGGCATCCTTCGCGAACAAAACTGTCGGGTACGTCGAAGACAACTTCCATCTAAATGTGGTTCTCCTCCGTCACGATCATCATTCTGAAATGCACCCGACCGACCAGAGCGATTTGCACCCGGGTGATGTGATCGCTGTACTTGGCGGTCCTGATCGATTAAATCAACTTCTACACGACAATGGGCAATGACCCCTCGGCTCCACTGCGTTTCGCTCAGGGTGAGTGTGCATCTCCGCTGATTGGCGTTGTCGGTACCTGTGGTTCCGGCAAATCCACGCTCATCGCAGGCTTGGAAAAACACGGTTATCGCGGCCGGCATATAGCACAGGAACATTCCTACGTCAAACGCATGTGGCAGGTCATCGCCAAACCAGATATTCTCATTTTCTTGGAAAGCTCGTTTGAGAATTCAACAAGTCGTCGCAAACTCAACTGGCTGCCCTCCGATCATGAAGAGCAGCAGAAGAGACTCTCTCACGCTCGCGAACATGCCCAACTCATTATTGATACCAATTTGATGAGCGCGCAGGATGTCCTCGCCCGCGTTCTGGATTACTTAAGAAACAATTCCAAGTGAATATGACCGTTTATCTTGTCCGACCTCCCAGCTGCTCATCCGTAAAGCCCAGAATCCATGGGCGATCGACAAGCCTACCCATACCCCTTCAACCGGAGTATAATTTCGCCCGCGCCAGCCATAGGCTGGCATTTTCGTGGATGGAGTTGAACTATGCGTAATCGAAACAATTGGTTGATCACGATCCTTTTGCTGGTGGCGTTTTCCCTTTGGGTGGACCTGAGCAATGAGATCAAAATCGAAAATCCCTTCAATGGTCCCGCGCTTATTGATCGAAATGTCCAAATCAAGCTCGGGCTTGATCTGCGCGGTGGCTTGCAGGCTCTGCTCGAAGCAGATGTGCCCGAAGGCACCGCGGTCAATGCTGACGAGCTGGAGAATGCCAAGAACATTCTGCAAAACCGCGCAAACGCACTCGGTGTAAGTGAGATCGTGATGCAAACGGCCGGAGATCGCCGCATCGTAGCTGAATTTCCCGGCATTACAAATCCGGAAGAGGTTGTCGCATCTCTTAAACAGACCGCCCTGCTCGAATTTGTGGACATGGGTACAACGCCTCTTGAAATAGGGACTGTGATCCAGACTGATTTTGGCTCGGAAAATACGACTGCAACCCCAGCTCCGGCTGGAGCCCAGGCGACGATCTATCACACTGTTATGACCGGTGCTGGCTTGCAAACCGCGAGTGTGACCAGGGATCAAGCCGGCCAGTATGTGATCTCCTTTGTGTTAAAGTCCGATGCAAAAGACATCTTTGGGCAATATACGACGACACACCAGCAACAGTACCTTGCGATCGTGCTCGATAAGACAGTAGTCTCCACTCCAATTATTCAACAACCCATCACTGACGGGCAAGGTCAGATTTCCGGAAACTTTACACAGGCTAGCGCGAATACACTTGCCATTCAATTGCGATCGGGTGCCTTGCCCATTCCGATCAAGGTCGTTGAAAGCCGGACGGTCGGCCCAACACTCGGTCAGGAGAGCGTACGCAAAAGCGTGCTTGCAGGTATTATTGGATTGAGCGTTGTCGTGCTTTTCATGGCGCTCTATTATCGTCTGCCAGGTATCATCGCGGACCTTGCATTAATCTGTTACGCACTTTTTACTTTGATGCTCTTCAAACTCATCCCTGTGGTTCTCACCCTGCCTGGTATCGCCGGGTTCATATTGAGCGTGGGCATGGCCGTGGACGCAAACGTCCTGATCTTTGAACGCCTGAAGGAAGAATTACGTTCCGGTCGCAACCTGCGCCAGGCGATCGACCTTGCCTGGAGCCGTGCCTGGCCGTCCATTCGCGATTCAAATACATCCACCCTCATTACCTGTTTTATTTTATACCTTTTCGGCAATACCTTCGGTGCCAGCATGGTCAAAGGATTTGCGATAACCCTCGCGCTCGGTGTGGGCGTAAGCTTGTTCACTGCAATTCGAGTGACGCGTACGTTCCTGCATGCTGCTTTGGACAATGTTAAAAACACTGACCACCCAGGCTGGTTTGGTCTTTAGGAATAAACGATATGAACATTATTAAAAACCGTTATTTGTATTTTCTGATCTCACTGCTCGTGATCCTACCGGGCCTCATATTCATGGGTTTGCATTGGTCCACAACAAAAGAAGGACCCCTCCCTCTTGGAATCGATTTTCGTGGTGGTTCTCTACTGGAGGTCCAATTCGACGGCAAATTGCCCACGGCCGAAGATATGACAGCGCTATATGCAGAATTTTCTACCGCAGAACAACCGCTGCTTGACCCGATTGTTCAGCCGCTTGGGGAAGATGCTTATTCCATCCGCTCAAAGACCATGACGGATGAGACCAAAGGTGCGATTGTATCCGAAACGGAGTCTCGTTTTGGCTCCAAAGTGACCGTACTGAACTTTACATCGGTCAGCCCATCGGTCGGCACGGAGGTTACACGCGCCGCTGGCTTTGCCATTCTTTTGGCAGCGCTTGCCATCATCGCCTTTATCTGGTGGGCATTCCGCAGTGTGGAACATGCCTATCGCTATGGTGCAGCCGCCATCTTCGCCATGCTGCATGATGTATTCGTTGTTCTGGGAACTGAAGCCATGCTTGGTTATTTCCTCGGCTGGGAGGCTGATGCGCTCTTCCTGACCGCGCTTCTCACCGTGATCGGCTTCTCAGTTCACGACACCATCGTGGTGTTTGATCGTGTACGCGAAAACTCACACATCTACCGCCGCGTGGAATACGAAACAATGGTAAACCATTCCATTGTTCAAACGTTGGATCGCTCCATCACTACACAACTCACGGTAATGTTCACCCTGTTCGCTCTGGTCTTGTTCGGAGGAGACAGCATTCGGCATTTCGTGATCATCTTACTCGTGGGCATTTTGAGCGGAACATATTCTTCGATCTTCAATGCAGCTCCAATACTTGTGGTCTGGGAAAACCGTGAATGGACCCGGTGGTTGGGTCGTGGTTCTGCCGCATAATTTAGATGATAATCATAAAAACAAGACGCCGCGTATGCAGCGTCTTGTTTTTATTTCCATTGACGTTTTGTTTGATACAATTCCGTAATGAATAAAGTATCAGGAGCCTTCTTATTAATTGTCTTGTTTTCTCACGCTTGCATGTCTTTCCAGCCTGCGCCAGATTATGTTGCAGCGCCTACTTATCTTTATACGCCTTCAACATTCATTACAGAGTCACCCACATCCATTACCGATCGATCAAACGCCCGCACGATACCGATGAAAGCAGTATGGCAAATTCAATATTCAGGTGAAATAGATTACAACCTCACCGTGGATGTATACAATCTTGATTTAATAGAGACTGACGACGCGATCGTTGCGCAGCTTCATGAGCGCGACATTTTTGTGATGTGTTACTTTAGTGCAGGTTCATATGAGGACTGGAGACCGGACGTTTCCAAATTTCCTCAGGGAACACTTGGCAAAGCCATGCAAGGCTGGCCTGGCGAGAAATGGCTGGATATTCGTCAACTTCAACAACTCGCCCCGATCATGCAGGCGCGACTTGACCTGGCTGCGAAAAAAGGCTGTGACGCTGTCGACCCGGATAATGTCAACGGCTATACAAACGATAGCGGTTTTCCGTTATCCTATAAGGATCAACTTGCTTACAATATTTTCCTCTCACAGGCCGCCCACTCGCGTGGAATGTTGATCGGCTTGAAAAACGATCTTGAGCAGATCAATGACCTTCTGCCTTATTATGACTGGGCATTGAATGAGGAATGTTTTTCGTATAACGAATGCGACCTACTCACTCCATTCATAAAAGCAGGTAAACCCGTCTTCGTGATCGAGTACGAAATGTCTCCTCAGGAATTCTGCCCACAGGCAAACGAAATGGGTTTCAATGCCATACAAAAGAATTTGGACCTCGATGCTTTTGTTACGGCCTGCAGGTAAATCAACATGATTGAAAACATTGCTCTCCTGCGCGGCTTTATTATCGGAATTTCCATGGCTGCACCCGTCGGGCCGATTGGCGTTTTGTGTATGCGCAGAACATTATCCGACGGAAAATTGACCGGATTTTTATCCGGACTAGGGGCGGCAACAGCGGATATGATCTACGGCGCCGTCGCGGCCTTCGGCCTGACATTCCTCATGGACCTGCTAATCGGTCAGGTGATTTGGCTTAAACTCGTCGGCGGCATTTTCCTGCTCTATTTTGGGATGAAGACCTTTCTCTCCAATCCGGCGGAACAAGCTGCACAAGGCAATCGCAACGGACTGCTTGGCGCGTATCTCTCTACTCTTTTCCTTACGATGACCAATCCGATGACCATCCTCTCATTCATCGCCATTTTTGCGGCGGCGATGCCGTCAAGCACCGGGAATTCTCCTCTTGTGCTGGTAGCGGGTGTATTCGCAGGGTCGGCTTTTTGGTGGCTGGCACTCAGTTTCGGGGTTGGTCTGATGCGGGAGCGCCTAAGTCCAAACTTGATGCTGTGGATCAACCGTCTATCAGGCCTGGTCATCACCACATTTGGTGTAATTTCTCTTTTAAGTCTGATATAGAATTACTTGACACTCGTCCCGAACGGCCTATACTAAAGAGAAAAATGGGAGAGCGGAATGAATATCAAAGGTTTTGATGAACTTCGCATGTATCTGCCTGACCTTAATTCAACCGGCGGGCGCGTTCGCATTGCGTTGATCGCGCTCGGGGTATTTACGCTAACAACAGTTTATTTCATCCGCTCCGACCAGATCCCGACATGGACGATAGACAGTCAGATCGTCGTTTTGGCGATCGGGTTTATGGTCTTTAGTTTATTCTTTTCCGGACGCAAAGCAACCCTTGAAAAATATAGGGAACGGGCCTATCGTCATGCCTTCATGAATTTCGCACTTCCCGGACTTGCGATCATCCTGGCCTCCATCGCACACATCGCGTACATGAACGGACCAAAATGGCCGTCCGGCAAGGTCACCACGGGTATGACGGTCCTTGGCTGGTATTGGATCATCGTCGGCGCGCTCTTATGGTTCCGCAGTGTACTTGCCTTTGGCGTGGATAATCTCACCATGCTGTATGTCTACTTCCCCGAGAACGGCCGCATCATCAATTCAAATATATACGGCATCCTGCGTCACCCGGTCTACGCCGCAGCTCTGCGCGTGGGGATTGGGTTGGCCCTGCTTAACACGAGTATCTACGCGCTGACTTTTATCCCTTTCTTCCTGCTCGGTTTTACGGGTTGGATCAGGCTTGTTGAGGAAAAAGAACTGCTCGAACGATTCCCCGAATATTCAGAGTATCGCAAGCAAGTTCCTGCATTTTGGGTAAAGCCGCGGGATATCGAGTATTTTTGGAGTTTCCTCATCAACGGTAAATAATCGGGACACTGATAATTCACATGGCGAATATCATTCTGGGCCCCATCATCGGCGGGCTATCACACAACCAGGTTAAATTATGGGCTCGGGCAGACGGCGCATCCACATTATATGCATGGATCGCCACCAAAAAGGATAAGAGTGATGCCAAACTGGCCGGCAGGTCAAATCTCGAATCCTCAAACGGCCATGCTGGTATAGTGCCAATCGGCCGATTGAAACCAGGGACGCCATATTATTTCGTACTGACGCTGGACGCGAAGCAAAGACCTGCCCTAAAAGATTTTCTGACGTTTAAAACATTCCCCCTACCTGAAAAAAGAATGACCTTCCAATTTGCGTTTGGGTCGTGTTTCCGCCCGGATGGAGCCACCGCGGGCATCGCTTTTGAACACCTGCTTGCAAAGCATGGAGACATCGCCTTTACGATCCTGCTTGGCGATCAGATCTACTCAGATGAGTGGGAAAGCAATGGATTGGGTCGTGTTGCGACCAATTTGAAAGATTATCGATCCGTTTATCAACATAGTTGGAGGAACAACCATTTTCGGGCGCTATTGAAAGCCAAGCCTGCCTTCATGATGCTCGACGACCACGAAGTGGATAACGACTGGCGCTGGCTTGATCTTGCTCATACACGGGCGGACATCCCATTTTATACCCGCTTCATTCGCTGGCTTCGCAGGCGGACGCGCCAGGAACGTAGCTTGACCGCAGAGCGCGTGCGCGCCGCTCTTCAGGCCAATTGGGAGCACCAAGTCATGCACGCACCTGCAAAACTCCAACCTGGCGGTCCCCTTGCTTATGAATTTGAATATGGTGCAACCGCATTTTTCGTCCTGGATACACGCACACAGCGAGTTGTGAACAGAGATTCATATTCCATTCTCGGTGAAAACCAATGGGCGCAGTTTACCAAATGGATGAAACGAGTCAGGAATAAATACCCTGTCAAATTCATCGTTTCTTCCACCTCAATATTAACCTACCTGTTGGGCGACATCACCCGGGAACGTTGGTCCGCGTTCAAGCAGGAGCGTGACCGTCTGCTTGGTTTGATCGTAAAAGAGGAGGTTGAAGGCGTGCACTTTCTCGCCGGCGACCTGCACGCCGCTCATTCCGTGACTGCACATATCCGGAATGGTGGAAAATCAATTGAAGTGAAGGAATTTTGCTCCACGCCATTCGAGCAAAAATCAAATGAATATGCATGGCTCATCACAAAACCCCTAAAAGATGGCCAGATTGAAAACAGTAAAATCCATTATGTAATCGATGAAATCAATTACGGGATCATCACCGTAAATTATGAAAGTTCAATATCAACAAAGATTTCATATCAGTTAAATTTCATGCAAAACGGAAAATGGAAAACTGAACCCCCGCAATAAAAATCGATCTCAGGCATCACACCTGAATGTTTTCGTCAGCCTCATCCCATCGGACTTGCTTAACATCGGCACCTCTCCCTAATAACACAGGTAAGATAGTCTCCATCGAGTGCGCAGTACGGTATAATCCATCAATTCTTCGTTTGATTTCCATGTCACTTTTAGAAGCACTTGTAAATCGACTGTCCTTGCCCGGTGTACACGAAGATTAAGAAATGGGTTCGCGTTATCACATAGAGTGTATCCATCCTATAGACTATTGATTATCGACCGATTTTGTTCGATAATATCTATTATGATTGCCTACCAACTCAAAATACTAGGAGAGTGACGAATGAAAAAGAATCGATTTTTCTCTGCCTTGCTTGCGTTGACCCTTGCCGCGTTAAGTTGCAACATGCCGGCATCTACCGAGGGCTTGGGATTGGAAGCGCCAGCCACGCTTACCGCGCTTGCCGCTGCAGCGCAGGTCACAGGTACGGTTACAAACACACCAGATGCAAGTGCATTGTCCACAACAGCAACATCACCCGCTTCTATTCCAGCGACTGCCTGTTCGCCAATGGTTACGGCAAATTCTCCAATAAATATTCGTTCCGGGCCGGGCACTGTCTATGGGTCGATCGATACTCTAAATACAGGACAAACTGCAGTGGTAACCGGCAAGAACAGTGATGGCACCTGGTGGTATATCAATCGACCTGCAGGTGGTACGGGCTGGGTATCAGGGAGTGTTGTCACCGCGACCTGTATTCCCGCCGCCCTTGCAGTCATCCCGGCGCCGCCAACCCCCCTCCCTGCGAGCGGAACTTGTAAGGATAGCTATGTCTGGAGGTTGATACGTTCGAGTGATAAAGTCTGTGTGCCTCCAGCTGCAAAAGCACAAGCAGATGCAGACAACGCGGCAGCAGAGTCACGCAAGGCTACTGCCACGTATGGGCCAGATACATGCATCTCAGGATATGTCTGGCGCGACGCATTTTCCGGCG
>CAZSVR010000014.1:12891-62472 GCA_964610295.1 uncultured Anaerolineaceae bacterium
ATCATGTCTGTGTGACACCTGATGTTCGCACGCAAGCAGCGGCGGATAACGCAGCGGCGGCTTCAAGAGTTGACCCCGGCGGGGCATACGGGCCGGACACCTGTATTGCAGGCTTTGTGTGGCGGGAAGCCTCTTCAACAGATCATGTCTGTGTGACACCTGATGTTCGCACGCAAGCAGCGGCGGATAACGCAGCAGCCGCGTCCCGAAAGGTGACCGCATTATATGGTCCGGATACTTGTGCCGAAGGATTTGTATGGCGCGATGCCTTCTCTGGTGATCATGTTTGTGTTACACCTGCAGTACGTACTCAAACTGCTGCCGACAATGCCGCAGCGCCTAGCCATACCTGGCCGTAGCTCACCTGTATGGATCATGAAAGTTTTCTACAGAGTGGTCGCTGAGATTCAAGCGACCACTCTGTTTATTTGGAAATGATCAAAGAATATATGCTATTGTAGACACTACAATGCATGGATTTTTCAATCAAAACCCTACTCCGTGCTCAACTCTGTTTCTCCACTTTATGATCATCTCTCCAAACGACAGAGGTTACATCTGCATGCTCATTCAACAGCTTCGCTAATACAGACTGTAGAGCATCTAGATCTCCTGACGTGAAAAGTTGTAATTGGCCTCTTGATTTTAAATCACTTCGTAAGCCTCTTGCTTCCAATAAACGCCCCACCTGCCGTGCCACCGAGGGCGCGGGGTCTATCACCCGAACATTTTCACCCACGATTTGCTGAATAAGCGGAATCACAAACGGATAATGTGTGCATCCCAAAACAACTGTATCAATATTTTTCTCAAGCATCGGCAAAAGCGCTGCCTCCAGAATGGCACGCGTGTCCCTTGAATCCAAATCCCCTTTTTCGATCTGTCCTACAAGACCGGGACACGTACTTTGGAATAATTCCACCCCGGCAGCAAATCGTTCTACAACGGATGCGTACAACGCACCCTGAAAGGTCGCGGGGGTGGCCAGCACGCCAACCCTGCCAGTTCGAGTTGTTTCTGCCGCGGGTTTTACGGCTGGTTCCATACCTACAAATAAGACATCGGAAAATTTCTCGCGCAAATAGGTAAGTGCGGCAGCAGAAGCGGTATTACAGGCTACAACAATTATCTTCGAATTTTGCTCCAGTAAAAATCTTGTAATCCCCTCAGAAAATTTTTGAATCTCCTCCATCGGGCGTGCCCCATAGGGGACATGTCCCTGGTCACCGAGGTAGATCATCTTCTCCGCGGGCATCTGCTCCTGCATGGCGCGCAGGACGGAAAGTCCGCCTACTCCAGAATCAAAGACACCGATTGAATTATTGGAAAAGGTCATAAAAAGGTGGGTGAATTACCTATTCGTAGCGTTCACAAATGATGTGAACAATCTCTGCATGGCCGGCTGGTCTGTCAGCCATTCCGGGTGCCATTGCACCGCCACCGCATACGGATGATCGGTCAACTCTATCACTTCCACCAATCCATCCGGCGCATGGCCGGCCGCGCGCAAACCAGGCGCGATGTCTTTTAACCCCTGATGATGCAGGCTGTTGACGTGCAGTAAAGTTTCGCCAAAAATTTCTGCAGAACGCGAGGACTCATCCACGTTTACCGGATGCACAATCGCCTTCCGTAAATTGCCGGGGTAATCGTGGTCGAGTGCGCCTTTCAATTGATCGGGAATATGGGTATAAAGTGTGCCACCCAAAGCTACATTCATCACCTGAGCGCCGCGGCAGATTCCCAGCAAAGGCTTGCCATCCGCGCAAGCCGCGCGCATCAGGCTGATCTCGGTCGCATCGCGCGCATCGTCAATGCCATCAATTCTCGGGTGGTTAGATCCCGGAAAATGATCCAGCGAGATATCCCCACCCCCGGAGAAAAGGATCCCATCGAGCTGCGAATATAGTTGAAGAAAATCATCCTGGGGTAATATGGAAGGAATCGGTACGGCCACACCGCCTGCCTCGGTGACCGCTCTGATGTATGAATGCTGAATGGCAACCGTTGGATGGCCATCCGAATCCTTGCTGTTGCGGGTTGTGATTCCGATCAGGGGCTTGGGCATATAGACTCCTTCAAAACAAAAAGGGCGCTGATCTGCGCCCTTTTGAGGTATCGATTAGTCGAACTTCTGTTTGAGGCGGGCACTCTTGCCAGTGCGATCTCGCATAAAGTATAGCTGTGCCCGGCGCACCTGGCCATGCCGTTCAACTACGATCTTGTCAATACGCGGTGAGCGAAGCAGGAAAGTTCGTTCCACGCCCACGCCATTGCTCGCCATTCGACGAACTGTCAAGGACGAATCATTGCCACCTTTGCGAAGACGAATGATGATCCCCTTGAACTCCTGAATACGTTCGCGGTCACCTTCCTTGATCTTCACATGCACACTGACTGAATCGCCAGAGTTTAACTGCGGGATTTTTTCATTAATTTTGGCCTCAACGGCCTTCAAGAGATCGGTCATTTTCGTTCTTCCTCATTTATGCTTTCACAAAACGCGACGGCGGATTATAGCATGCGTTCTCTGTTATCACAAGGCCAAATTTAGGAATATTTACGGATGGCCAGTACTGCATTGTGCCCGCCAAACCCAAATGCGTTGCTGATGGCCAGAGAGATTTTTGCCTCACGCGCCTCGTTCGGGATGTAATCCAGATCGCATTCAGGATCGGGGGTCTCATAGTGAATGGTTGGAGGCAGAATCCCCTCATTCAGAGCATTCACGCAAAAGATCACTTCAAGCGCACCCGTCGCACCCATCATGTGCCCAGTCATGGATTTTGTGGATGAAATAGGGATTTTGTAAGCCAGCTCACCGAACGCAGCTTTGATGGCCCGCGTCTCAGCCTGGTCGTTTAATGCGGTAGCGGTTCCATGCGCATTGATATAACCGACATCCTCGTCATTCGCTTTGGCGGATTTCAAGGCCATGCGGATCGCTGCCGCGCCACCCTCACCATGCTCATGCGGAGCGGTTACGTGAAACGCGTCGGCGGTTGCCCCATACCCGGCCAGTTCAGCCAATATATTTGCACCGCGCGCTTTTGCATCGGCTTCACGTTCCAGAACGAAAACTGCGGCCCCTTCGCCCATCACCAATCCATCCCGATTTTTATCAAAGGGCTGTGGTGTCATTGCGTAATTATCATTGCGCCGGGACATCGCACCTACGCGATCGAAGGCGGCGACACCCGTGGAGGTGATCGTCGATTCCGCAGCTCCTGTAACAGCAGCATCGATCATGCCGGTTTGAAGCATCATCAGGGTTGTGCCGATCCCATCCGCGCCGGAGGCGCCGCCGGAAGCGACGGAAAAACAAGGTCCCTTAATTCCAAACTCGATGGCGACCATGCCTGCGCCCCCATTCGCCATTAGCATCGGGATCAGGAATGGGCTCACGCGGCGCGGCCCCTCGTTGTAATTTGTCAGGATGGCGTCCTGTAAAGAATGCAACCCGCCAATTGCGGAAGAGATAATGACGCCGACGCGCCCCGAATTCGCATCCGTAATTTTCAGGCCGGATTGTTCCAGGGCCTGTTTCGCAGACGCGATCGCGAATTGTTCAAATCGGTCGCGGCGGCGCGCTTCCTTCACATCCATATAATTTTCGGGTGCAAAGTTTCGCACTTCCGCCGCAATGGTGACTTGCAGAGAGGTTGGGTCGAACAGTGTGATCGGCCCGACGCCAGAAACCCCTTCTACCGCATTTTTCCAGGTTTCAGCGACTGTCAACCCAAGCGGGTTGACAGTTCCCATTCCCGTAATAACGATACGATCCTGCATTCTTCCTCCACAAAAGCGGTTAAGGCAAATAATTCACCTGACCAGTGCTACATAAAACCCCAATTTCTCTTATGCGTGACGCAGGCAGCGATCACCTCTTCGCCCGCTTATACTTGCTCACGCGAATCAGCGCTCACGGACACCCTTCAACTCTTTCGCACACTCCATTCGCGCTGAAGCATACCATAATGATATTCACTGGCGTATGCGCCCTTGAAAAATTTACTTTCCAGATAATGTGCCTCGCGGCGAAAATCAAGTTTTTCCAGAGTACGCCACGAGCCTGTGTTTTCCACATCACAATCTGCAGCCACGCGATGGAGATCCAGATCGCCAAATAGAAATTCCAGCAAACAGGAGACTGCCTCTGCAGCATAGCCCATTCGCCAGTGGACGGGCGCGATCGTAAACCCGATCATGGCCTGCCTGGCATCCTCATTCTTTATGAGACACCCAAGGTCGCCGATCATCTCGGTCGTTTGTTTGACCTCGATGGCAAGTTGAAGCCAGTACCCTTGCTTTGGCGCTTCCAGATTTTTCATCTCGTTGATTAATTTTACTCCCTGCGCGCGGGTGTAGGGAATGTTCCAGCCTTGATATCTTGCCACTTCACGATCATTACGATAGGAAAGAAAAGACTCAAGGTCTGAGTCTCTAAAATTTCGAAGGATTATCCGTTTTGCATTTAGAAGCACTCTATTCGCCCTGTTTGGGAATGTAATCCCCTTCGATCCAAAATTCACCCGTCGGGCTGACCTCTTTTTTCCAAACAGGGACGATCTCCTTCAAGCGATCAATGCCATAGCGCGCCGCCTCGAAGACGCCGGTGTCGCGATGTGCAGCTGTACAGGCAATGAGAACTGTGGGAGTCTTTGGATATAATTTCCCTATCCGTTGAACGATGGCGATACCTTCCACCGCCGGCCACTTCGCGCGGATCTCCTCCGCAACCTGTTTCATTTTTTCTTCTGCCATTGGAATATATGCTTCATAAACCAAATATTCCGTCTCAGGCGCGTTGGCGCGCGAGCTGACGCCTCGCACCATGCCCGTGAAAATCGCGGCCGCGCCGCTGCTGGCAAGCGTGATCTGTGCCAGCAAATCGTTAAGGTCAATTTCGGATTCGGTGATGGAGAAAATTGTGGGAAGGCTCATCGTCTCATCCAACGCCGAGGACGGCGTTAACAACAGGGTTATCCACCTGAAACGGGTGGGAAAAGGGCGATCTCCGCATTTGAAGGGACAACCGCTTCATCAAATGCATACTCCCGATTAATGGCGACCAACACTGATTTCATGGATTGCTCAAGATTTGGGTAATCTTTGGACAGTTTAGCCTTCAATTCCTCTATCGTCATATCCTGGGGAATATCCAGTTCAATGGATTTCTTTCCTACTCGGTCGCGAAGGGTCGCAAAGAAAAGGAGTTTAATACGATTCATGTTCAAATCCAGGCATCATTTGGAGCTGTCAGCGCATCGTCCACATTGCCTGTATTCACAGTCCCGACAGGTTCAATCAATAAAATGTGACATTCCGTCTCAGCCACAGGTTTGTGTTCTACACCCTTCGGAACGACATACATTTCACCCTCATTCAAGGATACCTTTCCATCACGAAACAATATGTCCAATTTCCCATTTATCACGATAAATGTTTCATCCGTCTCAGGGTGGTCGTGCCAGACGAATTCGCCCTGAACTTTTGCAAGTTTGAGATGATAGTCATTCATTTGGGCAACGATCTTCGGAGACCAATGCTCGGAAAACTTATTCAATTTTTCTTTTAGATTGACAGGATCAAATTCCATCGTTCCTCAAAGACTATTCATTCATTACATCGCCGGATCGACCGCCGTGCTTTTCAATAAGACGAATATTCTGAATCCGCATGGTCTTTTCGGCGGCCTTGGCCATGTCGTACACCGTCAGCGCGGCAATAGAGACGGCGGTCAATGCTTCCATTTCAACGCCAGTTTTGCCGGTCACTTTCACAGTGGCGGTAATAATTACACCGGGCAGAGCGTCGTCCAGCGCGAGGTCCACGTCAACTTTGGAAAGTGCGAGAGGATGACACAACGGGATCAGATCCGCGGTGCGCTTGGAGGCGGTAATTCCCGCGATCTGCGCGACAGTCAGCACATCCCCTTTTTTGATCTGCCCCGCGCGGATCAACTCCAGAGTTTCTTTCTTCATGTGGACTTCGCCGCGCGCAATCGCGATCCGTTGCGTATCCGGCTTATGGCCGACGTCCACCATTTTGACGCGGCCCTGCTCATCGACATGAGATAATTTTGACATGCTTCGAATTATACACTGGTATAATTCCCCCGCCATGGATAACCTGTTGGGTCATTTAACTGGTGGTTACAAAGTGCAGATCCCCGTTTATGAGGGACCCCTTGACCTGTTGCTTAATCTGATCGAACGCGCCGAATTGGATATTACTGCCGTCTCGCTCGCGACGGTGACAGATCAATATCTGTCTTATTTGCATGGCCTCGAACAAATGAAACCAGATGAAATTTCGGCTTTTCTGGTGATCGCGGCCAGGTTGGTACAGATCAAATCAGAAGCGTTATTGCCGCGCCCACCCGAACGCGAACCGGGCGAAGAAGATCCGACCGTTACACTCGTTGAGCAATTAAGGTTCTACAAGCGATACAAGGAAATCGCAGGTTGGTTGATGGGATTGGAGGAGAAGGGCCTTCACACCTACCTGCGTGTTGCGCCACCACCCAGGGTGGAGGCGAAACTCGATCTGTCCAATCTCACTTTGGAGGATCTGCTCACCGCGGCCGCATCAGCTTTCTCAAGAGTCGCGGACAAGCAAGCCCTTGGGACGGTGATTGCCCCGCCCAGAGTGACAATTCGCGAGAAGATCGAACTCATCACGAAAACGATGAAAAATATTCGGCGCTTGACATTCAGTGGGTTGATCACAGAGAAAGCCACCCGCATTGAAATTGTGGTCACTTTTCTAGCACTGCTAGAGTTGATCAAACGCTACCATATTGCTGCATATCAAGGCGAGCCATTTGGCGAGATCGAATTTGAGAAAATGGTGGATTGGAAAGATGACGAACAGATCGAAATTGAGTTTGAGTAGCCGGGTTTTGACCCGGCTACTTTTTTTATACAATTTCTTAGCCGCTGCGGCGAGACCGGAAATCCCCGCGCGGAGTACGAGCACATCTGTTTCGCGTGGAGCGGAGTCGGTTTGGGTTTGGGAATTCTTGATGAGCATGTCAGCAGGCTCCTCGGTCAAGGAGGAGAGCGGCTCTGCATCCACTCTGCAAGCCGCCGCCAGTCAGGACGCGGTCGCAAGGGATACGATCTTTATGAAATCACGTCTGGTTAAGATCGTTCTCATTCCTTCTCCAATAACGGGAATGGTACCAGAGCGCGAGGATTGCGCCGATGTTATCAAAGATCAGCACGTCAAAAAATGTCGATGAACGGCCGGGGATGAAGGCTTGATGGAATTCATCGGTTGCGGCATAAAATACGCAGGCCAACCATGCCAGCCAGTAATATTTTTGATTGTATTTCAAATAATGAAGATAAGATAATGCGAGCAGGCCGTATCCGATCATATGGCTTGTTTTTTTAACGCTGGTATCCCAACTCAGGAAATTCGGCAGCCGATCCTCGGGCTGTGACGAGATCGCGAAGATCACAAGCATAACGAATAGGGCGGGAAACCAACGGGGTAAAATAGAAAGGATGTTTTTCATCTTGAGGCAGTCTTGATCGAAAGAAATGAAGTTTTATTAAGAAGCAGGAACCAGTGGTTGCTTTTCGCTAATCCTCACTGCATTGTGAGCACGACAAGTGTTCATGAAGTACGCGACCTTCTGCAGGAGGTCGAGAGGCTTGTGAATGTAAACAACTGGCACGCGGCGGGCTACGTCAGCTACGAAGCCGCACCGGCATTCGATCGCGCCTTGCATGTTTTGGACGCGGGAGATTTCCCTTTGCTATGGTTCGGGTTGTATCCAGAGCCACAGATCGTACAATTGCCAGGTCCCGGGAAAAGTTTCAACGGATTAGATTGGCAGGCGACCGCTGCGCGGGAGAGTTATAACACTGCAATTAAAAAAATAAAAGATTACATTGCGCGTGGCAAGACGTATCAGGTCAATTACACCATGCGGTTGAAAACGGACTTCGTTGGAAGTGAATGGAAATTTTTCCTGCGCCTCGTCCAAAGTCAGAACAAATATGCGGGCTTTATCGACACGGGCGGTTATGTAATCTGCTCGGCTTCACCGGAATTATTCTTTCGGTTGGACGGTGAAACCATCATCAGCCGCCCGATGAAAGGCACCGTCCAGCGCGGTCTCACAACGCTTGGAGATGAAGAACAAGCCAACTGGTTGCGAAACTCAGCCAAGAACCGGGCCGAAAATGTGATGATCGTGGATATGATCCGCAACGACATTGGCCGTATCGCTGAGTTCGGGAGTGTTCAAGTCCCTGAACTATTTGCACTTGAAAAATATCCGACGCTTTTTCAAATGACTTCAACCGTGCAGGCCAGAACGAACGCCTCGCTTACAGATATTTTTAGCGCGCTATTTCCGTCCGCATCGATCACGGGTGCGCCCAAGGTCAGTACCATGAAGATCATTTCGGAATTGGAAACCTCGCCGCGCAGGATCTATACAGGAAGCATTGGCTATATCTCGCCGCATCGCAAAGCTCAATTCAACGTCGCGATCCGTACTGTGCTGATCAACCGAGAAACCAAATCTGCAGAGTACGGCGTTGGTGGCGGGATCGTATGGGATTCCACCGACACAGACGAATACAGCGAGGCTTTGCTCAAATCCCGTATACTGATGGATGTCCCACACGAGTTTTCGCTGATCGAAACCCTATTGTGGACTCCGCAGGCTGGTTATTTTTTACGAGACAAACACATCGAACGAATGAGTGATTCCTCGGAATATTTCAACTTCTCATTTTCAAAGGAAAAACTGGAAGCGTTTCTGGATGAGCTGGCAAGCGACTTTTCATCCTCTCAGCGGGTAAGGATATTATTAGATCGCTCGGGCGATCTGCGTTCAGAAACAGCAGCCTTTCAATTACTGCAGAAACCGTTCAGGGTTCGTCTTGCAGAGAGGTCCATTAATTCAAAAGAGGTCTTTCTCTATCACAAAACGACGCGCCGGGAGATATATCAAGACGCCATCGCTATTGTAGGGACTAAACTCCCGCTCAAGCGAGGCAAATACTCTGATGTTCTACTTTACAACGAAAAAGACGAGTTGACCGAATTCACGATCGGCAACCTCGTGGTTGAATTGGACGGAGAGTTGGTCACGCCGCCCACCTCCTGTGGATTACTCGCGGGTACCTTCCGGGCAGATCTGCTCGAAACAGGCAAAATTAAGGAGCAGGTCATCCACAAAAATGAATTGGATCATTGTTCTAAAATATTCATGGTGAATTCTGTCAGGCAGTGGGTGCAGGTGAAATCTAAACAAGAATCGCCGCTTGATATCAAGCGGCGATTCTTGCCATGGCAGATCTAAAAATCCGCCAGAGTAATGGAAATATTGACCGTACCAGCCCCCAGATCAACGCCTTGAACGGTGATCGGCTTGCCACTCGCATGTCCATCAAAAACCATGCTGAAGGTGCTGCTGGAAGTTACGGTAAGTTCCGTGCGTTCAGTGTAGCCACTCTTGTTGAATTCCTCGCGATAAAAACTCATGGCTTCATCCAGGCTCAGCCTGGTCTGGAAATTAAGAACGTCATTTCCCATATTAATAACATTGGTCGCATCATCGGGCAGCGGAAATTCAGAGTCGCCACCGATGGTTGTGCCGCCTCCATTGGTTGTCACGGGTGGAAGTGTAGGACTATCCACGCCGCCATCATCAATCGGGATGTTGGTATCTCGGCCACCCATTACGGTCTGACAGGCGAGCGAAGCCAGGAGCAGCGCAACGACTGCCAGGAAAATGCTTATTTTTTTCATACTCTTTCTCCTTTGGATGAATTTTGTCGATTATAATCACACTTCGCAAATTGTTTAAGCCCCCATACAGTATAATTTCCGTGCATATGAACAGGCTCGCGCAAACGACTTCCCCTTATCTGCTGCAACATGCTCATAACCCAGTGGACTGGCACCCCTGGAGCGAGGAAGCGCTCGCCAAAGCCAAAGCAGAAGACAAACCCATCTTTCTAAGCATTGGGTACGCGGCCTGTCACTGGTGCCACGTGATGGCGCACGAATCCTTTGAAGATGCCGATACTGCCGCGTTCATGAACGAGCATTTCATCAATATCAAAGTGGACCGCGAAGAACGCCCAGATATCGACGGCATCTACATGCAAGCCGTGACCGCCATGACAGGTTCAGGCGGCTGGCCGATGTCTGTATTTCTTGCGCCAGATCTCAAACCATTTTACGCAGGCACCTACTTCCCGCCTGTGCCCCGATATAACATGCCCGCGTTCAAAGATGTACTCGCTGGTCTGGCAAATGCGTGGACAAACGAACGAAGCGAGATCGAAAAAGTTGGGGAACAGATCAGCGGTCACCTGCAACATCAAAACACGCATCGGAATAGTGATCCACCCACGCGCGAACAACTCAACGGCATCGCCGACGCGATCCAATCCTCTTATGATTGGGGCTACGGTGGCTGGGGTGACGCACCCAAATTCCCGCAAGCGATGGTGATTGAATTTCTGCTTCATCATTCTATTGCACACAAACAGGAAGAGCCCATTAAGCTCATCAATCATTGTCTCCATGCAATGGCGCGCGGCGGCATGTATGACGTCGTCGGCGGTGGGTTCGCGCGCTACAGCACCGATCAATTCTGGCGCGTGCCTCATTTTGAAAAAATGCTCTATGACAACGCGCTGCTCGTCCGCGCTTATTTGCATGCCTGGCAGGTGAACAAAGAACCTGTGTTCGAACACATCGTCGAAGAAACCCTGGATTTTGTCGTCCGAGAAATGACACACGCGCAGGGCGGATTCCATTCTTCACTCGACGCGGACTCTGAAGGCGAAGAAGGCAGATTCTATGTTTGGACTCTTGATGAAATTCGTGAGCTTCTAAAAGATGAATCCGAATTTTTCGAAGCGGCTTACGGGATTACCGCAAAGGGCAATTGGGAGGGACATACGGTTCTCCAGCGGGTATTGGATGACTCATCCCTCGCCGCCCGCTTCAAAGTGGACCCTGAAACTGTCCCCGCGAAATTGGCAGACTCGCACTCCAGGCTTTTGTCTGCGCGCGCTTCCCGCGTGAGGCCCGGCACGGATGACAAAATCCTCACTGCCTGGAACGGGCTCATGCTCGCGGCATTTGCGGAGGCCTCGCGAGGTCTGGGTGAGGCTCTCATTGCAAGGAAGCCACAAGCTGACGAAGCAATCACTACCGCCGAAACGAAATCGCTTCCCCCAAGAACGGTGCGCAAGGAGGCATACTATCAAGTGGCTACGCGCAACGCAAAGTTTTTGCTTTCTACTTTGAGGCCAAATGGCAAATTACGACGCGCGTGGCGCCAGGGAAAGACCACCAGTGAAGTCTTTCTTGAAGATTATGCCGCGTTGATCCTGGGTTTACTCGAGTTGTATCAAACGGATTTTGATAGCAACTGGTTCGCATCCGCGCGCGAATTAACAGATGAAATGATCGACCGTTTCAGTGACCCCGACGGCGGTTTTTTCGATACACCCAAGGATGGCGAAAACCTTCTCATTCGGCCCAAAGATATTCAAGACAATGCCACGCCATCCGGGAATGCACTGGCCTGTGAAGCCCTGCTAAAATTAGCCGCTTTTACGGATGAAGGAAAGTATCGCGACCTAGCGGAGCAATCGCTTACATTAATAACAGATTTTGCTTTACGATATCCTCTCGGCTTTGCGCGCTGGTTGTCAGCTGCAGAGAATGCTGAAGGGCATATCAAGCAGGTCGCAGTCATGGGTCAAGCAGGCGAAGAAAACTTCGAGCGTATGCGCCACGCCATTCAAGCACATTACAGACCGGGCTTGATAATAGCTGCCTCCTCGATCCCCATAAAAGAAAACTCCCCTGCCCTTCTGAGGGAAAGAGCGATTGTAAATAACAGGGCTACCGCCTATGTGTGTGAAGGTTTTATCTGCAAGCAGCCGACAAATGAAATTGAAATATTGATCGCTCAACTAAAAGTTGGACCATGAAATATTTTCTTGCCCGTTGGGCAACTAATCCGCCATGAGGCAGGTTGTATTTTTGGAATTCGTCGTTCAAGCAGGACGTAGGTGATCATAGCTGCCAGCCTGATCGCGCCAAAGATGGCGTAAATTTGCGCGCCGCCCACATCTCAAATAATCGCGCGCGTTTCAACGACCACTAAAAAAATTAAGAGATTGCCTGATATGGCAATCTCTTATTCGTGTGTTGATGGTTTCCGTGGAATCTTTTATTCAACGCGCCGGCGTTGACCCAATCAGTGATGATCTGGATCTGTTCGGCCGTCAATTTAGGTCCGCGATTGGGCATTTTATGCAAGTGGCTTCAGAGATGGGTCTAACGTCATTTGCAAAACTGACGCCGCTAACAGGACCTTCAATTGCTGGGTCTGATGCGGCGCGAGGATCTCCATCGCCGGGGGAGGTTCTGTGACCAGAACCAAAGCTTCGGTGGCCGGAGCAGTTTCGGGCAGAGTCCGAGGCGAATTTCATCCTGCGGAGGAAAGCGGAATTGTGAGCAGGGTCAAGCCGATGATCAGTGTCTTGTTTATTTTTGTCATTCCTTGGGTGATGGAGTGTAATGTAACTGAATTCCCTGAAAGGGGGCTGAAGAAAATGCGTGGGTTCCTACCTGTGAATTTTTCCGCAAAATCCAGAATGCCCGCATAAGGTAAGGTATAATTGTTTTGCGCATTTAGCGCAAAATTAATTCAAGGCAGATTATGGCAGGCGCATTCACTCTCCCCAAAGAATATTGGTCAACGATCGAGATCACCCCGCAAGACACTGAAAATTTGCATACCTATCTTTTCGAGCGTGAGACCCCTTTAACGACTCACGACCTATCCGTTGCGCTGATTGAAGCGCGTATTAAAAATGAGCAGAGTTCGTCGGAAAGCAAGCAGAAGACCGGTGGCAAAACGTATACTCCGAAAGAAAAGTATCTGGTCGGTGACGAGATTGTGATTCCCGCGTTAGACTGGAAGCAGGGCAGGGTCGCTGCGATCCGTGCGGGAATGAACCCGGCAGTGAGTGCCTTTGATGTGATCACGGTCGTATTGGAGGGCGGTTCCGAGCGGATGTTCGCGGCAAATCTAGGTTCTCATCCTTTGAATGAGACACCACTTAAAGCTCCGCAAAATGATGACCTGAATCCTGCCTTGATCCTGCGTGAAGCGGGCGACACGATTGAGCAGAAGCTCGATGCATCATTCAATTTGGATAGCAGCTTGGTGAAGATCGCCGGCCGCTGGTTCCCGAGTGCCTTATTGATCGATATCAATCAGGGACAGTTGAATCTGGCTGAAGCTGTTCTGGATCTGGCTGGAGGCGAGCCGCTCGCCGCGGAAGCTTTGGTCAAGGATATTGAGCTGCCCGCCGGTGTAAACCCGAAGCTGGCTGAATTCTCCTTGAATTACGCCTTGCAGGATGATGAACGATTTGATGAAGTGGGTCCTGCAGGACAGGTTCTCTGGTGCTTGCGGCGCCTTGAACCGGATTACGTCCGGGAAGTACCACCCTCCTTGCGTTATGAGAGGATCGAATACGATCCTGCCTTGTTGAGCGACGCGATGAAAAATCTCGAATCACAATTGGATGATGAGTTGACGCCCGTCGAAGGGGCAGACCCTCACGAGGACATTTCTTTGCTTAATATTACCTTGATCTATCCTCATTTGCGTGCAGGCACCCTGCCCATGTCTCGTCGAGCGCGCAAATTATTCCCTACCGCGTACGAGTCACCGCGTGTGCGTTTTACACTTGTAGATGGAAAGTCCAAACAACGGATCCCTGCCTGGGTCGTGCGCGAGCATGGCTATGTATACGGTTTGCGGGAATGGTACAAAGCCAATCAATTGATACCCGGTTCGTATGTTCAGGTGCGGCGCGGCGAAAAACCCGGTGAGGTGATCGTTGAAGCCAGGATCCAGCGTTCCTCCAAAGACTGGGTGCGGACAGTGATGATCGGTAACGATGGCGGAATTGTCTTTGCGATGTTGAAACAGGCAATCACTGCGGAGTTCAATGATCGTATGACAGTGCATGTCCCGGATTTCAAGGCACTTGACCCGCTTTGGGAAAAGCGTCGCTCTTTTGAGGATCTGGCAGCCTTGGTGATGCGGGAATTAAGTAAGTCCAATCCGCAAGGACACGTCCATGCACAGGAATTATACGCCGGCGTGAACCTGTTGCGTCGTGTGCCTCCAGCACCCTTGTTCGCTTTGTTGGCGAGCAATCCCATCTTCAAACATGTTGGCGACCTGCACTACCGCCTCGATCAGGAGGCCGAATGAGCCTGCTTAAGCCGAGTATAAAAACGCCATTCCACGTAGACTTTGACTGGTGGAAGCAAAACGAAAATGACTGGCATGTTTTTCTTCGTTCCCTATTATGCGCTGAACATCAGGAGACTTTCGCCAACCTTGAAGAAGGTGAAATGATCGATTGGATCGACCCGCAAACAGCCGAGGTGAAACCCGTGGACGGCCTTCAGCATGCGCTGATGAGTCACTGCGCCCTGCAACCCGATTTTGCGAATGCACGTACCGCCCTGGTTGAAGCCGTCTTTCGAATATTTATTGTGAATGGAAATGTCCCCATGTCTGCAGAGGACCTCGGCAAAAAACTGGGGCGTCCGGCAGATACCATATTGAAAACAATCGCCGGTCCGCGCGTCTATCGCGGATTGAGACCCTCTGAAGTAAGATCGTTCGCGACCGAAAGTAGTCAGTAAGACCAATTACCCCCGTAGCTCAATGGACAGAGCAACTGCCTTCTAAGCAGGAGGTTGTGGGTTCGAATCCCGCCGGGGGTACTGAGAACATCGAGAGCACCAGCGCATCGGAAGGAGAAAATCCATGCCCGCCATCGTTCGCAAATCAGGCGCAAGTTTATCGGAAGCCCGCCGCGGGATTCTTCACGCGGTAAGCTGGCAAGTCCGCTCCAATGTCTGGAGCCCTCCCACGGATGAATACGAAACAGACACAGCCTATATCGTGCGGGTGGAAATAGCGGGGATGCGCGAAGATGACTTTGAAGTCTCTCTTGAGAATAATGTTTTATTCATATCCGGCTCGCGCCCCGATCTTCCTGAGCGCCGCGCCTTTCAGCAGATGGAGATCCGTTTTGGGAAGTTCACCACAGCCATTGGGATTCCCGGCCCGGTCAATGTTGAGCAAGCCAGCGCAGAATACAAGGATGGATTTTTAACGGTCGTATTACCGAAAGAAATTACGGAATAGGAAAAGGTTAAATAAAAAATGCCTGCTTCCCGCTGGAATACCAGCTTGAACGATTTTCAATCCGTTGATGATATCGATGATGAGATGATGAACCTGCTCATGAACTCGGTCTTTTCGCGTCTCGGAAAAAAGGAAGACGCCCCAAGCGTAGCGCAGCAGGGTGAGAAAAACGAGGGTCAGAAATATCCCGAGATATTGCCCATCCTGCCATTACGCGGAGTCGTTGTTTACCCAAATACCGCAGTGCCTCTGACGGTCGGTCAGCCGCGTTCGATCAAACTGGTGGACGATGTGGTTGCCGCCGATAAACTCGTCGGTCTCGTGGCTGCCCTTGACCCCGAAAAGGAAACGCCCGGCCCGGACGAGTTATACCGGGTGGGTACGATCGCCATCGTCCATCGTCTGCTGCGCGCGCCGGATGGGACAGTTCGATTGCTCGTTCAGGGTATGGCTCGTTTCCGCCTTGGCGAATTCGTTCAAGAGGAACCCTATCTCAAGGCCCATATTCATCTTGCAGGCGAGACCCTGGAAGCCGGCCTCGAGATCGACGCCTTGGCGCGCAACGCGCGCGACCAGTTTCAGCAAATTACCCAGATGATCCCTTCATTTCCGGAGGAATTAGCCGGTTCGATCACCACGATTGAGGATGCGCTGCAAACAGCCTATACCATCGCGAACTTCCAACGGATGGATCTGAAGGATTCGCAGGAGATTCTCGAGCTTGATTCCGTGCAGGCTAAATTGAAGAAATTGATCGGCCTGCTCGCGCGCGAAGCAGAAGTGCTACAACTTGGGCAGAAGATCCAAAATGAAGCCCGCGGCGAGATCGAAAAGGTCCAACGCGAATACTTCCTGCGTGAGCAGATGAAGGCCATTCAACGCGAACTCGGTGAGAAGGATGAGCAAGCTGCGGAGACCGAGGAATTCCGCAAGAAGATCGAAGATGCAAAAATGCCCGAAGAGGCATATAAACAAGCGAAACGTGAGTTGGATCGTTTGTCCCGTTTGCCAACCGTTGCCGCAGAGTATGGGGTGATCCGCACCTATCTCGATTGGCTGACCGTTCTACCCTGGTCGAGAACCACGGAAGACAACCTGGACGTCGCCCACGCGCGCGAGATCCTGAACAAGGATCATTACGGCCTTGAAGATGTAAAAGACAGAATTCTCGAATTCCTCGCGATCCGAAAATTGCGCGGTGACCGCAAGGACGATAAAAAAGAAGAATCCACGGACGCCATTCGCCGTGAACGTGAAGGTGTGATCCTGTGTTTCGTGGGCCCACCCGGCGTGGGGAAAACCTCGCTGGGACAATCGATCGCGCGCGCGATGGGACGCAAGTTCATCCGCGCCTCGCTCGGCGGCATTCGTGACGAGGCAGAAATTCGCGGACACCGTCGCACCTATATCGGCGCCATGCCCGGGCGCATTCTGCAATCCCTGCGACGCATCGAAACGAAGAACCCGGTCTTCATGCTCGATGAAGTGGATAAGCTCACTTATGATTTTCACGGCGACCCCGCTTCTGCGTTGCTGGAGGTTTTGGACCCCGAACAGAACACGGAGTTTCGAGATAACTACCTCGAGGTTCCTTATGATCTTTCGCAGGTCTTCTTTATCACGACCGCGAATACATTGGAGACCATCCCTGGCCCATTACGCGACCGCATGGAGATCATCTTCCTTTCGGGCTACACCGAAAATGAAAAGCTGGCCATCGCACGCGGCTATCTCATCCCGCGCCAGATCCGTGAGAACAGTTTGCGCGAGAATGAGATCTCCTTTGAAGATGATGCTCTGAAAAAGATCGTGCGCGAGTACACGCGCGAGGCTGGTGTGCGTAATTTGGAACGAAAGATCGGCGCCGTCTGCCGCAAGGCGGGTACGAAGATCGCAGAAGGGAAAGGCGAAAAGTTCGAGATCACTGCTGATCTTGTGGAGGAATATCTCGATCACCCCATCTTCCTCGGGCCCGAGGAGTTGAACAAACGGACTTCGATGCCCGGGGTTGTGCCCGGTCTGGCATGGACTTCCTATGGCGGCGACGTCTTGTTCGTCGAAGCCACAGCCATGCCCGGTGGCCGCGGTTTTCAAATAACCGGTTCCCTCGGGAACGTCATGCAGGAATCGGCGCGCGCCGCGATGTCGTATGTCCGTTCGCGGGCGGAAACCTTGAATATCCCTCAAGAGTTCTTTGAAAAATTCGATGTGCACATGCATATCCCGGCAGGCGCACAACCCAAAGACGGCCCGTCCGCCGGGGTGACCATGGCTACATCTCTGGTCTCCTTGATCTCCGGTCGCAAGGTCAAGCCTCGGGTTGGAATGACCGGCGAAATCACCCTGCGAGGTCAGGTTTTACCCATTGGAGGGGTCAAGGAAAAAGTACTGGCTGCACACCGCAGCGGACTGACAACGGTGATCCTGCCCAAGCGCAACGAACAGGATGTTGAGGATGTGCCCGACGAGATCAGAGAGTCCATGAAATTCGTATTTGCCGAATCAGTGGATGATGTCCTTAACGCCGCGCTTGAAAAACCGAAGGCAGAACTGAAGAAGCAGGTAAATAAGAAAGCTGTCAAGAAAAAATCCAAGCAGACGAAGGCCAGGAAGAATGCCAAAATTATTACTCGCCGAGGATGATTCCACCATGGTTTCGCTTTTGACGACCCTCTTGAAAATGGAGGGCTTTGAGGTCGTGGCAGTGGCCGCGGATGCCGATGTGCCGAACGTGGTCCGCACCCAGAAACCAGATGTGGTCCTGTTGGATGTTCATCTTTCCCGTCAAAGCGGATTGGAGATCCTCGACGCCATCCGCAATTCCTCCGATATTAACAAAGTGCGGGTTGTGATGTCCTCAGGAGCGAATGTAAAAGAGGAATGCTTAAAGCGCGGGGCGAACGGGTTCCTGCTTAAGCCTTACATGCCCGATGACCTGATCACATTGCTTAAACAATCCGTCAAATCCTCAAAATGAGTTCACACATCCAGATCCGCGAATTCAGTCTTCCGGCCGATCACGGCGATACTTTACGATTATGGGCAAGTATGGAGAAGGGGCTGCGCGTTGGACGATCCGACACCCCGCAAGAGATCGATAAAAAACTTCGGCGCGTCCCGATCTATTTTTGGTGGCTGAAATGAATTCTCAAATTGTCGGTTCGGTCATGGGTGGTTATGACGGACGCCGCGGCATGGTCTATCACCTTGCGGACCAGAGCCACCTGCGAAAACAGGGCGTTGCAACACAACTCCTCAGCGAAGTTGAAAAACGATTGCAAGCCAAGGGGTGTTTAGAATGTTACCTGTTTGTTTTTGCAGATCACACCGATGCGATCCGGTTTTACGAACAGCGGGGTTGGCGCGAAATAACCGAAGACCGCTTTTTCGGAAAGGAATTCCCATGAGCATCCGATTCGGAATCCTGACCCTTTCCGACAGATCCTCACGCGGCGAACGCGCGGACTCCTCCGGAGACGCACTTGCAGATCTCATCCAAACCCAGGGCTGGTCAGTCGTCAAACAAGCGATCCTCCCGGATGATGAACCTGCCATCCGCGCCGCGTTGACAGCGTGGGCTGATAACGGCGAGGTTGATGTCATCCTCACGACCGGCGGCACCGGCTTTGCACCGCGGGATGTTACTCCGGAGGCGACACGTGCTGTGATCCAGCGCGAGGCGGGCGGATTGGCGGAGGCCATGCGCGCAGAAAGTTTGAAAAAAACACCTCATGCCATGCTCTCGCGTGCCATCGCTGGAATCCGCGCACAGACACTGATCATAAATTTACCCGGCAGTCCCAAAGGCGCACTCGAAAATTTGCAAACCATCATTCCGGTTCTGCCTCATGCCGTCCAACTGCTTACAGACGATCCGTCTTCTGAAACTTCACATTAATTTTTTATTTGTCTTTTTTGCCCGAACCTAGGCATGAATTACAAGTCGTTGGTATAATCCGCCCGCTTAATAAAATTTCAACAATCAAGGATAGTGCAAGCATGATCGATGTAAACGAACTTCGCAAAGGCGTCACATTTGAGTTGGATGGCAACCTCTACAAAGTGGTGGATTACAGCCACAACAAAACCGGCAGAGGCAACGCCAACATCAAGGTCAAGGCCCGTAATTTACTGACCGGCGCCAATGTGGAACGCACCTTTAGTTCAGGCCAATCCGTGCAGGATGTGCGCCTCGACTTCCACAATGTATCGTACCTATACAGAGACGGCGATCTCTATTATTTCATGGACAACGAAACCTTTGAACAGCCCGCCATCCGCAGGGAATCTCTGGCCGACAGCGCCGATTTCCTCAAGGAAGGCATGGAAGTGAAGCTTACCTTCTACAAGGATGAACCGATCGATGTGGAATTACCCACCTCCGTGGATTTGAAAGTGGTCGAGGCTGAAATGGCCATCCGCGGCGATACTGCGACAGGCGTGACCAAGAAAGTCAAAACTGAAACCGGCGTAATGGTCCAGTGCCCCAATTTCGTTAATGTCGGCGATATCATCCGCATTGACACCCGCACGGGCGAATACGTTACCCGCGTATAAATTCTTACAATGAAAACGCCCGCCGGAAAAGAATGCATCCATTTTTATGGCGATTATTATCGCGGCCGGAATGTCGAAGAATGCCGCCTGCTCAAAGTTCAGGGCGGGCAATGGACGCGCGACTTGTGTTTTACATGCCCGGTTCCTGAGATCGTGCGGGCCAATTCCTGCCAGCACATGAAACTCAAGGTGATCGTTGCCCGCCCGATCACAGCCATTTTTCAACGCCGCGTACAAGTCAGCGCGGTTTGCGAAAAATTAGAGCGCGAGGTCGCCGAACCGCAAGTCGGTTGCGGCGAATGCCATGATCATCCTTTCAAATTTGAAGTAAAAGATTAGCCTACACTTATTGGGGGGAGCGCAGAAGCCTAACCTATGAATTTTACAATCCTGCTCGGTCTCGACGATACACTGCTCAACACAAATCTCGAAGCATTTGTCCCTGCATACTTTCAAGCCCTGGCAAAAGACCTCGCCCTACACATTCCGCCCGATCTTGTGTTCCGCGCGCTCATTGCCGGCACGCGCCTCATGAATGAAAGCGATGATTTCTCGCGCACCCTGGAAGAGGTCTTCGCCTCCGGGTTCTATCCACAACTCAATATTTCAAGAGGCGAGTTGGATGTCGCCATCGAAAATTTTTACGATAATGTTTTTCCCACACTTGCCGGCCTGACCTCACAGAAACCAACTGCGAAACCATTTGTCGATTGGGCCTTCTCCCGGGGATATCGCATCGCGATCGCAGCCGATCCGTTATTACCGCGCAAAGCCACCTATCACCGCTTGCGCTGGGCTGGTTTTGAGCCGCATCAATTTGAACTTATCTCATCCTATGAGCATTTCCATTTTTCAAAAAGGCACCCAGCGTATTACGCGGAGGTGCTCGGACGGCTGGGTTGGCCGGATGGACCTATACTGATGGTTGGGAATGATATGGACCGCGATATCATTCCCGCGCAGAAGCTTGGGCTGGCCACTTATCATATCGACGAAGAAGCCGCCGCAGGCTCCGTTCCTGAGACCCGTCCGCAGGGCGACCTGCCTGGCCTGCGCGCGTGGCTTGAGTCCACGGATCTCTCCACGCTGACTCCATCGTTACATTCCGTGGACTCCGTGTTGGGAATTTTATCGGCAACTCCCGCTGCCTTGCACGGACTCACACGAGACCTTGATCCATCGGCGTGGTCCCAGCCAATTCCGGCAGATTGGTCATTAACGGAACTGATCTGTCATTTGCGTGATACTGAACGCGAAATACATCCGATGCAAATAAGATCGTTCAAGGCCCAGATTGAGCCATTCATCTCAAGACCGGATTCGGGCGTGTGGGCGAGTCAGCGTAATTATCTGCGCGAAGATGGTGCAGGTGCGTTGAATCAATTTGGCCTTGCCCGCAAGGAAACGATGGCCTTGTTAAAGGAATTTTCTCCTGAGGATTGGTCACGCAAAGCACGTCATGCTATTTTCGGGCCGACGAATTTCCTTGAAGTGGTCGGATTTATGGCCGACCACGACCGTCTGCACATTCAACAAGCATGGAGTTTATTGAAAAAACGGGGGTGATAATCTGCGTGTCTTACTGCGTCTTACAGTGTTATTATTCTAAATTAGGACAAGGACACATCTTGTCTTAACGCGTTAACAGATAAGGAGATGGTCAATGAGACGACGAGTTGTGGTCACTGGGCTTGGATGTGTAAGCCCTGTTGGAAATAATGTCAAGGATACCTGGCAGGCATTACTTGCGGGGAAATCCGGCGCGGCGCCGATCACCGCATTTGACGCAAAAGCACATAAAACAAAATTTGCCGCGGAAGTGAAAGGCTTCGATGCCCCCGCCCTGTTCGGCACCCGTGACGCGCGCAAGATGGATCGTTTTGCACAATTTGCCACTGCCGCCACTTTAGAGGCGCTGGAACATTCGGGTTTAAAAATTAACGAATCCGATCGAGACCGCGTGGGTATTTTGATCGGAACCGGGATCGGCGGAATTATCACATTACTTGAACAGTATGATGTACTCAGAGAGCGCGGACCTGAACGCGTCAGCCCGTTCCTTATTCCCATGATGATCGCCGATAGCGCGGCAGGTAATCTTGCCATCCGTATCGGGGCACGTGGACCAAATATGTCACTTGCCACAGCGTGCGCCTCGGGAACGAATTCAATTGGTGAGGCCGCGGAGATAATTCGACGGGGCTCGGCCGATGTGATGATCGCGGGCGGGTCCGAGGCGGCCATCACTGCTGTTTCAATGGCGGGCATGAACGTGATGACCGCTTTATCCACTCGGAATGATGACCCACAAAGGGCCTCGCGTCCTTTCGATAAGGGCCGCGACGGGTTCTTGATGGGCGAAGGCTCCGGGATATTGATCCTCGAATCGCTTGAATACGCCAAAGCCCGCGGTGCGAAGATCTTGTGTGAATTCAAAGGGTATGGCACAACCGACGATGCACACCACATCTCTGCGCCTGCAGAAAATGGCGCAGGCGCGGCGATTTCCATGAGCCTGGCTTTGGGAAACGCCGGCTTGAAGACCGATGAAATAAGTTATATCAATGCGCACGGCACGTCCACTTATTTGAACGACAAGAGTGAAACTGCCGCGATCAAGACCGTTTTTGGTGAACAGGCATATCAGATTCCGGTCTCATCCACGAAATCCATGACCGGACATTTACTTGGCGCTTCGGGCGCATTAGAAGCAATGATCTGCGCCATGGCCATCCAGGATAATATATTGCCCCCGACGATCAATTACGAAACCCCCGACCCTGTCTGTGACCTTGATTATGTACCCAATCAGCCGCGCAAGGCTGAACCGGAAAATCTTATGTCCAATTCTTTCGGGTTTGGTGGTCACAATGCCACCCTCATCCTGAGTCGGTTCACAGAATAAAGGAGTACGAATGCCATACGCGCATATCACGGGCTGGGGCATGTACGTGCCTGAGCCTGTGTTGACCAATGACGATATCTCGAAACTGATTGACTCCAACGATCAATGGATCCGTGACCACACTGGGATCCGCGAACGACACATCGCGCGCGAGAACGAATTTCCGTCCACTTTGGCAATCGAAGCCTCGATCAAGGCGTTGCAAGTGGCAAACCTGGCGCCGCCCGAGTTGGATCTGATCATCTGTTCCTCCTCTTCGCCGGAATATATTTTCCCTGCCACGGCCTGTCTCGTTCAGGACCAGATCGGCGCGACGAAAGCCGGTGCCTTTGACCTGCTGGCGGCTTGCACCGGATTTATTTTCGCAACCAACATGGCCGCACAAGCCATCCGCAGTGGGTCCATCAAGAGCGCGCTGGTAATTGGGACGGAGACCCTCTCGCGCTTTCTTAATTGGAAAGACCGCAATACCTGTATCCTGTTTGGAGATGGTGCGGGAGCATTCGTGCTGCAGGCAAGTGACAAACCTGGCGGGGTGCTTTCGGCGGTCATGCACTCGGATGGCTCAGGCGCAGATTCGCTGACCCTGCTTGGCGGTGGGGCACACTATCCCGCTTCAGAAACCACAATACATGAAGGAAAACATTTCGTGCAAATGGATGGCAAGAAAGTGTTCCGCTTTGCCACGCGAGTCATGGGCCGCGCTGTGATCGAAGCGCTTGACTTGGCCAGCCTGACCATTGACGATGTGCAATGGATCGTTCCACACCAGGCCAATTTTCGTATCATTGAAACCGCAGCCAAATATTTAAAGGTACCCTTGGATAAATTCGTAATCAATGTTGATCGCTATGGAAATACCTCCACAGCCTCCATCCCAATCGCCACGGTGGAGGCCATTGAGAAAAACCAGATCAAGAACGGCGATAAGGTTGTCTTTGTCGGCTTTGGTGGTGGACTCACTTGGGGTGCGCTCGTCGCCGAGTGGACCGGCCCAATCGAGTCAAAGAAACATGTCCACCCCGAACAATATCGCATGTTCGCACGTTTGCGCTCGCTCTTCCGCCGGGCGATCCGCTTCATCGAAGGTCTCTTCTCACCCAAGGAACTCTAATTCCTTTTTCCTTGAATTGTGGTACGATACAAAAGATCTCACAAAAGGAGTTAGACATGTTCCGATTAGGTGGTTGGGAATGGATCATCATTCTCGTCATAGTTATTCTCGTCTTCGGTCCGGGACGTATTGGCAAGATCGCCGGGGAACTCGGGCGCAGCATCAAATCCTTCCGTGAAGGATTAGGTGCCAAGGGCGAACAGGAAGAAAATCACGAAGAAAAGAAATAACTGCAAAAGGCTCTCTGTGTGACAGAGGGCCTTTTGTTTTTTGACAAATCAAATAGGGCGGAAAAGGTTGCGGGACAAAATCCCGTTTCGTGTCGAGGTCACCCGGGTCAGTGCCGGGCAATGAAATATTGGCACATCAAAAACCCGAAGCATAAGTCAACCGCAAATTCACCGCTTCCTGAATTGGCATTCTTCATTAATTTGATAAGTGCTTCTCGTCACCTATATGACCTTCGTCCCTTGACTTTAAGCTCATCCTGTCGTAAAATCCTATTAATCGGATTAATCCTACTTATGCTACGTGAACGCGTTTCCCCCAACATTTCTGAGTTTTTTCGTTATCTCGCTTCACACACTGAAGCAGAAAACGGACTTCCCTCTTTAAACGAACTCAGCCGCGAATTGGATATCAGTCTAGCCTCCCTGCGCGAGCAATTGGAAGTGGCACGCGCGCTCGGCCTTGTGGAAGTACGTCCACGCACTGGCACGCGCAGATTGGCTTATTCTTTCACGCCGGCAATCCGTCAGAGCCTCGGATATGCACTCGCTCTCGATGATGATCATTTTCATAAATTTTCAGATATGCGCAATCACCTCGAAGCCGCGTACTGGCACGAGGCGGTCGCTAAATTAACGAAGGAAGATAAACAGGAATTACAAGCCATCGTCACACGCGCCTGGGATAAGATCCGCGGTACGCCGGTACAGGTTCCCCATGAAGAACATCGTAAATTACACCTCACAATTTTCAGCCGGCTCGATAATCCATTCGTCACCGGCGTACTGGAAGCCTATTGGGAGGCCTATGAAGCTGTCGGTCTGAATGTGTTCGCCGGCGGATACGAATATTTGCAGGAAGTCTGGAGATACCATCAGGAGATGGTTGAGTCCATATGCAATGGCAGGTTCGAGGCCGGCTATGAGGCGCTCGTCAAGCATACCGACCTTCTCTTTCATCGACCGTGATTTTTTGGAGTCGTGGAGCTTGCTCCACAGGCATCACTTACGAGGAGTTCCATGAATAAAATAGTGAATGATTTTTCGATCACAGTTGGCACCAAGAACGGCTCGGGCAGTTCCACTGCCAACAACACCCTTCTTCGTTCGATCTTCAAGATGGGTATTCCCGTTTCGGGCAAGAACCTCTTCCCATCGAACATACAGGGCCTGCCTACCTGGTATACCATCCGGGTCAACAAGGATGGATTCATCGCCCGCCGAGATCACAACGACATCGTTATTGCGATCAACCCGGATTCGTTCGCGCGTGACCTGGCATCTGTGATCTCGGGCGGGGCATTCTTCTACTCCGACGATATCAAGCAACCCATCACCCGCGTCGATATTTCCATCTATCCCATGCCCGTGAGGACCATCGTGCGCAACGACCCGAACGTTCCTGCTGATTTTCGCGACCTAGTGGGAAACATGGTTTATGTGGGAGTCCTTGCACAAATGATCGGCATGGACCTTGAAACGATCCTCGCCGCGCTCAACTTCCATTTTAAAGGCAAACAAAAACCAGTTGACATGAACTTCAATGCGGTGAAGGCCGGCGCGGACTGGGCAAAGACGATCGAAAAGAAGGATCCTTACTATCTTGAAGCCATGGATAACACCGCCGACCTGATCATGGCAGACGGCAATACCGCAGCTGCAGTCGGATCCATTTTCGGCGGTGTCCAATTCGCTGCCTGGTATCCCATCACACCCGCTTCTTCCCTCGCCGAAGCGTTGATCGATTACCTTCCAGTATTGCGCAAACGTGAAGACGGTAAAAATACATACGCAGTAATTCAAGCAGAAGACGAACTCGCCGCATTGGGGATGGCCGTAGGAGCAGGCTGGTCCGGCTTGCGCGCCATGACTTCAACTTCGGGTCCCGGCCTTTCCTTGATGACCGAATTCGCAGGACTCGCGTATTATGCGGAAGTACCCGTGGTGGTTTGGGACGTGCAACGCATCGGCCCCAGCACGGGTTTGCCGACGCGCACATCACAGGGCGACCTGACCTTCGTCTACTTCATTGGTCACGGCGATTCGCATTCTGTCATTCTCCTGCCTGGTGATATTAGCGAGTGTTTTGAATTCGGCTGGCGGTCGTTTGATATCGCAGAACGCGTCCAAACACCCGTGTTCGTTCTGAGCGACCTGGATATTGGCATGAATCAATGGATGAGCAAGCCTTTCCAGTATCCTGAAACACATATGGATCGCGGCAAAGTATTGTGGGAGAAAGACCTCGAGGAGATCAAAGGCAATTGGGGACGTTACCTGGATAAAGATGGCGACGGGATCGGATATCGTTCATTGCCTGGCAATAAGCATCCCCTCAGCTCATACTTCACACGCGGTACAGGTCACGATGAAAATGCAAGATATACTGAAGATGCAGATGTGTACTTAAAGAACATGGATCGCCTGAAGAGAAAGAACGAGACGGCCAGGCAATATGTCCCTGCGCCTGTGCTCCACGAGATGAATGGTGCAACGGTTGGTATCATCGCCTATGGCTCCACCGAAGCGGCAGTGCTGGAAGCTCAATATCAACTTGATACAGAACACGGCATCAAAACGGATTTCCTGCGCATACGCGCTCTGCCCTTTACCCGGGACGTGGATGCGTTCCTCGCAAAGTATGATCAGATCTTCATCGTGGAAATGAATCGCGATGGGCAGATGGATCAGATTCTCAAGACCGAGTACCCTCAATACGCACAGAACTTCAGGTCTGTGGCCTATGGCGATGGATTGCCTGCCGCTGCAAAGTGGGTACGCGAGGGAATTCTTGCAAAGTATGAAAAAGCTGCAGGCATCGCGAAGGCGATGAAAGCCTCAACGACATCGTCACCGAAAGCCAAGGCAATTTTAAAGCCCCGGAAAGCAGCGGCAAAGAAAGTTGTCAAGAAGAAAGCTGCCGAACCGAAGTCATCCGCAAAGTCCAAAAGGAGTAAATAACCATGACTCAAGCTCTCCCCATGGCGGGCGCACCTGCGAATGTCAACCTCGCCGGCCTGGCGAAAAATGATTATCGCGGCGCACCCAGCACACTCTGCCAGGGTTGTGGACATAATTCGATCTCGAATCAGATCGTCGCTGCGATGTACGAAATGAACGTGGTACCCGAGGATGTTGTGAAATTCAGTGGCATCGGTTGTTCTTCCAAATCGCCCGCGTATTTTCTCAATCGTTCGTTCGGCTTCAACAGTTTGCATGGCCGCATGCCTTCCATTGCAACAGGTGGGCTGTTTGGAGATCATCGGCTGAAGGCCATCGGCGTTTCAGGGGATGGCGACTCGGCCAGCATCGGTATGGGTCAATTCAAACACATGATGCGCCGCAACGTGCGCCTGGTGTACATCGTGGAGAACAATGGGGTGTATGGACTCACAAAAGGGCAATTCTCCGCAACCGCTGAGAGGGGTTTGAGCCTGAAAAAGCAGGGCGAAAATCCATATATGCCTGTGGATATCTGCATGGAAGGTCTTGTTTCAAACGCGACCTTTGTAGCACGCTCGTTTGCGGGCAATCCTAAGCAGGTGAAAGAACTCATCAAAGCGGCGCTGGCGCACGATGGTATCGCGATACTGGATATCATCAGCCCGTGTGTGACCTTCAACAATAATGAGACCGCCTTCCACTCCTATGCATGGGGCAAGGATCACGAACAACCTTTGCAGGAAATTTCATACATCCCACCGCGCAGCGAGATCATGCTCGATCGCGATTTGGAAGCAGGCGAAGTACGTGAAGTTACCATGCATGATGGCTCTACCATCATCTTGAAGAATCTTGAAAAAGGTTATGACACGTCCAGCCGCGCTGAGGCTTTGCGTGTCATGGAGGAAGCCCAGCGCAACAAATGGTTATTGACCGGCCTGCTCTATCTGGATACCGACAAGCCGAATCTTGTTTCACTTTACAACCTTGTGGAGACGCCTCTCAACCGCCTCACAGAATTGGAACTGAGACCTGAACGCGCAATGATCGACAAAGTCAACGCTTTGATGTTCTAGCCGCCAAACCCTCACCCCTACCCCTCTCCCTTCTGGGAGAGGGGTTTTCATAAATATGACTGCCGAAAATCCCTCCACCGAAAAACTGGACTTCAAACGCATCCTACCCATTCTGGTGATTGTACTTATTGACCTGCTTGGGCTTTCCATCATCATTCCGCTTTTGCCCTTGTATGCTGCAAGATTTGGCGCGGCGCCATCCGTCATTGGCATTTTACAAGCCACCTATCCGATGATGCAATTCCTCGGAGCGCCGATCCTGGGTCGTCTTTCAGACCGCCTCGGACGCAAGCCCGTTCTGGTCGTCAGCCAGATCGGCACGTTGATCGGTTTTATTATGCTCGGCTTCGCGAATTCACTCTGGCTGTTGTTCCTCTCGCGCCTAATCGATGGACTCTCCGGCGGCAACATTTCCACCGCGCAGGCTGCGATCACAGATAGTACGAATGAAAAGACGCGCACACAGGCGTTCGGTCTCGTAGGTGCAGCATTTGGAATTGGTTTCATCCTGGGTCCGGTCATCGCGTTCATCGTGCTGGCCGTCAGTGGACAAAATTATCAGCTGGTAGCATTTGCCGCCGCTTTCTTCTCCTTCGTATCCATTCTGTTGACTTTCTTCTGGTTTCGCGAAACGTTGACAAAGGAAACTGATGCCGTTTCGTCAAGCGAAAAGCCATTCTCCTTGGGAACCTTGTCTCAGGCATTTGGCCATCGATCCATCGGCTTCTTGCTCATCTTGATGTTTTTTTACCAGATCGCCTTTGGTGGCTATGAACAACTCTTCTCGCTCTTCACGCTCACGCGCCTAGGCATGGATGCGCGCGATACCTCGGGGCTGTTCGTTCTGGCAGGCCTTTTCATTGTGGTTGTTCAGGGAGGTTTTGTCGGAAGGTGGTCAAAGCAAAAGGGAGACCGCTGGCTCGTGCTGATGGGGCTTTCCACTCTAGCGATTGGGCTAATAGGAACCGCATTGACTCCTGCGATACCCATCCCATGGTATGACAAAGCCAAGGTGTTGGAAAGTTTGGCCGGGCAAGGAGAATTCCGGGTAGCGATCCAAAGTATCAACATCCATTTACCTGATGAATCAACCAGAGGATGGCTTGGCATTATCTGGTTGTTGATCGCAAGTTTCCCGGCCGCGCTCGGCGGCGGCGTGCTTCATCCAGCGGTCAATAGCTTGATCACCAAAGCCTCGGATAAAAACGAAGTTGGCAGGCTGCTGGGTCTTTCAGCCTCCATGTATAGCGCGGCGAATGCCGCCGCACCACTGTTTTATGGATTTTTATTTCAGTGGCTTGGAGGTCCGGTGCCATTTTTGGTCGGAGGCTTGATCCTTGCGATCTTATGGCTATTCGCTCCGAGAATTGTGAAAACATAGAAATCATCAGCCACAGAGTACGCGGAGAAATCGGCGGTCTTTATGGCTGGTTTTATGACATAATTGGGGAAATGAAGAATCTCGAAAAAGAACTTTCTCTCGAATATATCCGTGCTTCCGGCCCCGGTGGGCAAAACGTAAACAAGGTCTCCACCGCAGTGCAGCTACGCTTTGACGTGACGCGCTCAAATTCCCTGGCGGCCGAGGTGAAAACGCGGCTGATCAAACTTGCCGGCAAGCGTATGACAAATGAAGGCGTCTTGGTGCTCGAGGCTCATAAATATCGGACACAGGACCGGAATCGCGAAGAAGTGATTCAAAGATTTTATGAATTGCTTCGCAGGGCCAACGAAAAGCCGAAAGTCCGAAAGAAAACAAAACCCACGAAGGCTTCGGCAGAAAAAAGATTGAATCAAAAGAAACAGCGCGGGGAGCTGAAATCTTCTCGAAAATCAAACTACGATTAGCCATGGGATTGGGCCTGGGAGACAAAAGGCCCAGCCCCTTGTTATCGCCCGATACGACTAAAGATCTAGACCCATTTGCATGGAGAACCAGATGAATGAGAAAATGTGTGCAGTCAGCGCCGATTTCCTTGTTCAACAAGCGCGCCTTCTCTGCAAGTACGGAGAATTCGAGAGCGCTGAAATTACGTTAAGGGAGGTGCTAGAAAAAGATAGGCTCAATACAAAAGCTATCCATTGGTTGGAGGTCTGCCTCGGGGCACAGGATCGTTTCGGGGAGGCCATCCAATTCCACGAATATGCTGCCCTGAATGAAGTAGCTTGATGCAGCATACGGGATCATATAAGTGTAGTGCTGGACCACAAACACAAAAGATCGAAATTCAATGTTGCACCAGCATATAATCGGGGGATTATGCAAAAACACACACTCGCAGGATTGATCTCAGGACTCGGGGCCGCGTCCATTTGGGGCGGAATGTACGTCGTCAGCAAAGTGGTTCTCGAGGTCATTCCACCATTTGCTTTATTGACCATACGCCTCACCATGGGTGCGTGCGCCCTGGGTCTTGTCATTCATTTCCGAAAAAACAAACCGCCATTTACAAAAGAACAATTCCGGGCAAGCCTGCTCGTAGGGATTGTGGGCTACGGCATCTCGCTTGGCTTCCAATTTTTGGGGACAAAACTTTCCACCGCGTCCAACGGGTCGCTGGTCACTTCGGCCACGCCCGCTTTTGTCTTGCTGTTTGCACCATTTTTACTTGCAGAAAAAGCAACAAGCCGCCGCCTGATCGCATTGGGCATATCCACGCTTGGTGTGCTCGCTGTGATCGACCCGCGCAATGCCGAACTCTCCCCTTCCCTGTTTTGGGGCAACATGAGTCTGCTCGCGGCGGCGCTCACATGGGCTTTGTATTCAGTGCTCGTACGCAAGGCCAGTCAATCAGCGGACCTGCTCACATCCAGTGCGGTGATGCTTCTCGGCGGCCTGCCATCGAGCATGGCGTTTGGGATTTGGGAGATCAACACGCAGGGGGTCGGCGAGATCACGGTCGGGATCATCGGCGGGCTGCTCTTTTTGGGGATCGTCTCCACCGCCATCGCGATGCTCCTGTGGAATTACGCCTTTGCAGAATTGCCTGCCACTGTCGCCTCGCTCACGTTCTTCGCGCAGCCGGTAGTTGGTACACTTCTCGGATGGTTCTTTCTCGCTGAAAAAATCACGCCGCTGTTCCTGGCAGGCGGCGCGTTGATCGGCATTGGAATTTTGAGCGCGACTTTGGAAAAATAAAAAGTTCTTGAAGGGCTAAGCCCCTTCAAGAACGACTTTAACGGAATCGGGCCGGGGTTAAGAAGGAAGCGATTGTGATTCAACACCGGGCACTTTGCGCTTGAAGAATGCAAATCGTGGAGCAAAGTCTGCCAGCAGGGAATCCAGAACAAAGAATATGAGCATCCATAAGCCAAGACGAAGCAAAACGTTATGTGCAACGGAATGGCGCGCGACATCGTTGACATCTGCGGCCCAGACGAGCACTGCTTGTGGATAGGTTAACAGGATCATCAATAGCGGAGCAAGCCATAACACCCTTTGATCGCGCCAGGCGATCGGGATAAGAAATGCCGCGATCAGGTTCGCCAGCAAGAAAAAGACCAGCCCAAAACGGGTGGGGTATAAAAGCTCGCCGAGGCGCACATCTTTAATGATGGGTTTATAGCCTGTCGCCGTGTAATAATACACATCCGGATAGAAACTCGGTCCGATCGTCTCGGTGAAGACCTTTTGAAAAGTGTCGGCTTTATAGAACCACAGGAATTTTAGATATTCTGAACGGCCGGCCTCGAGTGCCCATTGCCGAAAGTCCTGCTGGTCTTCATCAAAGGTGAGCGCGATATTCACCGCGAATTTTTTGCCCGGCTCAATATTGCGAGCCATTTCCACAAGGCGGTCATCCACAGGCATGCCGTGATGACGAAAATATTCAGTATAGGTCTCAGAGGGATAAATTCGAAGGGAAGTGTTCATCAGAATGGCGCGCAGGGGGCGCAAACCCACGACAGCCAGTTCCGAGCTTATGGCAAAGCTAAGAATGAACGCGAAACTGATACCGGCCGCGTTCCATCTATGTTTGCCGGACCAGAACACGGCCAGGAGGATCGGCGCAAGCATGACGAGCAGATAAGCGTAGGTATCGCGCGTCAAGACGATTAACAAAGCCGTGAAAATCAAAAGCGCGGCTTTATAGGCCTTCCATTCCATCAATAACCAGATGGAAGACGCGAGAAATAATGCGGTTAGGGAAAACGCGATGGATTCACTTCCAAGGAATGGATCCCACATGAAAATATCGCGGCTCAAGCTGAACGCAAGAACGATCATGAATGCGAAGGGCTTTAGCAGATATGACTTAAGTGCATAAGCAACAAAGAAAGCCAGAATCCCCCAGCCTAGAATTGAAAAATAAAGTTGCAGATCGAATATCTTTTCAGGTTCCGCATTCACCAGCTTCCAGAAAAAGGCGGTGACGGGCGGGCGCGCACCCGTCCAAAACTCGCGCGAAAAAACAGGTAAACCCGCGTTGTGAAGATAATCGGCTGTATCGCCAAAACTACGCGGCTCATGAACATCCTGCGCGTTATCGGTTCGAAGCCACGCATAATAAACAAACACGGTGAGTTGCAATATAGGAAGAACACTGGATTTAATTTTCTGCATGTAAAACCGTCGACGCGAAGAATTTACCCAGCCATCAGAATTCCATCTGCTTGTGCCGCATGACCACGCTTTGCACAAGCCCAATGCCAAGCATCAGCGCGGTAAGACCACTTCCTCCATAACTGACAAAAGGCAGGGGCAAGCCCGAAACCGGCACGACATTCAAGTTAACACCAATATTCACGGCACCCTGAAAGAAGATCAAGATCGCCACACCAAAGGCGATCATGGAACCGGAAACATCGCGCGCTTTTTGTGCGGCGCGGATACAACGCCAAACGATGAACATCAGGGTGACAATGATCAGGATCCCGCCGATCATGCCAAATTCCTCCGAAGCCGCCGAAAAAATAAAATCGGTATGGCGGACCTTCAAGAAGCGCAATTGCGTTTGAGTGCCATGGCCGTAGCCCCTGCCGTAGAGACCCCCGGAACCGATCGCGATCAAGGCTTGCTGCACGTTATACGTCGCGCCATACGTCGCATTGGGGTCTGGATAGATAAATGTAACCACGCGCGCTTTCTGATATGGCTCCAGGTACTGAAAGGCAGATGCAAAAATAATGATACCGGCCACGGCAAACAAGGCCACCTGTCTTAATTCCAGGCCGTTGATCCATAGCATCGCGCCAAAAATGACAGCCAATACCACCACATTACTCAGGTTGGGTTGAAGCAAGATCCAAAAGATAAGGCCAAAGGCCCAGAGAAAACCGCGAAAGACCCAACGCAGGTCCCGCGGTTCATATTGCGCCTTCTCGAAATACCTCGCCAGCACGATAATGGCGACGATCTTGGCAAACTCAGTAGGTTGCAGGAACAGGACGCCCACTTGAAACCATCGTTGCGCGCCGAATGCCACCTGCCCCAGACTGGAGAGCGAGATCAAAAAGATCAAGATCCCAAAATAGATCGGGCGGTACAATGCCAGCCAGTAGCGATAATCAACAGCGGCAACCGCAAAGATGACCAATATCCCAAGCAAGGCAAAATATATTTGACGCAGGATCAACGGTTGCAGCACTTCATTCCCCGCGACCGCAGAGCGGATCATCGCTGTGCCGAATGAGGCGGCAAGCACAATCGCGCCCAGTAAAAGAAAATCGAAATTGCGCCAGGAGAGTCCGCGCGTCATAAGGTTTAATACAATTACACGGATGCCCCTACAGGATGCAGGTGATCCGCGTTAATCCAATGAAAAACAAGATCAGCCCGTACGCTGGCGTGTGACATTCTTCAAAGGGATATCCGCCACCAGGCGTTGCGAACGGCCATCCCGCTCCACTCCAATTTGCACGGCATCCTCATCAATTTCAATGTAACGGGAAATCGCCTTGAGCAGATCGTCTTTCAATGCTTCCAGCTCCGTTGGGGTCAGATCGGTGCGGTCATGCACCAGCACCAACTGTAGCCGCTCTTTCGCATTTGAGGCGCTGCGTTTTCGCGTAAAGAAGCCCATCTTACTTTCTCCCTGTAAAACGCTGGATGGCACTCCATAAACCGCTCTGTGAGTCCATATCCATGAAGGGTACTTCCTCACCCTGCAACCGCCTGCCAATATTACGAAATGCCTGCCCTGCGCGGCTCTTTGGGTCGCTCACTACAGGCGTACCTCGGTTTGAACCGATGATCACAGATTCATCCTCAGGGACGATGCCGATCAATTGAATGCCGAGCAGGTCGAGCACGTCTTCAGCAGAAAGCATGTCATTGTTTTTAACCAGGGACTGATTTAACCGATTAATGATCAGCGCCGGGTTTCCTTTTTCCTCTGCTTCCAGGATCCCCACCACCCGATCCGCATCACGCACCGCACTGACCTCCGGGTTGGTCACCACTAAGACCCGGTCCGCAGGGGCGATGGCATTACGAAAGCCGCGCTCGATACCCGCAGGAGAGTCGATCAGTATGAAATCGGCATCGGGCCGAAGCTCCTTGCAGATCCGAACCATGTCGGACGGCGAGACCGAGGTCTTGTCGCGCGTCTGCGCGGCAGGGATCAGGTACATTTCCTGATAATGTTTATCCCGGATCATCGCCTGACGCAATTTACAACGTCCTTCAATTACATCCACAATATCGTATACGATACGATTCTCAAGTCCCATGACCACATCCAGGTTCCGTAATCCGATATCGCCATCGATACAAACCACGCGCTTGCCATCCATGGCAATCGCAGTGGCAAGGTTGGCTACGGCTGTAGTTTTACCCACACCGCCTTTTCCTGAGGTTACGGTTATCACTTGAGATGCCATTTAATATTTCCTATGTTGAATTTAGCCCGTCTTCCATCGTTCGGCTTGTAAACGACCTTCACTGTTGATGCTGGCGATCTCCGGGGCCGGATCCTTCTGCGGGTTAAGCACCGCAGAGACCTCGTCCGCAATCCGCAATTGGGTGGCAGAGAGGTCCAGCGCGCAAATGACTGCAAGCCGGTCGCCTTTGGCTCCCGCATGGATCATACCGCGCACCCTGCCCCACACGATCACGCTGCCTTCTGCAACAACTTCCGCGCCTGGGTTTACATCGCCGAAGACGACGATATTACCCGGATATTCGATCCGTGTTCCGGAGCGCACTGTTTTATTTACAAATAAGGCAGTTTCATCGGAAATATCCGTAAACTGCTTGTTTTCTTCAGGCCGCGGTTTGGAAATTCGAGTGGCAAAGCCAAGCAATTGCGAAGTATGTTCTGTTATGGCCGATTCGCTAACGACTGCCCATAGCGCAATGCCGCGTTCAGAAAGATGATCGCGTAAATCAACAAGGTCGTTCACCTTGAGGACCTGTCCGCCTACATCCATCGCCAGCCGCGCACCTTGAAAGAATGCGGGACGGTCATCGATCTGAGTGATCAATGCCAGCCGTTGGTCTTCCCAGGGCGCCTCTGCGAAAGTCGCAAGCAGACCATCACGGATGCCTTTGATCTGAACGAGAGAGGTGACTTGTTCCATTTTTATACCCGGATAATCGATCACGTCGAATTATACCTGATGTCCGTGTGGTCACCCCGGCTCAGGTCGCCCGAACGGATCTATTGTCCGAGTACAGGATTCCCCTGGGCGATGTCTATGGCTTTCAACTCGAAATATGCCTTGATCACACGCGCTACGATGGGCGCGGCCACACTGGCACCTTCACCGCCATTGTATGCGAATGCTATCACAATGATCTCAGGATCATCGTAGGGAGCGTAGGCCAATGTCCACGAATGAGTCGGCCAGGCACCGAACTGGCAGCGATTCGCCTTGCGCGCGACATCATCGCAGTATTCAGCGGTTCCGGTCTTGCCTGCCACGGCAATTGGAAAATCCTTAAATACTTTTTGGAGCGTACCGCGTGGGTCGGTCACTGCGAGGCGGGTTCCGGTTCGCACTACCGCGATCGTCTCAGGATCGATGATCTTCAGGTTATTTTCATCCAAGCTACAAACCCCGTTCTCACAGGCATACGCCTGTATCATCGGCGTCATGGTCACATCCCATTTCATATTGGGCGTAAAGGGTGAGATCTGGTAACTGCCCGGTGTTTGAAAATCAGTTACGGTAAATTCCTGGGGGTTAAACCACATCGGCACTACGTTCCCCTCGCCATCGGTCACTTCACGGATGACTGTGGGCTGCATGAGTTTGCCATTATTGGCGATCGTTGCACCAGACATCAACACCTGCAGGGGCGTGGCGAGTACGTAGCCCTGCCCCACACTTGCAATATAAGTATCACCCGTGGACCAGTTCTCACCCGTATTGATACGCTTCCATTGAGGCGAGGGGATCAAACCATTGGCTTCCCCCTGCAACTCGATCCCGGAAGCCTGGTCATAACCAATTGCACGCGCATATTGACGCAGGCGTTCAATACCGAGCCCCTGCTTGATCTCGTCTTCGAAGCCGCCACCCAGCTTATAAAAACAGACATTGCTCGACCAGGCTATACAATGCAGGAAATCGAGCTGACCAAAGCCATCCGGGTTCTGGTCATAGATCCAATCCACAAAAGGACGCGTGTTTTGGCCGGTACATACGTCGTTCGGGTTAAATTTTTCACAGAGCAACAATTGGCCGGGAGCTGCGATGGTATCGCTCAATTCAACAACATTTTCATTATAGGCCCCGGTCGCGGTGGATAATTTAAACGCCGAGCCTGGAGGAAATTCAGCTGAGATGGCATTGTTCAACAGGGGATGGCTTTCGTCCTGGCTTAGTTGTTCATAATAATAAGCCGGAATCAAGCGTGCCAGACGGTTATTTTCATACGTTGGATAGGAAACCATTGCGAGGATCTCACCCGTTTTGGGGTTCATTGCGATGACAACACCGCTGGAAATGCGGATCTTTCCAAAATAAGTATTCCAAAAATTGATCTCCTGTACAAGGGATGCTTGTGCGGCAGCCTGCAAACGCGTATCAATTGTCAGATAAATATTGTGTCCCGGCACGGGCTGGATCGGAGGCTCGAGATTGCGAAGCTCCTGTCCGGCGACATCCACCTGCACCACGCGCAGACCATTCTTGCCGGCAAGAATTCCCTGCATGGATACTTCCACACCGGCATAGCCGATCTTGTCGCGGTTGGGGATGAATCCCTGTGCACGCAATTCATCTTCAAGCGATGCAGGGATCGGACCCAAAAAACCGACCAGATCCGCCGTGAGTGAGCCTGTCGGATAATCGCGGATCGGCTCGATCTCAACCGCGACCCCCGGCCAATCGACCGCACTTTCCTGCACAACGCGAGCGACTGCCTCCGAGACGTTACATTTCACCTTGACGGGGCTGTAGGGAGCCAGGGTGTCCTGTAACGCGACCAGTTGAGCAATGCCCGGGCCGGGCACGCAGGCGGCGAAGAGTTTTGCGTTTTCAAGAGATTCATTGGTAACCGGTCCACCGACGGGCACATCGATCAAATTCGAGAGTTGACGATAAATGCTCTGAATATCTGACTCGTCGTCCGGTAGATTTGCCGGAGTGATCATAATATTATATGAAGCCAGGTTTCGCGCCAGGATATATCCATTGCGGTCATAGATGATGCCGCGCGCGGCAGGCACACTGACATCATTGGTGTAATTATCGATTGCGCGCGTGGTCCAATCAGAACCTTCAAAGACCTGCAGATTGATCAAGCGCAAAAGCAACCCTGTAAAAGCCAATATGACAACCACATAAACCGTGGCGAGCCTCCAGGTCTCAAACCTGGCCGGCCCGGGCAGGGAACCTGAGCTCATTCGTACTCCTCGGATGGATACACCCAGCGCGCCAGATCGCGCATGATCGCATAAACCGGAATCGCAAATAACATATTCAGCAACAGGCTTGGGAGAGTGATCAAGCCTGCGACATCACCAAATGAGAATGGTGTTCCCAAAATACGCAGAACGGCAAATGATAAAAGGTGCATAAAGATAGTCCCTGCAAAAGTGACACTAAACATGGCCAGCAGCGGTGCCTGCCAGACACGTCGTTGTAATATCTGTGCTATGTATACCACTCCAAGATACCCCGTAACAAACACCGGCCAGGGCATGCTGGAGATGAAGCCGATCATCATGCAAGCCACGAAGGCCCAATGCCAGGCAGATCTCACCCGCTCCTGTAGCGCCCAGGCAGCCAATAGGATCAACGGCAGATCGGCATAACTGGAAAGCAATTTTATCTGGCTGATGATGGAGGATTGCAGGATGACCGTCAGGCCAAGCAGGGGAAACGCGACGATATTTCGCATGAAGATGGGATCAAGGATTAGTTTGTGGCACTAAGGGTGAAATATCCACAGGACGGAAATTTGTGATGACCAAAACGATCTCGAGCCGTGAAAAGTCCACGGCGGGTTGAACTGTCGCCTGCTGAAATAACTCAAATTCGAGGGAGCGGATCGAAACTACCTGCCCGATGATGAGGTCGGGTGGATAACCACCTCCCAGCCCGGAAGTCAGGATCAGATCGCCCGCTTCTACAGCAGCATCCTGTGAGATCATGTCGAGCGATACGTCGCCGGTGACAGCTCCGATCAGCACGGCGTCCGTTTGCGCTTTTTGTAAATAAATATTCACCGACGAGGCGGGGTCCGTGATCAGTTGCACGCGCGAAGCATCTGCGATGACCGCGTCGATGCGACCGACCAATCCTTGATTGGTCACAACCGGCATTCCACGACGGATATCGTCGTTTGAACCGCGATTAATGATAATGTAATGCAGGAACGGGCTTGGGTCGCGACCGATCACGGCTGCGGCTTTATATGTGCTTTCGGGGTTTGAGCGGGAAAAATCAACGAGTGCAGCAAGGATCTCTGTCTCGTTCACGCGTTGCTGCAATTCGATCACCTGCGCTTGCAATTGAGATACTTGCGCTTCCAAATCTGAATTACGTGTGCGCAGGGAAACAATGTCGCGCGGCGCGGTAATAAGATCCTGAAAGCCAAGGAACCGGGATGAAATCCAGGTTTGAGTTTCGATCAACATTGAACTAAACCGTCTGGATGCGGAGCCAAAAAAGCCACCCAGGGCAAGCGCAAGGATCCCCCCCACAACAAGGAATACGATCGTCGTTTGTAAGGAACGGGAATTCATACTTTACCGCTTGTCTCATTACTTACCCAACTTTTGGATTAATTTGGAGGCTAAAATTCAAACTTCCAGTTTAGATATTTACGCGGCACTCTGTAAGCCACTGGCAAAGGAACCATTGCCAGAAGGCTAATTATCCGCCGGCCATGTGACGCGTACTACCGCGTTCCAGACCAACCAGATACCGACCGAGGACCTCAAAGTCTTCAAAGATCATGGCTGCGCCGCGAGCGACAGTGGTCAGCGGGTCTTCGGCCACCCAAACGCGAAGTTTCAATTCGTCGGTCAATCGGTCAGCAAGGCCTTGCAATAAAGCGCCGCCGCCTGCGAGACATATACCGATGTCCATCAAGTCTGAAACGATCTCAGGAGGGATCTCATCCAGTGCATCGCGTACCGTATCGATGATTACTTGAACGGAGCCGGAAAGTGCTTCACGGATCTCAACGGAGGAGACTTCAATGGTCTCAGGCAGGCCTGTCACAAGATTACGTCCGCGCACTTCCAGCGTCTTTTCTGGCTGTAAGGGATAAGCCGAACCAATCTGCCACTTAATTTGCTCGGCAATGCCTTCACCGATCAGCAAATTATATTTATTTCGCAGATATTGGACGATGTCCTGATCCATTTCATCGCCCGCTACACGCAAAGAGCGCGAAGCCACCACACCGCTCATAGACATGACCGCGACCTCAGTGGTACCGCCCCCAATGTCCACGACCATCGAGCCGCGAACTTCGCCGATTGGCAGACCAGCCCCAAGCGCGGCCGCGATCGGTTCTTCGATCAACATCGCCTGTCGTGCGCCGGAAGCCATCACCGCATCGTAAACGGCGCGCTTTTCGACCTCAGTTACGCCGGTGGGAAGACCAACGATGACGCGTGGACGCGGCAGAGGCACCATGCTCTGCTCATGGACTTTACCGATGAAATATTCAAGCATGACTTGTGTAACATCGAACTCGGAAATGACACCATCGCGAATCGGGCGTACCACGATGACATTGCCGGGCGTGCGGCCAACCATTTCTTTGGCTTCGAGACCGATCGCCAACGGTTGGCGCAACTTCTTGTCAACGGTTACCCAGGACGGCTCATTAATTACGATCCCCTTGCCGCGAACATGGACGAGTGTATTCGCTGTTCCCAAGTCGATGGCGATATCCAGAGAAAAAAGGCCTAACAGCCAGTTAATTGGGTTGAAGGCCAAAATATAGGCTCCTAAGTAAGATTTTTTGCATATACGAGCGCGCGACGGCTATTATACCATGAGCGTTAAAAAGCGATTTTTCAGGCGTGCAGCCCCCGCTAAGGTAAAATTGCCCTTCATACCAAATCAAAGACACGGAGGTAAGCCATGTCCGGGATCGCGATCGTAACTGACAGCACTTCATTTTTACCGGCTGAATAAATACAGAAAAACCCCATCACGGTTGCCCCCCAAATACTCATTTGGGATGAGCAAACCCTTCGTGATGGGGTGGATATTCAACCCGTAGAGTTTTACACCCGCCTTAAAACGGCGAAAACCATGCCATCCACTTCACAGGTGTCTCCTGCATCCATGCAATCCATCTTCAAGACGCTTGTTGAAAAGGATTTTGACGTACTTGGTATTTTCGTTTCGTCCAAATTATCCGGCACGATCCAATCTACCCTTCAGGCAAAAATTATGATGGAAACTGCCGGGGAAAAAGTGACGATCGTAGATAGCCTGGCCACCTGCATGTCTTTGGGCTTGATCACGCTCGCGACGGCGCGCGCCGCGGAAAGCGGAGCCAGCCTGATGGATTGCGTTGCTGTTGCGGAGAAGACACGCGGCAATTCAGGTATTTTCTTTGCCGTGGATACGCTTGAATTCCTGCATGGCGGCGGACGCATCGGCGGGGCACAACGTTTCATCGGTTCGGCATTGAACCTCAAGCCGATCCTGGCGCTTAAAGATGGCCGTGTGGAAGGTGTGGAACGGATCCGCACCAAGACCAAAGCGCACGACCGCGTCCTTGAGCTGATGGCCGAACAAGTTAGCGGAAAATCCAAGATTCGAATTGCCACGTTTCACGCCAACGCGGGGGCAGATGCCAAATCCCTGCTCGACCGTGCTGCTCAACAACTGAATCCAATTGAAACGATCTTTGCAGAGGTCAGCCCTGTGGTGGGCACACATACAGGTCCCGGCACGGTCGATCTTGCGTACAGTTTCGATGCATGAGGCAGCCTGATCCCACGCAACCGGGCTGTCCGCAAGGCGATGGTTTGTTTGCTATAATCGCGGCATGAACCCTAACGTACCATTGGTCATTGGCCTCGCCGGCGGATCAGGATCTGGAAAGACAACGGTCGCGCAGGAAATTCTCAATCGAGTAGGCCTGGATCAGATTGCGTACCTTCAACATGATTCATATTACAAAAACCTAACCGGATTACCTCCCGCCCAGCGCGTGGAGGTAAATTTTGACCATCCTCATTCCCTTGAATCTGAATTGCTGATCGAGCACATCCTTTCACTAAGGGAGCTGAGACCTGTTGAAGTACCGATCTATGACTTTGCCATCGACAGCCGCACAAGCAAAACCTTCACCGTCGTGCCGCGCGGCGTAATATTAGTGGAAGGCATCCTGATCTTTGCCGACCCCGATCTCCGAAAATTGTTCGATGTGAAAATTTTTGTGGATACCGATGCTGACCTGCGGTTCATTCGCCGTCTGCGGCGCGATATCACCGAGCGAGGACGTTCGGTCGAATCAGTGATCAATCAATACGAATCCACAGTCAGACCCATGCACCTTGAGTTTGTCGAGCCTTCCAAACGCTATGCAGATGTGATCATCCCCGAGGGCGGGTTCAATGCCGTGGCCCTGGACATGGTTGTTGCGAGGATCGAAACATTATTAAAGTAAAAGGAGTATATCAAATGGCAAAAGAATGGAAAACCCCACCCGCAATGCAAATCGACCCGAAGAAGAAATACAAGGCACGCATGGAAACAGACAAAGGCACGCTGGTGATTGAATTATTCGCCGATAAAACACCTAAGACTGTGAACAACTTTGTCTTTCTGGCGCGCGAAGGTTATTATGACGGCGTCATCTTCCATCGCGTCATCAATGATTTCATGGTGCAGGGCGGCGACCCGACCGGCACCGGGCGGGGCGGGCCGGGCTATAAATTTGAGGACGAAATCCACCCCAGCCTCAAGCACGACAAACAGGGTGTGCTTTCCATGGCAAACGCGGGGCCCGGTACGAACGGTTCCCAGTTCTTCATTACACATGGTCCCACACCCCACTTGAACAATAAGCATAGTGTTTTCGGCCAGGTCGTGGAGGGATTGGATGTGCTCACGTCGATCCCGCCGCGCGACCCGGGCAACGTGAATGCTCCTGCAGTGAAGATCATCCGTGTCACGATTGAAGAAAACTAAACGTCAACACGTTAAAACGTTGAAGCGTTTGAACGTTGAAACGTTGTTCCTGCGCATGCTCGCCTTGCTTGCAGTCGTTGGCATTACAGTTTATATCTTCAGCATCCGCGCGCGCGTGGAGGAATTTTCTGAGTACGGGTATCCCGGCATCTTCCTGATCGCACTGATGGCGAATGCGACCGTGTTCCTGCCCGCGCCGGGTGTGGCCGTGGTCTTCGCCATGGGAAGCATTCTCAATCCTCTGGGCGTGGCCCTCGCCGCAGGGGCAGGTGGCGCGCTCGGCGAACTGACCGGCTATCTTGCTGGATTCAGCGGACAAGCCGTTGTGGAAAACACAAAGATCTATCATCGTTTTTTGCCGTGGGTACAAAAGTATGGGGTCTGGGCGATCCTTGTTCTGGCAGCGATCCCCAATCCGTTTTTTGACCTTGCCGGGATCGCCGCAGGTGTGACGAAGATCCCGCTCTGGCGCTTTCTGCTTTTTTGCTGGGTCGGGCAAATGATCAAGATGGCAATGTTCGCGTACGCAGGTGCATATTCGATCGATTGGCTGACAAAATTTTTCATTTGAAAAAGGAGTGGATCATGAGTGATTACAAAAAGCTGGATTCGTATCTTGACAAGAATTTCGATCAAAGTCTTGAAGAGCTCAAACGTTTTGTTTCGCAACCAAGCATCAGCGCACAGAACATCGGGCTGAAAGAATGCGCGCAACTGGTAAGAGCAATGCTTGAGAAACGCGGCTTTAAAACTGAGGTGATGTCGACGCAGGGCGCGCCGGTGGTATATGGAGAGCGAAAAGGCAAAGGGGACAAGACGCTGCTCATCTACAACCACTATGATGTGCAACCACCCGAGCCATTGGAGTTGTGGGAATCGCCCCCGTTTGAGCCGGAGATCCGCAACGGAAAAATGTACGGCCGCGGCGTGAGCGATGACAAAAGTCATCTCACATCACGCCTCTTCGCGATCGATGCCATTCTCGAAAACGAAGGCGAACTTCCCTGCAATATCAAGTTCATCGTTGAGGGCGAGGAAGAGACGGCCAGCGTTCATTTACATGATTTCGTCAGACAGCACAAGGATAAATTGAAGGCAGATGCGTGCATCTGGGAATTCGGCGGAGTCGATCATCGCGACGTGCCCATGCAATATCTCGGCCTGCGCGGAATTTGTTACGTTGAACTCTCGGTCGAGTCACTAGGCACCGACGTCCATTCGGGGTTGGGTGGCAGTATCTTCCCCAACGCAGCCTGGCGACTCACCTGGGCATTGAACAGCCTCAAAGGTCCGGATGAACGGATCCGCATCCCCGGCTTTTATGAGGATGCGAAGTCCCCTTCCGCGCGCGACCGCGAGTTAATGGCGAAGCTGCCTGACGTTGAAAAAGAATATAAAGAAAGATATGGAGTCAGAGAGTTCATCAAAGGGCTGAAAGGCGGAATCGAGCTCAAGATGGAGGAGGTCTTCACACCCACCTGTACGATCTGTGGACTCACCAGCGGATATCAAGGTCCCGGCTCGAAGACCGTGCAGCCTGCGCGCGCTTCGGCCAAAGTGGATTTCCGACTGGTACCTGACCAAAAGCCTGAGGACATCCTCAAGAAACTGCGCGCCCATCTCGACGCGGAGGGATTCAAAGATGTGGAAATAACTTATCTGGGAGGCGAAGCCGCGGCGCGAACTGACCCTGATGACCCATTCATAAAGGTCGTTATGGACACGGCGGAGGAGATCTACGAATTACCCATGGAGATCGTACCCATGATCGGCGGATCCGGCCCGAGCTACCCGTTCGTGCATGACCTCCACCTGCCCGTTGCGACGATGGGCCTTGGCTACCCTGATACAAAAGCGCACGCACCCAACGAAAACATCCGCCTGGACTTATATTTGAAACACGCGAAGCACATGGCCCGCGTGATCAGGGAGTTCGCAAAGTAATTGTGAAAACCGGGCGCGTGGCAATCGGGAGATCGGGTAATTTGGGGATATGGACGAGCATATACTGACAAAGAAATACGTGAGGCATTTGATATATCCCTTAGCCAGTGAGTCCGCTTCATAGACACAACCGAAATTTACGGCTCAGGATATTCAGAACGGCTGCTCGGCAAATTCATAAAAGAGACTGACCAGCCCGTATGGGTGGCCACCAAGTTCTTTCCATGGCCATGGAAGTTTGCCAAGGGCTGCATTCCGCGGTCATTGAAAGGAAGTTTGGAACGTTTGGGGTTGGGTTCGGCGGACTTATATCAGATCCATTTTTCTTCCCTAGCTATGAGCCCAGAAACAATGATGGAAGGCATGCATGAATTTGTAAAACGCGGCTGGACGCGTACCGTGGGAGTTTCGAACTTCGGACAGAAACGCATGCTGCGAGCTTACTCAACTCTCGCGCAACATGGAATTCCACTGGCATCCAATCAGGTGCATTACAGCTTATTAAGCCGCGAGGTGGAAAAGAATGGCACACTGGCGCGCTGCAAGGAACTTGGAATTCGTTTGATCGCTTATTGCCCGCTGGAAAAAGGATTGCTCACAGGAAAGTATTCGCTGGAAAACCCGCCTCCCGGTGTGCGTGACGGTTCACAAACCAACGAATTGCTAAAGAATCTTCCACCTGCGATCAAGCTGCTGAACGAGATCGGCCAAAACCACGGCGGGAAATCCACTGCACAGGTTTCATTAAACTGGCTGATCTGTAAGGGGGCGCTTCCCATCCCCGACGCAAAAAACGCAAAACAAGCCGAACAAAATGCCGGCGGTGCAAGCTGGAAGTTATCTGAAGAAGAAGTAGCGAAACTGGATGAAGCCACTGATAATATCCGTGAATATTCAAAGAATCAGTCATGGAGAATACTTTTATTCAAAAATTCTTCAAAACCATTCTTCCCCAAAAACTGGTGGATGATATGGAAGCACAATCAAGATCGTGGATGCTGCAATGCTCTGATTGCAAATATGAAGGCCCTATTTGGGAGATGGGTGGAGTTCGATGGAAGGCGGCTGGCAATCTACGTAAGTACAGGCGTTGCCCCAATTGCGGAAAGATAACCTGGCTGGTGGTTTATCGAAAAGATGGGTGAATAACAGGCTTTCGAGTTCTTTACGAACACGGCAGCCTCAAATAATTGATCAAACACAGTCTTTGGGGTAATATGGACAAGTTCAGCGTGCAAACATCATTTTCATACGCAAGATGGCTTTTATGAGACAAAAATTTCAGTTGTTCTTGAATTTATTTGTGGTAATCTCACTCGTCTTCTCCAATACTTGGGGAGGGCCCGCAGTCAGCAGGGTACAGGCTAGATCTCCACAAGCTGATATTCAGCAGGCAGTCGAGTCAACTTCAATTATTGAAAGAATTTTTTCGGGCATAAAAAACTTTCCCGATCAAACAAGCGACCTAGTTTATAAACCTAAAACCCCAATCCCTACAGCAACCCCAACATTTACAAATACAGCGACAATTATCCCAATAGAAATTCCTGTTGGGACTCCACCTATACCTGCAAATACATGCAGCTTATACCCGATCGCATTGTCAGAACAACTACTGACAAACCTCGAAATTGGGGCCGAATTTGCGGATATTTACAATGGCACTCAACCTGGCAATTTTGGCTGGCTGACATGGACAGGAAGCCCAAGTGTTCCAACTCTAGTTACCAGCCTGACCCCGCCGGGTGATAGCCAGACCTACGTCAACCCCACTGACGCTGACGACCATACTGTTTCAACCGGCGATTGGGTGCAGGGTAAGCCGGGCGTATCCAACAGTAGTTCGGTGCGGGAGGCGCTGGACACGCTCAAGACAATGGATATCAATGTACCTGTGTGGGATGAGACCACGGGCAACCCTTCGACAGGCTCAGGGGGGTCTGGGGGCAACACACAGTATCACATCATTGGTTTTGCCAGCATTCGCATCACGGAATACTCCTTACCCAATCAGAACCGCATCTCGGCGCGTATTTTGGGCTATAGCTGTGGCAGCGGGACACCGACACCGACTCCTACTTCAACTCCGACGAACACACCCACCGACACACCTACAGCGACTCCCACTGACACTCCTACGCCTACAGATACGCCGACGTCTACTCCAACCGACACGTCGACGCCTACTCCAACCGATACCCCTACGCCTACCGATACACCCACATTTACTCCCACGGCGACCGACACGCCGACGCCCACGTTTACTCCAACCAATACTCCTACGCCGACCCCAACTCCGTCACCCCTGCAGGGCGCGACCTTGGTGCTGGCACCCACCGCTGCCGGACCGAATGTAACCGGAACGAGCCAGACCTTGACGGCGACACTGAAAGATCGCTTCGGCGCACCATTAGTCGGTGTGATCGTCCAGTTCGTCGTGACGGGTCCCAATGCGACTAACAGTACGACCATTACTGATTCCAATGGGGCAGCTTCGTTTACTTACACTGGCATAAACAATGGCACCGACAATGTGCAGGCTACCGCCAGCATGGGCCCGCTGCAACTCACATCCAACTCCTCTTCGGTCAGTTGGGTGACGCCAGTTCAGAATGTCTCGACCACAACTCTGTGGGGACGTTTCTTTACTTCAGACGGCTCCGGTATCTTCAATACTCCCCTCAGTCAGGCTCCCGTCTTCGACCAGACATTCCCAACCATCGACTTCAATCCACCAGCTGGGACGATCCCCGGCAACACCTCGGGGGTAGGCGTGTTCACCCGCCCCTTCACGGATGTGACCACCGAGCTCAACGGCAACTTCACTGGCACGATCGTGGCGCAGGGCAATGGTTATCAGGCTGGTGTTGGGGCGCTCTTCAACTTCAATGCGGTTTTCACCGGCGAATACGTGGTTGCCAAAGCTGGAGATATTACCTTCAACTTTTTCAGCGACGATGGATTCATCTTCAGCGTCGGCAATGGCGCCACGCGTGTGAGCGGCCCGCTGGTGAACCCACCTGCCTCCGGTCTCAGCACTTTCGCGGGCCTGCCGGTGATGGGCGCTTACAACCGACCCACTGCTCCGGTGGCTAATGCGATCACCGCACATTTCCCGGCCGCAGGACGTTATCCATACGAAGTGGATTATTCAGAATGCTGTGGCGGTCAGCTGGCGCTGACCATGACCACTGCCGCCTCCGGCAGTCACGGCGTACCGCCTACCGGCTCCCTGACGATTAGCCCCAATACGGTCTCTTCCAAAGCGACCGGACAGCAGCAAACCTTCACTGTCACCGCGGTGGATGCCTCCGGTGTTGCCCTGGAAAATCTGACGGTGGCACTGATGGTCAACGGACCCAACGCGCAACAGCTCAATGCCACGACCAATGCCTCTGGACAGGCAACGTTTACTTATACTGGCAACAACCCCGGCACCGATACCGTGCAGGCCATTGCCTGGGTGAGCGGCATCTCGGTCTTTTCAGCCATAGTCAACGTGCCGTGGACGGCAGGCACGCCTCCCAGCCCGAGCGGCCCATTGTCCATTCCAGGCTGGATCGGCGCCCCAGCCAATCAGAGCACCCTTACCGGAATTGTGCCCATCAAGCTGGCCAGCGGTGTGACATTATCAAACGGCACAGTGCAGTACTGGCCTGCGGATGATCCCAGCGCGGTTACTACCCTGGCTAGCAACGTGAGCGGCACGGGCGGCTCGACGCTGGCCACCCTGGATACCACCCTGCTAGCCAATGGTTCATACATCATCATGTTGAGCGGCAGGAACTCAGCGGGCACACAGCTGGATAGCGGCGTCCTGATCACGGTTGCAGGCGAATACAAGCCGGGGCGCGTACGTTTCACGATCAATGACCTGACCGTTCCCGTGACAGGTTTGCCCATCGTCATTGGGCGAACCTATGATAGTTTGGAACGCAGCCGCGTGGGGGATTTCGGCAACGGCTGGTCTCTGGCAATCGCCAGCCCGCGTGTGGAACAGGATCAGGCGCACGACGTGACCCTGACCATGCCGGACGGCAAGCGCGTCACCTTCTTCTTCAAGCCCCAATCTGCCGGTGGCATCTTCGGCTTCCTGCTATTCCCGCGCTACATCGCTGAGGCGGGCGTGTACGGCAGCCTGACCTCCAACGGCTGCGGCCTGCTGGTCGTCTCAGGCGGACAGTATTTCTGCTTCCCGGGCAGTTACTACCAGCCGACCGAATTTACTTACACCGATTCGTATGGCCGCGCCTTCCAGATGTCCGCCGATGGGACTTTGCGGTCCATCACCGACCTGAACGGCAATGTGCTGACCTTTACCGCGGATGGCATCACCTGCAGCGCGGGCGGCTTGAACGTGCCTTTCGTGAGGGATTCGCTTGGGCGCATCACGAAGATCACCGATCCGGAAGGAGGCGTGTATGAGTATGTCTACGATGCAGACGGGAATCTATCCGAAGCGCATATGCCGGGCATCGCGTCCCCGCTTATCTATCATTATGACGCGTCGCACTTCTTCCTCGATGCAGTCGACCCGCGCGGGGATACGATCATCATCGACACTTATTATCCCGATGGGCGTTTGGAAAGCGAGACGGCCCCTTCGACAGGCTCAGGGCAAGGCGCTGGCAATACGTGGAACTATGCCTACGACGTGAGCGCGCATACGACGACGATCACGAATCCCGATAACGGGACAGTCCTTTCTGTTTACGACGGCTTTGGCAAACTCCTCAGCCAAACCGACCCGCTCGGCCGCACGACTACCTTCACCTACGACAACAACCATAACCTGCTCACACAAACCGACGCGATGGGACATACCGCGTCCTTTACTTATGACAGCCAGGGACATCAGACATCCATAACAGACCCGTTGAGCAAAACCAGTTCAACCACTTACAACCAGTTTGGCGGACCCGTAACCAAGACGGACGCATTGGGGCAAACGCGCTCGGTTACTTACGATTCGTTTTTCCGTCCTGTGAGCGTTTCAGACAGCATGGGAACATTGCTGG
>CAZSVR010000014.1:62482-63365 GCA_964610295.1 uncultured Anaerolineaceae bacterium
CCAACGGCAAGACAACGAACAATACCTATGACCAGTATGGAAACCTGCTGGCGCAAACCGATCCACTTAACCGCACAACGATTTACACCTACGATCTACTGGGACGGATAACATCGGCAAAAGACCCTTCGACGGGCTCAGGGGGGACTGCGGCAAATAACATTACTCACTTTGAGTATGACGCGCTCGGCCATCTTACAAGAGTGATCGAGCCATTGGGCAGGATCATAACGTATCAATACGACGCCAACGGCAACCAGACCTTGATGATCGATCCGAAAGATGGGCATACTGTTTATACCTATAACACCGCCAACCAACTCATCACTATTACCCTGCCTGATAACGTCAGCGAATATCACTACACCTACGATTGGCGTGGGAACATTCTCACCGCCACAGACCCCGCAGGGCACATCACGCGCTATCAATATGATTCTGCGGGTCAATTAATTCACGTCACTTATGCAGATGGCACAGCGGACGCCGCTACGATGAGCTATGGCTACGACGACGCTGGCCGCAGGATTACGGTCACCGACCCGCTCAATCACACCGTAACTTTTACCTATGATAACGCGGGACATCTGCTCCAGATCACAGATCCATTAACCCATCATACCAACTATGCCTACAACGCCATTGGTCACATCCTTTCCACCACAGACGCGGATAATCACGCAACTCAATTCACTTACGACGCGCGCGGGCGACTCGCGCAAACTACTTATGCCGATCTATCATTCAGCCGCCAAACCTATGACGGCAACGGCAATGCACTCACCTTCACCGACCAGGCGAACAACACGACAACGTACGCTTACGATGACGCCGGTCAATTGCTTTCCGTCGCTGACCCGCTCACGCATATCACCAGTTATAG
>CAZSVR010000014.1:63375-66809 GCA_964610295.1 uncultured Anaerolineaceae bacterium
TTACGATTCAGTTGGCAATCTATTCTCCATTACAGACGCGAACAGCCATCAAACAGGCTTTACTTACGACGCGCTCCATCGTCCCGTTCAAAAAACATGGGCAGACAGTTCGTTTGAAAACTTTGGTTATGACCTGAACGACAACCTCACGACTCATCGCCTTGCTGATGGGAATACAAATACTTACGGTTACAACGCGCTTGACCAATTAACAAACATTAACTACTTTGACGCTCAATCTGTTCAATTCACCTACACCCCGAACGGACTGCGCCAAACCGCCGTCGATTCGCGCGGCACGGTTCAGTACGCTTATGACAATCAAAACCGCCTGACCCAAATTACGCAACCGAACGGGCAAACGATTGGTTACACCTACGACGCCGCAAGCAACCGCCTCACACTGGATACCGCGGCTGGCACAACCCAATATGCCTACGACAATGCGAATCGCCTGGTCAGCGTCATCTCATCCCCGCAGGAGGCAGACCCATCCAACGGCGCGACCACATTCGCTTACGATAATCTCGGATTGCGCACACAGAAAGCTTTACCCAACAACATCACCGTTGACTACGCTTACGATTCCCTGAATCGTCTCACCAACATCAACCAGCATAACGGCAATACGGTTCTTGCTTCCTACGCCTATACTCTCGACCCTGTTGGCAATCGTCTCAACGTAGCGGAAGCCGATGGCAGTTCCATTCAATGGGGCTACGATGACGCCTATCGTTTGTTGAACGAGACAAGGAAAGACAGCAATAATACTATCACTGCCCAAACTGCCTTTACTTATGATTCGGCAGGTAACCGATTAACACAGAACGTCAACGGTTCGATCACGAATTACACCTACAACGATCTCGACCAGTTGATTGCAGCGGGTACTACTCAATACCAGTACGATGGGCGCGGAAATTTAATTCGCGCTACAAATGGCAGTGACATTGCTCAATACACTTATGATGCGGCAGACCGCTTAATCAACGCGTCCATGCCCGATGGGACAAATATTGCAAATGTCTATGACATAGATGGCAGGCGCGTTCAACAAGGCGTAGGTTCTCAAACTACAAACTACCTGTGGGATGAAGCCTCTCTCTATGGCGATGTAGTTTTAGAAACGGACAACAGCGGCAGCGTTCTTGCCAGTTATGTTTTAGCGGATACAGAGTTAATCTCACAAAAGCGCGGCGGAGTAACAAACTATTATCTCCAGGATGGACAGGGGAGTGTGCGGGCATTAGCAAATGCTACTGGCACTGTAACAGATAGTTATGCCTATACTGCTTTTGGAGAAATTTATAGCCAGACGGGTTCAACAAGTAACAATTATCTCTATACAGGTCAACAATATGATTCTTCATCTGGTTTGTATAACTTGCGGGCTAGATATTACGACCCAGGGAATGGAAGATTCTTAAGCCGGGATACCATGGGGTATGATATTTACAATCCTATTGAATTGAATAGATATGGGTATACTGCCAACAACCCAATCAATGCGATAGATCCCACAGGAAATCAGGCGTTCTCTGAATATGCTATAAATTCGCTCAAAGGGGCCGCGGGAGGGGCAGTATTAGGGTTTGGATTTGATGTTGCCAGCCAAATGATCTTTTTCGACAGAAGCCTGGATGAAATAGATTGGACTCAGGCTTTTCACTCTGCGCTTGCAGGTGCCGCGGCGGGCTTGGTAGGTGGAATTATTGGCACAGGCGGAATAGCCCTTTTGGGAAAAGGCTTTGCCGCTATCGTATTAACAGGTATGGCAGGTGGCTGGGCTTCGGGATTGGCTGCGCGTGGCACACTTAATCATCTTCAAGGTAAAGACTTTCTGGATGGATATACTCCGCAAGCAGCAATTACCGATGCAGTAGTTGGTGGGCTAACTGCAGGGTTTTTCCATTGGGTATCAAATCGCGGATTTACCATTAAGAATTGGGCAGGCTATCCTGATGATGCATCGCCAAGACCAAAAGGACCTTTTAGATTGCTTGAAGGAGATGAGTATCAAGCAGCACTACAGGCTAAGAAAATCGCTAACGCTAAACTACATCGAAATAACCCATCGCTGGAGGGTCTCGATATTCATGAGATACACCCAGTAAAATTTGGCGGATCACCAACGGATCCATCAAATAAAATTTATCTTCCGCCTGGAGAACATTCTAGAGTTTCAACTTGGTGGCGCGCACTACAAAGGCTATTAACAGGAAAATAACGGCCAAATTTTGAGTGAGGCAAAATATTATGAATGAGAAAATAGAAAAATTTATATCTCAAATGAAAAAAGTGCCTGGTGTGTCCAAGTCAGAATTGCAAAAAACGGAATCTGAACTTGGGATTAAATTTCCTGAAGAATATGCCAGTTTCCTTTTGGAATCCAATGGCGCTGAAGGGGCCATTGGCGAAGCAGCTTATTTGGTGCTTTGGCCACTGGAAAAAATCAGTCCATTAAATCAGATGAATGAAGTAGAAAAAGATGCCCCGCATTTAATTTTATTTGGATCAGATGGCGGCGGTACTGCGTTCGCTTTCGACAAGCGCTTTGCATCCCTGCCAATTGTCGAAATAGAATATATAGATATAGGATTGGAAGAACCTGAATTACGCGGACAAACACTTTCAGAGTTTTTAGAATATATGCACAATAGATGGCGAGACGTGTCTTAACAATTAATTTCTTTACCTTCTTGTTCAGAGTGGATTTCTTAACTCTGCCGATTCTGAGAAAAGATCTCGGGTATTTAGTTATCGTCTTTTTACGAAAAACATCTCATGAAAAAAATCGTGGTTTTGACATTATACCTTGTGCTTCTGATTGAGGCGCGTAACCCTTATCCTTCGCCCAATCACACAACCACCGATACTTCAGACGGCTTGCCCAGTACAGTCACCGACCCTGCGACAGGCTCAGGGGGGACCGCGCGCGGCGTTACTCGTTACACGTACGATACGCCCGGGAATTTGACCCGCGTCCTCCAGCCCAGCGGGAAGGCGGTGGATTACACCTATGACCTGATCGGAAACCGCCTCTCTATGTCCACCTCTGCGGGGACGACAAATTACGGCTACGACGCGGCGAACCAACTGACTGAAGTTACAGGCCCAAATAGCGCAGTCACCACTTTTGCGTATGACAACATCGGCTTACGCACACAGAAGGCATTGCCCAATGGCGTGACCACAAATTACGGCTACGATACGCTCAACCGCCTGACGAATATCAACCAGCAAAAAGGCGGCACAACAGTAGCCTCATACGCATACATCCTTGACGCGGCGGGCAATCGTTTAAGCGTCACCGAAGCAGGCGGCAATTCCATCCAGTGGAGCTATGATGACGCCTACCGTCTCACGAATGAAACGCGCAAAAGCGGCAGTTCCATCGTGGCGCAGAGTTCGTTCACTTATGATCTGGCTGGCAA
>CAZSVR010000015.1:0-11968 GCA_964610295.1 uncultured Anaerolineaceae bacterium
TGCGCTCGCCGACCTTCGCGAGAATGGGCTGAGTGTATGGAAACGATTTTCCGTTGATGGAGAAGCCCACGCCGCTGTCGTTCAATATCATGGTATAGTCGCTGTCAAATTCCGGTTCGCCGCTGTTGTCTTTCGGCTCGATGATGAACGCGCCCAGCAATCCTTTGGTTACCTGCTCTGCGGCGTTGTGATGCGAATGGTACATGTGCGATCCCGAATTGCGCGCCGTGAATTCATAGGTGAAGGTTTCACCTTTTTTGACAACGGGTTGTGTAACGAACGGCACACCATCCATCGCATTGGGTAGCATCACGCCGTGGAAGTGAATGGATGTGCTTTGCTCCATTTCGTTGGTGAGGATCACGCGGACTTTGTCGCCTTCGGTGATTCGAATCTCAGGACCCGGCACGCGCCCGTTGTATGCCATGGCTTTGATGGATTGTCCTGATGCGATTTCCCAGTCTATATCCTGCGATGTCACCTCGAATACTTTCACATCGCCGTCCATTTTGAAGGCAAGCGGCGCTTTCCAGAACTTTTCGTCCTTGCCGATGAGCTCGACAAACTTTTTTACGCCTTCTTCGTGCAGCGCGTCCATGTCTCCGCCGGTTTGGTTTTGCGACGAAGCGGTGTGGGTGTCTGGCGTCGCAGTGGGTGCTACAGGCTGGCACGCCGCGGCAACTCCAGCGGTGACGCCGGCCATGCCGGCAAATTTGAGAAAGTCTCTTCGTGAAATAGTGGGGTTCATTGTGGAAATCTCCTTTGGGTAAAAAATTTAATCTCATTTTTGAAGATACAATAATCAGGCGCGTTTTTGGCAACTTATGCTCGATAAAGCCTGCGAGCAGTGACAATCAGAGAATCAAAGAGACGGCCTCTATTCTTCGCCATCTCTTTGACGGCATGGCTACCTGCTACTTGTTCGCTTTTGCAGGCGTCCACAATTCGGCGAGGCGGGGCAGTAGGAAGTAATCTGCGCCCAGGTAGCCTGAAATCCTCCAGGCCACAATCAGCAAAATCGCGAGCACCAGCCATACGCCGTTCACGCTGGCCGCACCAGCCATGATGAAGTTCCAGTTCATGAAGCCGGCCAGGAAGGCGGTCACGCCCATCAGGAAACCGACGATCATGGCAATGCCGATCAGCAGTTCGCCAACAGAAACGAGTTTGGCAAACCATACGTAAGACCCGTTATCCAGTAAGGACTGGATGAAACTCCGATACCAGTCAAACGCGATCGGCGGACGGCCCTGCTCGGGAATCGTCACGGCGTTCGTCCAAAAGCCATTCAGGGCATCGCCAGTCTGCATCCAGGCCGGGTTTTGGAGCTTTCCTAGTCCGGCTTCAAACCATTGCCAGCCCAGCCATACACGGGCAAACAGCCACAGAATGGAGGCGCGCTTGTCTTTGAAGAGGAAGCTGATAAAAGGCGGTGTTTCAACAGGTTGACCCTTGCGGGTGAGAATTGAGGTAGTCATTGCGAAATCTCCTTTTTTGAATGAGTGAATAACCACATTTGTTGTTTCTTGCTAATTTGCATAACTTTCTCCTTTCACTAAATTAATCAACGTCAGAAGGCTGGCAGGAGCATTCGAATAAATAGATCCGCAACCAATCCCTGGCAACCTCACTGCGCAAGCCCGCCCGTCACTTCAAATTGGCAACGATTCTCTAATTCTCTGACGACGGAGAACTTATTCGTTGGCGCCGCTTAGTGTCCACTACCAGGCATGGGCGTGCCGTTGAAAATTTCATTGTAATCTAATGACCATTCCCGCTTTGTAAGTCACCGTCATAAATATCTGGATCTGCCTCTCCTTCAACGTGGAGTACTCCCCAAGCACCGCGGTCAACTCTTGCTAGTGCATGATCAACGAGAACATAATTTCCGGGATATTCAACCGTGAATTCAACCATCACCGCGCCGCCTGCGGGAACGAGTGTGGTTTGTAAACTCTCTGCCGGGGGACTCACCAGGTCGCCTTCGCGATAGACGCGGTCAAATATTTCGCCAATGACATGGAAACTTGAAATGAAGTTGACGCCGCCGTTGCCGACATACATGCGAACTGTATCGCCAACATTTGCAGTCATGTTATCCATGAGCGCTCCAGTTTTTCCATTGAAGACAACGTATTGCGGCTTCCCATCAAGATAGGCTTGTGTGTCGAAAAGTTGAAGACCTTCTCTGCCTAGTCCACCTTCGCTGTAGAACTCGCCTTGCACGACGTAAAATTCCTTATCAACGGGATGGAGGCCGCCTTTTGGCTCAACAAGAATCAACCCGTACATGCCATGTGTCATGTGCAGTCCTGGATTTCCGAATGCACAATGATAGATAAATAACCCGGCATTCAATGCTTTGAATGCAAAGGTCTTGGTTTCACCGGGTGCAACAATGGTGGCCGCTGCGCCTCCGCCGGGACCCGTAACGGCATGGAAATCAACATTGTGAGGGTGCAGACTCGTCGCGTCATTGTGAATCGTAAGGCGAACAGTATCTCCTTCTTGCACGCGCAAAAATGGACCAGGGACAGTGCCATCAAATGTCCAATAGTTGATTGTGGTGCCGTCAGCCATTTCAGCGATGACTTCCTTCGTGGTAAGGTTTACCTCAACTACGCCATCTTCTGCATAGATAACCGTTTTTGGAACGTCATTAGGGTCGCGGGCGATATCAGGCACTCGTTCAAAATCATTAAAATTTTGGAAGAAGTTAAAGACGTTTTTAAAAGGCAGGTTTGGACTTTCACCTGGTCCAAATGAGCGCAGAGAAAGCGGATACGCCAATTCTGTTGGGGCTCCATTCGGGATATAAAACGCTATGGAGACTCCAATGAAAATTGCAACCAGTGCCGCGGTGATCTTGCGCGAATGAAAGCGGCGAAGCATCAGGAAAATAAATATTGCCGCAAAAACATACGCAATGAACAGACCAAACACTTCAACGATATATTGCCAAAGATACGAAATTAGTTCCATGTTTTCCTCCTTTGTCGGACTAAACAGCCCGACGAGCAAATGATGGGGATTTTGTCTACTTGGACATTATTAGGGTTTATGCAAGGTGGTCAATTTATAATTTGCGTTTTTGCTTTGTGTTGTGCTGGCAGATTTTATGGTCAACATAACTACACTTGTTGATTTGGATATTGGTTTCATAACCAGGCTGGCTCCTTGTTTATCATGTGTTTTCGTGAATAAACGACAATTCGGATGTTCATAATCCTTGATGAAAAGTTTATTATGGAAGAGAGTACTGGGTAAGTGACAGATGTCACTATTCAGGATGATGTTACTCGTCCCCTTGAATTACTTGACATTTATCCTGTTGGTAGTTATATTAACCCTACCCCCCAGGGGGGGGTAGGAGAAACCGAGTCGTTTGCATCAGGAAATCAGAGGAAACCATGGAAAGTGAAAATACCCTCCGTAGATTGAAGACCATTGAAGGGCACCTGCGCGGCGTCACCCGCATGGTGGAAAAGGACGCGTATTGTATTGACGTGATCCGCCAGATACAGGCGATCGACGCGGCCTTGAACAAGGTGAGCACACAGATTCTGGAAAATCACCTGAATTCATGCGTCATCACGGCGATCAAGGGGAATAACCCCAAGGAGCGTGAGCGCGTGTTGAAGGAAATCACCGAAGTGTTCGAAATGTCTGCGAAGGTGTAGGAAAGAAGCATCTTATGTCAGATAGTTGTCAATGCTCTCCGGAGGCTGGCTCTGCAACTTGCGAGTTACAGATATTGCCGCGTGAGGCAATTGTTTGTCCCACAAACGGAAAGCCAGGCAAATTGATAGATACGCAAATTGTCAAAGCAATGCTGGCACTGCCGTTAACGGAGATTCGGCAAACACAATATTATTTTTGCCGCGAAGCAGATTGTCGAACCGTTTATTACAGCGCAAACGGAGCCCAGACTTTTGCAGAGTCAGATTTGCGAGAACGTGTCTATCAAAAGCATATGAACGAAGATGATGTGTTGGTTTGCTATTGCTTTCGGTATACGCCTGCCAATATTCGCGAAGAAATCCGCGCTACTGGTCAGACCACCGTGACAGACTCCATTAATATGGGCATCCAAGCAGGTCAATGCGCCTGCGATATTCGCAACCCACAAGGCAGTTGCTGCCTTGGAAACGTAAATTCTCTCGTGAAACGCACCCAGAAAGGAATGGGTGTTCAATAAACTAGGGGTCTGTAAATTAATAACTTCCCGTTTTTTTGTTCGCCAGCAGTTGCACTGCGGGCGGAATGCAGTCCAACTGCATCCCAAGCAAGGAAATTATTATTTTCTGAACCTTAAATCTAATGTTTGAAAGGATTATTCTATGACTACTGTAACGTATTCCGTCCCCGCCATGCACTGTGAGCATTGTACCCATACTATTGAATCTGAGGTGGGTGAATTGCAGGGCATCCAATCAGTGGAAGCGGATTTGGATACCAAGAAAGTCCAGATCGCGTTTGATGCGCCAGCCAGCGAGCAGACGATCAAGGCTTTGCTGACTGAGATCAATTACCCCGTTGAGGGATTGATCACACTGTGATCCTATTGTGGGGGCGCCAGTCCCCCAATATTTTTTAAGCACTGATCGAGGTCGCAATGACAGACTCACACGGCAAACATGAACATGGCGATCATGCTGAAATGGAACATGGACGGCCTATGAACGCAGAACCAGACGCACATCGTAACCACAGGAGTCATGCGGCCGCGGGAGAAAGCCAGCATACTAGGCACGCGGAACGTGCCTCCCATGGAATGTCTCAAACACAATCAGGCGCGCACGCGGGCCATTTAGATCACAGCGGCCACGAGGATATGTTCCGCAAGCGCTTCTGGATTTCTTTGCTGTTGAGCATTCCCGTCCTGCTCTACACGCCCATGCTCCAAATGTGGTTTGGATTCATGATGCCCGAATTCGCGGGTAATCAATGGGTGATGCCGCTATTTGCCGTGATCGTCTTTGTGTATGGCGGCGTGCCATTCATCCAAATGGCGGTTCCTGAAATTCGCAATCGCCAGCCTGGCATGATGCTGTTGATCTCGCTGGCTATCTCAGTTTCATTTGTGTATAGCCTGGCCGCTATGTTTGTCAATTTAGGCGAAGGCTTCTTCTGGGAGCTGGTTACTTTGATTGACATTATGCTTTTAGGCCATTGGATCGAGATGCGTAGTGTGCGTCAGGCTTCAGGCGCGTTGAACGCACTGGCAAAGTTGATGCCCGATACTGCAGAACATGTCATGCCGGATGGCAGTATCCATACCATGCCAGTTTCTTCGTTGAAAACAGGCGACCCTGTGCTGGTCCGCCCTGGGGCGAGTGTTCCTGCGGATGGTGTGATAATGGAAGGCGAATCGGACGTAAATGAATCAATGATTACCGGCGAGTCGCTTCCAGTTAAAAAAATTCCAGGGAGCAAGGTTATTGCTGGAAGTATCAACAGCAATGGCAGTTTACGTGTGCAGGTTTCAGCAGTTGGCGAACAAACCGCGCTGGCTGGTATTATGCGGCTGGTGCGAGATGCGCAACAGAGTAAATCACGCACGCAAATCCTGGCGGATAAAGCCGCGGGCTGGCTATTCTATCTCGCTATCGGTGTGGCTGCACTGACTGCCACGATGTGGACTCTCGCGATTGGCTTTGATCTGTTCACATTGGAACGCGTAGTTGCTGTCTTGGTCATTGCCTGTCCGCATGCGTTGGGGTTGGCTGTCCCTTTAGTAGTGGCGATCAGTACCACGTCCGCCGCGCAAAACGGGATCTTAGTCCGGGATCGTTTGTCTTTTGAGGCAGCACGCGAGATTGATGTGATTATCTTTGATAAAACGGGTACGCTTACGAAAGGTGAGCAGGGTGTGGTCGCGGTGAAACCTGCAAAGGGTGTAGACGAAAATCAAGCCCTCGCGCTGACCGCTACTATTGAAGGTGATTCTGAACATATTATTGCGCGCGCAATTCGTGAAGCGGCAAAAGCAAAGAACTTGAGTTTACCTCGTGCGTCAGAGTTTGGATCCATTAAAGGACGTGGTGTACGGGCGAAAGTCGAAGGCAAAGAGGCATGGGTGGGCGGCCCGCGTTTGCTTGAGTTTTTGAAAATCACAATCGGGCCTGAAATGTTGGATTTTGCGACTTCAGCAGGTGCAAAGGCCCAAACGGTTGTCTATTTGGTTGAAAGCAATCAAATCTCTGCCGCCTTTGCGCTGGCGGATGTAATTCGCGCCGAAAGTTATGAAGCGATTAAACAGTTGCGTGCGATGCGTGTGCAGGTTGCCATGTTGACGGGCGATAGCAAGGAAGTCGCCAAAGCCGTCGCAAATGAACTTGGCATTGACCTGTATTTTGCCGAAGTGCTCCCCGAACACAAAGACCAGAAAGTGATTGAACTACAAAAGCAGGGTAAAAAAGTGGCGATGGTCGGTGATGGAGTCAACGACGCGCCTGCGCTTGTCCGTGCGGATGTGGGCATTGCCATTGGCAGTGGTACGGATGTGGCTGTCGAATCGGCGGGCATCATACTCGTGAGAAGCAATCCGTTGGATGTAGTTAAGATTTTCAAGCTTAGCCGTGCCAGCTATAACAAGATGATTCAAAACCTGATCTGGGCCTCTGGCTACAATCTCGTTGCACTACCGTTGGCCGCAGGTGTGCTGGCTTGGGCCGGGATTTTGCTTTCACCCGCCGTCGGAGCAATTTTAATGTCACTTAGTACAGTGGTTGTTGCAATTAACGCCCAGTTATTGAAGCGTGTGAATCTGTCTCTCTAGAACTAAATGCATCATTATAAATAGAAATGTCCACTACTACACTACAGTCACCAATGCGAACATCTCGAACCATTGTTGAATGGTTGACCCGCCACTGGTTTGTAAGCTTTCTCAGCATCTATGGCCTGTGGGTCTGGCTTCCTTTTCTCGCACCCGTATTCATGCACATTGGCTGGAGCGGGCCGGGAAAGGGCATATATTTTATTTATTCGTTTTTCTGCCACCAATTGCCAGAGCGTTCGTTCTTTCTGTTCGGACAAAAGACGATGTACACACTCACAGAGATTCAGGCTGTCTGGCAAGACACTATTAACCCGTTGATCCTCCGCAGGTTCTTAGGTAATGAAGTGATGGGTTGGAAGGTGGCCTGGTCGGACCGTATGATTTCGTTTTACACAAGTATTTGGGTGTTCGCAGTCTTGTGGTCGCCATTTCGACGCACGGTCAAGCCGCTGAAGTGGTGGGGATTTATGCTTCTCCTGCTTCCAATTATTATTGACGGCGGCGCGCACATATTCAGTGATCTTGCAGGAATCGGTCGGGGCTTTCGCGATACAAACCAATGGCTCGTCCTGTTAACTGGCGGCTCTTTCCCTGCTTCGTTTTATGTGGGCGATGCGCTCGGCTCGTTCAATTCGTTAATGCGTATCATATCTGGACTTCTGGCTGGGCTAGGTATCGTCTGGCTTGCGTTTCCATATATTTTTCACGTGGAAGCCCTTAAACAAAAATTACCCACATTGAATTTAAATATGGAAAAGGTCCTTGAGAAAAACTAGAGCAGGGTACGTGTACCTGTGCACACAAAGATTGGAAAACTATGTCTGACACCAAACAACTTACTCTCCCCATTACAGGTATGACCTGCGCGAATTGTGTCGCCACCGTTGAACGCAACTTAAAGAAGCTCGATGGCGTGCAAAACGTCGTGGTCAACCTCTCGTCCGAGCGCGCCACTGTGGAATTCGAGCCGGCGAAACTGAGGCTCGAAGATATGATCGCACGCGTGGACCGCGCAGGCTACGGCGTTGCCACAGCTGAGGCTGACCTGGTCATCAAGCGGCTTGCAGATGACAACGATGCGCGCCGCCTTGAAAGGGCGCTCGCAAATCTCGAGGGTGTGCTTGAAACACAGGTGACTTATGCCACCGAAAAGGCGCGCTTGAAATATGTTCCCACCATCATGACCCAGGCGGAATTGCGTCGTGCAGTTGCATCTGCCGGATTTGAGGCTGTGGAACTCGGCGGCGAAGCGGAAGACGCTGAAGCATTGGCACGCGAGCGCGAGATCAATGAACAGCGCCGCTTACTGATTATTGGTCTGGCCTTAACAATTCCACTCTTCCTACTTTCGATGGCAAAAGATCTCGGCCTGCTTCCCGATTTTTTTTATTCCACGCGCCCCATGGACGGCATGATGGCCGAAGCCCAACCCTGGTTCAACTGGTTGATGCTTGCGTTGGCTGTCCCCGTTCAATTTTATGTCGGCTGGCAGTATTATATCAGCGCGTTCAAGGCGTTACGCAACCGCTCCGCAAACATGGATGTGCTCATCGTGATGGGTTCCTCGGCTGCGTTCTTCTATTCGCTTCCGATCACCTTTGGCTTGCTGCTGGGACATGTTTATTACGAGACGGCAGCGGTTATCATCACGCTTATCAAACTTGGAAAATTTTTGGAAGCGCGTGCCAAGGGACGAACCTCCGACGCGATCAAGAAGATGATGGGGTTACGCGCCAAAACCGCGCGCGTCGTTCGTTCGGGGCTTGAAGCTGAAGTGCCTGTGGACGATGTGCGCGTCGGTGATGTTGTTATCGTCAGACCCGGAGAGAAGATCCCCGTCGATGGTGTGGTCATCGAAGGACGAAGCGCCGTGGACGAGTCCATGCTCACGGGTGAATCGTTGCCTGTTGAAAGAGGGCCGGGCGACGCGCTTATCGGCGCGACGTTGAACAAACTCGGCCTGCTGAAATTTGAAGCCACAAAGGTCGGAAGAGAAACCGCGCTCGCGCAGATCGTTAAATTAGTGGAAGATGCACAGGGAAGCAAAGCGCCGATCCAAAAACTGGCAGATCAGGTCTCGGCTGTGTTTGTCCCTATTGTGATCGGGATTGCCTTGCTTACCTTTGCAGGTTGGTATTTCCTGGGCGCGCCAGGTGAATTCACGCGCGCGTTGATCAATATGGTCGCGGTGTTGGTGATCGCCTGTCCATGTGCGATGGGGCTTGCGACTCCCACTGCGATTATGGTTGGAACGGGCAACGGTGCTGAACTTGGCGTATTGTTTCGTAATAGCGAAGCGCTGGAACGCGCAGGCAGGGTCAATGTGGTTGTGTTGGATAAAACAGGGACGATCACCAAGGGTCAACCCGCTGTGACGGATATTGTTCCTGCCGAACGGTCTTGCGTAACCGGTAAGAATGGAGTTGCCTGTGCGGGCTGGGATGCAAACGCTATTCTATGGTTGGCCGCTTCGGCAGAAAAAGGGAGTGAACATGGATTGGGCGAAGCTATCGTTGCTGCTGCAACCGAACGCGATATCCAGTTAGCAGAGCTTGCAGGTTTTAAAGCTCTAATTGGAATGGGTATTTCAGCTGAAGTAGGTGGCCAGCATATATTAGTTGGCAACCTGCGGTTGATGGAATCAGAGAATATCTCGGTTGATCTTATCCGCGACGATCTGGAGCGCTTGCAGGCGGAAGCGAAAACCCCGATGATCGTGGCTGTAGATGGCGAAATTGCTGGCGTGATAGCAGTTGCGGATACGATCAAGGATGGTTCGAAAGAGGCCATTGAAGATTTACGTCGCATGAATTTGAAGGTTGTGATGATCACGGGTGACAATCAAAAGACCGCTGAGGCCATTGCAAAACAGGCGGGCATTGATACTGTGCTTGCCGAAGTTTTGCCAGAAGGTAAAACATCTGAAGTCAAGAAGTTGCAAGTTGGCGCGTTTCAACGTTCGAACGTTGAAACGTCGCAACGTGAAAACGTGGTCGCCATGGTCGGCGATGGTGTGAACGACGCACCCGCGCTTGCGCAAGCGGATGTTGGCCTGGCGATCGGCACCGGTACGGATGTGGCATTGGCGGCCGCGCCTGTGACGTTGATAAGCGGCGATCTGCGCGGCGTGGCACGCGCGATTTCACTCTCGCGTAGAACGCTTGCGACGATCAAACAAAATTTGTTCTGGGCATTCTTCTATAACGTGGTGTTGATCCCTGCCGCTGCATTCGGATATTTGAACCCGATGCTCGCCGCCGGGGCGATGGCATTTAGTAGTGTTTTTGTTGTGACGAATAGCCTCAGATTGCGGAATATAAAAGTCTAATTGTTCATTCTGTAAAGGAGAAAAATCATGGAACTCGATCCCGTTTGTGGCATGAGGATAAACCCCAATGAAGCTGCTGGAACGTCTGAGTATAAGGGCAAGACTTATTACTTCTGTTCGTTAGGCTGCAAGAGGGATTTCGATAAAGATCCAGAGAAATATCTGAGTCAAGCAGGCGCGAGCACTATTGCCTAAGCCAGAACTGCAATTGCATAATGACCTTTGCGCAGACAGAAGGTTTAAGAATAGGACCTATTTTGGTTAGGAGATTGATATGACGATCCTTGCACAAGCTCCCGAGCAAAAACGTTTTTACCAATACGCACTGTGGCTGGCGTTTTTTACAATTTTCTATAACACCGTTGAAGGGCTGGTCTCTGTCTATTTCGGCGCACAGGACGAAGCTCTCACGCTGTTTGGCTTCGGCGTAGACAGCTTCATCGAAGTCATTTCGGGCGTTGGTATCATGGCAATGGTCTTACGCATTCGTCAAAACCCCGGCACACCGCGCGGTCCATTTGAACGGACAGCTCTGCGTGTGACAGGCTGGAGTTTTTATCTGCTGGCGGGTGGCCTGCTGGTCACCGCGCTTTATAACCTTTATAGCGGACATAAACCTGAATCGACCTTGAGTGGTACGATCATTTCGCTCATCTCCATTGCGGTCATGTGGGCGCTGGTTGCAGGTAAACGCAGGGTTGGTCAGGTACTTAACTCATCGCCCATTCTCGCAGACGCGAATTGCACGATGGTATGTATTTATATGTCGGTGGTATTGTTAGCGTCCAGTCTTGTCTATCAATTCACTGGTTTCGGCTTGGTGGACAGCCTCGGCGCAATAGGCTTAATTTACTTCTCAGTTAATGAGGGTCGTGAGTCCTTTGAGAAAGCTGCTGGGCTGGAAGATTGATTAAGATAACGTCCAAAGTAGAGATCAATGTGACTGATTTAGATGGTTAGAGGTTTATGAGAGGTTTTTTGAAGATTATGTTTCTACAGTTATAATACTGATCAGCCATGTATACAAAGACTGTTGCGGTAAATCTATTATCTATCGTGTTGGCGTCTGCGTTTCTGGTTGGATCGCTCCCGATGTCTAACCACATGTCCTCCATGCGTATGGATAAGAAGTTGGTTTCCGAGATAACCGTTTCTCAAACTAACGTAGCTCCGTGGAATGTGAATAATAAATCCTCTGGGTCGTGCTGTGATGCAATGAGCCCATTTTCGCTGGCATGTGATTTTTTGGTTTCTCAATCTGGTTACGTTGCTCAATCTGGGGGTAGTAAACAAGTTGTAAATTTAGATCCTATAGTTCAGTCCATTTACATCGAAGCCTTCGCTCCGCCCCCCAAGGCCTAGACATTTCATTTACGTACCTGCCGATCATGAAAATCTGATCGGTAGTATTCGGTTTACCTGACATGCCGCTTGCATGCCAGGTGTGAAATGTCTCTTGATTTTATTTAAACTGCACCAAGTGCGATGAACGAGGTTTAGTGTTATGGTGTCAACAAAATTGTCACAAAAAGAAATGCGTCGGCGTAAGAGGAGCCGGCGGCAAATCATTTCGCGGCTTTTCTGGGGCGCGCTTGCGGCCCTTGTGGTGGCGGGGTTGGGGTACGCCTTATGGCAACTCTCCAGGCCGAAACTCGGCGTTGCTGTCCCAAAGATGGCGGCGCCACATATTCAAGTCGGAGAGCAACACGAACCGTATAATAGCGATCCGCCTACATCCGGTCCGCATTATGCACAACCGGCCGAGGCGGGATTTTATGATGAGGCCCTGCCTGACGAGCAACTGGTGCATAACCTGGAGCATGGCGGCGTGATCGTCGCCTACCAGCCGACGCTCG
>CAZSVR010000015.1:11978-42332 GCA_964610295.1 uncultured Anaerolineaceae bacterium
AGACAGCCTGCGCGGCTTTCAAAACACAAATTCGCAATGTTATGGATCGGGCCGGTTCGAGAAAGTTGATCGCAGTGCCGCGCCTGTCTCTGCCCGGTTCAATTGCCGCGACCACTTGGGGCAGGCTTTACCAACCTGCTACCTTCAACCCAGATGAGCTTCTTTTGTTCATTAAAGAGTTTCGGTATAAGGCTCCGGAACCGGACGCGCCGTGAGGTATTCATGAAAGACAATGATCCGGATTCACCTGTCTTCCGAATTCGGGTACAGAAATGGATTGTGTATGTCATGCTGGTTGCCATCGTTCTGGCAATTGGCGTGATCGTTATACTGACAGTCTTCCCGCGAGAACAGGGACCACAGGAATTTGTCTTGGCATCGTCCCCTCTTATGGGCCGGCAAGCCCCTGAATTTACGCTCGAAACACTCGACGGGAACACTGTCACACTAACCGCACTCCGCGACCATCCTGTGCTGATCAACTTTTGGGCCAGCTGGTGCATACCCTGCCGAGAAGAGACACCCGATCTGGTACGGGCTTATCAAGCGCATCAAGCGGAAGGGCTGGTTCTTCTCGGCGTTAATCTGACTCTCCAAGACTCAATGTCTGATGTCAGGGCATTTGTTACAGAATTCCAAATGACATATCCTGTACTTTTGGACAAAGATGGGAAAGTTGCGACGCTATATCGCGTGCAAGGTATACCCACCAGCATTTTTATCAATCGCCAGGGAGTTATCACTCATGTGCAGATTGGAAAATTGAGCGCTGAGCAAATCGAGCAGTTTCTTGCCCAAATCCTGCCCGATTCCTAATAAGCCTCAGTTATCAAGAGGAGAAAAGAGATTCAACCCAACACTTTCTCACTGCCTTTAGCCGTACCAATCACCATCAGAATCGTGATGTGGAGGATGAATAAAAGATAATATCGACAAACACCCAGGCGATCTGATGGTTGGCTAACCGCCCGCGAACAAGGAGATGAAATCAAAGGAAAAAAATCATGAATGCCGAATCGCGCTCCGACGCTAAGGCTAAAAAGCCCATAGTTCGCAAGACCAGAAAAGCACTTTCAAAACCCGCCAAGCCTGTTGTTCCGAAGGCCGCAAAGGTTCCTTCAAAGCTTGCCAGGCCCGTTGTTCCTAAAACCGCAAAAGCGCCTGCAAAACCTGCCAAGTCACAGGGGGATGTGTTTATCGTCAAGGGATCAACGATGATTGGGGTGGGCCTTGTGTTATTGGCCTTCATCCTTGGTGATCTGGTTTGGCATGCTTTGCCAGCGGCTGCTTTTGATCAAGTCGTGGAAAAGGATGCGCTGGCCCCGCAGGTTCGGGCTGTCGTGACTGTCGAGACAAAGCCTACGCCCACCAGCGACCCCAAAACCGAGCTTTTCAATCAGGTGCGCGCCGAGGTCTTGCCGGTAGAAGGTGTGACCCTTCCCATCCGCTGGGGACGCTGGTTGCCGGAGCTCGTCCGACTCGGCGTTATTGACATGGATAAGCTCGAAGCATCCTTCGCGAACCAGGGCGGGTTGAGCGCCGAGCAGAAGCGATTGCTGACCGAAGGAAGCGATGAATTCATCACGATTAATAGCCAGAATAGCTGGTTCACTGTGATCGCGCTCTGGCCGCTTGGCCTCGCCAACAAAGTGGAGATGAACGAAGCCAGCCCCATCGCCGGGCCGAACGTGTTCAATTACGCCTCAACAGGCGGCTGGTCTCTGGGGCAGGAGCAAAACGGTGGCGCGTACTTCAACAAATATGCGCTGGTCAGCCTCACCCCAGAGCAGGAAACGCTCCTCAAGGAGCTGTCTGAGAACTCGTATCGGCCCTGCTGTAATAACTCTACTCTGTTTCAGGATTGTAACCACGGCTCGGCCCTCTTGGGACTGCTTGAGCTTGGCGCGTCACAGGGGTTGTCACGTGGTGAACTGGCACGCGCTGCGCTGACTGCCAACAGTTACTGGTTCCCTAATAACTACTTGATGACGGCCATGTACTTCAAGGTGGTTAAAGGAATGGACTGGAAGGATGTCAAGGCGGAAGAGGTTTTAGGATCTCAATACTCTTCGGCCAGCGGTGCAAACCAGGTCGCCCAACAGGTGACGGCTCTGGGCGTCCTTCCTGAGGGAGCCTCGGGCGCACAATGCGGAGTCCGATAGGCTTGGCTCCATTTGCTGTTGATGGATTAGGTGTCACTTTCTGAAAGGAGTATAAGGCCATGAACGCAACCACAAATACCAATGGACGTTTGATCACTATTTTGCTTGTTCTGCTCATCCTCCTTCTCGTCCTGTTCGCCATTGGGATCATAACGGTTTTCGTAATGATGAACGGCGGGATGATGGGAATAGGCGGCATGATGAACATGATGATGGGGAACCACGGCCAGATGACGGACCAAATGATTCAGGCATGCACCGCTATGATGCATAATCTTTCGAGATAGTCCAGATCGGCGATTACGAATGCCAGCAGGCAGCGAGATATATTCAAATCGCTGACCATTTTAAGAAAATATTAAGGAGATAACAGACTATGAAACCAACATCGAAGACAAAATCAAAAAAGGCGTCTACCTCTTCCAAGCCCGAAAATATGAAAGCAACATCGAAGGCAACATCGAAAAAAGTATTTACCCCTTCCACGCCTGAAGACACGATTACTCTTAATCGCAGTCACTTTTATATGGCTTTGGTGGTACTGGCGTTCTCGGCCGGCATCCTGGTTGGATTCGTTGCGTGGGGACGCACGCCGGTCGCGGCCCAGATGACCGTCAGTAGCCAGCCAACCACTCAGGCCTCGGTCGCACAGGCGCCGGCCCAGACACAAGCGCCGCAATATGTCCGTTACGAAATACCGGCCGAGGGTTTTCCGAGCCTGGGACCGGAAGACGCGCCGATTGTCATGGTCGAATTTAGCGATTTTCAGTGCCCGTTCTGTAAGCGCTTCCATGATGAGACTTCTCAAGCATTGCTGGCGGCTTATCCGGACAAGATCCGCTTCGTCTATCGGCACCTCCCGTTGACCTCCATCCATCCGAATGCATTCCCGGCTGCCGAAGCGGCCATGTGCGCCAACGACCAGAATTCTTTCTGGCAGTATCACGATGCAATATTTTCCGACCAGCAAAATCTGGGGCCGGAGATGTATCCGCAAATCGCCACCACTCTGGGCCTGGACATGACCACCTTTCAGGATTGCCTGACCAGCGAGAAGTACAAAGACGCCGTCCAAAAGGATTTGGATTTCGCTCTTAAACTGGGAGTAAACTCCACGCCGACATTCTTCCTCAACGGCCTGGCAGTTGTCGGCGCTCAGCCGCTCGAAGCGTTCACGCAACTGATTGATAAAGAACTGGCTGGAGAAATCCCGAAGTAGTAGCGTCTCCACGCTGTGGATATTTGACCAATATGGCGATAAAGATAAGGAGATAAAAGGAAATGAACCCCACGGAAATTACCGTTTCTAAAAAACTTGTTTATGGAGTCGCCATTGGGCTCGGGGTTTTAATTGTTCTCGTCCTTTCTGTGGGCAAGTTCTCAGCCTTTGATTTTGGCCGCTCGGCCAACGGAGCCAAGAGTACTGTGAGCGTTGATGCTCCCAAACTCGTGGCAGGCTCGCAGGAGAAGTTTGATTACCTCTCTGGACACAGCCAGCCGCGCAGTATCCCCAGCAGTTGCGGTTTGCAGCCGCCCTCGGTCGAGGCCATGTCCGTCGATGCCAGGATTCAAGGTTCCTGTTGTTCGGCTATGGATTTTCACAGATACCAGGAACAGGTAGAGAGCTTGAAGAAATATGCGACCACACCTCAAATCCCTAGCGATCCTTACGATGTGCCAGTCTTACTGGCAAAGCAACTCTTTGAGTATCAGAAGACAATCCAACTGACCGCTGACCAGCAGGCTGTTTATGATCAGGCTATGCAAATGGCGGATGAAAAAGGCCCGTGCTGTTGCCATTGCTGGCGATGGATTGCGTTTGAAGGCCAGGCCAAATATCTGATTTCTGAGCTTGACTGGACAACTGAAGAAATCGCCACGCTCTGGGACCTCGAAGACGGCTGTGGAGGGGCGGGTCACGAACATGGAGAAGGCATGTGACGAAGGAGAAGGAAATGAAAACAACTCAGATAGGTCCTGATCGTTCTAAACGTACGCTTCTGCTGATCCTGATTAAAAGGCTCGACTTTGTCCTAGCCGGACTGGTGGGCGCGCTCCTTCTGGCAACGGCTTATTACTGGCTGCTGCTGCAAGGCTCGCGATTTTCGATGTTGATTGCCAATATCAGCATAGAGCCTGTTTACTACACTGCGCTCAAAATCTTATATCCAGCCGCCCTGGCTCTGTTTGGCTTGAACTTTGGCTTGTCCACGTTTCTCTTCCGCGCAGGTACGGGCCTGAGGTCGCTGGGCGGGTCGCTGCTCGGCGGACTGGTAGGCGGTTTTGGCGTCGGATGTCCAGTATGCGGAGCTTTCCTGCTTTCACTGATTGGGGTTGGTGTTGGTCTGGCTGCACTGCCGTTTGCGGGCTTGGAATTCTGGGTGGCTTCGGTAGCAGTAATGGCTTTAACCCTGCGGGCTGCCCTGGGACGCCTGGATAAAAGCACATGCGATCCCGAAGCCACAACACCCATCTGCTGGCGTTTACCTGCAGTGGATGTTCGACTGATCTTAGCGTTTGTGATTCTAAATCTGGGTCTATCGGCCAATTTGGTTTGGATGTTTGTCAACAATGGCTAACGAGCCGGGCCGTTAAAGGGAAGAATTATATCATCTGCAAAAAGGAGTATAAGACTATGAATGCAAAGTTACGAAAGTGGATGCCCATCGCATTGTGCTGTTTGCCGGGGGTCGCGATCGCAGCCATCATCGGGGTCGGCATTGCCGTGGGAGGCGCCGCCGTCGGCGCATCCCTGGGTGGACCTCTGGGCATCGGCCTCATCGTGCTGGCGGCTCTGGCTTGCCCCGTAAGCATGGGTTTGATGATGCGACCACGCGGATCGAGCCAGAAAGCCGCATCGAACAGTTCGCAATTGATGGCCGACTGTTGTGCGCCGGAAGAAGAGACTCCAAGTGAACGCGTGGCTGCTTTGCGAGCGCAACGCGAGTCGCTCGAGCGTGAACTGGCTGAGATGCAGGCCTTGCCCTCGAAAGGAGAAAGCCTCAAATGGAAGCCCGAAGGCTGATCCGTTGGAGCGGCATGACGTTGTTATTCAGCGGGATAATCCTGGGCATAGCGATGCTCCTTCACCCTCGCGGCGCCGCGTTCAGTGAAACGCTTGAACATCTCTGGGTGCCTTTGCATATAGCAGAAGGCCTCGTGTATTTGCTTAACTTGTTGGGCCTGTCGGGGCTTTACCTCAGCCAGGCGGAGAAGGCAGGGAACATCGGGTTTATCGGGTTCGTCTTAACGCTTTTCGGCTCCGCTTTCGGCTTGAGCGTGGCGGTCGATGAAGTCGTTCTGTATCCCTTTATCGCTGCCCAGGAATATGCACCGAAAACATGGTTCGATTTAGCAGGGCTGGCTTGGCCCCTGAAGGGATTAGTTTTACCCCTGCTGTTGAACATCGTGTTCTTTGATCTTGGCATCATCTTGACCGGCGTCGCCATAGTGCGCGCTGGTGTTCTGCCGCGTTGGGTCGGATGGCTGCTGGAGATCAGCATGGCACTATCCATTGGGGCGTTTCTAAGCCCGGCTATATACAGCCTCTTCTACGTCGGCGGTATGGTTTTGGGTATTGGATTTGCCTGGGCTGGTTATTTGCTGTGGTCAGGACAGGGCCAGATGTCCGCGAAGTCTATCCCAGCCTCATAGGTTTTGGCAACTTGGCTGGACTATCACCCCGCCGATGATTACATGGATGGCATGGCAGGTTCGCGAAAGAGGAACGAGTTATGAGGAAAGGACAGCATGAGAAAAATTGATTTCGATACCCTTCCCGGGCTTTTGCGCTTATGGGGGCCGCCGCTGGCTGGCATCTCAGGCATGCTGCTCTTAGGACGCTTGTTTGATGTGGCACACTTCTTCCTATTTGTGCATCACCTGTTTTATATCATCGCCGTGTTCCTGCTTATCAACCCGTTGAGCGAGACGTTCTGGCCAAGCCCGGAGTCAAAAAAGAGAAAACGGATATTGCCGCAACCCTCGGTCAAAGCCCGCGCGCGAGTAAAGGCGCGCAAACTTATGGAAAAGCAGAAACAGCCGTTGGCGCCAGTGGCGTCTGCTGAGCGTTTGATGCGTTTATTAAAAGACAAGGAGGTCGTAGATCAGAAAATCGAGAAACTTACCGCCCGGGATAAAGAGCATGTGAAGTGACATGTGTCCTCGGTTGCCAGTCTGATCTGGTGATCGAAATAGAACCATCTGGAACAATTACTAAATCTAACCAAGGAGAGATAACCATGGACGTTTCTACACTTTTGATTGTGGTCGCCGTGCTTGCCTGCCCAATTGGCATGGGCCTGATGATGTGGCAAATGAACAAGAAAATGGGTGGCGAATCACAAGCATCCATGTCGGGCGCGGACGCTGACCGCCTCAAGGTTCTGCGGGAACAACGGCAAACACTGGATCAGGAAATCGCCGAGATGCAGAAAATTGTTGAACTGGAAGGACAAAAGAGGGCCCTGACAGGCACTGCCGCGTCCGAATCTTCCGCCCATAGCCAAAACCAATCCGGTTAAATTCACAGAAAGCCAGCAGGTCTCGTCGATATCGACATTGAAGATTCCTCTATGACTGAAGAGGTTGTTCCTATTTCCGCGCCGACCCTCACTCGCCGCCTGACTGTTTTCTTCCACGCCGCGTTGTTCGTGTTCGGCTTCTCCCTGGTCTTTGTGGTCGGCTGGGGCGGGGCTGCCACGCTGCTGGGTCAGGTCTTCGGCCAATATAAAGCCCTTCTGGGCAAGGTCGGTGGCGTGCTGGTCATCGTCTTTGGTCTGGCGATGCTAATGGTCCTCAAGATCCCCTGGCTGTATTATGACACTCGTCCTCAATGGAAGGCTGGACGCCAGGCCAGCCTGCTCTCTTCGGCACTGATGGGCATGTTCTTCGCGGCCGGGTGGACGCCCTGCATAGGAACAACCCTGGGCGCAATTCTCACGCTGGGATTCAGCCAGCAGACCGCTGGACAGGCGATGGTTCTGTCCAGCGGTTACGCCCTGGGCCTCGGACTGCCATTTTTGCTGATCGGGCTGGTCATGGACCGGGCAACTGAATTTGTACGTCGCCTGCGGCCTTACTTGCGAAGCGTCGAAATCATAAGTGGTCTGTTCATGATTATCATCGGCTTGATGATGTTGACGGGCCGCATGACGCTGATTTCAATCTGGGCGGCGCGCAACGGATTGTATTTGGAGTTGCCGCTCGGAGGTGCATTCGTCCCCACCTATGCCATCGCTATGGTCGCCGGGCTGCTATCATTTCTCTCGCCCTGCGTCCTGCCACTCGTTCCCGCTTATGTAGGTTATCTGAGCGGGCATGCCATTGCAGGATCGGCCATCAAGCAGTCAGATTAACATAACAATCGTGTAAAGATAATGTCAAACGGTAAACGAATTCGGTTTGAGTGGATTTTTTACATCCTGACGGCGCTGGGCCTGATCGCGTTACTGATCTGGTCAACGCTGGGCGAGATCGCGCGCAATCCGTCGCGTGAAGCAGTCGCAGATTTAAGTCCATATGGTCTGATCACGGTTCGCCTCCAAACCATACCGTATCCTGCCTTGCCGACAGGAACAGTGAAATTGAGCTTTATGCTCATTGACTCGCTCAGCCGCACAATTGAGCCTGATACTTTTTCTTTTGAGTACGGGCGAGAGGGAAACGACCAGCCCGTTGGTTCAGGGACTGCCCAGCCCATGTCAGATGGCAGCGGCAAGCTCATCGCTGGCGCACAATTCCCATCTGTGGGAACTTGGTGGTTGCGCGTCAACCTTGCCAAAGATGGCTATCAGGATGAAGTGCAGTTTACGATTGAGGTCAGGCCAGCGCAATGATGGGCCAAATTGCCTATTGAATGGCAGGACGAGTGCCAATCGGCCTGCAAGTATTTAGCAGACATAATCACGGAAAGGAGAAAAAGAAATGGAATTCAACTCGCTGTTACTACATGTCGCGATATTGATCTGCCCTATCTCTATGGGCATCGTGATGTGGAAGATGAACAAGAACATGGATGACCATCACGTGCACATCAAGTCTGATGACTCAGTTCATGTTGATCATATCAAGAGGAAAGAGGAATAATATGCCCAAGAAACGTTTAAACCAAAAAGCCAAAAAGGAAAAAGAATGGCCGGTTGTCGTCTATATGTGGGCGGGCGGACTTGCCTTCCTTGGCTATCTGATTGCAGAGTCTGTTTTTCGTACTACATGGCCGCACCCCCTTCATTGGCTGTCAGGACTGATTGGCGGCCTAATAGGAATCCCGGTCGGCTGGCTCTGGTATCGCTGGCGCGGCGACGTATTCTAGCCCGGCCAATTTTCCCAGAGGTGAAATTTCATGACAGAAGCTACGGCTAATTCGCGCCGCGCTGTGCCGATCTGGGCGCAGATTCTCATTTGGGCTTTCTTTGCCGGCCTTCTAGCCTTGGTAGGATTTGGTCTGAAACGTGCACAGCAAGGAACTGTCCAACCCGGAACCGAAGTCCCCGATTTCAGCCTCACGCTTTTCAGTGGTTTTGAATACAACGGCCAGTCCGAGGTAAAAATTTCAGATTTGCGCGGCAAGGTGGTTTTCATCAATTTTTGGGCTTCGTGGTGCAAGCCTTGCGAGCAGGAAGCTAAAGTGTTGGAAGAAGCCTGGAGATACTATCAACCCGATGGAAGAGTAGTCTTCCTTGGAGTGGATTATGTGGATACCGAGACTTACGCGCGCGTCTTTCTTAAAAAATTTGGGAACACCTATCCCAACGGCCCGGACCTTGGAACAGCTATTTCTCAGCTGTTCCGCATCCAGGGTGTGCCAGAGACTTACGTCGTGGATATAAATGGGGTCATCAGATACGTAAAAGTTGGCCCCTTCCTCAGCGTGGACGAGATCAGGGCCATGATTGACCCGTTGCTTCCGTAGAGAGATAATGGAATTAGGAAATTTAGAAATAGAGGCTAAAACTATGAATAAACGAAGAGAACGCATGCACAGAAAGTTGCAGGAGAAGAAACAATCTCGCTGGTTGATTGTGACGGGCTTTGTCCTTGTGCTTATTGTCGGTTTATGGATTGCATTATCTAACCGACAGTCTCAAAACAGCGGAGCGAGTCCTATTAGCCGCCTGACGACAGGTGATTTCCATTCGCTCGCGTTTTCCTTAACCGAGCCAGAGACTGTCTTTTTTGGACATCATGGTGGTCTGCTGATGAGTCGAAACGGTGGAAAAGATTGGGAGTCAACCGCGTTGAGTCAAGCCGACGCGATGGCATTGGCTTTTCCATCCTCCGATCCCCAGGTCATGTATGCCGCCGGGCATGATGTTTTCTTGAAATCCATTGATGGCGGTAAGACGTGGGAATCGGTTTCAACGAATCTACCCGGTTCGGACATTCACGGATTTACAGTAAATCCAGAGAATGCCAATCAAGTGTATGCCCACGTGGTTGGCTTTGGGATTTTTGGATCACAGGATGGCGGCAATACATGGACTCTGTTATCTGATAGCGCGCCTTCCTCGACTTTCAACCTGACGGTTGGCGGGAATTCCGAAACCCTATATGCCGCGGCAGGTCAGGCAGGACTATGGCAAAGTCAGGATGGTGGGCGAGCTTGGATGGCTGTTCAGAACGTCCTGGATAACGGCGCGATCGCAGTCACTTATGTCCGTGCAAATGGACGTTTATATGTGACTACTCTTGGCGATTTGGCCGGACTTTATGTTTCGGATGATAATGGTCAAAGTTGGAAGTCTGCGGGGTTGAACGGTACGCTGCTGGCCATCGCCGTCAGCCCGCTTGACCCAAATCACATTATCGTGGTCAATGACCAGGGCGAGGTCTTTGCTAGTCGCGATGGCGCTATCTCATGGTCAGATAAGTGAGCCTCACCGTGAAAATTTCTTCCAGTATTCCCCGTTCGTTCTTGCAAACTCGTCATCTTATTATTCTGATGAAGCGTGTTGTGCTGGGATTTGCGCGCCACTGGTTATTCTCCGTAAATTTACTGATTGCTGTATGGGTCGTTTTGCCGTGGCTGGCCCCCGTCTTTATGCAATTAGGCTGGAGTAGCATAGGAAAGGCAGTATATCTTTTTTACTCATTCCAGTGCCATCAAATGTCCCAAAGATCATTTTTCCTGTTTGGCAATCAGGCGATGTATTCGCTCGCCGAGATTCAAGCCGCCGGTGTAAAAGTCGCCAATCCGTTTCTTTTGCGTCAATTTATTGGCAATTCCGAAATGGGCTGGAAGGTTGCCTGGTCTGATCGAATGGTCTCGATGTATACCAGCATTTTGTTTGGAGGCCTGCTGTATGGGCTGGTTCGGAAGCAACTTAAGCCTCTCTCGTTTTTGACGTTTGCCTTGCTTATTGTCCCCATGGCAACTGATGGCGCGACTCATGCTCTCAGCGATTTGGTTGGGCTGGGGCTGGGTTTCCGCGACACAAATATCTGGTTACAAATGATCACAAACAATGCTTTTTCAATAGTCTTTTATCGTGGTGATGCGCTTGGCTCCTTTAATTCATGGGCCCGTTTGATTACCGGCATTCTATTTGGAATCGCTCTGGTTGGATTTGCCTATCCCTACATCAATGACTCATTCGCTGATATAGTTCGTCGTAGTCAAGCTATACTTGCGAAAAGCCTTGGATAATGAAAAACTGGCGAATTTGGCTTATCCTTGCTTCGGTTCTCATGGCGGGAGTATCGGTTTACGTCTTTCTATCACCCTTGGAGCGCCCTCAACCTTATGAGGGTACTGAACTCACAGGTGTTGCAGCGGACTTTCGGCTGATAGACCAGAATGGGGCTTTCGTGAGCCTCTCCGATTTTCGGGAAAAAGTCGTCGTTTTGACGTTTATGGACAGCAAGTGCAAGGATACATGCCCCTTAACCGCCGCCCATTTTCGTAAGGCATACGAACAACTTAATCAAAGTGAAGCCAGCCAGATTGTCTTTATAGGCGTCAACGTGAATGTTAGAGCGAATGCCGTTGCCGATGTATTGGAAACAACTCACGCGTGGCAGCTTGATGAGATTCCGAGTTGGCATTTCCTGACGGGAAGTCGCGAGGACCTTGAGCCTGTTTGGAAAGACTACTACATCACGGCTGCACCCAGCCCCGACGGAAATTCAATCATGCATACGCCAGGCACTTTCTTGATTGATCCAGCTGGGCAAAAACGGTGGTATGTTTCCACTGTCTTTTCAGGAGAAGGAAACACGCAGATGACTTTGCCATTAAGCGAGTTATTGGTAAAACATATAGGTGAAATTCTCAGAGATAATTGATCTACTGCAATGCGCGCAACTCGTCAATCGGAATAGAATGAAATCGAATCTTGCAAAAAAAAGGAGCCCCACATGAAATGTATTTTCTTTCTGCTATTTGCCTTCGTGTTTGCTCTTGCCGCATGTCAGAGCAAACCCGTTGATGTCGTCGGCGAAAAAGTCAACGTTGATGCCGGCAGTTATAAGAACATCAACGCCGATGAATTGAAGACAATTTTGAATACTAAAGATTTTGTGTTCGTCAATGTTCACATTCCATTTGAGGGGAACATTGGGGATACCGACTTATCCATTCCATATAATCAGATCGAGCAAAATCTTTCTCTGTTGCCTGCCGATAAAAATGCCAAGATCGTGCTGTATTGCCGTAGTGGACGCATGAGCGCGATTGCTGCCGAGGAACTTGTGAAACTTGGATATACCAACATTTGGAATCTCAAAGGCGGCATGCTGGATTGGGAACGGGCAGGCTTTGAAATTGAAAACAAATAGCCAAAAGGATTAAAGTTGTGAAGGCGAAGAAAGAAGAAGCCCTGCAATCCGAAGAACCTGTCAAACGACGAAAGAAACTTGTTGAAGTTGAAGCGCATGCGCTTTGGAAGTGCAGAAGGAACCTGCACCGATAGAAACGCAGAAACAGTCTGCAATGACCATTACGATTCAATCGTGGGTACTCCCCATCTACATTGCAAGCTCCCGCAGGCAAAGATCTTAAACTGAATCTTGTTACAAATGGCACCTATTCCTGCGCGCTGGCTTTTATCATCCCCGCGCTGAATTTTTATCAAATGCCTCCGCCATTTGGAACCGTGCAAGTGCACATCCCGGCACAAGAAAGTGGGACAGAAATGTTCTTTACCTGTTCCATGGGCATGTATACCGGGCAGATCGTATTTGAATAATTGTTTGCTCAAGCCGCCGGCGAGAGCAAAGGATAAATCATGATCAAAATAACCTTCAAAATCCCAGACATGACCTGTACCAATTGCGCCATGAAAATTGAAAGTATTGAAGATGTTCTCGACGGTGTCAAAGAGATCGATGCCAGCTATCACAAATTGGAAATGATCGTTGAGTACGATGAATCCAAACTCACAGATGAGCAGATTATTGCAGCAGCGAGGAAGAAAGGTTATACGGCGATGTTGGCAGAGTAGGCGGCTTAATAAAAAACAAATCTGGCTGCGCCCTCCTTGAGCCTCTAACCCTACTGCCCTGGCAATCTTTATCATTATCTGGAGGCGGTTTCCCCTTACGCTTTTTCCGCGACATTCAGGAGAACTGGACAATCATGTGGGCATTGCTGGCATTGGGCGCGGCCCTATTAACTTCATTCAACCCCATTCTCTACAAGCGTATGCTAAAAGACGCAGATGTAATTGTAGTGGTATGGGGAGTTGCTTTACTTGCACTACCCTTGCTTGGCCTGTTTGCCCTTACATTCATCTCGCAATTCCCCCGACTTGATTGGTGGTTTGCAATCGGTGTGTTTGGTTCTGCAGGACTGAATGCTGTAGCGCACCTTGCTTCAACCAAGGCCTTGAAGCTAGCGGACGTTTCATTGGTAACGCCTCTGCTTATCTTTAGCCCAGTTTTCACGATGCTAATTTCGACTATCTTTCTTGGTGAAACTCCCACCGTACGCGGCTTGTCTGGTGTTGGACTGGTATTGATTGGCGCATATTGGCTTAATCACAATTCGGGCACAGGCTGGATGGCTCCCTTCAAAGCGCTCGCACTCAAGCCCGGCGTTACGCTCGTGTTGCTGGCGGGTCTGTTGTGGGCAGTCACACCTCTATTTGAAAAGATGGCTATTCAACACACGCAGCCAGAAAGTCCACGCTTCGTGGCATTCGTCGCAACTGCGCTTCTCACGCTCACACTCACGCCAGCAGTAATGTCACGCGGCAAGCCAGCCATCCGCAAACTTTCTCTGCATCCCCGTGAATGGCTTGTTGCCGGACTGATCGCCGGTATTGCGCCCGTACTGGGCTATACGGCGTACAGTCTTGGTTTTGTCGGATATGTTACGACGCTATTCAAACTCAGCACTGTCATGACTATTCTTTGGAGTTCTCTATTTCTCAAAGAACAAGGACTGATACAAAGACTCCCGGCTTCGACCATAATGGTAGTTGGTGCGATTCTTATTGCGACATGAATGTTCTGCGGGTCGCCCTTTTTGATTGGTGTATACTTCCAATCGAGGATGATATGCCACGTTACTTTACACCCAAAGAAGCAAACGATACCCTGTTAATCGTGCGCCCGATCATCGAAGAGATGATGCAGATCGGGGATAAGATTCGTGAGCATCAGCCTGAATTGTGGTCTGTGGTTGAGAAATCTGCCGGGAATGGTGGGAATCCCATGTTGAGCAAGCTGCTCAAGGATTTCGACCGTCTCGATTTGCTGCTTCATCAAATTCAGGATATGGGAATTACGGTCAAAGATCTGCAGGTTGGTCTGATCGATTTCCCCGCATGGCATGAAGATCACGAAGTGTATCTGTGCTGGCGGCATGCAGAGCAGGATGTGCGATTCTGGCATGAGATCGAAGCAGGCTTTCAGGGAAGACAGTTGATCGATTGGGATTAGGTTTGTTTGCGATTCAGTGCAAATTGCTCTATACTTGTGTGATGTTTATTCCAACTCCAGCCCATGAGGGCAGATGACCATATCCAAGATTGGTCGATACGAGCTTGAAAACGAAATCGGATAGGGCGGAATGGGGATGATCTTCCTCGCCCGCGACCCATATATTCAACGCCAGGTTATGGTCAAGGCTCTAATGTACAACCACTCACTCGATGAAGTCTATCGTTAATTCTTTCAGCGTGAAGCGGCGTTGATCGCCTCCCTCGAACATCCCTGCATCGTTCCTGTCTATGATTTTGGCTGGGCCGGAGAGCAGCCCTATATTGTCATGCGCTACATGTCAGGTGGTACGTTGGAGCATCGTCTGGGAAAAGGCGAAGTCAAACTTTCCGAGATCGCGCATATATTCAAGCGGGTGTCAGAAGCGCTTGACGCGGCGCATCTTAAGAATATCATTCATCGCGATGTAAAACCTTGGAATATCCTGTTTGATTTCTCAGGCGAGTCCTTTCTTTCAGACTTCGGCATTGCCAGGTCCCAGGCTATTAAAGATCAGGATGGAGCGTGGCTCGTGGGTACGCCTGAATATATGAGCCCGGAACAGATTCAAGGATCGAAAATCGATGGCCGCTCGGATATTCATGCCGTGGGTGTGGTGCTCTATCGCCTGCTCACAGGAAAGTTGCCTTTTATGAACGACTCGGTCTCGGCGCTCATAAATGCTCACGCAGATTTGCCGATGCCAGACGTTCGCGAGCTCAAATCCAACCTTCCCGCGGCTGGCGGGAGGTGGTCAGCAAAGCCATGGCGAAAGCCCCGAATGAGCGCTATCCCACCTCGGGCGTTTTTGCCCGCGATGTAAAGGAAGTAGTCTCCGGCAAGTGGTATTTGAGGAAGTTGTAAGGGCACAATCTCCCTACTCGTCAAAGACCTTGTTGCTTGAAGCCCAGGGTCTTCTTTTTTTGCTGATACAACTTTCTTCCCGTTCTGCGGGAATGATTTGCACACCTTCGAGGAGCATGAATGAATAAAGGAATTCTATATGGCGTCGGCGCGTATGTGCTTTGGGGATTCTTTCCCATCTATTGGAAATTGCTTCACCAGGTTTCAGCGCTCCAGGTGATCGGTCATCGGATCGGGTGGTCGTTTTTTGTGTTGATGGTTTTCATCCTGATCACCAAACAGGGGTGGGAATTTCGCTCGGTCGCATTCAATCCCAAAACCGTGGGGATTTATACAATATCGGGCATTCTTCTTACCATCAACTGGTTGATCTACGTGTGGGGTGTTAATTCGGGAGAAATTGTACAGACCAGCCTCGGTTATTTCATCAATCCTCTTCTGAGTGTATTGATCGGGGTCGTATTCCTGCGTGAACTTTTGGGGCCTGCCCAATGGGTACCGGTGATTCTCGCCGCACTCGGCGTGATCTATCTAACGGTTGTTTATGGTCGCCTACCGTGGATCGCGCTATCGCTTGCATTTTCATTTGGCTTCTATGGCCTCGTTAAGAAACTGGCGCCTCTTGGTTCCCTTTTTGGACTCACCCTTGAAATAGGCATGGTCTTTCCGATTGCCTTGATATATCTTGCTTTTGTGCAATTCAACGGTACAGGAGCTTTCCTGCATGATGGCCCTCAGGTGGATGTTTTACTTGCAGGCGCAGGGATCGTCACGACGATCCCACTGCTGATGTTTGCGTCCGCGGCACGACGCATTCCTCTCACGACGCTGGGGGTGCTTCAATACATTGCGCCAACGATCCAGTTTTTGATCGGCGTGTTCATCTACAAAGAACCGTTTGACATGGCGCATCTGATTGGCTTTGGGATCGTCTGGGTTGCGCTCATTATTTTTGGGGTTGAAAGCTTCCTTGCAAAGCGCATGCCACTCCAGGTCATTCCAGAATTAGGAGAAGGTTGATGAAGATTCTTTTTATCGGAGGCACCGGATTGATCAGTTCGGCCTGCGCTGAACTTGCCTTTGAACGCGGCCACGAAGTCTTTCTTGTGAATCGCGCCACCTCAGCGAAATATTCTGCACCCAAAGGGACCACTGTTCTACAGGCAGATATCCACGCCGGTCCAGCGCCACTCGCGTCACTGATCGCTGGGCATCGTTTCGACGCGGTGATCGACTTCCTTGCGTTTACTCCTGAAGACATCACGAGAAGTATTTCCCTCTTCCGCGATAAAACCGACCAGTTTGTATTCATCTCCTCGGCCAGTGCGTATAAAAAACCGCCCAGGCATTATCTGATCACGGAAGAAACACCTTTGGAGAATCCCTTCTGGCAATATTCACGCGACAAGATTGCCTGCGAAGAGTTATTGCTGAAAAGTTATCGTGAAGAACAATTCCCCGTCACCATCATTCGGCCCTCACTCACCTATGGACCATCTCAGATCCCACTGCTGGGTGCGAGCTGGCTCCATCCGTACACTGTTGTGGACCGTATCAAACGTGAGAGAAAAGTCATCGTTCCTGGGGATGGAGCTTCTCTCTGGGTGTTGACCTGGAATGCAGATTTTGCCACAGGCCTGCTCGGGTTGCTTGGGAACAAAAAGGCAATTGGCGAATCCTTCCACATCACCTCCGATGAAGTGCTCACGTGGAACCAGATTTTCCAGGAACTTTATTCTGCCATCGGGGTTGAACCGAATATCCTTCACATTCCCTCGGATTTGATCGTGGCGCATGATCCCTCCTCAATCGGCACTTTGATCGGAGATAAGATCAATAGCTCCGTATTCGATAATAGCAAGATCAAACGGTTTGTGCCTGATTTCAACTGCAAAGTAAAGTGGAGCGCAGGTGTGCGCCGTGCGTTGACATGGTTCGAAGCTGATCCCGCGCGTCAATCCATCGACAATGAAAGGAACGCCGTGTGGGACAAAATTATCTCGGCATACGAGAAGGCCTTCCCCTGATGTGTTATCTGCAGCAGGGAAGTCATGTAGACGAAAAGCAGTGAGGTCATTATGGCAAATATCAAAAAAGGGACTATCGGAATATTGACCGGTGGCGGCGATGTTCCGGGGTTGAATCCAGCGATTCGGGCTGTGACGCTTCGTGCGCTGCGGGAGGGATATCAGGTGGTAGGGATTCGCCGCGGCTGGGGAGGGCTGCTGGATCTTGTTCGTGATAAGAACGCGGACAACAGCAATAATTATCAATTCCTGAGCGAAGAGATCGTTAATCGCGCGGGGCGAACCGGAGGTACGTTCTTACACTCTTCGCGCACAAAACCCAGTGCTGTGAAAAAATCCAGCGTTCCTGAACACCTGCAAGGCAAGTACACCGATGAGACCAATGACCTTACGCCCGAAATACTCAAGAATCTCGACTTTCTGGGCGTGGACTCTCTGGTGCCAATTGGTGGAGATGATACTTTGAGCTATGGAGTCCGCCTGTATAAGGAGGGCGTTAAGGTCATCGCCATTCCCAAGACGATGGACAACGATGTGCCCGGTACGGATTATTGCATTGGCTTTAGCACCTGTGTCACCCGCACCATCGCCCTGACCAACAGCCTGCGCACGATCGCGGGCTCGCATGAACGCTTCCTCGTGCTGGAAGTCTTTGGTCGCTATGCAGGCTTCACGGCCATGCTGCCTACAATGGCCGGTGCTGCAAATCGCTGCGTGATTCCCGAGTTCCAATTTAACATCGAACATCTAACGGAGTTACTGACCAAGGATCGTGAAGCAAACCCGAGTCATTATTCTGTGTTGCTGATCTCGGAGGGCGCCATGTTCGACGGCGGTGAGATGGTATTCGCCGATCGCTCCATTGACGATTATGGTCATGCCAAACTTGGCGGCATCGGTGATCTTGTTTCCGCACGCATCAAGGAGATCTCCCCTAAATTCAACAAGGGCAAGACCGTGAACGTGGTTAACCAGAAGCTTGGCTATATGGTGCGGGGTGGCGATCCGGATGCGATCGACTCGATCGCTCCAATGGCTTTTGGCAACCTGGCGCTCGACTTGCTGCTCAAAGGCGTGCATGGCCGCCTCGTCGTGCTCAAAAACGGGCGTTATGACAATATGCCCCTGGATGTTGTCACAGCGACGAAGAAAGTGGTCGACGTGAAACACTTCTATGATACCGAACGCTATCGCCCAATTTATAAAAACTTCGAAATGAAACCGTTGTTCATCATGACCAGCGACTAGGAAATTTCGATTGAGCAGAGTGCCGCGGGGTTCTGCGCGCTCTACCCTGGAGAAAGGCGGGCCGTGCAATCCGGCTTAGGCCTGCTGAAACGAATTCGAAACGCGGCGCCCTCGATGACAAAGCGCGCGCGGCCTGCCGCTCCGATGAGCCCTTAATTGGCTCGCAGCCTTTTCCGATAGTAAATGAACAAAATCCCTATGTAGGATGATAAATGTCAACATTCTTGCCCGGCCCATTGCACCGCAGACCGAATTCGTTATAATTTGAAACATATCCAAAAGGAGTTATGACATGAATTTTGCAATGTGGAAAAAGGCATTGAATGTAATTCCCGATGTTTCAAAAGAGGAATGGGACAAGCTCGATCTGGTCTCCAAATGGTTGATCTCCACGCGTGCGGCGGTTCTTATTATGACCTTTATCTCTGCGGCCCTTGCGGGACTTTTTGCCTGGCGCGATGGATCGTTCAGTTTCACGCCCTGGCTGGTCCTTGTCTTCGGCTTGATCATGGCGCATGCCAGCAACAACATCTTTAACGATTACACTGATTTTGTGCGTGGTGTGGATCAGGATAATTATTATCGCACGATGTATGGTGCCCAGCCAATCGCCTCCGGTTTAATGACGAAGCAAGAACACCTTACGTATTTCGCACTGACAGGTCTGCTTGCCCTGCTCTCAGGTCTTTACCTGATTCTTATTAACTCCAATGACCCCACGATCTGGATTTTGCTTGGCCTGGGTGCCTTCTTCGTATTGTTTTATACCTGGCCTCTTAAGGGATTTGGTCTTGGCGAGGTGGCCGTACTGGTTGTGTGGGGACCACTCATGATCGGCGGTGGTTATTACGTGCTGGCGCATGAATGGAACTGGGCGGTTGTGATTGCCAGCCTTCCTTATGTGCTCGGCGTAACGACTGTGATCTTTGGCAAGCATATCGACAAAATCAGCGTGGACGAGGCCAAGGGGATCCACACATTGCCGGTGATGATCGGTGAAAAAGCCGCACGCTATGCTGTGATCCTGATGATGATCCTGCCATATTTTTTCACAGGCTATCTCATCGTTACAAAATTCTTTACGCCGGTCATGGCAATTGTTTTGTTCGCCCTGCCTGTCTTGCGCGAGAGTATTCAACCTCTGAGAAAGCCGAAACCTGAAACACGTCCCGAAGGATTCCCCGATGGGCAGGGTGGCTGGCCGCTTTACTTTGCACCGATCGCCTTCCGTAATAATCGCGCCTTTGGCTCCCTCTTCCTGATGGGTTTGCTGATCGATGTGGCCTTGAGGATTCTCGTCTGACCGTCTAACGATGCGGGGCAATGCTTTTGATCGGGGTTTTGTCTTCCATGGTGAGACGCGCTGTAACAAATCGGGCGCATCGTCTACCTTATTTTGTTCACTCTTAGCGTCAATTGCCACCGATTGTGTCCAATTTCACAGGTTGGTAGTATAATCTCCTCAGGAGAATTATTCTATGTTGCCCTCAAAGAATAGTGCCCTGAGTTTGTCGAATCTGTTACGCCAGGATGTTCGGGCTGATCCCTATCCTTTTTACACACAACTACGCTCTCAAGACCCTATTCATTGGGATGAGGAGATGGGCTTTTGGGTGTTCTCGCGCTATGCAGATATCGCGTCCGTATATAATGACGAGCGTTTTTCCAGGGCGCAGGGACTCATGCGCGGCTTCCAGCGTTTGCCGGCAGATGAACAGAGCCTCGCTGAACCGGTTTATCACTCATTTTCCAAAACCATGTTTTATGCCGACCCACCTTACCACACACACTTGCGTGGATTGATGAACAATGCATTTACGCCGCGCAGAGTAGAGCAAATGCGTCCGTATATTCAGCGGGTTGTGGATGACCTGCTGGATGTCGTTCAGACTAAAGGGCAAATGGATGCCATTCATGATCTGGCCTATCCATTGCCTGTTATGGTCATTGCTGAATTGCTGGGTCTCCCATCCGATCACCGCGAACGTTTTAAGAAGTGGGCCGACGATCTCTTTGCCATCCTGGGCACTGTCCGTCACGCGCCGCAACTTATGGAACGTGCCTCGCAGAGTCTGGCTGAAATGACAGAATACGTTACGGCCTTAAGCCGTCACCGTCGTGATCAGCCGCAGGATGATTTGTTAAGCGCGCTGTTATCAGTTGCAGAAGAGGATGGACAGTTAGCATGTCCGCATCATACTAACGGAAACCCAGCCGCGTCTCAATCTGCGGGACAACTGGTACGCGAACGAGATCTCAGCTCCCGGCTGACCCAGGAGGAACTGGTTGCCAATATTAATATTTTGCTCAGCACCGGTCATGAGACAACAACGAATCTCATAGGCAATGGACTCCTGGCCTTAATACAGAATCCTGACCAGATGCAAAAGTTACGGAATCAACCAGCATTGGTATTCCCCGCAATTGAGGAAATGATGCGCTATGATAGCCCGGTACAGATAACTTATCGGTCGGCAACTGAGGATGTTAAAATAGGTGATAAACATCTCCGCAAGGGAGATCTCGTCAATTCTATTCTTGGATCCGCCAACCGCGACCCGCAAAGATATTCTGAGCCGGATCGATTCGATATTGCGCGTAACGAGGGACGGCATCTGAGCTTTGGACTGGGGATCCATTTCTGCATTGGCGCATCGCTTGTCCGGTTGGAGGCGGAGATTGCCTTTACCACGCTTCTCCGTCGTTTTCCCCGCCTGCAACTGGGGAATGAAGATCTGGAATGGCAGGAACATCCGATCTTTCGTGGCGTAAAATCGCTGCCCGTTTATTTTTAATTTATTTCGGTTGAGACTTAATACTAAAAATCATGGCCACCACGTATCGTAGCCATGATTTTTCCTTATGTAGTTATTTCGGCAACCCTTTGTCAATCTCTTCATCGGTAAAAAAGGTTTTTGGGTTTAGATCAGCCGGCAGGGGCAGGCTGTCTGATGAGGGCTTGCTGATCCCATCTGCCAGCATCTGAACTTGTGAAGCTGTGACCAGGGGCTTTGGCATGAATTTTTCTGAGAACCACGCGAGCATTCGATGAAACAACACCGGAAAAGGCAGCACGATAAGAAACGGCTTTCCCATGGCTTTCGCGATCCGTCGCGCCGCAGTACTGAATGGGATCTCTTCCGGGCCAATGACCGCCACAGTTTGTCGTGAAAGACAGTCTTCCTCCAGCAGGGCAGTGCGAATGATCGTCACGAGATCTTGAACGGCAACCAGTCGAACGGTTTGTTCCTGGAAGCCGACCGTGGCAAAGACAGGTAACTTCCGAAGCAGGTTTCCGAGATTATTGAGGAGGTGGTCTCCCTGTCCATAGATCAACCCGGCTTTGAGTATGGTGTAGTTTAATTTTGATTGCCGCACGATCTCTTCACCGTCCCACTTTGTTGTATGATACGAGGAGCGTGTGTTTGGGCGGACGTTCAAATAACTAACCAACACAAATTTTTTAATACCGGCTCGCTCCGCGGCAATAACAGCGGACCTTGCGCCGTCTACATGAACCTGCTGAAAAGTTTGAACATCATCTTCAACACTGGTACCTGCGCAATGCGCCACGGCAGCACATCCGGCAAAGGCGCGCTGCAACATTTCTGTGTCAGTAACGTTCATGGAAATAAAGGTTGCATTCTCCAGAGGTTGGGCGTTTGAATCGCGTGTGTAGAGACCGCGGGCGATGAGAACGACCTGATGTCCACGTTGAACGAGGTCACGAGCCAAATGTTTTCCGATGAAGCCTGTTCCACCAGTAATTGCGATTTTCATGGTCGAAAGCCTTTACTGTTTAGCGCCAGAAATCCGGCATGTACCAACGCAGAAGGACATCTATAAAGAGACCGAGCATATACAAGCCGCCGAACAAACGAATGTGCAATAATTGCGGGGTCGAAAACCAGCGTGGCCAGAGTGCAAACCCGGGGGGTGCTTGGGTGGGGCGGGGCTGGCTTAGCAGTTTGATCACATTCCAACCACGTTTTGCGGCGAAGAAAACAATGAGCACGATCGGCGTAAAGAAATGATTGGCAAAGACCAAATAAAGAACCACGGCATATGACAGGAGTAACGTCGCAATATTAACATAGCGGGATGCAGGCTCGCCAAGCCGGACCGGAAGTGAGCGGACACCCTTTTTCTTGTCTGCCTCGATCTTATCAATGTGCTTCCCCCAATTGAAGCTCCCGAAACCAAAACCAAATGCCATGCCGGCCAGTATGATGTTTTGAAGACCCGGGCTTACTTCACCAGCAAGCACTGTATAAATGCCGGGGATCAAGACCACTCCCCAGTTGAGGAAAATAAGCAACTCACCCAGCCCCCAATATTTCAGGGGCCAGGCATAGAACGGGATCATCAGCACACCAAACGCAAACAGACCGATCACGATGGGAGAAAATGAAGAGTAGATCAAAATAAATATACCAGCCAGCGTAGCCAGAACGCCGCCAGTTAAAAACCAACGCAGCCATTCTTTCTTCGTCCAGAATTTATGCACGAGTGGGTGTATGCCGTATTGCGCACGGTAATAATTATCTTCGTCTATGCCGCGCGTGAAATCAATGTAATCATTGGCGAGGTTTTCCGTGGAGTGAGCCAGGTATACGCCCAGGCTCATCACCAGCCAGGGCAACCAGTCCAAGTATCCGTCGCGCCAGGCCAGTAGTCCCGCGATCATACCGGCGCACAAGGTCAATTGAGTTACGGTCCCACGCGTGGAGATCAGCCACTTGGAGATCAGGTCCAACGCGTCCCAGTCTTTTTTATCATGCATCTTGACTGGTTTTTGCAGGGCAGTCAGCCACATCCTAAAATTGGTGCTCATGCACTATCTCCTCTGTTTGGGATATTCTTGTGTCAAACCGTATATTTTCTGTGCAATTTCTCCCAGCCCGCCATTGTGCCGAATACGAAAAAAATATTCATGGCCACTCGAAAAATAAACTCCGGAATAAAGGCGGGTCGAGCCAGCGACCGGGATTTTGTTTTTTTTAACAAGTACATGATCTTCGGAATATTGACCAGTCCTTTGTTGTCAATATCCCGGTCGAGCGTTAATCCTGCAAAACATTGCATGGTCTTGTAATGGTCGAGTCCAGGTTTGTACTCAACGATACAGACAAGTTTTTCAGCCTTGTCATTGCGGGCAATATGCTTCATCCCGCGCGGAACGAAAACAATATCTCCCACCTTCCCGGCGCATTCCAGTCCATTAATCATCGCGTGGATTTCACCCTGTTTGACATGAAAAATCTCGTCTTGATTCGTATGCACGTGCTCAAAAGGCACATAGCCTCCAGGGTGAACAGTCCACTCCATGGTGTATGCTTCTTGCGTGGCTGAAATACAGCGGAAAGTCTCCCGCGTAATTGGATTTGTAAAAGGTTGGTAAAGGTCAATTGCCATTTGCGAGACGTTTATTTATTGAGGGTCTCTAATGCTCTTTTCAAGTTGGCGAGTGTTTCCTGGGCGTGTATTTTGCCTATCAATCCGACAAGAGGACTAATCATCTTTGCCAGCCCTGTCATGGTCAATTCAAGCCAGAACTTTATTTGAGTGCCCTTTTCGGTTGGATTCAATATATAGCCATCTTTGAAGGCGATCGGTCCCATGAGGCCTTTCATTGCAAACTTATGATTTTGTTCATGCTCAATGATCTCATAAGGCAGTTCCATTTTTTGGCCCAATAAGCGCAGCACTCCCTGAACGGTCGCACCCACCCGCCCAAATGGGCCGGGCGAAGTCTTATTAAACTCGATCATGTTGGGGATAAATTTGACGTGGTTTTCAGGGACATTCAGAAAGGCGAAAACATCCTCAACACATTTTGAAACCAGGATGCTTGATTCGATTCTAGCCATTCTTAACTTTCCTTTCACTTACGGCTTTTCACCGCATAAAAATGTCAGGTCTCCAAAAAACGTCCAAAAAATACCTCTTTCCTGCACTTTTAAACCAGCCTGCTCGAAAATTAAAGGAAGACGTCCCTCGATGTTATCGTTGGCTTCCTCAAATTTATGCAGGAACGGTCCGAGTAATCTTCCGTAAAAGGTGCTTGGCTTGCCAAAGTCTATCACATGCAATTGGCCTGCGGGCTTCAGCACGCGATAGATCTCCCGTGCTGTCTTCTCTTTGTCCGGAGTTTTCAAGTGATGGATCATGATGCTTGAAAGTACACGATCAAAGGAGGCATCGGCATAGGGCAGGTCGAACGTCATGCCCTCGTCAAATTTAATATCTGTGGTTTCGCGCGTGCTTTTGATGTGCGCCACTTTTAGCATCTCGGGGTCTGCATCCAGGCCAAATACCTCTGCCTTTGGTTGTGCCTGTTTGACCATGATCGCCAGGGTGCCCGTTCCACAGCCCAAATCCAAAACGTGATGGCCGGCTTGGATCCCAGCCTGGTTGATCAAGCGGCTCTTGTAGCGTGTATCCCGCACGACCCAGCGTTGAATGAAATCATAGAAAGGGGTCAGCGCTCTAACCCCAAGAGCCGGGATATATTCCTGATCAATTCCAGACATTGTATAACTGCTCCCGCAATTTGATTTTGATAGATAGGGTCTTGATTTTACCAAACTCCATCTTCGGCTGAACATGAAAAAACAATGACCGACATTTCATGATCTGTTCGTATTAGGGAGTCGATCATCTAAGAGCTAATTGTATCCTACTTCACAAGTCGGTAGTATAATCTTATTGGAAAGAGTTCTTACTCTTAACGATCAGCGATCTTTGCTATTTTATCATCAACTCAACGGAGAGAAAGTATGAACATCAATTTTGGAATGTGGCGGAAAGCCTCCTGGCAGTTGGTCAAGATGGACGACAAAAAAGAGTGGGATGCGCTTGACGTTGTGTCCAAATGGTTGATTGCGACCCGTTCCGCAGTAACACTTGTTACTGTTTACTCCTGTATTATTGCAGGTATCCTTGCTGCTCGTGATGGTTTTTTTTCCTGGATTCCATTCCTGATCGTGACCCTCGGCCTGTTTATCGCGCATGGCACAAACAACCTGCTCAACGATTACACTGACTATAACCGGGGTGTAGACAGCAATAATTACTTTCGCACTCAATATGGAGTCCATCCACTGGTTCAGAAATTCTGGGATAACAAAACCCAGATCCGTTGGTTCCTGGTCAGTGGCGTGCTTGCCACAATAGCTGGTGTTTATGCGCTGTTTTATACCCGCTTGCCGAACGGGGCTCTTAACCCTGTTGTGATGGGCTTGTTCGCCTTCGGCGCAGTAGTGCTCCTGGCTTACACATATCCCTTCAAGTATTGGGGATTGGGCGAGTTTGCCATTTTCCTTATCTGGGGGCCTATCATGATCGCGGGTGTGTATTTCGTCCTTGCCGGCCAATGGAATTGGAACGTTGTTTTGGCCGGCATTCCTTATGGACTTGGTGTTGCCAGTATCAATGTGGGCAAGCACATCGACAAGCATGATGACGATAAAGCCCGAGGCGTGGGTACTTTCCCGGTCCGCGTTGGCGAATCCTTTGCCCGCCTTGTGGATCAGGCGGCACTGATCCTGATCTATGTCGTCATCGCCTACCTCGTCTTTGTAACCCGATATTTCTCTCCTGCCATGTTGATCGTGTTCTTCGCCTTCAAACATGCGTGGAATGCGATCAAGCTCCTGAATAATCCGCGCCCAGCCGGGCCACCTCCCGGCTATCCCGCATGGCCCACCTGGTTCTCAGCCGTTACATTCTTCCACAATCGACAGTTTGGTGGTCTTTTCATAATTAGCTTGATCGTGGACGCATTGTTACGAGTCTACCTGCCTGCATTCTGGCCGGTCTTCTAACCCAACTTCAAGTCTTTGATTTCCAACCAGGCGGGTTTGGGGTTTTCCAAGACTCCGAACCCGATTTTTCCTTCGGGGGTAAATGCTGCGTATTGATTGTCGATCCAGATGACCAGGCCCAGCGGTGGGAGCGGACTCACAGCTGACTCGAGTACGAGCATATCGTCCACCCAAAAAGCCGAGCGTGTCGCGTTCCACTCTAACCTGTATCTATGCCATTGAGTGACGGCCACATTGAGAACGACTCCATCCTCGTCGATCACTTTGCTCAATAATTTTCTTGTTATCTTGCGCGCGAAAGGAAATGCGATCCCAGCGAAAATCAATGACGGATGAAAGCGCGGCGCGCGAAATGCCTGCGCCAGAAACCCCTGTGCCGGTTTATCGTCTCTGAATGAAAGATGATTATCGCTTGATGCGTGGAAAAACCAAATGGCATTTGGCAGCAATACAGGTAATCGAAATGATTGTCCGCCGAACCCGAGAGATAATCCGAAAGGATCGTTCCACAGACCGAAGCCCCATGTTCCGGGGATGGAACTGCTCGAGGCCTGCGCGCTCAGGCTAATCGTCAAAGAGTGATGCGGAAACTTATTCCGAGGGAGTTGGAAATAGTCATCGAGTTGCGCAAAACGATAGGCAGAAGCATTCCCTTGCGGGATTCTTAATCTCCAACCGTTTTGAATGGTATCTACACTCGCACTTGGTGTAGCTCGCGCCTTCATTTTCAATTTCGATTTACCAGCCAGACGCCAAATAAGATCACCGCGCCGCCGAGAACGGATGCCCATGTGACTGGTTCATTCAAGATGATCGCGGCGACGACCACGGCCACGAGTGGCTCAATGTAAAGGAAGGCCCCTGTTTGTGCAGTGGACAGCGCCTGCAGGGCGTCGTACCATGCGATATAGGCGAGGCCCGAACAGAAGACACCGAGAAAGGCTATCGCAAGCCAGCCGTTGGTTTTGAGTTGCGTAATTGCGCTGATCCCTTTTCCGCCGAAAAACAAGATGGATGTGAATATCCAGCCGAGTGTCATCACGAAAAACATCATGCGCGTCGCGGGATGATTTTGCAGCCCACGCCGCGAGAGAACGGAGAACACGGCCCAATTGAGCGCACTGATCAGGATCAGAAAATCTCCCGTTGTGCCAAACCTCCCGCTTATGATCGAAAATACTTTACCGTCTGTAACGACCAGCAATACTCCCAGTGTGGCCAAAAAAATACCCGCGCTTTTGATCCGGTTCAATCCTTCTTTCAGAACCAGCCAGCCGAGCAAAGCCATGAACACCGGCGTCGTCGCCACGATCCACGCAGTGGTGTTGGCCTGCGCAGTAAGTAAGCCATTCGATTGAAGCCACTGATGAAAGGTGATGCCAAGGAAACCGAGCAGGGCGAAGTAGCCCCATTCATTTTTAGTCGGCAGAGCGAATTGCTTGCGCGCCGCGACGGCAATTCCCAGGACGATCACGCCCATTGTGAACCGCAACCAGACTACGCTGATAGGAGTGACCTGACCCACCGCGATCTTCGTTGCGATAAAAGACGCGCCCCACACGATCACTGCGAAGAGGGCTTCAAAATAAGGGATGAATTTGGATTTTGACATGAGTGAGATTATATCAATTCAGATATTCACAGTCGTGTATAATTGCGCTTCGGAGGCAATGCTTCATGGAAATTACATGGTACGGACATTCCTGCTTTCGTCTCACCGAACGCAATTATGCCACAGTGGTGACGGATCCATTTGACAATAAGACGACCGGCTACGATACGCTCAAGCTCAAGGCGGATATAGTCACTATCAGCCACGACGCGCCCGGCCACAATAATAGTGACGCGGTCAAAGGTGCAACTCATGTAATTACCGGCGCGGGCGAGTTCGAGATCGGCGGTGTCTTCATCACCGCGGTTCAAACGGAAGGCTCGGGCAAAAAGAGTAAGGATAAGACCGGAAATACGTTATATGTGTTTGATTACGACGGGATCACCGTCGCACATTTGGGTGACCTGCAGCAGGTCCCTACTCAGGGGGAGGTTGAAGCTCTAGGAACAGTAAACGTTGCGCTTATTCCGGTGGGAGGTGGAAGCAGCCTCAACGCCGCGAAGGCCGCAGAAGTTGTCAGCTTGCTCGAACCCAATCTGGTCATCCCCATGCATTATTCCACGCCGGCCACAAAGTTGGATCTCGACCCGCTAAATAAATTTCTCAAGGAAATGGGCCTTGGCAAAATAGAGGCACAGGCCGGATTAAAAGTTTCGCGTTCCAGTTTACCCGAAGAAACGCACGTCATCGTGCTCGAATATCAAAAAGGATAATATGCCCGTCAAAGTTATCATGACCTGGGATATTGCCGCCGAGCGCGATCAGGAATATTTTGAATTTATCATCGGTGAATTCGTGCCCGGCGTGCAAAGACTTGGTTTACAACCCTCAGAGGCATGGGCAACGATCTACGGCTCATACCCGCAAATTCAAGTTGGCCTGCTGGCCACCGACGCGCCACAGGCGCGTACCATTCTCGCCTCGGCAGATTGGGTGCTTTTGCAGGAGCGCCTCTTCGGATACGTCAAGAATTACTCACATAAGATCGTGCCTGTGCGCGGCGGCTTTCAATTTTAAGAGGCCGTCGTCTGCGGTTTCGGTTAAAAGATGAACACAACCTATACACGTTATTGGCCGTGGCTTTTCTTTGCCGCGGCCTTTGAGTCATTGCTCGCCATTTTCGCGCTTTTACTTGTTCCCTCCGAAAGCGGCCTCTCGCTTGCCCGTCTTGCCTTGCTTGGGATCCTCAGCCTCTTTTTTATTTTTGGATTGTACCTGGGACTGCGTGCCCGCCGGATTCATACCCAACTGGACGCGTTTGCGCGCCCGCCGCTGATCCTCTCCTGTGCGCTTCTCGCGTTGACCTCCAGCCTGCTGCTCTTTCTCTTGCGGTATCTCAACCCGCAGAGACTCCTGCCTTACTATGAACGGTTAAGTCCATTGTTGTGGTATTTATTGGTGATTGGAATTCAAGCAGTTATTTTTTTATCACTGGTCAAGTATGGATTTCATTCGCAGGAATTATCCACACGCAGGCCCGTTGATCGCTCTGCTTTCATTACATTTTGCGGCTTGTTGGCTGTATTCGCTTTTATCGCAATTACAAGGATCGGCATCACACCGGATACCGGCTATTGGGGGGAACCGGGCGTAGCCATTCAGGGTTGGCAGGCAGTTTTAGCTGTCCTTGTTGGTTTTTTCATCCTTCTGTATGGATTAAGGGTTTCAAATGATGACTCCTCGCGTTTCGCGAATATCTTTATCCCCCTCGCAATTTACCTGACGGCTTGCGCGCTCTGGCTCAGTGTTCCTGTCAGTGTTTTGGAAAATAGTTTCTACGCGCCGATCACACCGCCTGCAAATATGCCCTTCCCGTATTCTGACGCGGGTTTTTACGATTACCTTTCTCAAAGCCTGCTGATCGGCACGGACTACCTCGGCGGCATCCCGCCGCGCCCGTTATATGTGGTCTTTCTCGCAATTCTGCATTTTTTCTTCGCGCAAAATTATCCCGCCATCATCGCCGCACAGACTTTTGTGCTCGCGCTTTTCCCGGTCACTTTGTATTTTCTAGGAAAAAAGCTTCACTCTCCCGCGGCAGGCGTGACTGCGGCATTGTTTGCCATCTTCCGCGAGTTGGTCAGTTTGTGGATCTCCTCCAATACGCGCGTGGCGAATTCCAAAGTCTTCACGACGGATCTTCCCACCGCGCTGGGAATTGCGACCCTCTGCCTTGTGATCATCTGGTGGCTCGCGAGGCGCGACTTAAAGTCTACACTCTTAGCAGGCGGGGCATTCGGGCTATTACTCTTATTCCGCACACAATCGCTTTTCATTCTCCCGGTTGTCTTTATTCTGGCCTGGTTTGTTTATCAACGCAAAACAAAAGAATGGATCATGGCAGGTCTTGCATTTGTCTTCGCGATGGCCCTCACAGTTTTGCCATGGCTGACGCACAACTTTACGGTAAGCGGCAAATTCTCATTTGACGATCCGCGCCAATTGGCCATTATTTACAGTCAATATTCATTTACAGGAAATTTGGATTTAAACCAGTTTGATCCTGAAAAAGAAAGTGTCGGGAATCGGATCGTTTCGTTTACACTCGAAAACCCGGGTTATGTTGCGCGTTTTATTGCCACACACTTTTTTAATACAGAGATTGGCGGCTTGCTGGCGCTCCCTCTCATTAAAAGCTTTGACAGTTTACGCGCGCCTGTGAATTTATATTGGATCGGTTGGGAAGGCTCACT
>CAZSVR010000015.1:42342-48913 GCA_964610295.1 uncultured Anaerolineaceae bacterium
AGGCTCACTGGAGTGGTACAACCTTGCCTTGATCCTTTTTTATCTTGCCATGCTCTCGATCGGGTTTGGCTCGGCGTGGCGGCGCGCAGGCTGGATCGGCCTTGTACCCCTGGCATTCAACCTGGGCTACGCTCTAGCCAACGGGATATCCCGCTTTTCCAGTTGGCGATACAACCTGCCGGTGGATTGGGTGATCTATTTTTACTTTGCGCTCGGGGTCATGGAAATATTTTCAGGCACAACTTTCTTGTTTGGCGCAAAAACCATTATGGAATCAGACAGCTATGTGCCACGGAGTGGTATGCCCTTGGACCGATCAAGAAATTTTTTCTTCCGCGACTTTCGATCTCGATATATTTTCATCCTGCTAGCGTTCGCCTTTGTCGGCGCACTTCCCTGGCTTGCGAAGGGATTTACCCAGCCGCGTTATTCATCCACGCGGGAGGAATTGCTAACCAAATTGGGATCGAGTGGGTATGCAGTTAGTGATGTCGAATCTTTCCTTGCCCAGCCGGATGCCGTCTTGCTCGAAGGCCGCTTGCTGTATCCTCGCCTGTATCGCCGCAACCAAGGGATGGTCTCTTCGAATCCCTGGGCAGCCTACGCGGTCAGGGAATATGCCCGCATTGGGTTTATCCTGTTGAACGATCGTCAGACCAACGCGATCTTCGTCACACGCAACCTGCTTGATTTTCCACAAGGCGCGGATACGATCATGCTGGGATGCCAGCGAGATGGATATATCGAGGCGCGCGTGATCGATTTTGGGGATCAGACCTTTCAAAGTTCGCCGCTTACCGATTTGTGTGAGTGATATGGAAAGCCTCGCATCCTTACTTTTAGCCTGGTATCACAAGCACGCGCGGACTCTCCCGTGGCGCGACCACCCCGACCCTTATGTGGTATGGGTCTCGGAAATCATGCTTCAGCAAACGCGCGTGGAGACGGCCATCCCTTACTTCGAAAAATGGATGCGATTATTCCCGGATATAAAGGCATTGGCAAAAGCCGGTGAACGGGATGTGTTGAATGTGTGGGAAGGGCTTGGCTATTACAGCCGCGCACGTAATTTACATAAAGCCGCAAAGATCGTGGCAGAAAGATTCAATGGGGAATTGCCGCGCGATTTGGAGGACCTGCGAAGCCTGCCCGGGATCGGTCTTTATACAGTTGGAGCCATCGCTTCGATGGCTTTCGGCATGGACGAGCCAACTTTGGATGGCAACCTGCGGCGCGTGTTCGCACGTTTGTATGATGTAAGGGAATATGCTGATTCACCCGCCGGTGAAAAAATATTGTGGGATCTGGCCGCGCAGAATTTACCGAAAGGCAAAGCAGGCGATTTCAACCAGGCGTTGATGGATTTGGGCGCGACGATCTGTACCCCGAAAAATCCGCGATGTTTGATATGTCCATTAATGGACATATGCAAAGCGCGCGAGAATGGAAGCCAGGACATGCGCCCTGTCTTGAAGGTGAAAAAGGGATCGCCGCATTACGTCCACGCGGCGGGAGTAATCGTCACCCGTGGTCGCGTGCTGCTGGCAAAACGTCCTTCGAAAGGATTGCTCGGTGGGATGTGGGAATTCCCGAATGGCCGCGTCGAAAGTGATCCAGCCAAGGAGCTGTCAACAGCCCTTAACGCCGCATACAGGTTGAAGGTCAAGAGAAAAGAGGCGCTGGGAATCGTCCAACATGCGTACACACATTTCAAAGTGACAGTGCATGCCTTTCGCTGCGAGTCCGTTTCAGTCCCAAAAGATGAAAACTTGAAATGGGTGCGGCTGAGCGAATTGGAGGAGTACCCGATGGGCAAAGTGGACAGGCAGATCGCGCAGAGATTAAAAAAGTGACAGTCCCATGATGAGGTGACTGTCACTTTTGATCATCCTTTACTCAACGTCACGAAGACCATTGGCCTGCGTTTTGTTTCCTGATGTAGATAACTCTTGATGGCGTTGATGATGTCTTTCTCGCTGCTCATCCCGCCGCCGTTGACCGCTTGCATTACACGTTTGCGGACTTCAGGCAGCAGCGTTTCTGCTTCTTCGGGTGAGACAAAACCACGAGTGAGGATCTCAGGTTCGTGGAGCAACTTGCCTGAATGTTTATCGAGACTAATATCGATCAACAGGATGCCGTTACGTGCCAGTTGACCGCGTTCTTTCATGATGTCATGATCAATATCGCCTATGGATTCGCCGTCAACGAAGATGTAGCCGCCGGGGATGCGTTCGCCAAGTTGGATCTTGTTGCCGATCAACTCAACCACCTGTCCATTCTCGACCACGATGATATTCTCTTCTTCTATCCCCACCTCTTTTGCAAGCTGGGCATGACGTTTCAACATGCGTAATTCGCCGTGAATGGGCAGGAAGTGTTTCGGACGCACAAGATTGATCAGCAATTTTTGCTCTTCCTGTGCGGCGTGACCGGAAACATGGATCGGCGCAATGCTGTCATCAACGACATTCGCTCCGCGGCGCAAGAGACGATTGATGGTTTTGCTGATGGTCTCTTCGTTGCCGGGGATCGGATGTGAGGAAAGCACCACGGTGTCGCCGGGTTTGAGGTCGAACTGGCGATTCGTGCCTGCCGATAAACGGCCAACAATCGAGGATGGTTCGCCCTGTGAGCCGGTGCACATCAGAACCACTTTGTGGTCCTGCATGTTCAAGGCCTGCTCGAGTGGGACGATCTGGTCATCCGGAATATTCAAGTATTTCATTTTGCGCGCGATCTTGACGTTATCCACCATGCTGGGCCCGGCCAGCGCCATCTTGCGCCCATGTTTTGCGGCGGCATCCGCCACTTGTTGCACGCGCGAGATCAGTGAGGCAAAGGTGGCCACGATCACGCGGCCCTTGGCTTCGCCAAAGACCTTATCGAAGGCGGGTCCGATCACAGATTCGGATGGCGTCCAGCCCGGACGTTCAGCGTTGGTTGAATCGGAGAGCAGTAGGTCTACGCCGCGCGTGGACAGCTCTGCCAGTTTTGCGAAATCCGTCGGCCAGCCGTCCACAGGGGTATGGTCGAATTTAAAATCGCTCATGTGAATGACCAAACCAGCAGGCGTGGTAATTCCAAGGCTAACCGCATCCGGGATGGAGTGACTGACGTGGAAATATTCGATGGTGAACGGGCCCAGCTTGGTGGTTTCACCGGCTTGCACGGTTTTGATCTGTGCCTTGTAGTGCGAATTGTTTCGCAATAATTTGCCTTCGATCAACCCGCGTGTAAGCGGCGTCGCGTAAATGGGCGCCGCTATCTCGCTGATCAAATGCTGGATCGCGCCGATATGATCTTCATGCCCATGTGTGATGATGATGCCAAGAACGCGGTCTGCCCTTTTTCGCAAGTACTCAAAATCGGGGATGATGTAATCGATCCCGAGCATGTCGTTGTTCGGGAACATGATCCCCGCGTCGACAACGATGATCTGCCCGCCAAACTCATAGACCATCATGTTCTTTCCCACTTCGCCCAGTCCCCCGAGCGGGATAATTCTTAATTTATTTTTCTTACTCATATTATTTGTATAAACCTCCTGGTTTAAAATTTATCAAACCGCGGTTGCGGTTAAAGTCATGGTTGGTGTGTTTCAGGTGTTTCTTTAACGCCTATTCCCACAAACAAAAAGACCTCCGCTGACTTGCTCGCGAAGATCGGTACGTCTTACTAAACACGATTGTTCTCAAACAAACTGCCAAACGCACGGCAGTAAAAGTCAACTAAACTGGGGTGAGTATAGCAGGTTGAGGGGGATTTGTCAAAGCGTAAAATTGACAATCTTTCTCAACTCCTGTAAACTTCTTCCATGGACATCGACCTCGACCTTTATCGCCACGAAATTCGTATTTCGTCCAATCCCCTAGTGCGCCTCTCCGCCATCGATGTCTCGCCCGAGCTCCCACAACGCACGCTTGTCTTCGTCCACGGATTCGGCGGTAAGGCGGAGCAATGGGGATATCAAATGCAGAAGTTCGCGATGGATAACCGCGTCATTGCCCTGGATCTGCGCGGGCACGGCCTCTCGGACAAGCCCATCTCGGGTTACGATATGGCCGGCATCCAACTGGATATCGAAACCGCGCTGACCCAACTGAAAGCCTCCATGCCCATCGTCTTGATCGGCCACTCATTTGGCGGCGCGCTCGTCACTGAATATGCCCTCAACCATCCCGAAAATGTCGAGAAGTTGATCCTGATCGCCACCGCCGGCGAGTTCAAGCTAAATCCCCTTTTCAAGTTAGCATTAAATCTTCCAACACCGATCCTGCGCTTAATCGGTCCTTTCACGCGTTCCTGGCTGCACGCAACGCCGCACGCGCTCAGGCAGTTCTATCTTAGCAATCTCTCACGCTGGGTGGGCTGGGATAAGTTTGCGCAAATCAAGGTCCCCACCATGATCATTCGCGGGCACCGCGATATCGTCTTTGATCGTCCGCTCTTCGAGAAAGTGGCGGCCTGCATCCCCGGCGCGGAGGATGTGGATATCCGCGTATCGGGCCACATGGTCATGCTGGAACGCAGAGAGGCCGTGGACCGGGCCATCGCGCGCTTCCTCAAAGGGGAGACACAAAAATCCTGGCGCGATGATTCCTTTATCGCAGCACGCTCTTCGCGCGATGAATTGAAGCAGGCGCGCGTCTGGTTGAATCATTATGAAGATGGCGTCCCTTACACGATCGACGTGCCGCGCATCCCCGCGCATCTATTGCTGCGTTCATCCGTGCGGCGATTTCCAAATCGCCCGGCGGTCTATTTTGAAGGCGCAAGGCTTACCTATCGAAAGTTAAATCACGAAGCCAATCGCTTTGCCAATGCCCTGCTGGCGCTGGGGCTTGGAAAAGGCGTGCGTGTGGTTTTGCTGCTGCCGAACACGCCGCAAATGGTCGTTGGCTATTATGGCGCGTTGAAAGCCGGCGCGACCGTCGTGTTGATCCCGCCGATGACCGAGCCGCAGGAATTGGCGCGGCAGGTGAAAGACGCGGGCGCGGGTGTGTTGGTCACACTTTCGACTTGGTCCGGCCTGGCGAAACAGATCCAGCAAGGGTCAGGTGTGCCTCACATTGTGTTGACTGACCCGGCGGACTATCTCGCGCTTCCAAAATATTTAGTTTCCCGCTGGCATAACCGCGGTCTAACTTCGCCGAACACATTACACTGGCGCAGTTGGCTGGCCGCGCAGAGTGACAAATCCCCAAGCATGGATGTTTTGCCGGAAGACCTGGCAGTGATCCAGTTCACGGGCGGAACCACCGCGCAATCCAGGGGCGTGATGCTTTCGCATCGCAATCTCGTGGCGAACGCATTGCAGACGCGGCACTGGCTCCCGAAGGCCGAGCAGGGCCGGGAAAGATTTTTATGCGTAGTGCCGTTCTTCCATAGTTATGGCATGACCGCAGCAATGAACGTGCCCGTCGCGCTCGGCGCGGCGATGATCCTGCTGCCGCGCTTCGAGGTCCTGGATGTTCTGAAATCGATTAAACGATACCGACCGACGATCTTCCCCGGCTCGCCGAGCATGTATGTGGCCATCAACAATTTTCGCGGTGTGAGAAAATATGGCATCCATTCAATTAAGGCCTGCATCAGCGGCTCTGCGCCGTTGCCAGTGGAAGTGCAGGAGGCCTTCGAAAAACTTACCAAAGGGAGGCTCGTGGAGGGTTACGGGCTCACCGAGGCCTCGCCGATCACACATGCCAATCCTTTTGAAAAGAGTCGCAAAGTGGGCAGTATTGGCATCCCCATGCCGTCCACACAGTCTGCCGTGGTGGATCTGAAAACAGGGCGCAAGGAAGTGGAACCCGGACAGATCGGTGAGTTGACCATTCGCGGCCCACAGGTGATGATGGGCTATTGGAAAGATGAAGCCGCCACCCAAGCGGTACTGCTCGAGGACGGCTGGCTGCGCACGGGCGACGTTGCTCAGATGGATAGCGACGGTTTCTTCCGCATCATCGCCCGTAAAGCGGATATGTGGTATCCCGAAAAGGAAGGGTCCGACCCGGCATTTCCACGGGATGTGGAGGAAGTGATCTACGAGATCCCGCAGATCAAAGAAGTGGCTGTGGTCGCGGTGGCTGGCCATCCTTTTGCGTTCATCATTGGGGACAAGGAAAAACCCAGTGCCGAGTCTGTGATCGCGTATTGCAAACGCAGACTGCCACCCCATCTCGTCCCGCGTTTCGTTATTTTTATGGATGAATTCCCGCGCACCTTCATAGGCAAGGTCCTGCGGCGTGAACTGGCAAAACGATATGAAAAACGCATTGCAGGTCAATAAGCCCTCGCTCCTTTCGGGAGAGGCTTGGGGTGAGGGACGAAATAATCGCCCAAAAGTAAATTACGTTCAGCAAGGCGGGGGCGTGCCGGTTATCCTTACCCATGGATTGGTCGCTTCGCTCCATGATTGGGATGATCTGCTCCCCGAATTGGCCGCTGCGGGCTATGCGGGCTACGCGCTCGACCTGCTGGGCCATGGTGAAAGTGAAAAGCCCGCACGCTATCATGATTACACCGCGGCTGCCGTTTTTGAACATTTCGAAGAATGGATCGCAGCCCTGCA
>CAZSVR010000015.1:48978-62038 GCA_964610295.1 uncultured Anaerolineaceae bacterium
GCTGAACGAGCCGATGATCCTGATCGGCCATTCATTGGGCGCGGGATTATCCCTGTTATACGCACTTCGTTATCCCGAACGCGTGCGTGGTCTTGTGCTGGTCAACCCGTTTTACGACATCGATCAACTGCCGCGTGTTTTGCGAACCGTCTTCCTTCGACAGTTACTCAACACTCATCTTGTGGATCTCACGCCGTACAAATTCTTTCGATTTTTTGTGGATCTCACCAGTTTTAATATTTACATCGGGCAGCGCGAGACGCACATCCTGCCCGAACACATTCGTTATCAAACCGCGCTGGATTACAAACGCGCCTCTTTCGGGATATACAATATCCCACGCACGCTTCCCGACCTGACCCCTGACCTGCCGCGCCTCTACCAGCCCGCGCTGCTCCTGTGGGGAAATCGCGACAAAACCCTCGCGCCTTCCTCTTTCCCCCGGCTCGCAAAATTAATACCCAACCTCAGAGGGACTCACATCTTTCCCATTTGCGGGCATGTCCCACACCAATGCCACCCGCAGAAGCTTAATCCATACGTGATGGAGTTTTTGAAGACTCTGTAGAGTGTATTTTTCGTGGATTTCATTCTCTATAAGCGGACCGATCTCGCGTACAACAATCTCCAGAATAACTTCCTCCAAACTTTGGCCGCCTGGCGGCGTTCAGCAGTGTTGATGGGATGGGGGCTATAAGTTTCCTGCAGGTAGAGCTTCGTCAGGTATTCGATCTCAGCACCTGCGGGGCGCAGGCCTGCGTATCCGAACGCGAGTTTCTTTTTCAACTCTTCCGCAAAATTTGATGGGGTCTCGTGGATCGGTCCGTCCTTGTAAATTTTCCTGCCGTGGAAATAAACATATTCATACATCGAACCGATCGAAGGATGCGCTCTTAATAATCCCTGTGTTCGCAGGAACCGCAAACCCGAAAATGAAATGATGATTGCCAGTGCAATTGAAACATGGGCGTAGTTTATCTTTGGAAAGGCTCCATTCTTCGTGTAGGCAATTTGCCTTCTATCAGTCCCTTGCGTGAAGGGGATAAGGGATTGTGAACCATCCTGGGCTTGTACCGGCAAGGTAATCACGGGCCGGCCGGCGGTGGGTTCAAATTCCACCCAGCCAATCCCCGTGTAATAGACCTCCACCCAGCTGTGTGCGTGCATCTCACGGACAACATATTCCGCATTGATACGGTCGTAGTCTCCGCTTGAATAACCGATCACCAAGCGCGCAGGTAAACCTGCTGCACGCGCCAGCACGATCATGGAGGTGGCATAGTAATCACAATAACCGGTTTTCAGGTCGAAGAGGAAATAATCTGCAGTATCCCGGCCTGCCGGAGGCGGTGGGACATCCAGCGAATATGGATAAGTGCGGAGATAGGCTTCTATTGACCTGGCTTTATCGTACGGATTATCCATATTTGATGTCAGGTCCCTTGCAAGTTGAAGCACGCGCTCAGGGATCGTTTTCGGCAGGGATAAATATCTCGCGCGAATATCTTGTGGGTAGGGGTGTGAAGAGGCGCGCAGTTTTTCTTCGCTCAGGATGGGAACAAGGGAATCGGCTGAGTACACCTGCTTCTGTGTAAGCGAGCCGAGCATATCTGAAGCAAGTAGAGGGTCCACATTTGAATTCAGAGACCTGGGGGCTATGCGCCAGGACGACTCAAATGGCTGGTTCGCGCGGCCAAGTGAACCTGTCCAATACAGGTGGTTATCCTGCGGGGAGGCCTTTTCTATCGTCTGATGCACGATTTTATATTGTTCACCTTTAAGCGGGAACAATGATTCATTTGCACCGTATGAAATACTTTCCGCTGGTGAGCTTGTCCAACTGCGCCCATTGTAAACATCATAAACCGCCCAGCGCCAGTAATGGCGCGGCACCTGCGGGGCATCCTCAGGATCCTCAACATCCAAGAACGGACGCTCGCCTGTATTTGCAACAAATACGATGGTTCGTAAAGTGGCCGGGTCCCGACCAACCAAATGTTGGAGTGGCAGACCTGAAGAGGAAAGGTTGTAATTCTGTACAATGGCCCTCTCCAGCCCTAATGTTTCGCTAAAGCGAGCCTTGTCGGTCAGTTTTTGCGCAGCCTCCTTGATGGAAATGGATGGCATAAGACCTGCGACGATCGCGAGTGCAAAGGCTAGGACCACAACGGTCGAGTATGTTTCCTTGGCTGTCTTTTCGGATGCTTCGCTTTCCTGTGGAAGGAGATTCCATTTTTGATTGATGCCAAGCAGAAAGATCAGCGCGAAGGCTGAGACTTGTAATGAAAGCGTGCTTTTATTTGTATAGTAAAGAATGTACCCGTGCAGCGCCAGGGATGGCGCCAGCGCAGCCAATATGTTGTTGTGTTTCCTGGTCCACCAGCCTGCCCAGGCGGGGAGAAACAACAGCGGAAGATCCCACAACACCTCACGAAGGGTGGTTTGTTTCGTGACTGATCCACTTAGTTCTTCAAAAAGATTCGTAAAAAATAAGCTCGAACGCCCTGTAATCACTGTGAATAAAGATTCTAGTAAAGATATGTCGGGCGATTCTTTTTCAAGCAGGCTGCGCAGCAGATCGAATTGGATCTGGGGAATGGCTTTGAGGAGGTTTACCAGCGGCTCATGGATCCTGGCGGCTTCGACATAAATAACGAACAAGCCGCTGAGCATGATGATGCTCCAGGCACGGCGCGCCGAGATCAGCGGAGACCCAAGCAAATAACTTAATGTCACCGCGCAGGCTGCAACGGGCCAGAAAGCCGCGTCGGTTACCTCGAGCACGCCGGTTTTTATACCGGAGACCAGCGCGTTCATGGCGATGAACATCAACGCGAGGGAAAGACCAGAACGAAAGGTGAAGAGTTTTTGCATATTATTCTTATGTCGTTCCCCTGCGGGGACGATGTGCGAGCAGGTTGTTGTTCCCGACAACACTTGCGCCGCACCGCGTTTGTTGCACACTTGTCCTGCCGTCTCGCACCGTCGTGCTCGCGGCACGAACGGTGGGTGCAAGTACCAGGGGTGCAGGTGAGCAACCCCACTTTTGAGCAGATTGCTTCGTCACTCCGTTCCTCGCAACGACATGTAGTTAATTTCTAATCGGCACGATCTCACCCGTGGAAGTGGTGCGCCAGGTCCACTGCCTGGCTTGCGCGGGATCTATGCTGGGTGGTTCGATCAGACCGCGCGGGACGACGTGACATCTAATTCCGTGTTGTTCCACGGCCCCGGCGATATTTTCCGCGGAGGCTTCGCCGAAGGCGTAGGCATCCAACAACATGACCGTGGGGATGACCCCGCGTTTTGTGAGCGGAGGGAGAGACTTAAGCCAGTCTGATTTGGTTGAAGCCGTGATGACAATTAAGCTGTGATGTTTGCCCAGTGACGGGTGCATCCGTTCAAATAATGAAGCCAGCGACAGCCGCCCGGGCTTTGCCATCGCAAGCGCCTGCATGATCTCCCATCTTTGCCCTGCACCTTTCTGCGGTGTGAGCCACGCGAGTTCTTCACCGTTGCTGATCAGACCAACGGATTTGCGTGCACGCAGACCAAAGTCCGCGAGAGAGGCGGCGAGTGCCACACCTTGCTCTTCGATGGAGTCCCAGCCCATGCCGAGCATGTTGCGCAGGTCGAGGTCGAGCAGAATCCACCAGTTGCCTTCGGGCGCGCTTTCCATCAATCGTACAAAGACCTTGTTCATGCGCGCGGTGGTGGGCCAATGGATCTGTCGCGTGCTATCCCCGTGTGCATATTCGCGTACAGTGGAGGCGTGGATTGTCTGTTGCAGCGCGTTGCGACGCGGCTGGCCGTCACCATAGGAGCCGGAGGGCGAGATGTACAGCTCGGGCAGAGTCGCGACCTGAGGCAGGACCAGGATCGAGGTCCGTTGTGAGGCGTGCAGGGTTACATCAAAGATACCGAACGGATCGCCTGTCTGGATCTGCGCGTCGCCGAGTGCGAAGAGTCCGCGTTGTTTGCAAACGGCGTTGATGTTCCACTGATCGAAAGATCCCGCGCTGATGCTGGTTGACCGGCTCGCGGCGAAATCCGGCAATGTGGAGCGGTCGATGAATTCGACCCACGCGGCGGGAAGCAAAGCAGTGTTGGATAATGTGATGCGCTCTTCAATTTGACCCCCGACTTGAACCCAGCCCAAGCGCGTCTCTCTTCGTACCTGTAGGTTCCTGCCCAGAGTCCAAACCCAGAGATACGCGCTGACGAAGATGCCTGTAAGTGTGGCGAGCAGGATCGTCCAGGCGCGTGAGGGCCCGATTAGCTGCAAACCAAGCAGGAACGCGATCAGCAACGGCAGGATTGGCTGGCGTAGATGGTAACGCGTCGGCATTCAAGGATTATAACTTTGAAGCGCGGCGCGCGTGGCCCTCCCCAGGGTGGAGCTCGCAGACAGAATGAAACTTAAAAAATATGTTTTGGTGATTTTTTAAGGATTCTTCCCCAAAATTCCCTCTTGTACGCGAGTTGCATGTGTGCTAAAATGCCGAACGCTTTAACCATATATACGGGGTTGAACTGCAGATACGCCCATATATGGCTCTGACATTTGTTCTAAAAATGGAGCGAATCCACGGATGCGTTGTCCGTATTGCAAACATCATGATAGTAAAGTATTGGATACCTCCCACGACAGTCACGGGGGTATTCGACGTCGCCGCGAGTGCCTAAAGTGCAGGCAGCGCTTCAGTAGTTATGAACGCCCGATCCTAGCCACCCCTCTAATCATCAAACAGGATGGTGCTCGCGAAGAGTTTGACCGCGAAAAACTGGGACGCGGTATTCGCATTTCATGCGCGAAGAGACCTGTCTCTGCGGCGGATATCGAGCGCATCATCGGCGCGGTGGAAACGCAGCTCCAGAAACTCGGCAAAGCAGAGGTCTCATCCCGCGTGGTCGGAGATCTGGTGATGACCACGCTCAAGGAAACCGACCAGATCGCCTACATCCGTTATGCCATCGTGTATTTGGGTCTCGATGACCTGAAGTCCATCCGCAAAGAGATCGATCACCTGCTCGAAGATTAACTACAGGCAAAGATGCCCCGGTTGCCAGCGGGGAAATGTCTTCGCCTTTTTGTTTCAAATTTGCTCGTAGGGGCGACCCGCCCTTTGCAAGCCTGAAACGTGCTTAACCATGAAGGGTCGCCCTTGCAGTACAAGATGATAATTTTTGTAGGAGAGTGCAATATGGTAGCCAAATCTGCTGAAACAAAAGTAAAGAACGGCCTCCTGCCCACGCCGCCCATGGCGAAGGGATTGCCGAAGGCGGAGTTGACGGATAATGCCCGTCAGGTGTTGATGAAGCGCTATGTGCGGCGAGGCGATGACGGCAAACCCGCCGAGAACGTCGAAGAGATGTTCTGGCGCGTGGCCTACCATGTTGCAAAAGTGGAGCAGCAATGGGGCGCGGATGTGCAGAAGCGCACCGTCGAGTACTACCATTTACTGAGCAGCAAGAAATTCTTCCCGAACTCTCCAACGTTTACCGGCGCTGGGACTCCTTTAGGCCAGCTTGCCGCGTGTTTTACCGGCGGTATGCGTGTGACAACAGACCAGGGAGTAAAACCAATAAGCCAATTGCAAATTGGAGACCGTGTTCTTACGCACGAAGGCCGTTACAGACCAGTTATGGAATTATTTCAACGCGCGTATGATGGTGAATTATTAAATATTAAAGTCAGACTTATCGGAACAACCATGGAAGTCACGCCTGAACATCCAATCCTTACGGAAAAGGGATGGATTAAGGCTGGCGAATTAAAAGCTGGCGACAAAGTGGCGATTGCCTCTGCAAAAGGAACATGGGCCACGCCTGCATTTGATCTTGCCGCTTCTCAATATGCTGATGAGTTGGAACTGCAAGCCAATGAAGATTCTGTGCGAGTACGCCGCCCAAGTAATTATCAGAACTCTGGCAGGCAGGCGGAATGGATTAATCGTTCTATTGAATTAACGCCTGATTTGGCTCGTTTATGTGGTTATTACATTTCCGAAGGAACAATTGGCCCCGATGAAAGATATGTGCGGTTTACTTTTGCCAAAGACGAGATTGAATATCATCAGGATGTAATCAATCTTGTGGAGAATATTTTTGGCGCTCGCGTCAATCGTTCCGATTCATCCATCGGTAATTGGATCAGTCTTAATGTGTACAGTCGCCCTGTTGTTGCATGGTTCCGCGATCATTTTTGGAAAGGGTCAGCGGAAAAACGACTTCCCGTGTGGCTTCAATATGCTGAAAGGGAAATTCAGGAAGCATTTTTAGTGGGCGTTATGAGGGGAGATGGTCTGTATTTTGAAAAGACCTATGTAACTTCATCGCGGCCTTCCCCAAAACTCTTCCGTTCTTTGCGATTAACTTTGAGCAATCCAGGTTTGATTCAACAGATTTGGCAAATGTGCCTGCGGTTAGGCTATGACGCGGCAATTCGTCCTGTAGACACAACTTATGTTACGCCAAATGCAAGCGATACAGCACAGATCAGTATGCCTCCATTGCAATCTCGCGATTTAGTGAAAAAGGCTTTCGGGGTCATACTCCCAGAACCTGATATGCGATATGTGCGAAATAAAGTTACTCGAGATGACAACCATGTTTATTTTGAAATAGAAAGTATTGAATCTCAATACTTTAACGGTGTTGTTTACAATTGTGAAGTAGACGAAGATCACTCTTATGTAACCGAGGGCGTGGTTGTGCATAATTGTTTCGTCCTGCCCATCACCGATGACATGGGACGCGATAGCGCCGGCATCTTCCAGACCTTGCGCGATGCCGCGCTGATCCAGCAGACAGGCGGCGGAAACGGATTCTCCTTCTCGCGCCTGCGCCCGCACGGCTCGATGGTGCAGACCTCCGCCGGGCAGGCGACCGGACCCGTCGGCTTCCTCAGCGTGTACGATCACGCCTTCGGCGAGATTGCCCAGGGAGGTTGTTTGTTGCCTGAAACTTTGGTTTTCACCGATAAGGGTCTGTTGCGCCTTGATGAAATTGTGGATTCAGGAATTAGCGGCTGGCAGGAACATGAACTGTCCGTCCCGACTGATGAAGGTATGAAAGGATCTCCGGGAGGATATAACAATGGCGTGGCTGACGTCCTGCGTGTTCATACTCGTGAGGGATTAAGCATTACTGGTACACCGAATCACAAAGTAAAAGTGATGACCGATTTTGGTCCGCAGTGGAAGGAACTCCAAGATTTGGCGCAAGGCGATTGGATTGTGACGTGCCTGGGGGAACATACAGGTAAAGTGCAAGTGTTGAAGAAGCCTGCGCAGAAGCATGGAAATCAGGTAATGCCCGAATTGCCATCCATTTTGGATGATGAATTTGCCTTCTTCCTTGGTTATCTGGCTGGCGATGGATTTATGGCGAAAAGTGACGATGACCATCGTGTGGGAGTAAGTGTCGCCCATTCATCTTATCTCATGGAGGAAATGCCCGCTTTGCTGGAGCGTCTCTTCGATGTGAATGTTTATAAAATTCAAAAGCCGAATGATCGTTCTGTGACGTTTGTTATGGACAGTCGCGCGATCAAGGAGTTTTTGTTGTTGAACGGTTTCGAGAAACAAAGAAGCCGTGATGTATCCGTGCCGCGTTTGATTCGCCAGTCGCCCCCAAACGTTGTTGGCGCGTACCTGCGTGGGTTGTTTGAGGCGGATGGCACTTTAACTCATGGGTATCCCACACTTAGCACCTCTGCTGCCCGCCTCGCGCGTGAAGTTTCCACTTTATTGATTGGCCTGGGGTGCCCTGCGCAAATGCGCACGACTTCCGCAGGTTTGGATCGTTGGGGTGATTCTGATACCTATCATGTCAGGATCGTCTCCACGGTTGGCTTGCAGGCATGGCGTGAGAAGATCGGTTGCGACCAGCGCTCGCGCTTTGTCTCAGCTCACGCATGGGAAAGCGACCAGCGCCGCGAGAGTTCCTATGTTTTACCCAAGCCTGCCTATTGGCTGCAACCTGCTTTGGATGAGATCACAGTTGGGCAAATTGATAGCAAAGGACGCGGCAGGAATATTAACTTCCGCGCCATTGAACCGCGCTTGCGCCGTCAGATGTTGAGATACCTGCGTGACGACAGAAACTTGACCCGTTCTGGTTATGATTTGCTGAAATCTGAACATCCTGAGGTTTTCGAAAATGCGCCCTCTCCGGAAGGATACTGGTTTGTGGAAGTTCGCGGTGTGGAAGAAGCAGGCAAATCCCCCACGCTTGATCTGGAAGTTGCGGACAACCACACGTATCTTGCTTATGGCATGGTGACTCATAACACGCGCCGCGGCGCCAACATGGCTGTCTTGCGCGTGGATCACCCGGATGTCGAAGACTTCATCACCTGCAAGATCAACGAAAACCAGATCACGAACTTTAATATCTCGGTTGGGATTACCGACGCGTTCATGCGCGCCGTCAAGAACGATGAAGAATGGGAACTACGCTTTCCCGACATGAATGAGATGAAGCAAAAGGGATTCAGTGGCACGCTCGAGCAGGCCGAAGCCGCCGGCATCACCATCAACAGTTATAAGAAAGTAAAAGCGCGCGACCTGTTCAACAAGATCGTGCGGCAGGCGCATCATAACGGCGAGCCCGGCGTGCTGTTCCTCGACGCGGCCAATCGAGGCAATCCGGTCCCCCAGTTGTATCAGCTCGAGGCCACAAATCCTTGCGTGACTGGTGAAACTCTCGTTGCAACACCTTCAGGCTGGAAAAGAGCAGATAGTATCAAGGAAGGCGACGAAATTTGTAGCGTGCTTGGTGTGGGGCGCGTCGCGACAGTTGAGATAAACGAGAATATGTTGGTGCATGACCTGCATCTTTCCGATGGTACAGTTGTGCGCGCCACCGCCTCTCACCAGTTCCATGCCCGTGATTCTCGTAGTAAATTCTTTGACCCGCGTAGATTAGACCAACTTAACGTAGGTGATTGGGTAAGGGCTTATCGTGCTACTATTCCAAATAATGAAGTTCCAAGCAAGCCAGAAAACCTGACTTATCGTGAATACGGCTTTTTAGTTGGCGTGCTAGTAGGTGATGGTTGCTATACACCCCACGCACTTTCTAACAATGTTGTTCGAATTAGTAGTCATGCGGATGAGCACGAGTGGAATGAGACTTTGACAAACGCGTTCACCAAAATCGGCGCAGAAATGATGTACACCTACGTCAATCAGGGCAGTCGCTCGATGATGATGGATCCAAAGCCTGGTCGTATCGTGGCAAATTGGGTCAAGTCATTGCCGCTTCAACCCGCGCGTGGTCCAGAAAAGGAATTGCCCGATGTTTATCTCAACAGCAACCGTGAGTTTCTTGAAGGATTGGTTGATGGTCTGTTCTCTACTGATGGTAGTGTTGATTTACAGAGTAACCATCCATTAGTTCGTTTCCACACATCAAGTCTTGAGCTTGCTCGTCAAGTACGGCGCATTCTTCTTATGTTTGGCATTTATGCTCGCATCAGTACTAGTCAGCGCGCGCGGCATGCTATTAATGGACGGACGATTCGCCATGACCGTCCCAAGCATGATGTCACGATTTCAGGCGAGAGTTTTGGAAGATTCTTTGAACAAATTCGTTTGAGCCATCCCGATAAACAAATGAGAATGGAAGAAGCCGCGCTAAATACTAATTTCACTGGTGGAAATTGGGCGGCGAAAGTTGTGAAAATTGAACCTGCAGGTGTTGCCACAGTATACGATCTTTATGAACCAAAGAGTGACACCTGGATTACGGAAGGCTTTGTATCGCGGGGATGCGGTGAGCAATGGCTTGGACCGTATGAAAATTGCTGCCTGGGTTCGGTCAATCTCAATGAACACTGCGGACCCGATAACACGGTCGATTGGGAAACTTTACGCCAGAGCGTGGTGACCTCCACGCGCTTCCTCGATGACGTGGTTGAATCGAATGCCTATGTGCCGGCTGTACCGAAACTTACCGAAGCCGCACACCGCGCCCGACGCATCGGCCTCGGCATCATGGGGCTGGCAGACCTGATGTATCACGTGGGCGTGCGTTACGGTTCGAAGGAAGGCCAGGAGTTCGGCGCGCAGATCATGGAGTTCGTGCGTTATCACGCCATGAAGACCAGCATCGAACTTGCGCACGAGCGCGGTCCGTTCCCGGCCATCGACGGCTCGATCTACGACCAGAAGAATATGAAGTGGGAGGCGCCCAAAGCGCTGGTGAACTATGAAAATAACTGGGGCAGGCCTGAGGTCCAATGGGAACCGATCGTCAGGGACATTAAGAGTCATGGCATCCGCAACGCCGCGCAGACCACGGTCGCACCTACAGGCACGATCGCAACCGTGGCAGGTTGTGAAGGCTATGGATGTGAGCCCGTCTTCGCGCTCGCGTACTTTCGTCACGTCAACGACAACGGCAAAGACCTGAAGTTAACCTATGCCAGCCCGCGTTTTGATGAGGCGCTGAAGAAACTGGGACTCGGTGAAGAGAAGCGTCAAGAGATCGTGGAGAGGGTGATGAGTGAAGGCTCCTGCCAGAACATCAAGGAGATTCCTCAGGCTGTGCGCGATACCTTCGTCGTTTCAGCGGATATTACCGCCGAGGAACACGTATTGATGCAGGCCGCGCTGCAGGCCTTCGTGGATAACTCGCTTTCGAAGACCGTCAACTTTCATGAGAATGCCACTGAAGAAGATGTCGCCAGGGCGTATATGATGGCATGGGAATTGGGTTGCAAAGGGATCACTGTGTATGTGACCGGCTCGCGCGACAAGGTGGTATTGGAGACCAAAGCCACTGCAGATAAGAAGGCGCCTCCCGCGGCGCCCGAAGTTGCGCCTGTCAAACAGACGATCTGGCACGATACAAAGAAGCCGCGACCCAAGGCGTTGACCGGCCGCACGTTCAATATAGAGACTCCCGCCGGAAAGGCTTTCATCACCATCAACGAGAACGGCGGGACTCAACCATTTGAAGCCTTTGTGAATACAGCGAAGGCCGGTTCTGAGACCGCCGCGGTCTCTGAGGCGATCGGACGGCTGATCTCCTATATTTTGCGCATGGCTTCGCCCATCGCGCCCGTGGAGCGCATGCGCGAGGTTGTCGTTCAACTCATCGGCATCGGCGGCGGACGTTCGCTGGGCTTTGGCGTCAATCGCGTGCGCTCCCTGCCGGATGGCATCGGGCAGGTGTTGGATCAATACCTGCGCGAGAAATCGGGTGTGACGCCTGTGGTGGAGGAGAAATCCAATGGTGGCAACGGCAGTGGACATACGATCGAGAACGAAGCCGCGCAGGCCATGAAGATCGGTGACCTGTGCCCGGAGTGCGGTGAGGCCGCGGTCGTGAATGAAGAAGGTTGCCGCAAATGCTATGCGTGTGGATATAGTGAGTGTTAAATCGATACGTCGTTGCGAGGCGACGAAGCAACCCCCAGTTTTGAGGAGATTGCTCACCTGCACCCGTGGTACTTGCACCCGGACAAGTGGGCAACAAACGCATGAAGTCCCTCGCGCAGCGGAGTGGGAGTGCGGCGCAAGTGTACGCTCTTCGAGCTACGCGACCATCGACTCCTCGCACCGACATTCATCGTCTGCAACTTTTTTGTCTAGTCAGGGTTATTATTTTCGTAAGATCATCCCAATCAGAAGGAGAATGAAATGTCCCCAGATTCAAAAGTTGAAAGCGAACGAGCTCCAATTCTTTCAGCCCGTCAGGTTGGAATCGCCGCAGCCTTCGGAGGCGCCGCGCTGGCCGTGGTGCTGGCCGGGCTCACCATACCGATTCCCGGTACGCCCGTGGTCACCGATCCGCGTGAAGTTTTCACCACCATCGGCGCCTCTCTTACCGGGCCGATCGGCGGCATCGTGATCGGCATCCTGGCGGGGATCGCCGAGCCCGGCATTCCGCTTGCCAGCTTGCTTGCCCACATTGTTGGTGGAATTTACAGCGGGTTTGTGTATAAGAACTTTAGCTGGCGCTTCCGTGAGAACAAGGTAAATTCGCTTGTTGCGTGGGCCTTGCAAGTCATTGGTTATTATGTGTTGGTGGTCGTCCCGCTCTTCGTCGCAGGGATCATGTTGTTCTATCCAGATCCAGCCAACGGCACTTTCTTCGGATTCCTCGGAGTACTTGAAGTCTCGGTTGTACCGGAAATGATCTTCGCCACCACGGTTACCACCATCATCATGGCCGCACTCCCAGAGCGTTACCGCCGTCCGTTGTGGTAAAACTCTCCACGTTTTTCCATAAATTAATTAAGATTTATAGCTTCCAAGTCGCAACTGCCAAGGTTGCGACTTGGATTATATTTTCGGTTTAGATGAGTATGGAATACGACATCGATTTTCAAGGTGTATCCTTTCGCTATGCCGGCGCTGAAAAATACGCCGTGCGCGATATCAATATAAAGATCCGCTCCGGGGAGATCATACTGGTTACCGGCCCGGCCGGCAGCGGCAAGACCACATTATGCAGTTGCATTAATGGACTCGTGCCGCATTATCATGAAGGGGAATTAACCGGCCAGGTCATTGTCCGTTCTCATAATACCCAGCGTGCACGCATCGGTGGATTGGCCTCCCTGGTAGGCATGGTCTTTCAAGACCCGGAGAGTCAACTGGTATCCAGTAGTGTGATAGACGAAGTGGCCTTCGGCCCGGAGAACCTGGGCGTGCCGCGCGCGGAGATTAATCAACGGGTGGCGGATGCGTTGATCGCCACGCGTTTGTCCGGTTTCGAAGACCGCGAGCCGCATAATCTATCCGGTGGGGAACAGCAGGCCTGCGTGATCGCGGCCACTTATTCGATGCATCCCGAGATCTATGTGATGGACGAGCCGCTTGCCAACCTCGACCCGCAGGGCCGGATACAAGTCCTGCAGGTGCTGGTTGATGTTGCCAAGCAGCGTAAAAAAACCCTGGTGATCGTCGAACATTCCCTTGAGGAAGTCCTGCCGTGGGTGGATCGGGTCATCGTTCTCGACCAGGGACAGATCGTACGCGACGGCACCGTCGATGAAGTGCTGGCAGCCGGGGATATCCCGCGCGTTTTCACCCGGCCCGGGATC
>CAZSVR010000015.1:62048-65797 GCA_964610295.1 uncultured Anaerolineaceae bacterium
TTTGGCTTGAGCCTGAAAACATTCACCGCCGAAAAATTCTATGCTGATCTCACCAACCGCAATCATTTGGGCGTGATCGATTTTGCAAAGCGGACCGATCCTCTCCCGCGCGAGACCCCTTCCGTCCCGATCATTGAATTCCAGAATGTACATTACAGCTATAAAGGCGATAGTGCCGCGCTTAAAGGCGTGAACCTGACGATCCAGCAGGGGGAATTGGTCGCCATATTGGGACGCAACGGTTCAGGGAAGACAACGCTGGCACGTCACATCATCGGGTTGTTGCAGCCTGCGAAAGGCCGGGTGATTGTAGCCGGAAAAGATGTCGCGACCACTCCGACCCATGAATTGACTCAGGAAATCGGTTTTTGTTTTCAAAACCCAAATCATCAATTCGTCTCCTTCAAAGTGCGCGATGAAATGACCTTTGGTTTGAAGGCGCACAACATTGACCCGGCGGAATTCGACGAGCGCGTGCAGCGTGCGTTGGAATTAGTGGATATGCTTGATTTTATCAACGCCGAGATCTTCGACTTGGGCAAGGGACAAAAACAACGACTGGCGCTTGCTTCGGTGCTGACGCTCAACCCGAAAATATTGGTGATCGATGAGCCCACCACCGGCCAGGACCCCCAGATGACCCGGGAGATCTTCGACATCATAAAACACTTGAACGATCTTGGTACGACGGTCGTGATGATCACACACCGCGTCGATTATGCAGCCGCGTATGCGGGGCGGGCGGTGGTGCTGAAGCGCGGCGATATTTCGTTTGACGGGCCTGTCCTGGATCTGATCTCGGACCTCGAGATCATGCAGGCGAATGCACTCGACCTGCCGGATATCACAAAGCTTGCCCTGCAATTGCGCAAACACGGCGTGCCCGCGAACACGATCAAATACGAACAACTGGAGAGCTGCATCCAGCAGCTGGTGCAGGCCTCGCATGGCGATTGAATATCAAAGAGGGACCGCCTTTCTTCACCGCCTGGATGCCCGCACCAAGCTATTGATCTTTGTCGGCATGACCGTCCTGGCTATCGTTGTGATCGACCCTATCCTGATGGGCTTTTTATTCCTTGCCCTGTACTTGATCGGCATCCGGTCCATCGACCGCAAGCTGCTCAACTCCAACTTGCGGATCCTGATCGTCATATTTTTTACCTTCTCCATGTTCCAGATCCTTTTTATTACTACAAAGGACTCCTATTTCCTGTTCTATCTCATCCCCTTTAAAAATTGGATCCCGGTCACCCTGCAGGGACTGGTGCGCGGCATGGCGGTCTTCTTCCGTTTCTTCAGTGTGGTCTTATCGGTGCATTTGATGTTATACACAACCCCGCCTGTTGAGCTGGCTTTGACGATCACGAAGCGCGAGCAGAGCAAGACCTTCCTCTCGGAGCTCCCCGCCACGTTGGTGATGGCGCTGATCCTGTTCGTGTTCGCTTTGTTGACCAAGGCCGAGGAGGTCCACGGTCTGCCATTTGACCTCGGGGCGCGAATATTGATCGTTATTGTCCTCTCGCTGATCCTTGGGTATGTGATCCAAAAAATTGCCGGGCATGGACTCCCGCCGGAGATGGGTATGGCTCTCACTCTCGGGTTTGCCACTGTCGGTTTGTTGTCGAAGCAGACCGAGATCATAACGGATGCGCAGAAGGCGCGCGGCTATGACGTCCAACCCAAAAACCTGATCCGCCGCATGCAGGTGCTGACCGCCCTGTTGCTTCCAATTTTTGTGGCCACGCTGGAACGTTCACAGGATATTTCTGTGGCCATCCTCTCGCGTGGATTTGACTATAATATAGCGGCGCGCACCTATCGCCGTGAACTTAAGTTCAGATTTGTGGATTACATAGTCCTGGCGGTCATCGTGCTGCTGTTATTTATCGGTTTGTATCTGAACTACCTGCAAATCGGCAACCCGACTGAGCAATTCATTTTGAACTGGCTGCGATCATGAGTAATATAAAACTTATCCCAAAAATACCGTGTCACTCTGAGGGAGCCGGTGGTCGAGTAGCGAAGCGTATCGAGACCGGGCGAACGAAGAGTCTCATGCGTTCATGGCCGAGATCCTTCGCGGCTCCTTCCCCTTCACTTTGTTCAGGGTCAGGACTGCGGCTCAGGATGACATCAGAGTAATCTGCTGATTGCATTGACGATCTTCGTTATTTCAAAAAAAGTCTAACCCATCAACAAAAGGAGAATATGACATGACAGAACATGCCCTCGATGGTTCCGTAACCCAACCCTTTTGGGACAACTCCGTAACCCCGCGTTTGGAGATCAAGCCCGGTGATACGGTGGTCTTTGACTGCCCCGAGCCTTGCGGACAGGTCACCCCCGACTGGGACGACAAGAAGCTGGCGAACATCAGCTTCGGCTTGATCCATGCGCTGCTCGGGTCGGTGTATGTGAAAGGCGCCAAAGCCGGCGACGTGCTTGAAGTGGAGGTCAAGGACTTCAAACATAAAGGCTGGGCCTGGAGCGGACACTTACAGCACTTCGGCCTGCTCCAGGAAGATTTTGATTTCGCCTATATCCATCATTGGAAACTCGAAGGCGAGAAATGCAAGTTCGGCGTGAAGGATATCGTCCTGCCCTTCGAGCCGTTCTGTGGATGCATGGGCGTGGCCCCGAAGGAACCCGGCCGCATCACCACCATCGCCCCCGGTAATTTCGGCGGCAACATGGATATCCGTGACATGCGCATGGGCGCCACTGCATGGTTTCCCGTTTTCGTGGATGGCGCCCTGTTCGCCTGCGGTGACTGTCATAGCGGGCAGGGGAATGGTGAATTGTGCGGCACAGGTATTGAATCTCCCATGACCGTGACCCTGAAGTTTAACGTCCGCAAGGATATCTCCGTCAAGGAAGTGGAGTTCCAGACCCCCAGCCCGCTTTCGAAATCGGATAAGGGCGCCGGATATCACGTCACCACGGCCAACGGCCCGGACCTGATGGAGAATGCCAAGAACGCAGCGCGCTACATGATCGATTGGGTGGTGAAGACCCACGGCATCACCCGCAGCCAGGCTTATGTGCTGTGCAGCGTCGCAGCGGACCTGAAGATCAGCGAGATCGTCGACGCCCCCAATTTTATTGTCTCGGCCTACATGCCGATGGGAATATTCAAGAATTAGATCTTGACCCCCTCCGCCCCTATGGGGCACCTCCCCCAAATACGACAGTCAAACTTAGGCTGAATTTAAACCGTTTAAATGTCGGATTTGGGGAAGGCTGGGAGGGGGTAGGAGTAAACATGAAAGACGGAAAATGTCCCAAATGCAAATCGAACAGTGTGTATACCAAACAGCATGGGATCAGCTTTAAGTATGGCGGCAGCGATTTCCTTGTGATGCTCTCCAAAGATTGGGCACCAAAATCCATCAAAGAAGTGGACCATTACCTGTGCACCTCCTGCGGATATATGGAGACTTACGTGGAAGACAAGGCCAAGCTCGAACAAGTGGCGAAAGACTGGAAGAAAGTTGGTTAGGTAGCATGTCGTTGCGAGGAGCCCCACAGGGGTAACGAAGCAACCCCCGCCAAAGACGTGATCACCTACCTCAAAGAGGTCCCTGCAGACCCTACAGCCGCGCTTGCGGCGTTGGCCGGCTTTGCAGGCACCCTCTCCTTTAGGAGAGGGCGGGGGAGAGGTCAAGATGTTGAAAGCTACCGTGAAATCGGATGAGCCAATGTGTTGACCCCACCCCGCCCCTCCCCAAACCCGACATTCAGACTTT
>CAZSVR010000016.1:0-41890 GCA_964610295.1 uncultured Anaerolineaceae bacterium
ACGATTGCCTTTGAGCAGGAACCTGATCAAGCCGTCGGCACCTTCAGCAACATGAGCTTTTCTGCCTGGATCTGGCAGATGTATGGCGTCGGTCCCGGCAAGTGGGATGACAAGAACAACCTGATCGCCTACGCAGCGGCCGAGATCCCCAGCGCCGAGAACGGCGGTGTCTCCGCTGATGGTCTCACACTGACCTGGAAGCTCAAGCCGTGTCTTTTCTGGTCCGACGGTGAGCCGATTACATCCAAGGATTTCGTATACACTTGGCAGGCCATTATGGACACGGGCAACGCCCCGATCAGCCGCGCTGGTTATGACAAGATCGCCAGCATCGATACGCCCGATGACCAGACAGCCGTGGTCCACTTCAGTGAGCTCTATCCCGCCTGGGCGCTGCTGTTCAACCTTGGTCCCAACAACATTGGTGGTGGCCTGCTTCCCGCCCACATCTTCGAGGGCAAGACCGCGCTGGAGACAGATCCGCAAATGCACCAACCCAGCTGGGCCGGTGGACCTTTCGCCATCAAGGAATGGGTGCCCGGCGATCATATGACGCTGGTGCGCAATCCCAACTACTTCGGGAATGCTGCCAAGCTGGATTTCATCAACATCAAGTTCGTTCCTGATCCTGAAGCCGGTCTGGCTGCTTTGCAGGCTGGTGATGTGGACCTGATGGTCAACCTCGCCGAATCTGACATTCAGACAATCAAGACCCTTGAGCCACAGGGCATCCACCTACGCGTCGATCCCACGCCAGAATTCGAGCATCTGTTCTTCAACCTCGGCACCACCGTCGGTGTGGATGGCAAGGGGGCGAGCGATGTAGATGGCTTCTGCCCGTTCCAGGATGTCAACGTCCGCAAGGCGATCATACTCGGTATCGACCGTCTATCCTTCATCAAGAACTACCTGAAAGAGGACGAAAAGGCGTTCATCGCCTCGTTGTGGCCGAACTCCTACTGGTACAACACCAGCCTGACCCCGTATCCGTACGATCCCGATCAGGCCAACCAATTGTTGGATGCGGCCGGTTATCCGGCGGGCGCCAATGGCATCCGTGCCGGCACCTGCAACGGCAAACCGGTTAAGTTCTCGCTCGGCATCGAAACCACCACCGCCCAGCGGCGCATAGACGATGTCCTGTCGATCCAGTCTGACCTGAAGAAGATCGGTATTGATATCAAGCCGAACCATATCCCAGCCGGTACCTTCTTCGGCTCGTATTCCGAAGGTGCGGACATGCCCCTCGGCAACTACGATATGGCCATCTATACGACAGGCTTCTATCCCGATCCAGATACCGGCGACACGTTCCTTTGCGAAGGTATAAACAACAAGGACAAGCCGACCGGGCAGAATAACTACCATTTCTGCGATCCCAAACTGGAAGAATTGTTCGCTCAAGGCCTGGCCTCTTCTGACGCGGCGACCCGCAAGGTGGCCTATGACGCGATCCAGCAATACCAATACGACAATGTGCTCTTCGTCCCATTGTACGCGCGCGCCAACGTCTACGCCTACCAGGATCGCCTCGTATTCCCGCTCAGCTCCGGAAACTCAGGAGGCGGGGGTGGATCATGGATTGCAGAGGAGTATGACATTAAGTAAGTTTTAGAACCCCGATTCTGCATGTAGACCTGTGGTGCGCAGTGCGCCACAGGTCTACCTATATCGCTCATCTCATTGCGGGGGCATTCTTCTCCGACGTAATCTCGCTCCGATTTGAGAAGGAGTACGCCATGTGGTCTTATCTGGTTCGCCGGCTTGTGCAGGCTTTGTTTATACTCTTTATTATCACTGTGCTTTGCTTTCTGTTGACACACTATTCTTCAGATCCGATGTCACAGTATGCCACCACGCAGGGCATGACCCAGGCGGACCGCGCCGCGTTACGCCATAATCTGGGTCTTGACCAGCCCGTTCCGGTCCAATACGTCAAATGGCTGGGACTGGCCCTGCAGGGGAATCTGGGATCTTCCTTCTTCTCGCGTCAACCCGTTCTCCTAATGATCAAACAACGCCTGCCGATGACATTGATCCTTATGAGTACCGCTGAAGTATTCATCATTATCGTCTCTCTTATCCTTGGGCTGGTCGCGGCGGTCAAACAATATTCCTTTGTCGATAACCTGATTACCTCATTGTCTTTTGTCGCATATTCCATGCCGATCTTTTTCATCGCGCTGGGATCCATTTGGATCTTTGCCGTGAAATTCAAGATGTGGGGACTGCCCTACCTGCCAACCGGCGCGGATATATGGAATTTCAAGGATCCCATCGCCATGGTCCGCCATCTTATCCTGCCAGTTTTTTGCCTCGTGGCGATCCAGACCGCAGGCTACGCGCGCTTCCTGCGTTCCAGCATCCTGGAAGTCCTCGGCCAGGATTACGTCCGCACTGCCCGCGCCAAGGGTTTAAAATATAGCATTGTGCTTTACAAGCATGCCTTGCGTAACGCGATCCTGCCTTTTGTCACTATCATCGGCCTCGATATTCCATTCCTGATGGGCGGCGCGCTAGTCACTGAATCGGTCTTCTCCTGGCCCGGCATGGGGCGTTTGTTTTGGGAATATGCAGCGAGAGGCGATTATCCCGTTGTGTTGGGTGTGCTCCTTCTAACATCCACTGGCGTGGTGTTCTTCACGATTATTGTTGATCTGGCGTACACATTTATTGACCCTCGTATTCGCCTGAGTTAGGAGAAATATCCATGACTAGCACTACTGAACCGCTTATTATCGGCGTTGAATTTTTAAAGCCAGAGGCCGATGTTCCGCTTACCCCGGGACAATTGGTGTGGCGGCGTTTTCGCAAACATCGCATGGCCGTGTTAGGCGGGATCGGATCCATATTGCTCCTGCTCTTTATTATTAGCGGGTCCATCATTATCCCTGAAAGCGTCGCCAATGAAGTCGATCTAAAAGGTCGTTTAGCCGCTCCCAATAGCGAGCATTGGTTTGGGACCGATAGTGTTGGTCGCGATGTCTTTAAGCGAATTATTTATGGCGGGCAGATCTCGCTTTTCATCGGACTCTTAGCCGTGATCATCGCAGTCTCACTGGGAACGCTCATCGGCGGGATTGCGGCTTATTACGGCGGATGGGTTGATGCTGTCCTGATGCGCATCACCGAAGCCATGCTGGCTATTCCGTCGCTGTTCCTGCTTATCGTGCTTGCCAAATTTATTGGTCGTCATGTGGGGCAGGTAACTATCTTTGGCCGCACATTCAGCGGCAGTATCGGCATTGTGATCCTTGTGATTGGCCTCACCTCCTGGATGTACCTTGCACGTATCGTGCGCGCCAGCGTACTATCATTGAAAGAGCTTGATTTTGTTACGGCATCCAAGGCGCTGGGCGCAAGCGACGCCCGTATTTTCTTCAGTCATCTCGTGCCAAACATACTTGGTCCCATCATCGTTGCGGCGACACTGGGTCTGGCCGGCGCAATTCTCACTGAGGCTTATGTTTCCTTCCTCGGCCTCGGCGTTCAACAGCCGACTGCCACATGGGGCAATATGATGCAACAGGCGCAATCCTTCCTGATCCGCGGCGCCTGGTGGATGTGGGTCTTCCCGAGCCTGTTCATCGTCTTGATCATTCTCTGCATCAACATGTTGGGCGACGGTTTACGCGATGCCTTCGACCCACGCAGCAATAAGCACGTGTAATCCCCATTGTTTCAACTTGCACGCCCGTCCCTTACCATGGCGGGCGTTTTGTTGTATTAAACCATTTCCCATACTGCCAATGCACTGAAAATAATAACGACCAATCCCGCACCAATAATGATCTCGCGGAATTCACGCTGATCCTCCAGTTTGAGATCAGGCGATAACCCGGTTACCTGCCAGCGCGGACCTGCAAACCACGCAAAGATCGCGCCACCCAGCAGGCCGCCCACGTGTCCCCAGTTATCAATGCCGGGGGACAATCCAATCAGCAGGTTCACTACAATGATAAAAAAGGCATTGCTCATGGCACGCCGTGCAAAATCGCCAAACAATTTCTGGTTTTGGTAGAAGAAGATCAATTCGGCTGCCACCAATCCGAAGACTGCAGTGGAGGCGCCCACCGAGTATCCATTTTCGCCTGCAAACAAAAAGGAGATCACGTTCCCGGAAAACGCACCGAGAAAATATAACAGGGCAAATCTGCCATGACCGAACTGCCGCTCCAGGAACGAACCGATGGACAGCAAGGCATACATATTAAAGAAGACATGCGGTACGGAACCGTGCAGAAAAACCGGGGTGATAAAGCGCCATAATTCGCCTGCCCGAATGGCAACATTAAAGCGCGCACCGTAGACCTCAAGCCAGTCGATCTGATAAACGGCATATCCATAGATCGCCACACTCAACAATTGCAGGACATAAACGAACACAGTAAAGCCAAGGATGGCATACGTCACATTGGGTGCGAGAGATGGCATGGGCACGCGCACCATCTGGGGCGACTGGGCGGGTTCAACACTCCGTCCTGACTGGCGAAGCCGTGTCGAAGGATCAAGCGGCGAAGCGGGCGTCTCGTTCATAAGTTCACCTTGCGATGCTGCACGCGTAAATGTTCCGCCTCAATGACGGCGCGGACTTTATTCACGGTATCATCCAATTGAAAATCGCGGTTGATGATCACATAATCGAACGCACCAATGCGCTGCAATTCCTTGCGCGCGGTGGCGATGCGCAGGGCAAGTGAGTCGGATGATTCGGATTTGCGGGCGTGCAGACGGCGTTCAAGTTCATCCTCGTTTTCGCAGGTGATGAAGATCAGCAACGCTTCGGGGGCCAGCTTTCGCACGGTCTCGGCACCCTGCACGTCGAGTCGCATGACCACGTCCTTGCCACTGCCAAGCGCCTCGCGCACCTCCCATTTGGGAATACCCTTGTAATCGCCATACACGATGGCGTACTCGATCAACTCGTTCTCTTCGATCATGCGCGCGAATTCATCTTTTGAGACGAACCAGTAATCCTTGCCGTTTGATTCAGTATCGCGTTTTTCACGCGTCGTGGCCGTGACCACAAAATGAAAAGGCAGTTCGCGGTCCTTCATGCGTTGCACGACCGAATCCTTGCCAACACCGGAGGGGCCGGAGATGACGATCAGCAGTGGATCGGGTTTGCGGAGATTGAATTCGGTGGACATCGGTTTATTGTACCAACGTTTCAACTTGATCCTTGGAGGACGTGTCGAAGGCCGCTCTTAACCACAGACACTTGCGCCGCACGCTAGTGCAGGTGTAAACACGGATGAACGCTGATTTTTGGATAATACTCCCCATAATAGCCGAGCAAATCCATTTTATCTTTTTTCATCTGCCGTCTCGCACCGGCGGTCGCCGGCGTTAGCGGCACGAACGGTGTGGTGAATTTAATCTGAGGGAAAACGCAGAAACACTGGGGCGTTAAGATTCTTTGCGGCTTTGCGGCTTTGCGTTAAAATACAGCCATGCCTACCTATGACTTTATCTGCAATACCTGTGAAAAACGCTTTGACGTGTTCATGACCTTCAGCGAATACGGAAAGAAACCCGTCACCTGCGCGCACTGCGGAAGCGACAAAGTGCGCCGCCGCATGACGAAGGTGCGCATCGCCAAAAGCGATGACGGCCGCATGGAATCCATGGCGGATGATTTCAGCGGCATGGAAGGCATTGAAGAAGACCCCAAAGCCCTCGGCCAGATGATGCGTAAAATGGGAAGCCAGATGGGCGAAGACCTGCCCGCCGAATTTGATGATGTGGTGGACAGGTTGGAATCAGGCCAAAGCCCGGAAGAGATTGAATCTGCGCTGCCGGATCTGGGTGCGGGCGACGCAGGAGAGGAGTGACGAACGAGAAACCATCCTTTCGGATGGTTTCTCGTTCGTATCTATCTCAACTCTCTCACCGAATCCTTGATCGCCCTCAGCCGTCCCAATTGATCGTGCCAGAATGAACTGCCTGCGCTGGCAGCCAGGCCTGTCATCATCATCCCACCGATCTGCCCGCCGGGCGTGGTGAGAATGATGCGTACATTTTCAGGGAAGAGGAATCCGATAATATCAAAGGTATCTATTTTGAGCATCAACGCGATGGTGATGCCAACAACTCCGGAAAGCACGCGTAAAATTGCAATGCGTTTTCGTTCATCCAGGCAGAATTTGTTGCGCAGGGCGGCCATATACACTGCGATCATTTTCTCGGTATCATCCACCTGCTTGTGGACTCCCAGTCCCTTGGCAGTTTCATCCGCGATGACCTTGATGGTTTCCAGTCGTTTTTGAACATCCCTGACATTCAATTGGTATTCTTCAGCCAGGTTTGCAATCGCCGTGGCTCTTGTGCCCATATCGGCGATCGGTGGCAGCCAGCTCTTAATGTCGTTCAACACATCGTCAGGGCTGATCTTTTTTCGAAGACCACGGAACCACCATGTGAACGGTTCAAGAATGGTCTCTACGCTGACGGCCAATACCATCACCATCACAAAATAGGCACCCAGCACACCTAGCACGGTCGTGAATTGATCGATCGTTGGCATATCCTTCTCCTAAAATAAAGCTACTACTATGAATATAGCAGAGGGATATGCAAGTCACCACATCAAAAATGACGCACCCGGCTGGATATTTATGCCCACCATTAAAAAGGCCGGGCTTGAACGAGTCTGGCCTTTTTTACCATCTGCTTAGCTGCCTAAATCCGCAGGCGAGGCTTCCAATTCCGCGCTTTCATCCGCGGCAGATTGCGTGTTGGCGCGACGGATAAGGACCATAGCCGGCGTAAGCAGCAAGCCGGATCTGTGATCCAAGCCTGTGAGGCGCCGCTGGTGAAGGTATAGTCCAAACCCCAAATGACCTACGCGAGCGGGATCGGCAGGAACATGGGGAAGAGACCTTCCACCAGAAAACCCACACCCATCAAGAGATAGCCAATGATGATGGAGGTACAACGCGAGTACACATCGGCCACAATGCCGGTGGGGATTTCAAAAACGAAGGCAGAGATCCCCAGTGTGGTGCCGACCAGCACAAGTTGGAACGCGGCGAGTCCCGCAAGGGTGGCTTCGTACAGCGACAGGGTCACGAACATCATCGCGAAGAAAGCCGAGGCGTGAACTCGATGAACAAATAGACCTTGGTTGCGTCTAACTTTAGGTTACGAAACATGATCTACCTTTTGGAATTAATTAAAACGACAAAGGCGTTGTGAAAACGCCGCAGGATGTCTGCACATCAAAGGCAAATGGAGAGCCCAAATTTAATTGACTTTCAAGATCTGATTCAATTGACCCAGGGCTTCCTGTGGATCCCTGAAGAGCACGCCTTTCATACCCACTTTTTCACAACCTTCGATATTGGCCATCACATCATCGACCAAGACGGCTTCGCTCGCGCGGACCTTGGCCTGCTTCAGCGCAATGTTGAAGATCTGCGCCTCAGGCTTGATAACACCCACCTCCGCCGAGATAATGACCGTATCGAACAGGTCAATGATTTTTTCCCTGGTGAGGAAAGCGCGCAACCCGCTCCACGAGTTGGAGATCAGGCCCAGGTGGAATTTGTTGCGCAAAGAACGGATGGTTTCCACAAGGTTTCGATCGATCACATCGCCGCCGAAGAATGCATCCATGAACGCCTGCATTTCGGATGCGGGGAGCTTGAATCTTTTCAGCACTTCCATCCAGTGTGCCTCTTCGCTGATCTCGCCGATGGAGGCGCGCCGCGCAGACTCTGTGCCGAATACAACCTTATCGATTTCGTCATAATCCATGTTGAAACGACCGGCCAGTTGCTCGCGCGGGGACTGGTATTCAGTGCGCAGGATCACGCCGCCAAAATCAAAGAACACTACACGCATGCTCATTTCTGTTCCATGCTATAAACACACAAAGCCGCAAAGACAATTGTCTTCCCGGCTTTGCAATGAATTCCAAAAGAGCTCTTATTTCTTCCTGCCCTTTTTCGCGAGAGCCTTCTTCCCCTGCGGGGACGATGTCGCCGCAGGTTTGGATTTGGCAGTAGTCTTCTTCCCCTTCGAGGACGATGTCTGGGCGGGCTTTTTGGTTGCGGAGGCCTTGATGGCCTTCATGGGCGCGGGTTTCTTCACCATGGTCGCCTTCAGTGCTTTGGGACGAGGCTCTGTTTTGAGGGAAGTAGAAGCAGGCGCGCCCAGCCCGGGAGACGAAGCAACGGGCATGGCGGGCTGTTGTTTGACGGCCTCCTGCCAGTTCGGGAGGAACAGTTCCATGCGCTGGCGCGAAATGGAATTTGCGCGACGGCAGCGCGGGCAGTGCGCGTCGTAGTGATTCATATTCTTTTCTTTCATGTGCACGATCGCAGTAAGCATTTCGGCGCGAGCGAGTGTAAATGGGGTCTGACAATAAATACAACGCAGGTTCATGGTGGTACCCTTTCTTTATAATCCGAGAATGCCTTGATTCTACACTGATTTGGCCTGACCTGCGAATCATATTTTGACTATTCGTCGCTCAATTCCCGGCCCGCGCGCAATTCCTTCTCGTAGGTGAGGAATTCACTTGCCACATACATGCCGGCGCGCTGGTAGAGACGCGTGGCCCCAGTCGGGCTGGAAGCGTCCACACCGAGGCCTATGGTATTCCTGCCGCGCTTGTAAAGCTCGCCAAACGAATGCAGGAGCAGGGCAAGCCCAAGTCCCTTTTTGCGCCAAGGGCGCCGCACTCCCAACGTGCCGACCCAGCCAATGCCCATGCGGAATCGGTTCTGCGAAAAACCGGCAATTTGATCTTTATCCCAGGCGACCACCCAGAGTGTGGGGTCGAAATCCCCGGGTCCAAATCTATGGTGTTCCCACTTTTCAAGGGAAATATCATGGCTGCCCCAATGGTCGCGAAAGGATTCGTTCTGCGCCTGCCAGACAGCTACTGCGTGCTCAGCCCACACAAAAGGACGCAACTCAACGCCTGCAGGCCAAACAGGGTTCGGCGGCGGGCCTTCAAGTTTGATCTCCATTCGCCAGTGATAGCGCTTGGGGAAATATCCCTCGGCCCTGTGCAGAGTATGGCCTTCCGTATCTTTGTTATCCATCGTGCTACGAATGAACACGCGCAGATCCGGATCGGCAAGTTTCAGCTCTTCACACGCGCGCACTTCAACTGCACGCAACAAGGACGTGCCAATGCCGAGTCCTTTGAAATCAGGGTGGACGTACCCATCGCTGCGCAGCTGAGAATGAACATTCTCATTAAAGAATTCCTCGTAGCCAACAATGCGTCCGTCTTTGGTTTCAACGAGGAAATGGTCGGTCCCAAAATTGAAATCATCGGTTTCCCATTCGTGTTTTAATTCTCCGGGAGTCATTGCAACGGCCGTATCACCATCTGCTTCGCAGACGTCGTAGATGAGTTGTGCCACAGCGTTAACGTCCTCCCATTGCACGGGACGCAAATTCAAGTTTGAGGAGAGAAGAGATTCGTTTGATTTCATCTGTAGTGTCATTTTATTCCGTCCATTTCATGCAGCGCTATGAATGGCGCTTTTAGCGTTTTAAGTTCTGTGCCATCCATTCTTCACGCAGAATACCCATGTAGAGACCGTCATAACGTTGGCCGTCGCGCAGCCCCTCGCCGCGCACCCGACCTTCCATTTTGAAACCGACCTTCTCATAAGATTTCAAGGCGCGTGGATTATAGGAGTGCAAACCCACCGTGATGCGCCTCAAGTTAAGTTCAATGAACCCATATTGCACGATCAAACGCATGGCATCCGTTGGCCTTGTTGATCAGGTCCTTGACGTGGTGGGTAAAACAGGAACATACACTCTTACGGGTTCAACCAATCTCAAGGAAGGGTCAAAATAAACGGACGGATGCATCCGTGCTCTTTTACAATTATGGAGAAGTGGGGGAAATACGCCCTGCGATCAATCCTTCCAGGGTCTCCTGTGCGAGGCGCTGACGGCCGGGTGTCAGCAAGGCCGGGTCTATATCCGCAAGCCCGAGCGGGGATTGAACGTTCATCCCCCCCTGTCCGGCGATCAGCTTGGGCCAGGCAAGTTGTATCGCCTGGATGGTATTCGGCGCGATCGTTGCCACCCAGCCGCCGGGACGTGTGTCTGGCATGGAAGTGCCGATCAACAACGCGCCGGTGGTGCCGACATAAGAAAGGAAATCCTTGTTTAAAAGCGAAGGGTAAATGTAAAGCGTATCGACGTCACGGTCGTTGATCAGCACATTGGCATAGCCGCCGTAGCGCGCGGGGTCTTCATCCGCCGGGATATCAACATAGGTTGGGTAGGTAATTTGAGTGAAATAGAACGTGTTACACAAGCCACAGTAATAGGTCATGCCATTGTTGAATGCATTAAAGGCGCGTAGCGCGTCCGCATCACCCTGCGGAATGAGCATGCCAATGTGATATTCCTCGGTGATCATCGCGGCAATATACCCGGCCAGGAACGCGGGCAATTCCACCTGAGAATCGGGTGCCAGCACACTTACATTACCCCCGGCAGTGAGGCCTGGAATGTTCACTGCCAGGAATTGCACTCCCGGCGCAGTGGGGGCCAGCGTGGCGATACCCGGATCTGGCGGCACCGCAACGACCACTTTCAAGGTCGGGCCTGTCACATCGACAAGCGTCAACGCGTTGCGGACTTGAAAGCGATAACCCGATTGTTGTGCCAGGTCGTATACTGTTTTCTGGTACAGGTCCGATGTGGCCTGCTCCATATCCGTCGGGACCACCAGGATCGCCAGTGGTGTGGATGGAGTCGGAATGACCGTTGGGGAGGGTACCGGCGTATGCGTAGGCACCGCGCTGGGAGCCGCGATCTCCGTGGCGGAAGTTCCACACGCACTTAGAATGGCGACAATAAGAATGGCGAAGAGGAAATGTTTTACACGCACGGGTTTACTCCAGAAATTAAGAATGGCAGAATTATACCGCCTGATTTAATGAAAGCAGACGGGCTCAAAAGATGCCCTGTAGTCAACGCGTCATTCCTCTAAATCAAAAGGAGACCGTTCGTAGGCCTCCTTTGATATCATCACAACATAATTGACAGTGATTCTGGTCTTCTTTGGGCTGGCAGGTTTTCCTGCCAGCCCTTTTCTGATCATCCCAGAGAACCGGGGTTAACTATAGTACTAGCTTTATGGGCAGGAGTCTGTGCGTTTGAACAGCCACAAGCCGCTGTCGCGGTCGCTCCCCGCAATGTAGGTGCAACCATCGCGAACAAACGTCTCGACACCCCAGAAGTTGTTGCCAAGGGTATCGAGGTAGCCACCGACCTCGACGAGCTGGCAATTCTTGCCCTTGCACTGGATCTCGAGCGAGCGCAGGCCGCCCGCATAGTACGACAGGTAGGCGTGGCTCGGGCTCTGCGGATCCGTCGCCACCTCGTGGACGGTCAAATCACCGAAGCCGAAGGCGAAGGCCTCGTCGTGCGCTTCGGGAATCGCATACGTGTCGAGTTCGGCGAACTTGCCGCCGGACAACGTGTTGCTGAAGAGGTGGACGTAGCCCCACCCGTCGAACTCCGAGCCTACTTCGATCTTCGAGCCGACCTTGCCGATCAAGATACTCGGCTCCGGATAGCCCGAGAAGAGGTACGGCGGACTGAACGGAGACACGTTGAAGAGCTTGTGGAACGCCTCGTGGTTCGTGCAGACTCCAACCACGTCATTCACAAAGGCACCAGAGCCGCAGAAGGGTGGATTCTCTACACCGCCATGCCGTTGCACGAAGAGTACCGCATCCCAGCCACCGAGGACTGCTTGGTGCGCCTTCTCACCAGGGAAGCATGCCCCCTCCGGGGCGCTCGGGTCATTAACCGGGCCGCGCTGGAGAACGACGATCTTCTCCTCGCCGGGCAATAGTGACGAAAGATAGCCGGGGATGGAACTCGGCGACGGGATTGGCGCCGAGGCCGGGCAGCCGTAGCCGCCGTAGACAGTGGGTCCATTCAGGGTCAGGTCCGGCAGGATGGCTGGCGCAGCCGCGCCGGGAACTATCCCCGAGGGATAAACAGCGGCAAAGGAGCCTGTTGTGATCTGGAAGTCAGTGGAACGATACGGCGCGAAGTCCTCATCGGTGCCGATGAAGTACTTGTTGTCCATCGTGAACTCATTCTGATGTCCATTGCCCTCCGGGGTCAGGCGAGTGCCGGTGGCCTCGCGCAGTTGCGGATCAGGGTTGTTATAGTCGGTGTCTCCGATGAGGGTCGGGTTGGCCGGGTCGTTGACGTTGAGCTGGACAAAGCCGCCATCCCAATACGAGAGCAGCATCACCCAATTGCCATTGATGTTCTTCACGACCATATCGTGCAGGAACACCTGTGTCAACCCAAGCGAAGGCTGCACGATGCTCGGGAACATAGCGGCGAGGTTGAGTTCTCTGATCAGCCGTGGGCGGCTGGGGTTGGTGATATCGAGTATGTCCACGTCGGTTGTCTCGAAGTTGTCGGTCATTACGACGTAAGCATTAGCGCCTGTGTCCCAAGCGAAGGCGCTGTGAATATCATTGGCATCGCCTGCTGAGACGCCGCCGCGATCGCCGAAGTGCTCAGAGACTTTGAAAGGCTTTGTTGGGTCGGTGACATCCCACAGCGAGACGCCGCCTTTGCCTTGCGGGCCGCAGTGCTCGTTGTTCATCACCAGTAGGTTGCCATTGAATTGTTTGGTTGTAATATTGACAACTTGCATGCCCTCACCGGGGCGAGTGTCCTGGCTGGAGGCGATGAAGCCGACTTTGACCGGTTTGCTCAGATTGCTGATGTTGATTACCCAAGCGCCGGCGTCCGGTGAGGTCTGGCCACCGGTCTCGGGCCCGGCGCAGTCCGGCTCACCCCAGTTGGCTAGGAATGCCCACTGCCCGTCGGGGCTGATTGCCACATCTGCAACAAGCCCTTCCGTGCTTGTCACAACCGCTTTGCTGACGAACTCGATGTTGCCGAACGCGCCGCTGCCGAAGAGGTGATCCGTCCCGCCGTGCTGAGCCAGGGCGGATGGCACAACTGTTACCAACAGCACCGATAAAACTATAAACGTTCTGAAAAGTTTGGGTTTCATATACTCTCTCCTCTATTAGTTAATGAATTGGCTCGTTTGCGATCACGGTCATAGATTTTTCCGGACACCTCCTTCTCAAATCAAAACCGCCGAATAAAAAATTTCGGCGGCCTGGCAATCTGCTCACTTACACGCAGACCCATGACTTTGCGCCCTCATCTCACGATGAGTTTGCCTTTTCGAGTTTATATAAGTACAGCGTTTCTATAACCATCTTACAACAATTCAGCCCAAAAATCAACAAAGATTTCCGAATACGACAAAAAATTTAAACTTCCTGGCAAACTGAGTATAATGCGTCGGATGTCCAAAAAATTTCTTTTGCTTGCCCTGCTTTTCGCGGTCATCACCGCCGGCGTATATTTGTATTTTACCCTGCGCCGCACTTCTGTCCGAACCGCGCAGGTCTTTTCCTGGTTCCAGGATCCCGCCTCCCGCCCAGAATTGATGATGCAGGCCGGGACGAGCTGCGGTGGCGCGCCGTTCATCTTCCCTACCGACGGCCTGATCGGCTTTATCTGGGACGATTCCTTCCGCCGCGGTCATGGCCACTCCGGAATTGACATCTTCGGCGGCACAGCGATCGGTATTACGCCCGTGATCGCGGCCTACCCCGGATATCTCACCCGCCAGACGGACTGGAAATCCTCCGTCATCATGCGCGTGCCGCACGACCCCCTTCAGCCTGGACGCCAGATCTGGGTTTACTACACACACATGGCCGACCCGCTCGGCAATTCCTTCATCTCGGAAGATTTTCCGATGGGGACGCACGAAGTTTTCGTTGAAGCAGGAACCATTCTCGGCCTGCAGGGCAATTACTCCGGCGACCCGAACAACCCGGTAGGCATACACTTGCACGTCTCGGTCGTGAAAGATGATGGGTCCGGCAATTTCAAAAACGAGCTGGATATCAATAACACCTACGATCCATCGCCGTATTTGGGGTTGCCTTTGAATGCGAACGAAAATCCAGATACGATCCCAACCTGTCAATAATCCAAGTCATTTTACAAATCCAAAAAACGCGTCCGTACAGATACTCAACCACCCGGCGGTATAATTTCACCTGTGCTGCCAGACTTGCAATTGAACGATCACTTGCGCCTGCGAAAACCACATCCCTGCGGCTCCTACGAATGGACCGTCGTGCGCCTCGGCGCGGATATTGGGCTGGAATGTAACGAATGCAAACATCGCGTCTTGCTTACGCGCCGGGAACTGACAAAACGCATGAAGACGAATTTAACGAAACACGAAGACAAAGAGCAGCAAACACCCTAGAAGCTCCCGTTTGCAAACCATTCAATAGATCCAGGAGATAAACGCATGGCAGAACACGCAACGGAATTTGAGGCACCCCAAAGAATAGGCTCCCTGCGCATTGGCCTGTTCACCGATACCTATGCCCCCCAGGTCAACGGCGTTTCCATTTCCCTGCAATTGATCTCGGAGGGGTTGCGTGCCGCCGGCCATCAGGTGACCATCTTTGCGCCGAAATTCCCCGGCTACCATGATGACGAGCCAAGCGTGTATCGCCTGCCGTCTTTAAGATATTTGAACAAGCCGCCCCTTTATGTGGCTGTGCTCGGAACGCCGCGTTCAACATGGTCATTAACCAGAAAACAATTCGATGTTCTGCACGCGCACAGCCCATTCTCCGTCGGCCTGCTGGCTTACTTGACGGCTTCCACCAAAAACCTGCCGCTTATTTACACCTACCACTGCTCTATCACAGACTATACACACTATCTCAAGGTCATCGGTGGCACACGCGTTATCCGTCGCGCGGCGCGCTGGTTCAGTACGGCGACCACCAATCTCGGTGATCAGGTGGTGGTGCCTTCTCCCAAATTCAGGAGATTATTGTTGGAGCAAAACGTCCGCAAACCGATCCACACCATTCCAAACGGAATTGATCTGAGCAATTTCAAGAAGGCAAAATCCCCCGGTAGTTTCCGCGCCAGGCTCGGGTTAAAGCCGGACGCGCCCATATTGCTATCCGTCGGAAGAGTGGACCCGGAGAAGCGTCTGGATTTCCTGATCAGCGCTTTCGCACATATGGCAGACCAATTCCCCGAAGCGCACCTTGTTTTCGCCGGCGATGGCGGTGCGCGCAAGGATCTGGAAAAGAAGGCCGCCTCCACAAAAGCAAATGAGCGTATTCACTTCCTCGGCATGGTCAACCGCGCAGACTTGCCGGACCTGCTGCATGATGCCACGATCTTCCTCTCCGCCTCCACAACAGAAGTACATCCCATTTCGGTCATCGAAGCGATCGCATCCGGCCTGCCCATTGTTGCCGTTCAGGATGAGGCCTTCGAAGGCATGATCGTCAATGGCGAGAACGGACAAATGACACCTTTGGATGTCGACGCGTTCAACGCTGCAATTATTGACCTACTATCCGACGACGCCAAAATGGAACGATATGGCAAACGTTCCATGGAATTTAGCCAGAAATTTTCAATCCAGGGACAGGTTGAGGCTTTGGAGGACCTGTATATGGAAGCCATTCTGCAAAACTGGCGCGGCAAAGGCGTGGCACGCATCTTTTCACGTTGAGTCCGCTGCGGCTGCCGGCATTTCAGATCATCCTGGGGTAAAATAACGCAATGAATAAACAGCGGATCATGCTTGTGGATGATCATGAGGTGGTGCGCCTCGGCCTGAAGTCCTTGCTCGAGCGTCACCCGCATTTCGATGTAGTGGGAGAAGCCGCTTCGGCGCGTGAAGCATTGGAGAAGACAGCCTCCCTCAAGCCTGATGTTATCGTAATGGATATTCGCCTGCCCGGCACATCGGGCATTGAAGCTTGTGAGCAGATCGTAAATCAATTTCCAAATACAAAAGTGATCATGCTCACCTCCTACGCGGAGGATGAAATGCTGTTCTCCGCCATTCGCGCAGGCGCCTCCGGTTACATCCTCAAGCAGATCGGGAGCGAGGACCTGATCAGGGCACTTGAATCCATCGGACGAGGCGAAGCCCTGCTTGACCCGGCGGTGACCCAACGCGTCTTCCAGGAAGTGCGCCGCGCAGTAAAAGCGGAGGAGGCCTCCGCTTTTTCACACCTCAGCCAGCAGGAAAAGCACGTATTGTTGCTGGTTTCAGAAGGCAAAACCAACCGCGAGATCGCGAAGAACCTGTTCCTCGGCGAGGGCACGGTGCGCAACTATGTCTCGAGCATTCTCTCCAAGCTGAATGTGCACAACAGGGCAGAGGCCGCAGCCTACGCGGTGGAACATAGTTTGAGAGAATACACTTCCACGTAAGTTATATCAAGGTGCCGAGAGGCAGGCAGACGGAGGACTCATACGCGGTACAGGCGTCTCGCCGTTTTTTTTGTTTCAGAAAAACCATGCTCCCCTTTATTAAACTGACAGACGATATCATCAGCCTGCGTCCATTTGAATTCGGGGAAGCGCAGGCCTTACATGCAGCCGTGCATGAATCCCTGCCCGAACTCAAACCGTGGATGTCGTGGGCGAACGAGGATTACTCAGTGGATACGGCGAACAACTTCATCACGATTACGCGTGCAAACTGGTCGAACGGGACGATGTACGCCTTTGCGATCACAGACCTAACAAATCATGAGATCATCGGCGGATGCAGCTTGAGTCATATTCATCCCGTGTATTCCTTTTGCAATCTCGGTTACTGGGTACGCACCTCAAAACAGAGACAGGGCATCGCGGGACGCGCTGCGAAACTCGCCGCGAAATTTGCGTTTGATAAAGTGGGGTTGATCCGCACAGAGATCGTCGTCGCGGTGGGAAACACAGCCAGCCAACGCGCCGCAGAAAAGGTCGGGGCACATTACGAGGGGATCCTGCTCAACCGCATGGTGGTGCGCAAGGAGATCCACGACGCGCACATGTTCTCGCTGCTCCCCTCAGACTTTGACCTGGTTGCGCGCTTGTAATAGTTTTTCTTTCTCTTATTCCTTCTCCCCACTCACTTTCATCCAGGCCTTCTTCATATTCAACGCATCCTCTTCCATGATGGGGCTTTCGCACAGGATGCGGCCCTCGCAACCGAATTCATTCAACGCTTTGAACAACGCCTTCAAATCCAGGTCTGCATCGGCGAGGGTCAGGTGATTCTTTTCACCCTTGGGACCATACTCAATGCCGGAGAGATGAATGTGTAAACTCTTCAGGGCCATGGCACCCAATTCGCGTTTATAGATTTCCAACAGCTTCGACCACTCAGCATAGGTGTTCATCGTGCCATCGCCGGGACGCGCGTGCAAATGGGCGAAGTCAAGACAGGGTTGCACCATATCCATGGCTTTGCTCATGGCGATGGCATCTTCGAACGAACCCAGCATGGCGGGTTTACCCATCGTCTCGGGGCGTATTGTCACTTTATCGCCTTTTTTCTTCAATTCATCCATGCAACCCCTCAAGCGCGGGAGGACAACCTTCAACACTTCCGCCGGGTCGTTCATAAAATACGAGCCGGGATGAAAAATGATGTCTGTCGCGCCCGCGCGGTAGCCGTAATGCGCGGCGTCCATTAATCGTTTGCGCGACCTGGGCCATTCATCGGCATTTGCGTTCAAGTTAATAAAATAGGGCGCATGCACGCTTAATGAAACACCGTGCTTTTCGCCCGCGGATTTAATTAGGGCACAAGTAGCTTCAGTCACACGTACCGATTGCACCCAGCCGAGTTCCATGGCGTCCAACCCAATCGACTTGCTGAATTCAATTCCGCCGCTCGAGCCGCCGGGCTTCCTGGGTGTGCCGCTGGGTGAACCTACCGTTCCAAATTTGAAAGATAAAGTCATTGCGACTCCTTGATCAGAAATTCAACAAAATACTTAACTTATCCAAAAACGGCGGGCCGAGGATCAACAAGCCGATCAAGATCGCGGCCAACGCAGAGACCAATACCGCGGCGGCGCCCACATCCTTGCCTATTTTTGCAAGCGGATGTTTATCCGGGCTGGCAAGGTCCACAATGGCTTCAATGGAGGTGTTGATGAACTCAGCCGTAAACACCAACGCGACCGTTAGCACGACCACCGCCCAATCGCGCGGCGGCAAGCCAACCCACAAGCCAACGATCAACACAGCTATTGCAATGCCAGTATGTATCCACGCGTTGCGTTGAGTGTGCAATACATGGAACAACCCGCCAAACGCGTGACGAAAAGATGCGGCCCGCGTAGAGAAAAAAGACTTCACTATGTATCCTGTATTTTAAGTTCAGATAAACCGAGTCGCGTAAGCACCTCGGCCTGCGCGCTCCACATGCGGGCTTTTTCTTCTGCCTGGGCATGATCGTACCCGAGCAAATGCAGCACCCCATGCACCGCCAGCAATTGCACTTCCGCCTCCAGCGAATGCCCGGCGGTTTGCGCCTGTATGGCGGCGCGCGGGATCGAGATCAGGATATCGCCCAGATAGGATGCACCCGTTTCCGGGTCCGCTTCAGAGGCGGGAAAGGAGAGCACATCCGTTGGCGCGTCCACACCGAGGTATTCCCGATTAAGTACGTGCAATTGCGCGTCATCGGTCAGGACGATGGTGAGGTCCGCGCCCGCTGAAGCAGATTGTGAGTCGAGCGTGAGCTGGGCGGCGCGCTCAAGCAGGGACGTATCTGAAAAATCCTGTCGTGAATCGATGTAGATCATTTATCTTTCCGCAGTGTCATGATGGTTGAATCCTGATCGGGCACTCTGGCGTTGGGATATTGAATACGCGGATGATAGGTGCCGCGCAGTGTGGTCACAAAGGATTCTGTGATGAGGTTCAGGTCGCGCAGGGTCAGCAGCGTGTCATCCAGCTGGTTGAACTTTTGCACCGCGTCGATCACACTGCGAACGAGGGCGCGCAGGTCATCATCGGTGGCGGGACGTTCAGCGCGGGCCCGCGCTTCGCTGGCATCGGCCAGCATGAGCAAAGCCGTTTCACGCGAGGTCGGGCGCGGGCCGGGATAGCGGAACTTCTCGATCTCCACCTTGGTCACATCGCCGCCCGCGGCTTCCATGGCCTGGTTATATTGATAGCGCGTGATGAGCGTGCCGTGATGTTCAAGGATAAAATCATGCAATCTGCGAGGCAGGCGGTATTTCTTTGCCAGTTGCACACCATCTGTGACATGCCGGATGATGGTGGCCGCGGATTCTTCCGGTGTGATATCGTGATGTTTGTTCTCGCTGCCAGGGATTTGATTCTCGATGAAGAAAGTTGGGTTGAGAGCCTTGCCAATATCATGGAATTGCGCGCCGACGCGCGTGAGCAGCGGGTCGCCGCCGATCCCTTCAGCGGCCTGTTCCGCAAGGTTCGCGACCTGCAAACTATGCTGATAGGTCCCGGGCGCATTGCGCAGGAAGAATTGTAAAAGAGGTGAATCGGGGCGGGAAATATCGAGTAATTGCAGGGGCGTTGTGAGTCCCAACGATTGCGCCAGCAGGTATTGAAGCAAAAGTGTGATACTTGCGGCTGCAAAACCGGAGAATGCGATCACACCGATAAATTGAACAATGCCAAGCCAGTCGGGAGGAAAGAAAGGCAAACGATACGCCAGTAGAACGGCAAACCCTGAAAGCGAGATGGCGATGCCGGCGCGCACAAATCCCCAAAAGCGCCGCGCAGGGCCAAGCACAAGCAAACCGATCAGCGATGAGATCAGATAATACGGCGCCAGGTCGAGCGTGTTCGGCAATCCATACGCAGCCAGCAAGCAGAGCGGAATGACGATAACCATTCCGGTTTCCAGCCCGAACAATGTTGTCAGGATCAGGCCCGCAGCCTGCAATGGATATCCATACGGCGCGAGCGTGCGATTGGTGAACAGCCGCGCGCCGGCCAAAAAGACGATGAAGACGATGGCGATCACCATAAGATTGCGCGCATCATTAATAATCGCGGCACGTTTTCTGCGGAAGAAATACAACGGAACCAGGGCCGCGGAAAGCAGGATCAACGCGGCTGCGCCGATCAAATCCTCCCAGCGCTGACCGGGGCGGATCAGGTCCAGTTTTTGAAACGCTTCCATATCCGCCGGGGTGATGACCTCGCCGGCCGGCACAATAGTCTCACCCGCTTTGTAAGTCTGTACCAGCGGCTCCACGGCATCGCGTGCGACCTGCCTGGCGGCCTGGGTAAGTTCCTCACTGTAAAAACCATTTGGGACAACGAAGGCCGAAACCAACTCGGAGACCAGCGCAGCTTGCTGTTCGGTCAATGTAAGGCTGACCAGCGCGGGTACAGCGGCCTTCACCGATCCCAGCTCGTCTTCAAGGATGACGCGGCGCATGACCTGCTCCAATACGCGCAACGCCTCAGATTGGACGATCTGCCAGCGGGCGTCTGAGATGGCCAGCAGGTAATCGATCGTTTCAAGATTCAAGCGTACATCGCTTAGCGCAACCAGGTCGGCTTTCTTCTGGTCAAAAGTCAGATCAACGTTATCGCGCACGGAGGTAATGTATTGCATTGTGGTGGTGAGTCGCTCGATTTGCTGACGCGTGATGGCGGGGTCCGGCGAAGTATATACAGGCGCCGCTGCGCTTTCCGCGGCTCTGCGCGCCTGCTCGGTGCGGATATCGCTTATATATTCGAGATCGCGCGGTGCCTGCATGGTGATCGAAGCCACATCTCCCACGGCCAACGCCTGCGTGGTGGAACGCAGGCCGATCGGCAACGTCAGCACGGCAAAAGAGATCAGGCTGACCGCCACGATCAAAATGATCTGTAAAGCTCGAATGCGGGAGGAAACGGGGGTACGTGCTGGCATAAAAATGACTGCGCAGCGGACAAACGCGATCGCGGCGCGGGAGTACTTACTTGGTGAGCAATTCTTTGACCGTCGCGCTGATCATATCGTTGGGAGCGCGCCCCGCCACTTTGGGCATGACAACCTTCATCACTTTGCCCATATCGCTCGGCGCGGCGGCAGCGGTCTCTGCGATGGCGGTCTGTATCAATGCGCGCAGTTCTTCCGCGGCCATGGCTTTTGGGAGGAAGACTTCCAATACCTTGATCTCGGATTCGTTCCCCTCGATGAGATCGGCGCGGTTGGCTTTTTTGGCTTCTTCGAGCGCCTCGCGGCGGTTCTTGATCTCCTTTTGAACAAGCGCGACGACAGCCAGATCGTCGAGCGTGACCTGCTTATCCACTTCGGCCTGCTTGACGGCGGCCAGCACCATGCGCACTGTGCGCTTGCGCACTTCATCGCCGCTCTTCATGGCGTCTTTGACTGATTCGTTGAGTTGAGTTTTTATATCCATGAGGAAGATTATACTAGAGTTGCAGAATTGAAACTAAGCAGTTCAGCTCAGGAAGTGTGTAAACGCAAAGATAATCTAATGTGTCGCCCCTGACCGCGCTCGGCGTGGGACTCCCGTCCCCGCCGAGAATTTGCTGTCAACTTGATGTGTGGTTTATAGTTTCTTCAGAATTGTCTCATATTCATCAGGGCTAACCCCCATATCGCGCAGGATTTTTCTTAGCAACGGCCGCACAATCACCTGAGAGCCATGATCGGGAATAACAATGATCTTTCCATCGGCATTGCGAAAAATATTGTGGCTCCCTTCCTGCCGTATTCGACGAAAGCCTTTTGCTTCGGCCACTTTAGCAAGAGTGCTAAATGCAACCAAACGCAAACGACTCATACGGCCACGCCAATACGAAATGTGCCCACAAACTCGGGTGCGGGCTCTTGAGAGGAAGCGACCTTCAAGTATCCACGTATCGCTTCTTCAATATTCTTCTCCAACTGTGGAAGATCGGGGGCCTGTGTATAACAGCCCGGCAGTTCGGATACATCGCCTACCAACCAACCCGACTCAGGGTCACGTTCCACGATTACAGTGAAAATTTGTTTTTTCATGTCAGTCTCCAATAGTCAATATTATACTCTGCTAGCCGTGGGACCTGGTGGTCGGGTAGTTGCGAAGCATCGGCGAAACTTACACATGCGACTCCAACAGCAATACACCGCGTGTCACTCCTCAACTCACCAGTAATGATGCACCTGCGGACGTACCAACCGATCATAAATTGCATGGATGCGGCTCATCGCATCCTCCAAAAGCGGAGGCTGGTCCGCCGTCGCGACATTTTCCTCCACCTGGGAGGGACTCTTTGCGCCCGGGATCGCACAAGTCACCGCGGGCGACATCAAGATCCAACGCAGGGCCATTTGGGCCATGCTCATGCCGGAAGGGACGAGTGCACGCAGCTTTTCCACGGCCTGCAGGCCAATCTCATAATCGAGCCCGGAGAATGTCTCACCGCGATCAAAAGATTCTCCCTGACGGTTAAATTGCCGATGATCGTCCGATGCAAAAGAGCTGACGCGATTCATTTTCCCGGTCAACATCCCGGAGGAAAGCGGCACGCGCGCCAGGATGCCAACCTTGCGGCGTTGTGCCTCGCCAAAGAACAGGTCCAGCGGGCGCTGGCGGAATATATTGAAAATGATCTGCACGGTTTGCACGTTCGGGTATTCAATGGCCTTCAAGGCTTCTTCCACTTTTTCCACGCTCACGCCATAGTAACGCAGCTTTCCCGCCCGGACCAGGTCATCCAACACACCAAAAACTTCCGGCATGTAATAAACCTCGGTCGGCGGGCAATGTAATTGCAAGAGATCAAGCGCTTCCATGTTAAGGTTTTTCAGGCTGCGCTCGATAAAGGCTGTCAGATTCTTTCGGGTATATCCGCTGGCCACATGCGGATTAAGCCTGCGCCCGGCTTTGGTCGCGACATAAAACGGCTCACTGCGTTCCCTTCGAAGACGCGCAAGCAATCCTTCACTGTGCCCATCCCCATAGACATCGGCCGTGTCGAAAAAATTGACTCCCAAGTCGAGGGCGCGATGCAAGGCCGCAAGGGACTCTTCATCTTTTACCTGGCCCCAGGTCCCGCCAATAGCCCACGCGCCAAAACTGATGGCCGATACTTTCCAAGCGGTCCGTCCAAGTTCACGATGTTCCAGACTGCCTCTTATCCTCTGGCATGCTCAATTCTGCTTTTGGCGAGTTCCAGGTATGCCTCATTTAATTCGTACCCCACAAAATGCCGGCCCGCTTTAACTGCCGCGAGCGCGGTCTGCCCGCTGCCCATGAACGGGTCCAGCACGATCTCATTCGAGTATGTGTAAAGTTGGATGCAGCGATACGGCAACTCCATGGGGAACGGCGCGGGGTGACCGATCTTTTTCGCGGACTCAGTTGAGAAATCCCAAACAGATTTGGTGAACTCGAGGAACTCTTCCTTTGTGATGGTATCTTTTCGGACCTCGGATTTGTCGCGGCGAAAATTACCTTTGGAGAATACGAGGATATATTCATGCACATCGCGCAGGGTGGGGTTGGATGCCGATTGCCACGATCCCCACGCCGTGGAGCTGCTCGCACTGGCGGCCTTATTCCAGATGACCTCGCCGCGCATCAGGAAACCAAGCCCGGTCATATCTTCAATGATATAGGCGTGGAAAGGAATGTAAGGTTTGCGTCCGAGATTGGCCACGTTGATACAGGCACGCCCGCCGGGCACAAGCACACGATAGACCTCGACCCACACCTTCTTGAGAAAGTCGAGGAAGTCACCCAGGGTCAGATCTGAGTCATAATCCTTGCCCACGTTGTACGGCGGCGACGTGACCACAAGATGCACACTCGAATCGGGTAATTCCTTCATACTTTCGGATGAGCCGTGAATGAGGCTATCCAATTTTTCGGCGGGGATCGGGTTCTCCAGATACGGCACGGAATCCGTTTGCGGCTGATCCTCATACAAACGTGCCGAATAAAAAGCCGAAGCATCATGACCAATGCGACCGGGGGAACCAAAGGAGGTGGTGGCGGTCTTTTTAATGCGCGGCATATTACAGGTCCCTAAAACGCGCGGACATTTCAGGCGTTAAAAGTTTTTGCAGAAGTTCAAATTCATACAAAGTGCGCTTCACTGCGGCGGCACGCGCGTACTCAAAACGCGGGCCTTGTACTTGAGAGTCGAGGTTCATCCAGCCATGTGAGTCGCGCGGCAGGCAGGCGAGCGAAAGTTTGCGCAAGCCCGGCACAAAGTATAACGCGTCGAAAGGCAGGTAGACCCGGCCGGAGGAAAGCTGCGGGCTTTCGATCAGGTCTTTTTGAAGCGGATCGATCCCGGGCGGGGGAGGAGCTGTGTCGTTGTATTGATCCAGCCACAACGAGATGTAATTGGTATGGGCGTAGAAATCCTGCACGCTATGGGTCAATTTCCCGAAGGCGTTCCAGGCCGGGAGCAGGCCGGGCATCAACAAGGAGGCAAGCACATGGCCGCGCTGTTCATTAATGTAGCGATACGACTCGTCGAAGGCGTTGTTATCGAAGTGATATTCATCGTGGCCGAGCAGGCCACTTAACGAATCCTGTTTTAGATTCGCGTGTATGATGATCTCAAGCGCGCGCGGGCTGACGGAGGTCCCAAGCGCTGCGCGTGTCATTTCCTCGTGAATGGACTCAAGCATGATGTGCGGGATTATAAGCGACGGCGCGAGAAAGTGTATAATGCGCCAACATATTTGTGTCACCCTGCCGTCTCGCACCGGCGTGCCGCCGCTGATAACGGCACGAACGGTGAGCATAGCGAAGGGTCTTCCAAGAATTTGAGCTTCAAGGCTCAAAATCTTGGAGATTCTTCGCTCCCTTAGGTCACTCAGAATGACATATACCGGATAGGAACACACATGACAGGCACTTTCCTTAACATTGCGACCATCCTGATCGGCGGCACGCTTGGCTTGATCTTCGGTGCGCGCATTCCCGAACGGCTCAAGGCCACCGTCATTGCCGGCCTGGGGCTCTTCACCGCCGCGATGGGCATACAAATGTTCTTGAAAAGCGAGAATCAATTGATCGTGCTGGGCGCGTTGATCGTCGGCGCGTTGCTCGGGGAATGGTGGAGGATCGAAGACCGCCTGGAATCTCTGGGACAGACCCTCGAGAAGCGTTTCTCGCGTGATGCCTTCGAGGTCTCGCACCGGCGTGCCGCCGCTGCTCGCGGCACGAACGGTGCGAGACGGCAGGGCAGTCCCGAAACCCGTAGCGGCTCGCGCTTCATTCGCGGGTTCATGGTCGCTTCATTGTTGTATGAGATCGGCCCGATGACGATCCTTGGCTCCATTCAAGACGGCTTGACCGGCGATTACAATTTGCTGGCCGTCAAATCCACGTTGGATGGATTCGCCTCGATCGCGTTCGCCTCCACACTGGGAGTCGGCGTCCTGTTCTCCGCGCTCATCGTTTTGATCTATCAGGGCGGCATCAGTTTACTGGCCGCGCAACTCAGCAGCCTCGTCACGGCTTCGATGATGAACGAGATGACCGCCAGCGGCGGTGTACTCCTGCTCGGGCTGGCCATCAGCAATTTATTGGAGATCAAGAAGATCCGCGTGGGAAATTTCCTGCCCGCGCTTGCGATCGCCCCATTGATCGTGTGGGTTTTAAGTCTTTTATGAATGCATTTGACCGAATGGAACCGCCCTCCGGAGCGGAGGGCGGTTTTCTTTTAAAGAAAAACTGCCAATGATATAATCACGTACCGATGTCATCAATCATCTTCCTCATCGTAGGAATTGCAATGGCCCTGGGGGCTGTGCTCAGTTACATTATTGCCATCCGCGCCCTGCGGGAATCGCGGCGCTCAATAAATTATCTCATCCGCCGGCAGAATACGATCCGCGCGCGGGGCGCCTTTTCGATGTTAGGGGTCCTGTTGATCGCGGGAGTTGCTCTTTTGATTGCCAGCCGGCTGCCACAATTTGAAGTCCCTGCCCTGCCTGTTCCGAGCACGGGATCTCCTTTGCCATCCCCCGAAATAACCGAAACAGCGCTGCCCTTAAACAGCCCGACGAGTTCCCCTACGAATTTTGTGCTGACGGTCACGCCGGCCGCATCTCCAACCGCGACAGCCTCTCCACAGCCGTCCCTGCCTCTGGTCATTGAAGCCTTATTTCAAAGCAACGTTACGCCGCGGCCTGATATTCAGATCGGCGCGATCCAGTTCTCGACCGTGATCGATAATGAACGGCCCGGCGCGGTGGCAACAAGTTTTGGCAACCCCATCAAGCAAATGTATGCCTTTTTCCCCTATAAGCAATTGGACCCCGGAGTTCAATGGACCGCACTCTGGTATCGTGACGGAGCCCTGCAATACTACGAAACCAAACCGTGGGATCAGATCAACAGCGGGTTGCGTTACACCGTCTGGAGACAATCTGTGGACAAGTGGCTGCCGGGCTTCTATGAAGTTCGCATCTTCATCGGCACCGAGTGGAGAACCTCGGGATCGTTCACTTTATCGGGCGACCCACCCACCACCACATCCACAGCCACCATCACAGCCACAAGCCGGCCATCCGCAACACCGACCCGCACGTACACTCCCTCTGTGACTTCGACCAGGACGCCACTTTCCACTGCGACCGTACGTCCCTCCAACACCCCAAGCAGGGCACCCGCGCCCCTTGCTTCGGCAACGGCGTTGCTCAAACCGACCTTTACGTTCACTCCAACACCCGCCGCTACAAAAACTTCAACGCGTACGCCAACTGCTACGTCTACGCCTTCGCGAACAACGACGATCCATGCTACATTGACGGCCTCGCGCACCTCGATCGCCACTCCATCGGCCACGAGAACGGCAACCCCCTCGCACACACCGACCCTGATGCCAAGCAGCACGCGAACTGCTTCGTCTACACCTTCGCGAACGCCTTCGCGCACTCCAAGTTCCGCGCCATCCAGGACGACCTCCAGAACGCCGACGGCTTCGTCTATGCCTTCGCAAACCCAGACGGCAGCCGCGACCGCCAGCTCTACACGCACAGCGACTCCCACGTGGACATTTACTCCCACACAGACACCCACTCCGCCCACCATCCGGGTCAACATTGTATTTACCGATAAAAAGCTGTTTGAACTTAATGCGCCGCCCCTCGAGAAAGCCACATTCAGGGACATTCTTTCTTCAGTAAACCCGATCGGCGCGGTCGTGGACGAATACTTCAAGGGGCCGAACGCCGCGGAACAATCCGGCGGTTTGATCGCCCTCTGGAATGGATTCGTTGGCTATCGCCGCATCGAGCTGAGCAACGGTATTCTGCATATCTACCTGAAGGGGCAATGCCAGGCCAACGGGACGCCATACAGTATTGCACAGCCTTTAACTGCAACGGTGAAACAATTCCCATATGTGCAATTCGTTAAGATCTATGATGAGAACGGCAGTACCCGCAATGTATTCGACAGGGTGGATTCCGCGCCGATCTGCCTGGATGCCTCCTTTACACCCAGCCCAACCATGACGCAAACCCCCTCGATCACACCGACCTTTACGCCATCGAAAACTCCCACAAGAACCCCGATACCCACTGCCACGGTCACAGCCTCGCGTACGCCCACATCCACGGTCACCGTAACCGTGACACCTTCGCGCACGCCAACTGCTACGTCTACGCCTTCGCGAACGCCAGGCAATACCGCGACAGTGACTCCCTCGGGCACGCCGACGCAGACGATAACGTTCACCCCATCGCATACACCCAGCAGCACGCCAACTGCTACATCTACGCCTTCGAAAACCCCGACACGTACACCGAGTAATACACCTACAGTGACACCCTCACGTACCCCTTCGTCCACGCCTTCGCGAACTCCGACACGTACTCCGAGTAATACACCCACCGTGACACCCTCGCGCACGCCTTCCTTCACACCGACTGCTTCGTCCACGCCTTCGCGAACTCCATCGCGGACGCCTACGATCCCTCCAAGTAATACGCCAACGCCCACCCGTACGCCGACTGCTACGTCTACGCCTTCGCGAACACCCACGATAACTCCATCGCGCACACCCACCTTCACCTCAACAAATACTGCGACGGTCACACCTTCACAGACGCCGACTGCTACGTCTACGCCTTCGCGAACACCAAGCAACACACCCACCGTGACACCCTCGCGGACACCTTCCTTCACACCAACGCGAACACCTTCGCGCACACCCACCAGAACACCGACTGCTACGTCCACGCCTTCGCGAACACCGACGCGTACGCCGACTGCTACGTCTACGCCTTCGCGAACACCAAGCAACACGCCAACAGCAACGCGTACGCCGACCAGGACTCCAACAAGCACCATTACACAGACACCCAGCAACACGCCCACCGTGACACCCTCGCGGACACCTTCTTTCACGCCAACGCAAACACCTTCGCGCACACCCACCCGGACGCCCACGCTGACCCCCTCGCGCACGCCGACCAGAACACCAACCAGAACACCCACGCGTACAGCTACCCTGACGCCCTCAAAGACTCCAACAGTGACAGCCTCGTTCACACCGACCTCCACGTTCACCCCCACCGCGACTGCTTCGTCCACGCCTTCGCGAACTCCATCGCGCACACCGACTCCAACGCCAACCAGAACGCCGAGCAAAACGCCAACGCGCACGACTACCATCACTCTTACTGCTACGTCTACGCCTTCGCGAACACCCACCCTGACGTTCACTCCCACCGTCACATTCACGAGCACGCCGCTTCCGACCGCCACGATAGACCCGAACTGCAACCGTGTGGCTTTCGTTTCCGACCTGACCGTACCGGACGGCACGACGATCAGCGCGACCGAAAAGTTCACCAAGACCTGGCGCTTTGAGAACGCCGGCACCTGCACGTGGACAACGTACTATAAATTCGTCTTGATCGGTGGAGACAGGATGGGCGCCCCGGACTTTATTTCGCTCCCCAAGATCGTCACACCCGGCGAAGCCATTGATATATCGATTGACCTGACCGCACCAGACTCGCCCGGAACGTATAAAGGCATCTGGTCGTTTGAAGACCTCAATGGGAAACGCTTTGGCCTCGGTGCAGCCTCAACAGGCGAGATCTGGGTGCAAGTGAAAGTGATCGCGGCGCCCACCAGCACGCCCACGCTTACACCGCAGCCGACACAAACCAGCACTGCCACCCTCGAGCCTCCCTACCTCGCCGCTTCGGAGATCCTCGCGTACGACTTTATCGCACAGGCATGCTCAGCGGCATGGGCCATGGACGATGTGGTGATCCCATGTCCGGGGGCTGGCAGTGAAGCGCAAACCTCGATCACACTACCCAGCCTCGAAGACGGCACGACTTCGCTCTACCCTGCCATTCGAGTCAATCCGGGCAAGGCCAACGGGACGATCGCTGGCCGCTATCCGGAATATCTTGTACAACCCGGAGATCACTTCCGCGCCATTGCAAGCTGTGGAATAAATGCATCCACCTGCTCCGCGCTCTTCCGCCTGAGTTACCAGGACGCCTCCGGCCTGATCACGGACCTGTGGGCGGTTGGAGAATTTTACGACCAGAAAAACACCGAGATCAACATTGACCTGAGTCCGTTGGCCGGTCAAACGGTGAAACTCATCCTGAATGTGACCGCGCTCAGCAACGACTCACAGAACAGCGCATTCTGGGTATCGCCCGGCATCTATCGCCTGCCATTGCCAACAGCAACACCAACTCTTACAGCTACGACCATTCCTACAACTACCGCAACAGTAACGGCAACACCTACGTTGGTAGTTCCAACGGCCACGCCCGCGCCACAAGAGAAAGCACCCCAGACAATTTGGGAATCGATACAGAAATTCTTCGACGACCTGTTCAAGAAACTGTTCGGAGGATAGGCCCCTCCGCCTTCACCCATCGTCTTCACCCTTCGGGTACTTCGCGGGGAGCTTCGGCGGGTACTTCGCGGCGGTCACCTTCCCCTTTTTGAGGTCGCGGCAGGCGAGCATCACTTCAGCTCCGAGAGCAGCCAACTGCATCGCGATCTCTTTGCCAACCCCGGAGGTGGGGCCGGTAATGAGGACGCGCCTGCCTTTCATTGAATTCATCGAATTGCTCCTCTGTTTTTATGTGACAATATTCCTTTGGCCTGTGAGTCAGCGATGGTAATGCCTCAGCGACGCGAGCCGCGCTCTTGGCATGTCATTCCCCTGACGGGGAGGATGTGCGAGCGATAGCGAAGTAATCTCCTCGTCGAGTTGGGGATTGCCTCTCGAAGGATCGCATTGACATTATAGTTCTCCCTTAAACGTCCTAACCAGCCCTTCGACTTTGCCTGGAGCAGGCATAGATAGTAACAATGACGACATCATTATGCAATAAGCATATGATCAAAACCGCCTTTGCGCAAGCGAGCGATGCATGCACGTATTTTTTGCTGACCAGCAATCAGGGCTTGAATTGCTTAATTTCGATGCTACAATAAGGGAGTAATCCCTTTACCCGTAACCGCGATGTTGAAGGAGGCTTTATGGCACAGGAACATGAACACGAGAAGATTTTGGAAGAGCTGATGGAACAGTTCCAGCCTTTGTTCCAAAAGAGTCCAGACGGTATTTACCTCTACATAGACGAGGTGCACAAAATCTGCAGCGAGCGCTTCGCCAAAATGTTCGGGTTGACCGTCAAGGCATGGGTCGCGATGGAAGGCTTCGTGAACAAGCACGCTGCCGAAGCCGACCAGGAAATGATCATACGCAACTATCACGAACATATCCATCAGTCACTGACCCCCGTCAGGTTTCGGATGCAAGCCATTCGCAAAGATAGGTCAACGTTCAACGCCGAAGTGGATATGATCCCCTTCCCATGGCGCGGCGAAATGATCGCTTTTCACTTTGTACGCGAAGTTTAATTTAACCGTTTATTTCAAATCGATCACGATAAAGGCCTCCCCCAAATTCCGCACCCTTCCCCTTACGCCGATCCCCTTCACCCTTCGGGTGCGCACGCGGCGGGGATGATATCCCCCTTCACCCTGTCGGGTACTTCGCGGGGACGATGTCTGTGGATTAATTACAACCAACTTGAACTGATCTCTTTGGCTTGCTGAATGAAATACTCTTTTACGGTTTGCCACGCCACGGGATGCAACAATAAAGGGTCTATATCCTATTCAGCGTTTTCGAAATAAACCAGCCGCTTTACGGTTTGAACTTCAAAATCACGCACGCTGGCATATTTTTGGGGAGCCAGATCCAGCAATCGGGGCAGGGGAATTTTCTGGCAGATAAAATACAGGTCGTAGAAATCCTTACGCGCCGCGCGGGAAAGCAGGGCATCCAACTTCATCAGCGCGATATCCTCAATTGAAGCAAGCCGAAGTCCTTCTGTCTCGATCAGAGAAGCGACCAGCTGGTAACCGAATCCGTAAAACCCAACACGCACATCCCTGGCAAGATAAACCAGATTGCCCCAGGCAGAATCCGCCAGGGTAGGTTGAAAAACCACGAGCGATTCTTCGAGCACTGTGCGAATGGTCGGAATATCTTCTGTCGGGGAAAAGAAGTCGAGGTCAACGGAGCGCCGATGTCCAATTTGCAGGGAAAGCGCAGTTCCGTCCGCCAGATAAAAACGTGCGCCGATCTCGGTCTGCGAAAACCCGTTCAAAACAAGGCGCATATTCTCTGTGATGGTCTCCCAAAATAATTCTTTCATTCCTTTATTTCCAATATGATCCCCCAGAAAGTGCGGTGTGGGTCGGGAAGACGCTCTTTTGCGTAGCTTATGAACCAGTCCGCAATTTGAGTGCGCGGATATTGCGTGAACAACCAGTGCAATTCGGCGCGGTTCCCGAATTGCAAAGCACGCTCGATGATCAACGGCGCGGCAGATTGCGGGTCGAGTTGGTCAATCGCATATTCCTGAAAGAAAGGGGCGAGTGTAAGGGGGATCGTACCTATCATTTTTTAGCCTGACGCGCCATGGATCACCTCAGCCGATTCCAGTATGGTCTTTCGCCTGAGATAATTGCGGCTGCTGACCAAGTCCACACCGCGCCTGCCGATCAAATCGACCGCGCGCCCGAAGATGGTTTTCAGCTCGTCCTGCATGTGCACCATATCGAACAAGGATACGTTCGCCTGAGGGTCAAAAGAGACCAGCACATCCACGTCACTATCAAGGCGAAAATCCGCGCGCAAGGCGGAGCCAAAGATCGCAAACTCTGAAATATTCCAGCGTTTGCAAAACTCGGCAATATTCGCCCTGGGAACTTTGATCTTCAACTTGTTCATGCTGTGATTATAGCAAATTTTGAGTGCAGGTCACCCCGGTTCTCATTGGCATTGTTTTGGTTGTAAAATCATTAAAAAGGAGTCTGGCATGGCCCACCTGATCAAACTGCCCCCCGGAAAAGATTGGTACTACGGCTGGTCTTGTGCCCCGTGGTCCGATCTTTATTGGGCGGACTGTACCGGCCCGGATTGGAAATATTATCATCCCTGGTACGTGGATGGAAAATTGGAATTGACCTCGGTTAAATTACGTGATGGGGAATATATCATTGAGTGGGCAAATATTTTGCGTGAAAACGACCCGCCCGTGGATTGGAAAAAGTTCGTGAAATCGTGATCGGATGTAAAATAACAAGATCTGCAAGAAGAGGAGAGGTCGCATGCTCGAGTTACTGATCGTCATCCTGCTGGTTCTTTGGCTGTTGGGCTACTTTGGCCGGCGCCGCTTCCGTGGTGGAAATTTCATCCACATCCTGCTGATCATCGTCATAGTCCTTGTGATCTTAAGATTCTTGAGATAAGCAGATCAGCCCAACAAAAAAGCCTCCAATGCCTGGCGGCTTTTGCAGGGACCGACCAGCGATTTGAGTTTTCATTAAGCCGGTAAATTTGCGGGGATTCTCTGGTAAAGGAATTCTGTCATATCCGCAGACTGGCCCGCGTGCTCAATGGTCATACTGACCACTCGACCCTCACTATCCAGGTCGATATAAATGTATTCGTTCAATTCGCGGGTTGCAACGGGTGTGGCTGTTGAAAGCTCCACCAGCGTGGTATCGGTACCTTCGAAATATTCTATTCTCATGTCTTACTCCTGAAAGTCTCGGTCAAAAAAAGCGTTGCGAACAGTCTCACCGTCTTCGAGTAGAATGACGCGCAAGGCACGGTTATCCATTTCAACAATCCGTGCCCATTGGCGAATTCGTCCATCCACTTGTCGTTCTTCACGCAACGGCTTAAGAACCACCTGCTGAATGCATTCATCTTTTTTGATTAATCTTCAGGTAATTCGCGCAGGATCGTTTCGAGATTGAATTTCAATTCGGGGATGTCTTTTTCCACCACTGACCAGACTGCATCTTTATCAATCCCGAAATAATTACGCACAAGGATGTTTCTCATGCCGATAATATCCGCCCATGGAACGTTTGCATGGCGCGTTTGAAAGTCATCAGGTAAGGCAAGACATGCCTCGCCAATAACCGTAATGTGGTTAACCATCCAGTTTTGGATCAGTTCATCATCCCCAAATGCAGGCTTCCCCTTCACCGCGTATTTCTCTATGCGTTCAATGGCTTCGAGAATATCAAGCAGGCGTTCGCGCTCACTTCTCATAACGGACGGGCTTCCTTCAACACTTGCAGACGAATACGCGGACGCATCCCCGCTTCGGTGATCACATCCACACGCTCGCCAAGGAGGGCCTGCAACTCGCGCAAGAAACGTGCCAGATCAAGCAAACTTCGGCCTGCTTCAAGCTTTACAAGAAAGTCTATATCACTATCCGGGCGTGCTTCACCACGAGCAACAGACCCAAACACGCGCACATCGTAAGTCCCGTTTTTACGCGCCAACATCAGGATCTGCTCTTTTCGTGACTTGAGAAGTTTTTCGATTTCCATTATTCAATTATACGCTGAAAATAAAAAGCCCCTTTAAGAGGGACTTCTATTTTGTGACCGACCATGGACTTGAACATTGTGCCCGTAGGGTATAGCATCTCCCTGCGCAGGCCCAAAACCAGAGTAGGGAAGTTGGCCGTCCCGTCAAGTGCTATTTCTGAGCTCTGAACCAACCCCTTTCTTCCATTGTTTTTTTTCTGTGGCAATTGGCGCACAAAACATCGCACTTATTAATTTCGGTCTGAATGGTGGAAGTTGGATACCCACCCGCAACCATTTCACTTATGGCTTTATCTTTTCTATGACGATGATGGAATTCCAACACAACAGGATTAGTCTCACCGCATTCAATACAAGGGTGGGCTGAAAGATAATCCCAGACGTAATTCCTGGCTACTTCCCTTGCATGATGCTTTCTTGCCTTCACTTGTGACAGGTGTCTTTCCTTGTTTGCTTCATACCAATTCTTGCGAAATGGTTTGTGACACTCACGACAGGTCACGTGACGGATGCCAAGGGATTTATATCGCCAGTTGAATTCTTCTTGCTCTCTCCATTCTCCACAGCTTGCACATTTTACTTTCATCCCTGCCTCTATAAGGTATGCATAAGCTACGCCAGGTCAGACTCCATTAAAAATCACATTTTGGACTTTTAAAACACCAGGATCCAACACCCAGACCAACTCCGGTCATTTTTGGGGCGTTGGACCCTGGATTTTGGTGACTCCGGGGGGATTCGAACCCTCAACCAATTGCTTAAGAGGCAACTGCTCTGCCATTGAGCTACGGAGCCATTGAAAGCCGCTGATTAAGAGTCAGTGGCTCTGCCAATTGAACCAGTCGGCCGTTCGTGCGGACGGGAATTATACCTGAAAGAAAAAAGGTGTCAATGAATCATCTTTTCACGGGCCGATCCGCTGTTGTGCCCTTTGAAAAACGCCCCCCAACCCGCTATAATGTTTTCATTGGGCCTGTACGACGAGCAACCAATGTGAGGAGCTGCAAACCATGAAATTCATCACAATGCAAAGACTTGCCTGGGTCTACGCCATCATGTTCTTTTTCATCGGATCCCTGAGTTACATTCCCGCGTTTAACGATGTCAATGGATACACGTTCGGCATCTTCAAGCTCGAATGGTGGGACGATCTGCTGCACTATGCCTCAGCCGTATGGGCCGCCATCGCCGCCTGGCGCTCGTTCAAGGATTCCGTATTCTACTTCAAGCTGTTCGGCGTTATCTACCTGCTGGATGGGATCATGGGTTTCTTCCTCGGCCAGGGTTATCTCGACGCCGGCATTTTTCTCCATGGATACACGGCGCTCGATTGGACATTTAAGTTCTTCGCCAACATCCCTCACATCGCCATCGGCGGGTTCGCAGTTTTGGTCGGCTTCGTCTTGAGCAAGAGAATGGCCGACCATGGATAAGCGACCTCGACGGGGCGGCTGCGGCATAAAATTATTTCTTCTGGCCCTGCTGCTCGTCGCGCTGGGGCCGTCGCTGGTTGGGCTGACGCGGGCCGCGATCAAGTGTCAGCTCTGGAAGGATCCAAAGGTAACTGAAACAGGCGCGCGTGAGGAGTCGATCCGCGCAGCCACACAGAGATTCCCGGATTACCTCCGTGCCGAAGATCAAACCTATCTGACCCTGCCTGAATGGTATATCGTTTACAGCGCGGACGAGTATGCCGCGTTCATTTCAAAGAACTCACCGACCGATTTCCCTCACTTCAAGGCTGTGGGGCAGTACTGGCAAAGTTATTATGATGTATGTGACATCACTCGCGGAAGATATCCACGCAATGGCAACGAGCAGTTTGTGCTCGGCTTTATCGGGGTCAGCTTCACCGCAGAGAACATGATCAAAGGGGTTTATGAAACGATCGTTGGGCGCGCCGCCGAATGGATCGGTTCGGGGGTGCCAACCGAGGAGGAGATCTATGCCGCACAGGTCGCGAATGAGTACGGCGATTTCCTGCACATGACGCCCTGGTATCTCTTCCCCTTTAAAGAAAAACTACGGGGCTTGTGGAAGGAAACCAGCTTGTGGGGACCGGACCCCATCCGCAAATGGGACCGTAAATTGGCGCTTTCCGTTGAATATGGAATGAAAACCCTGTATGGCGGCCTGACCAGATCCGCATCCGCAGCCACCTACGGCGGGCCCGACGAATCAAAGATCTATGCCGTCGCCGAAGGCGTGACCGACGACATGGCCGGCCCGGACCTCGAGATCATCCAGCCGATCGATAAACAAAGACAGGTCGTTTACCTGACCCGCTTTGAGACCTTCTCGCAGATCGTGCCGCCGCTCATGAAAGATGGGCTTAAATTTGTTGAGATCGCCGGAAATGATGAATTGCTGGTCACACTGATCGGCCCGCAGAATGATGCCTACGATTTCGAACACGGGGAAATTCTATTTATGCTCCCGATCCTGACGCAGCCCGGAACTGCCCGCGTTGGCGTCAGAGTTCGCGTCCCTGAACTGCACCTGTTCCTCGAGGAACTGCAAGGCGCGGAAAACATTCAGTTCGAGCATATTTACGATTATTGATCTATAAAGTGACGGTCGCCTTCGCTCACAGGTGACCGTCACATGTCTTATTACGAGGTGGATCATGAAAAAATGGGCCGGAAATTTTCTCAAGCGACTGGCACAGCTCCTCATCGCAATCCTGGGCCTGTTGATCGTGATCGTTTCCTTTTTCAGCATTCAGGCAAATATGCGCGAAACGAAAACGCGCTTTGAAGCCGCACCGTCCACGGGGCGGTTCGTTCAAGCCGGGGACCTCGAGATCTTCATTCAGGAAATGGGCCCGGCGGACGGGCCGGTCATTCTATTCACGCACGGCACCGGGGCCTGGAGCGGGCTGTGGCACCCTGCGATGGTCCACTTATCCGCTGCCGGCTATCGTTGTATCGCAATTGACATGCCCCCATTCGGTTTCTCTGAAAGACCTGCCACCCCTTCGTATGGAAATAGGGACCAGGCAAAACGGATCATTGCATTGATGGACTCGCTGAAGATCGGGCATGTCATCCTGTTCGGTCATTCCTTCGGCGGCGGGGCCACCCTGGAGACCGCGCTGATGATCCCGGAGCGCGTCGACGCACTGATCCTTGCCGATGTCGGCGGCCTGAATCTGAACATCCAGCCAGCACAGGGGGACGACAAACCCTCTCTGTTGGGATCGTTCCTCGAAACTCCCGCCCTACGAAACCCCATCCTGGCAGCCACGGCCACCAACCCGCTGCTGACCAAAAAATTGTTCTCGTTTCTGATCCTGGACCCGGCCGATGCAACCGATGAGATCGTCGGGATCCTGCAACAGCCCATGGTGCTCGAAGACAGCACGGACCAGTTAGGCGAATGGCTGCACTATGTTTTGACCACCAGGGAAGTCTCGTTGACGAGCGATCCTGCCAACTATCAAATGCTGACCGTGCCGGCCCTGGTGGTTTGGGGAGCCCGGGATACCACCATCCCACTGGAAGAGGGAAAATATTTGAACAGCATCCTCCCCAATTCCGAACTGGTTATCATGGAAGGCGTGAACCATATTCCCCAGGTGGAGGACCTGGATAAGCTCACCGAAATCGTTCTCAAGTTCCTTGCGGACCTGCCCTTAACCAATATGCGGCGCTTTTAGCGCCGCATGTTCGATTTATTGCTTTGAAACCAGCTTTGAATACTTCTCGTAAAAGGTATTCGTGAACAAGCCGTCCGGGTCATAGACCTTTTTTGCCGCAAAGAAATCGCCGATCTCCGGGTACGATCGTTCGAGTTGTTCGGGGGTGTAATGCAATTGATAGGGGAGGAAGAAACGCCCATTCACGCTGATGGTCAGGTCGATCAGTTCGCGGGTCACCTCGGCCATGTGTTCATTTCCTTCCGCGGTGGTGGGCTGGTTGATGTATAGAACGATGGAATACATTTCCCCGGGGGCGTAACTTAGAAAATTATGCTCAGGGTGGATCACGCGTACCGAGGCGTTCAGCAGGTTTAGGTCGCGGTCCTGCACGACCTTGCGCAGCCCGTCCACAAAGGGAATGAACTGATCGCGCGGAATGAAGTACTCGTGCAGGATGTCCGTTTCCTTCTTGAGATTGTTGCGCAGATAGGTCACCGAGTCATGCATGGGTTCATTGCGCGAGACCAGGCAGGCCTCGCCTTCAGACATGGCCTGTGTCCGCGGCACCACCGTGCAGGATTCCATTTTGGGCTCGACATATTTCTCGAGCAGCCATTTGATGGTCATCGGAAAATCGCCGAGCTTGGAAAAATTGATCACAAAGCGTCGCAGCTTGACACTGGAAGCTTCACCCAGCGGCGGGACATCCGCATCGCCGATATCGACCTTTGTATATTCATACAGGATCATTTCATCCAGCAGGGAACCCGGCGACGTGGAGAGATGTCCATAGAACAGCCCCAGGTTCCTATCTGGCAGGATCTGATCCACAAATAGTTCGGGGAAATCCGTATAGCTGGTGATCTGTCGCTCGGTCTGATAGATATCATTGGTCGTGATATCCAGGTCGACATCCAGGATGATGCCGAACAATCCGTAGCCGCCGATCACAAGGTTGAATAACTCAGGACTTTCCTCGCGGCTGAGATTGACAATGCTTCCGTCCGCCAGCATCACGCGCATGGAACGGATCGTGCCGCCCACCGAGCCGGCTAGATGGTCCATGCCATGGGCGTTGACTGAGATCGAACCTCCCACCGTGAAAATATCCGTGGATTGCATTGCCTTGACTGCATATCTCGGGTGAAGACCAGATTGAATATCATGCCATGTGGCGCCGCTTTGGACGTTCAGGACTTTATCGGCTTCATTAAGAGTCATTTGATTAAATTTCGTCATATCCAGCACAAGCGCATTCCTATAAAAAGCCTGCCCGCCCATGCTGTGCCGTACGCCTGCCATTGAAACCTTGAGTTTGTTCTCTCTTGCAAAATCGAGTGCATTCTTTACATCCTCAACACTGGTGATCTGCACAATTCCAAAAACAACGGTTCGGTCCAGGCAGCTGGCATCATTGATCGTGCCACCCTTTTGTTTCCACTTGAGCAACTCGCTTTTGGGTAACGGCGCGATCTCCACATTTGTCTGTGTATCCGTGGAGGGTCCCGTATCTGCATAAAGAGGCGGGCAGTCCTTTTCACCTGCCGGGTCTGCCGAAAGCTGATTCACCTGATAGCCGGCAGCCACCACTGCGGAAACCACAACGATGGACGCAGCCAGTTTTTTCTTGTTAGATGGTTTGTTCGTTTGCTGACGCATGTTCTCCTCCAATTTGCTCACAGAAAATGATTTCCACCTTTTCGGGTATTGTATGTCCTGAAAAACTCATTGTCAACCAATGAAAGATCTCCCGCGCCCTGAATTTCTGCGGGAGATTCTAGGAAAATTCTTTACATTGACTAGAACGGCCTGAATACTGCCGTGCTCGCCAGCAGGAATAACCATTGCGGGAACAAGCTCAATGCCACGGTGGCGATCGCGGTGAGCGCGGTCGTAAAACCAAGCCAGGGTTCTCGCTCGGCGGTCACTTCGCCTTCGTGCATGTACATGCTGACCACAACACGCAGGTAATAGAATGCAGAAACCAGTGAGGTTAGCACGCCGAGGATGGCAAGCCCGGTAAACCCGCCCTCGATGGCGGCGCGGAACAGGTAAAACTTCCCGATCATGCCCAAGGTCGGCGGGAAGCCGATAAAGGAGAACATGAACACGGCCATCGCCGCGGCCAGCCCGGGATATTTCCGCGCCAGACCTGCGTAATCGCTGATCTCGAGTCCCCTGCCCTCTGCTTTTTCGAGGGAAATGACCACGGCCCATGCGCCGAAGTTGGTGAATGCGTAGGCAACGAGGTAGAACAGGCCCGCCGCTATTGAATCCCCGAGGACTTTTGGATTTCCATACGGAACGAATGCCATCAGGATGTATCCCGCATGCGCAATGCTGGAATAGGCCAGCAGGCGTTTGATGTTGGTCTGTGAGATGGCGGCCACGTTGCCGACGATCATCGTCAGCGCGGACATCGCCCAAAAAATACCGGTCATATCTGCAGAAAGGAACGGGAACGCAGTAACGAATACGCGGAACAGAGCGACAAAGCCCGCGGTCTTCGCGCCCGAGGACATGAAGGCGGTTACCGCGCTCGGCGCACCCTGATACACGTCCGGGGTCCACATGTGGAAGGGAACTGCCGCGACCTTGAAACCGAACCCGATCAAAAGCAGGGCCGCACCAATGGTTAGGAGCAGGCTTGGGGCGTCGGTTGAAGCCGCGGATAAGATCACGCTGAAGGAGGTGGAGCCTGTCGCGCCGAAGATCAGCGCGGTCCCATAGACGACAAATCCGGTCGCGAATGCGCCGAGCAGGAAATATTTCATCCCCGCTTCCTCCGATTGCAGGTTGGGTCGCGCGAACGCGGCCAGCACGTAAAGCGGAATGGAAAGCAACTCGAGCGCCAGGAAGACGATGATCAGGTCGGAGGCCTGTGCCATGAGCAGCATGCCTGCAACGCTGAAGAGCAGGAGCGTGTAATATTCGCCGCGCTCGATGCCCAGGCGTTTGATGTATCCGTGCGCAACGGCCACGCCGAGCAAACCACTGATCAGCAAAAGCACATTGGCGAAAGTGGAGAAGCCGTCCAGCACCACCATGCCATGGAAGCCGCTGTTCTCGCTGCCGATCTGGGAGATGGTGAATCCCAACGTCACTGCCAGGCCCAGCGCCGCGAGCAGCCCGGTAATGCTTTTGCGGTCCTTCGGGATGAAGAGGTCGAGGAGCAAAAGCACACAGGCCCAACCCGTGAGAATGGTCAGCGGGAGCAGGGTGGAATAGTCGTCAGGGTTGAGTGGTTGCATGGGTTAGCTCTTAGCGGTTAGCTGTTAGCGATTAAGGAATTGGCAAACCGGAGAGAAGTTTCCCCACGGCGGGAGCCAGAATATTGAAGAAAGGCGCGGGATACAGGCCGATCCAGAAGATGAAGATGAGCAACGGGACCATGGTAATGATCTCGCGCCAGTTGAGGTCCTTGAGTTCATGGTGTTGTGTGATCTCGCCCGCGGGGCCGAGGAACATTTTCTGGAACATATACAGAATGTATACCGCAGCCATAATGACTCCGATAGCGGAGATGGCCGCGTACCACGGACTTCCGATCGCCTTTGAGCCGAAGGCGCCGAGCAGGATGGTGAACTCGCCGACGAAGCCGTTCAAGCCCGGCAGGCCCATTGAGGAAAGTGAAGCGATCAACATGATGGTGCCGAAGATCGGCATGATCTTCCACAAGCCACCGTAGACCTTGAGCTCACGCGTGTGAGTCTGTTCGTAAACCATGCCGACGAGCAAAAACAACGCGCCCGTGCTGAGACCGTGATTGACCATCTGCAGGATCGCGCCGGCCACACCTTCCGGGTTGAGCGCGAACAACCCAAGCATGACGAAGCCGAGGTGACTGACCGAGGAGTACGCGACCAGTTTCTTCACGTCTGCTTGAACATACGAGACCGCCGCGCCATAGATGATACCGATGGTCGCGAAGAGCGCGATCCACGGGGCGGCTTTGAGGGTGGCCTCCGGGAACAGCGGAATGTTGAAACGCAGAAAACCATAGGTGCCCATCTTCAACAACACGCCCGCCAGAATAACGGAACCAGCCGTTGGCGCTTCCACGTGCGCATCGGGCAGCCAGGAATGCAAAGGCCACATCGGCACTTTGATGGCGAACGCGGCCGTGAAGGCCAGGAACAACCACCATTGAGTGTTCGCAGAGATACCGCCGGTCGCGATCAGATCTGGCAGAGAGAATGTCTTGCCGCCCTGGGTGCCGAGCCACAGGATCGCAAGCAGCATCAAAACGGAGCCTGCCATGGTATAGAGGAAGAACTTGATCGCGGCATAGACGCGGCGCGGTCCGCCCCACAACCCGATCAGGAAGTACATCGGCACGAGTGTGAATTCCCAGAAGATGTAGAACAGGAAGAGGTCCTGCGCGAGGAACACGCCCGTCATGCCCACTTCCAGCAGCAGGAAGAAGATCATGAAGTCCTTCACGCGGTCTTCTTCCTGCTGCTGGAAGTGGGCATGACGGGAAAGGATCGAGATCGGCGTG
>CAZSVR010000016.1:41900-61377 GCA_964610295.1 uncultured Anaerolineaceae bacterium
GTAAAGTAGGAACAGGTCCCGCGCGAGAAAAACGCCGGTCATACCCACTCCCAGAAAGAGGAAGAAGATCATGAAGTCCTTCACGCGGTCTTCCACGGCAGTCCATGTGGAAAGGATCGAGATCGGCGTGAGCAAGGCGGTCAGCAAAACAAGCAGAATGCTCAGGCCGTCCACCGCGAGGTAATAGTAAATGTTCCAGCCAGCCACCTGGATCCACGCGTATTTGGCTTCGAGATGAAGCGCGCCTGGGGCACCCGCTTCGGCTGCATGAAATCCTTGAAGCACCCAAAGTGAAATGACCAGTGTGATCAGGGATGTGCCCAGCGCGACCCAGCGGATGGCGGCCTTCGACTCGGGCTTGATAAAGAGGAGCACGAGCACGCCCATGAGCGGGAAGAAGGTCACGAGAGTAAGAGGTTGTAAAAGAAATTCCATGTTCTATCCTCGGTTTCCCTCACCCGTTGCCCCTCTCCCAAAATGGGAGAGGGGCAGCCCCCAGAATGGGGGTTGGGGTGAGGGGAATTTACTTCAAAATCAAATATCCCAAGATGATGACCACGCCCAATAATACCGAAAGCGCGTAGGAGCGCACGAATCCATTCTGGACCTTGCGCAAGACAGCCGAGACCCATTGAGTCGCGTCGCCCAGCCAGTTCGCGAAGGCGTCGATGCCTTTTTGATCGGCGTAACGATCCAGCGCAATTTCACTGAGCCAGTTATAGGTTCCCGCGATGACCGTGTCGTGAACAAAGTCGTGCCAGAAACGCCAGTCGATCACATCCGCAAGGAAGGTTGATAATTTCACAAATGGATTAATGATCACGGCCTGGTAGATCTCGTCCACGAACCAATTGTTTTCCATACCCGTGAAGATGAAACCAAGCGGCCTCGTGAGCGGGTCAGGTTGATTTACTTTGAGCGACCTGCGTCCATAGATCAGCCATGAAATTAAAATGGCAAGAAGAGCCAACCCAAAAGAAATGCCAGCTACGCTGCCGTCCAGTTCGCCGCCCTCAACTTCACCCAATGTATGCCCAAGCCATTCAGTGAGCATGTGCGCGCCTGGCAAAACAAAGTGATTAATAGTCGGAAGATTTAATGCGCCGCCCAGCACCGATAACAAGGCGAGGATCATCAACGGAAGCGTCATCACCTTTGGGCTTTCTTCCGCATGCTCGGCGGCTTTCGTACGTGCTTCGCCGAAGAAGACCATCCAGATCTGGCGTCCCATGTAGAACGTGGTGAAGAATGCAGCGATCGATAAGAGAAGATAAATAATCGGGTAATGCAAACTCGCGTCTAGCAAAATTTCATCCTTGGACCAAAAGCCCGCAAACGGAAAAAAACCGGCAAGTGCAAGTGTACCGATCATATACAACCAAAATGTAATTGGCATGGTCTTGCGAAGCCCGCCCATGTTGCGCATATCAGCGGGGTCAAATGTTTCGACACTCCTATTGGTCGCAACACCGCGTGCCTCGCCGTGTTCATCATGACCCTGTTCTTCTTTTTTCGGCTTCCGGCCTTTGAGCGGTTTATGCATGTGGTGAGCATGTGCCCGCTCCGCGTGGTGATGTCCGCGCTCCAGCCCAAGAATGACGGAACCAGCAGAGAGGAATAATAAAGCTTTGAAGAAGGCATGTGTGACCAGGTGGAACATCCCGGCAACATACGCGCTCATCCCGACCGCGGCGACCATGAAGCCAAGTTGTGAGATGGTGGAGTAGGCCAATACCTTTTTAATGTCATATTGACCGACCGCGATGGTCGCCGCGAAAAGCGCGGTCAGCGCGCCTGTCATTGCGACGATGGTTTGCGCCTGAGGCACAAGCATATAAAGCGGAGCGGAGCGCGTGACGAGATACACACCTGCGGTCACCATGGTCGCGGCGTGGATCAACGCCGAGACCGGTGTTGGGCCGGCCATCGCGTCCGGCAACCAAACATACAGCGGGATCTGCGCAGACTTGCCCGCCACACCCACGAGCATGAACAATGTGATCGCGAGGATAGTTCCGGGCGCGGCTGTTTTCGCGGCTTCAAACACAGCATCGAATTGGAAACTATTACCCAAGTACCAGAACATCAGGAAGGCCGCGATCAGGAAACCAAAGTCGCCGATACGGTTGACGATGAAGGCTTTCTTCGCGGCGTCGGAGTTGGCCCATGCAGGACGCCCGAGCGTATCCATCTCGTACCAGAAACCGATCAGCAGGAACGAGCACAAGCCCACGCCCTCCCAACCAACGAAGAGCATCAAGTACGAATCGCCGCTGACCAGGATCATCATAGCGGCGATGAATAAATTCAAAAAGATAAAGAAACGGTGGAAGCGACCCACGTCATTCTTGAAATGCACATCTTCATGCATATAACCGATCGCATAAATGTGGATAAGGGTGCCCACGCCCGAAACGACCAGCATCATCGTGGTCGAGAGCGAGTCCACGCGGAAGGTCCAATCGAGGTTGAGCGCGCCGAGGTGGATCCACTGTGCGAGGCGCCAGCGCACCATTTCTCCGTGATCGATGGAGACTGAATAAGCCAGGAGCACCGAGACGACGAAAGCCGCGCCCGAGGCGAGGCTCGCCACTGTGCCAACGGCTTTTTCGCTGAACCGCCGGCCAAAGATCGCATTGACCAGTAGACCAAGCATAGGAAAGAAGACCAGCCACGGGGCTAAAAAGAAGAATCCTGAACTTATTGTTTCGCTTAAGTGCATAAATTTCTCCGCAATTCGGGAATCGGGAGTCGGGGTTTGGAAATAGTCCCTTCCACCGATTTACGATTCCCGAATCTCGTTAACCTTTAATCTAAGTTGCCACCTAGCAGATTCTCACCGCAGGGTCGCAGAGAACGCAGAGTTTTTAATGGTTTTCTCCGCGAACTCTGCGTCTCGGCGGTCAAAAAGTTTCTTTTTAGATTTATTACCACAAGGTAGCAACTCGGGTTAACCTTTAAGAGAATTGATCTCATCGATGTTGATGTTCTTCTTGGTCTTGAAGATCTCAACGATCAACGCCAGTCCCACCGCCACTTCCGCGGCGGCCACCGCGATGACGAAGAACACGAAGATCTGCCCGCTGAAACTCTGATACATGCTGGAGAAGGCCACGAAGGCCAGGTTGGCCGCGTTGAGCATCAATTCTATGGACATGAAAATGATCAACGGGTTGCGACGGATGAGCACGCCGAGCGCGCCGAGGCTGAACAGGACCGCCGAAAGCGCTATGTAATAATTCACTGGAACCATTATTTCGGCCCTGCCTTTTCCTGTTTGGTAAGCACGATCGCGCCCACCATCGCAACCAGCAGCAGAACGGAGGTGATCTCGAACGGCAAAAGGAATTGATCGAACAGGGTCATCGCCATCCCGCGCAGATTGTCCATTGAATTCACAGTGACATCCGGCGCAGTGACCGTCACATCCGGTTGTGTACGGGAAAAGACAATGGTAACGGTTTCCACTGCAAGGATTACAGCCAGCACAGCCGCCAACGGTTTCTGCCAGGGCACGGACTTTGACGGGGCCAGCTGATCGGTGCCGAGCAACATGATCACAAAAAGGAATAACACCATGATCGCGCCGGCATAGACGGTGATCTGCGACATGGCAATGAACGGCGCGCCGAGCAGGAGATAGAACACCGCAACGGTGACAAAGTTCAACACCAGGAATAACGCCGAGTACACCGCGTTACGGCTGAATAACATGCCGAGCGCAGAGGTAATCGCAATAAGAGAGAGTACCAGGAAGACAATTAAGTCGGAAGTCATAGATACCTTTTGAGTAATTAGTAACTGGCAATTACTGCTTACTAATTACTAATCTCTTGGATCCTGCATCTCTGGCACAGAACGTGTATACAGGCCTGGTTCCACTTTTTGAGGCGTGAGCATATCCACAGACAGGACGGGTTCGAGCAACATCTCTTTGGGATAGATGGCTTGTTTACGATCCGTGAACGAGAGTTCGTAGTTATCGCCGAGCACGATCGCCTCGGTGGGACAGGCATCTTCACAGAAGCCGCAGTAAATACAGCGCAGCATGTTGATCTCGTAGGTGGAGGCATAGCGTTGGCCGGGTGAAAAACGTTTCTCATCCGTATTCTCGGCGGATTCCACGAAGATCGCATCCGCAGGGCAGGCCGCTGCGCATAGCGAACATCCAATGCACTTCTCCAGGCCGTTGTCGTAACGTTTCAAGACATGTCTTCCACGGAAGCGCGGACGCACAGGCCTCTTCTCTTCGGGATACTGGTAGGTTACGGTCCGCTCAAAAAACATGGAACGGAGCGTCTCGCCGAGGCCGCGCGTTAATTCAATGACGGGGTCAAATACGCCCATGAGATTTTCTCCTCAGATCACGATAAATGAACATCACCGCCACCATTCCACTGAAAATGGAAAGGACGGGAATACTCCAGATATACAATTGATTGTTCAAATCCTGTGCCAGCAAATATCCTGTGGCAGTGATGAAGACAACCACCAACGAAAGCGGCAGGAGTATTTTCCAACCGAACGCCATCAAACGGTCATAACGAATACGCGGCCAGGTGGCTCGTACCCAGATCATAAAGAATAACAGGATGAACACTTTGAAAAATAAATACAAAGGTCCAAGCAGGGGAAATTTATCAACACCCGGCCCAAGATACCCGCCAAAGAACAAGGTCGCCGCGATCATACAGATCACGATCATCTTCTGGTATTCCGCCATGAAGAACAGGGCGAACTTCATGCCGGAATACTCCGAGTGATAGCCCGCGGTTAATTCCTGTTCGGCTTCGGGCATATCGAAAGGCGCACGGTTGACTTCCGCGAGCGTTGCGATCCAAAAAATCAACGCGCCCACAGGTTGTATCACAACAAACCATAATCCACGTTGTTCATTCACAATATCGATCAGGTTCATGGAGTTCCCCATCACGATCGCAATCGCAAAGGACAACCCAAGCGCCAGTTCATACGAGATCATCTGCGCCGAGGAACGTACCGCGCCGAGCATGGCATACTTGTTATTGCTCGACCAGCCCGCCAGCACAATGCCATACACCGCAATCGAGGCGATGGACATTAGGTACAACACACCCACATTGATATCCGCAACCTGCAATTTGATCTCACGGCCAAATAGTTCAAACGACGTGCCGAGCGGCACCACCGCCGCCAGGATGAGCGAAGGCACAACAGTTAGCACAGGCGCAAGCAAAAACACAACTTTATAAACCCGCCCTGGTGTAAGTTCCTCCTTGAAGACCAGCTTCATCGCATCTGCAATGGGTTGAAGCAAACCAAAAGGCCCTGCGCGATTCGGGCCAACCCGCGCCTGAATACGCGCCAGTGCGCGGCGTTCGTAATAGGTCAGATACGCAAAGCCTCCCAACAAGATCAGGCAAAGGATCAATCCTTTAATAAAAAATTCAAGCCAGATGGTCCAATCCATATCACTTCACTTTCACTGACTCGCTGCGCGTCAGGACACGCGCGGCCACAGGTTTATGGATCGCAATGCCCATGCTGCGCGGCACCAGCGCGACACCCGCCGGGATCGTATCGTCGATCTTCACCACGACATCGCTGTGCACGCCGTCAAAACTTAATCTCACACGCTGGCCTGCCTGCATGCCCATTTTTTTCGCGGCGGATGAATGCAGGGATACGGTCGCTGCGCCAACCCGCTGTTCAAGCAATTCAGCGGATGTGACCGTCACGCCGCGGTCATACAATTTGGTGACAGGCACAGCCAGCAATTCCTTATCCTTGGGATGAAGAGCCGCCTCTTTCCTCACCTTGGGTATGCGTACTGTTCCCCCAACCTGTGCGGCCGGGACGAGTTGCACGCCCAACCCCTGTGTGTTCTCATAGGTCGTGCCGCCGTAATACAAGTCACCGCGCCCGACGATCGGCCACTGTCCATGCACCTCGGCAAGTCGCGCGTAACTTAATTCAGCGAATGCATCAATTGAGTTCACGAGAATATCGAAGACCACCGAAGCAGACGAGCCTTCGAGGATGATGCCCATTTGTTTCGCAACCTGAGACGTGATCGCGAAGTCTGCTTTGCTGTCACCTTTTGGTGAAACCGCCGCATAGAAGCGCTGCACGCGGCGCTCGCCGGAGACATACGTCCCTTCGCGCTCGGTGAAAGCCTGTGCGGGCAGGACCACATCCGCAGCTTCGGTCGTCGCGGTTTCAAGAATATCCTGCACCGCCACGAAATCCGCACCCCGCAGTGCTTTCGCCAGCACAGGCGAATCACCAACAGGGTCTGCACCCACAATATAAACGGCTTTTCCTTTGAGCGCCTTTTCAAGATCTGCCTCCGGACGGAAACCCACTTCCCAGGCACCCTGATCGTTCGCTCTCCGCCAGACACCGATCAATCCATTGTTCGGCCTGCCAACATGACCTGTTTCTTTTAATAACGTGGCGCAGGCAGAAGCCACTGCAGAGGAACCATTCAGGCCCACCCCTTCACTTCCATAGAACACGATGGCATTCTTTGCCTCTGAAAATTCATCCGCGATCCTGCTCTTCCTGCTGAGATCGTTGACGGTTTTTACTTCATCGCCATATGCATAGCGGATGGAAAATTTTGCAAATTTATCCAGCTTGGTCGCGCGCGGGTTCGCAACGATGAGCGTCGCGCCGCGGTCGGCGGCCTGTTTAACGCGCAACCACCAGATGGGCGCTTCTTCATATAGATCAGAAGCGACCACAAGAATGGCGTCCCCCTGGCCCATGGCACCGATGTTCGTGCCTGCACCCACGCCCACCAGGGCGGTCAGATCGCCCCCGCCCATATCGGAATACAACATGGCCCTGCCGCCGGCGTGATCTGCGAGGGACTTAAGGTTGAACAAGTCTTCATTCGCCAGCCGGCCGGACGCCAGTACAACGAAATTCTTCCTGGCTTTCAAGAAATTATCGGCGGCAAGTTTGGTGGCGGCATCCCATGAGACGCGCGCCAGTTTGTCCTCTTTGCGGATCAATGTTCGGGTGAGCCGCTTCCTGCTCTCGGTGTAATGATAAGCAAAACGGCCTTTATCGCACAACCAGATCTCGTTGACTTCCTCATTCTGTCGCGGCATGACGCGCTTGACGACGATGTCGCCGCCCGCCCTGGCTGTGCGGCGCGTGTTGAGCGTGGTGTTACATCCCACCGGACATTGTGTACAAATGGAAGCCTGTGCCTCAAGTTCCCACGGACGTGCGCCGAAGCGGAAGTCCGAGGTGGTCAACGCGCCGACGGGGCAGATATCGGTGGTATTGCCTGAGAAAACAGAATCAAACCCAGGGTCCGATATTGAAACGATCTGCATAGAACGCCCGCGCTCATCGAAGCCGAGTACGGATTCGCCGGCGACTTCATCCTGAAAACGAACGCAGCGCGCGCACTGAATGCAGCGTTCGCGATCCAGCCAGATCAATTCACCCAGGGGCACCTGCTTTTCAAGATGAATTTTCTCGTCATAAATAAAGCGGCTCTTTCCGGGACCATGCGCCATCGTCAGGTTTTGAAGAGGGCATTCGCCGCCTTTGTCGCAGATCGGACAATCCAACGGATGCGAAGTGAGCAGGAATTCAACCGTGCCCTTCTGACCCTCCTGCGCGTTATCAGAGACGCTCATCACGACCATGCCCTCCGAAACGCGATTGGTGCAGGCTGTTTCAAGCTTGGGCATCATCTGGATCTTGGGCTGGCCGTTCTCCATCACAGCCTGGCCGGTGGTGCGATCCAGCACCAGGCGGCCAATTTCAACAAGACACATACGGCACATGCCAACAGGTTCAAGTTTGGGATGATGACAAAATACGGGAATATCAATACCCGCCATCTTGGCCGCGTCGGCCAAGATGGTTCCATCCGGAACTGTGACTTGTTTACCATCGATCGTGAGTGTTACCTGTCTGCTCATCAATGCTCCAACTTAATTATGTCGTTGCGAGGAGGGCACTTGCTCTTCCCGACGAAGCAATCCCCTGTTATGAGGAGACTGCTTCGGCTAAGAACAAGAGCGCCTCGCAGCGACATTTGTACTCTAAAGAAACAGTTTTCACGCTCTTACAACCTTTTTAAAATCCTGAGGGAATCGTTCGATGCCGGTCGTGACCGCCATTGTGGCAAATTCACCGAGCGCGCACAGGCATTTGCCCTGCATTTGCTTCGCGACGTTTAGCAGCAGATCCACATCGCCTTGCGAACCATCCCCGGAGTGAATGCGTTCGGTCAGGTGCTGCATCCAGTAGGTGCCCTCGCGGCAGGGCGTACATTTTCCACAGGACTCATGCTTGAAGAAATGAACGGTCTTGTTGATGACCCAGTCGAGATCCACAGTATCATCCAGCACAATGATGGAAGCCGAACCGAGGTCCGCGCCGAGCGTGCGGACCGTGGCATAGTCCATCGGGGTGTCCAACACTTTATCCTGACCGTTCACAACGATCAGTGAAGACGACGCGCCTGCGGCCATTAAAGCCTGAACAGGACGGACATCCTGCACGCCGGCACCATTTTTTTCACCATAGATCAACTCACGAAAGGTGCTGCCGAGAGGTAGTTCATAATTTCCCGGCCTGCGCACGCGGCCGGAGAGGGAGAAGATCTTCACACCCGCGCTATCCGCAGTGCCCATGCCCTTGTACCAGTCCGCACCATTGGCAAGGATCATCGGCACATTGGTAAAGGTTTCCACATTATTAATGACGGTTGGTTTGCCATACAGGCCAAATGAAGGCGGGAACGGCGGACGGACGCGCGGCTGTCCGCGTTTGCCTTCCAGGGATTCGAGTAATGCCGTCTCTTCGCCACAGATATACGCGCCCGCGCCGAGATGTGTGTAAATGCGAAGCGCGTAATCTGTGCCGAAGAGTTTATCGCCGAGATAGCCGGCCTTTTCCATCTCCGCGATCTTCTCATCAAGATCGGAAGCGATCTGCCAGAACTCTCCGCGCAGATAAATGTATGCCGCGTTTGCGCCGACCGCATAAGCGGCAAGCGCCAGGCCTTCCAAAAACTGGAAGGGATTCCCCTCCATGATCTCGCGGTCCTTGAATGTACCGGGCTCGGACTCGTCCGCGTTGGCGACGACATAATGCGGCCAGTTTTTATTATCAATGAACGACCACTTCATGCCGGTAGGGAAGCCCGCACCGCCGCGGCCGCGTAAACCGGAGTTCTTCACCACCTCCGTCACTTCAGCGGGCTGCATTTTCGTGACGGTTTTTTTGAACGCGTCAAAGCCGCCGTTCTTTTTATAGACCTCGAACTGGTTGATCTCGGGAATGTCACGATGTCGCAGGAGGATATAAGTCATTACCTGGCCTCCTTGCCAGTGTACTTAAGAGACGCGATCACTTCCCGGGTTCTATCAATGGTCATATTCTCGTGATACCGGATGCCGTCCGGTCCCTGCGTTTGGAACATCGGCGCTCTATCACAGGCAGCCAGGCACATCACAGTTTCGAGTGTGACGAGTCCGTCAGAGGTGGTCTCGCCGACCTGGATGCCGAGGTCCTCGCACAACTTATCAAGAAATTCATCCGCACCGCGCAAGGCACAGGGAAGGTCCGTGCAGACCTGCATGCGGTATTTGCCCGCCTTCTTATCGTGATACAAGGTATAAAAACCAACGATCGAAACCACTTCCGTCTCGGTCATCCCGAGTATTTGCGCGATATCCTGCATTGCAGATTTGGTGATATACCCTTCTTCGCGTTGCGCGAGGAAGAGAAGCGGCATGACCGCCGAGCGTTTTCCTTCAGGCGGATATTTGGAAAGGATCTGTTTTACTTCCTTCGGATGGGTTTTTTCGAGGCTCATCGGTCAATATCTCCGAGAACGATATCAATGGAAGCGAGGATGGCGACCAGGTCAGCCACCAGATGTCCCTTAACGATCTCCGGCAGGACGGCCAGGTTATCAAACGACGGGGTGCGCATGTGGACGCGGTGCGGCTTGGGTCCGCCATCGCCTTCAAGATACACGCCCAACTCACCGCGCGGCGATTCGACCGCGCTGTAAATGGAGGCCTTCGGCGCGGGGAAACCCTCGGTCCACAACTTGAAATGATGAATGAGCGCTTCCATGCTGGTGGCGAGTTCCGAACGCGGCGGCGGCACGAACTTGCGATTTTCGGAATGCACCGGTCCCATCGGCAATTTATTCAAAGCCTGTTCGATGATCTTCAGCGACTCGCGCAATTCATCAATGCGCACAATATAGCGCGCGAAAGTATCGCCTTCGGTGCGAATGGGGATATTGAAATCATATTGCTCGTAGCCTGAATACGGACGCGCCTTGCGCAAGTCCCAATCCACACCAGATGCGCGCAGCGTGGGGCCTGTGACACCATATTGAAGGGCTACGTCTTTGTCGAGGTAACCGATGCCCACCAAACGATCAATAAAGATCGGGTTCTTCGTCATCAACTTTTCGTATTCATCAACACGGCGCGGAAATATCTTAAGGAAGTCGCGCACGGCTTTTTCAAATTCCACTGGCACATCGCGCCAGACACCGCCGGGGCGGATGTAAGTGGTCATCATGCGCTGGCCCGAGACCAACTCAAAAATATCAAGGATCAATTCGCGATCACGAAAACAATATAAGAAGACAGACATCGCCGCAAGATCAAGACCAAAGGCGCCTAACCAAACCAGATGCGAAGCGATGCGTTGAAGCTCGGTGAGGATCACGCGCAGGGCCTGCGCGCGCGGCGGCACGTCGGTGATACCCACCAACTTCTCCACCGCCATCACATAAGCAAGGTTATTGCCGATGGGGTTCATATAGTCGAGACGATCGGTCATCACTTCGGCCTTTTGATAGGTCTTGGCCTCCATGTTTTTTTCGATGCCCGTGTGCAAATATCCAATATCGGGAATACAGTTGACAACGATCTCGCCATCCAATTCAAGTAAAAGTCGCAAGACGCCGTGTGTGGACGGATGTTGCGGCCCCATGTTCAGCAGCATGGTCTCGCCGGTCAGAGCGCGCTCGGATACCAGATGTTTGAATTGATCCACATTGACTTCTTCGATCTGGGCCATGGTTATTCCTTTACGTAGGGCTTGCGCAGGTCGATCTCGTCAAAATTAAAAGTGAACTGCGGTTCTTCATAGCCCAGCGGAAAATCCTTTCGAAGCGGATGGCCTGCCGTCCCCTCGGGCATCAAAATGCGGCGCGGATCCGGGTGACCCTCGAACTCAATGCCGAACATATCGAGCAACTCGCGCTCGCGCCAATTCGCCACTGCGTACACACGCGTCGCGGTTGGGACTTTAGGATCGTTCCCATTCACCGCGACCCTGATCTGTACAGAAAGATTTTTCGCGAGGGACGTGAGCTGGTAGAGGACATGAAAACGCGGCTGCGAAGCGTCATGCGGCCAGTAATCGGAGGCAGTCAACGCCGAGAGCAATTCAAAATTATGTTCATCGCGCAAAATGGTGAGCGCCTCGACGATCTGTTCGGGCTTGACGAACAGATGCACTTCATCGCGGAATTCTTCAAGTGTCGCGCCGAACTTTTCCTGCATGGTTTTTACGATTGGTTCGAGTTTTTTATCCATAACTAATCCCTAAAGACCTGACAGGTTTTGGAAACCTGTCAGGTCTCAAACACTACTTATTTAACCGCGAGATCCTTGAATTTCTCGCCCTTCACCTTTTCATAAACGGTCAATACGCCGTGGATCAACGCTTCGGGGCGCGGCGGACAGCCCGCCACGTACACATCCACTGGCACAACTTCATCCACACCCTGCAAGATGGCATAGTTATTGAACACACCGCCACAGGCGGCGCAATCGCCCATGGCGATCACCCACTTGGGTTCCGGCATCTGGTCATACAAACGGCGCAGGACAGGCCCCATTTTTTTGGAGACGCGTCCCGCCACGATCATTAAGTCTGACTGGCGCGGGCTGGCACGCATCAGTTCCATGCCGAAGCGGCTCATATCATAGTGCGAAGCCTGCGCGGACATCATCTCGATGGCACAACAGGCCAGGCCGAACAACATCGGCCACATCGCATTGGTGCGCGACCAGTTGACCATGCTCTCGAGCGTGGTGGTGACCACGCCCATATTTCCGAGTTTTTGCTCTATTCCCATTCCAAGGCTCCTCTCTTCCAGGCGTAAACGTAACCGATAAGAAGAACTACGATAAAAACGGCCATCTCGATCAGGCCAAAAATGCCCAGTTTACGAAAGGTAATCGCCCACGGCAGCAAGAACACAACTTCGATATCAAAGAGGATGAACAGAACCGCGATGAGATAGAAGCGGACAGGCATGCGCCGCGTCCCTTCGCCATACGGATCCATGCCTGATTCATAAGGCATGTCTTTCGCATCTGATTTTTTCTTCGGTCCGAATAACTCCCCCAAACCTATCGCGATCAAAGCGATCAATGTAGCGACTGCGATCATGACCGCAATGGCTATATATTCCAGCAACATGGGCACCTCAGTGATGCGTGAAATCCTGCACGTTCGGCGTAGTATATCATAAGAGACTTTTGAGGACTAGAGAAAGTGTCACATTTCACAAAACTGGGACGCAGGGTCACCTTGGGTAAAAGATGGCAGATTTGCCAATAATAAAATGGACACAACCAGGTTGTGTCCATGAACTTAATCTCCCAGATACTCCCGCAGTTCCCGGCTGCGCGCGGGATGACGCAGCTTCCGCAGGGCTTTCGCCTCGATCTGCCGAATGCGTTCGCGCGTCACATCGAAATAGCGACTGACTTCCTCAAGAGTGTGGTCCTTCCCATCTTTCAAACCAAACCGCAACTCCAACACTTCGCGCTCACGTTCTGAAAGCCCTGCGAGCGCATGTTGCACCTGCTCACGGAGCATCTCCCGTGAGGCGGCATCCATTGGCGAGGGAGCATCTTCATCTTCAATGAAGTCACCCAGTGAACTCGAGTTCTCATCCCCTCCCAGCGGTCCCTCGAGCGAGACCGGTTCTTCCGCAGAGCGCAGCACGCGGTTCACCTTTTGTGTGGCGCTGTCGAGCCGGCTCTGTAATTCGAGTGGCAACGGTTCGTTCTCGGAATGCGCCCGTAGGATGACCTGCACATCGGCCGTGGAAAGGTATCCGACTTCAAGCGCGAGTTCTTGATTTGACGGGTCGCGGCCCAGGACCTGCGTGAGTTGTCTTTGGGCACGCAGGATGCGCGAGATGGATTCAAACAAATGCACCGGGATGCGGATCGTGCGCGCCTGCTCCGCGATCGAACGGTTGATGGATTGCCGGATCCACCAGGTCGCGTAGGTGCTGAATTTAAAGCCGCGGCGCGGATCGAATTTGCCCACCGCGCGCAACAAACCCAGATTGCCCTCTTGAATGAGGTCGAGAAATGAAATGCCGCGCCCAAGATACCGCTTGGCTACGCTGACCACCAGCCGCAGATTCGCGCGGATGATGGCCTGCCTGGCCTCCACCGCGCGGGCATGGGCTGAGTCCATTTCGCCGGCCAATTCCTCGTCTGATGGCAGATTGCGATAAAGAGTCCTCTGCATTGGCAGGCTGTCATGCGTTTGCATATAATCCAGCAACCACTTTGCAAATTTGAACGGGAACAAGAACAGGCTGAGAAAGAGACTGTAGGCATGTCGGGCGAGGTTATCCCATAGATGATCCACTCCCCAATGGCCGTTATCCAGATAGGCGCGCAAATAAGAGGGTGAACTGAATTCCCAGCCGGCGTGAAGCGACTGCGCCTCTGCGATGATCAAGGCAAGGTCAGGCGGGTTGTGGTCGAGCCGTTCCGTGTCTTCAATCAGGCGATCCCAGGATATAGACATTTCAGAAAGCAGGGAATGATAAATGGAACATTCGAGCGTCACGCCCTTGCGTTGTTTCAACTTGCGCAGCCTGCCGATCAGTCGATCGGCTTCAATGAAGGTCGCCAGGCGAAACTCCCTGTCTGAATCGAGCAGGTTGACCAGGCCGATCTCGAGCAGATATAAACGTACCGGGTCTTCGGCCAATTCTGCCGCGATCTCAGTGCTGCGCAGCGCAAGAACTTCAAGATCCTCTTGCGGTTGTGCGAGCAGGGATTCATCGGCCTCCGCGATCTCATCCGCGTTCAGGTCGAAGGGAAGGTCCCGATCCCTGACAAGCGCGATCACATCGTTCACAGAGAGCGGCATGTGTTCATTGGCCGTCTTCTGTTTTTTCGGCGCGTCGCGATCTATTGTCTTTTGATTGGGCTTTGGTCTGGCTTTCGATTTTTGACTGGCTTTGGCGGGCATGCTGTCCCTTTTCTTTGCAGTCTATAACACGCAAACCTGTCTTTGACTACGCCTGCCGTTTCAACGATAATTTTCGCTTCGCCTGATCCAAACTCTGGAGCAATCTTGAGAATTTGGTGGTTTGTTCCTGATAGACCTTCATATTCGGGCCGCCCTGCTGTTGTTCTTCTTCCTGCAAAAATCGCAATTGACTGACGTTCGCCTGGGCGAATGTACGACGCAAGTCGATAAAACGGTTTGTCAATTCTTCAAGCACACGGTCTTCCACAGGGTCAAGTTTTTCTGTTTGTGCGAGCAACTCTTTTGAAAGTCCACCCAGCGGTTCCGGCACATGCGTCATCACAAAATGATGATGATCTTTCTCATCCTGCTCCACGGCCTGCCGCACCACGCGGAACAACAACTGATGGTCAGTATAACCGAAATCCTCCACGGCCAGCGCGCTCAGCCCGAACTCTTCCAACTTGCGATCCAGGCGATATAGCATCTCCGGCCTGCGGAACAAAATACCAAGGCAATAGGACTCGATCTTTAACGTCGGGTTGATCGCCACTATTGACGGTTCGATCTTTTGACTTTGATCTGTGACGCGCGGTTTGCGCCTCACTACCGGATACTTCGACCCGCTCAGTACACCGCCCTGTGCTGGTGCACCCGTTAAGACGCGTTCATCCACCTTCAACATTCTCGCCAACGCTTGACGGTACGTGTCGCGCTCCATTGCGTTGGGCAGGTCTTCTATTAATGGAAGCACCTGCGCGGCGACTTGATTCTTGACCTTGGCATCGTTCAGATCCTGGCCTAACGTCAGAGTTTCCATCACATGCGTGACGATGGGCTTCGCGCCCTCGATGAGTTTCTTCCACTCTTCCTTATCCCGGGCGACGATCTCATCAGGGTCCAGATCATCGGGCATGGTCGCCACGCGCAGATCGGCTTGCAGACGCGCTTCGTTACGCAGTAATCCGCGCGCATCAAAGCCCAATTCACCTGCGCGGTCCATGGCCTGACGCGCCGCATCCAGCCCGCGCAACACGGCCTTTTGACCGGCTGCGTCCGGGTCCAGCGCGAGCACGATCCTTCGGGATGATTTCTTGAGCAAACGCAACTGGTCTTCAGTTAATGCCGTTCCCATCGGCGAGACTACATTTTCATACCCCGCTTGATGCAAAGCGATGACGTCCAGATAGCCTTCCACGATTACGGCCTGGTCCGCGGCACGGATGGGTTTACGCGCTCGATCCAGCCCATAAAGCAATCGGCCCTTCGTAAAGATCGGCGTTTCAGGTGAATTCAAGAACTTGGCGAATGCCTGCTCTGAGCCTGTCGAAGAGTCGTTCGGGTCCACAATGCGCGCGCCGAAGCCAGACATCTTCCCGTTCTCATCGCGAATCGGGATCATGATGCGGTTGCGGAATCGATCAAAAGAACGGGATTCATTGTCGGATGTTCGGGAATCGCCTTCGCGGAGGGATAACATGCCCGCGTCGATTAATTCCTGCTCACTATACCCTTTGGGAACAAAATGTTTGAGCAGGTTATCATAGCCATGCGGCGCATAGCCCAAACCGAATGTCTCAATGGTGGAATCGGTTAACCCGCGTTTCTCGCGCAGGTACGTGAGAATTTCCTGGTTATTGAAAAGTTGACTGCGATAATAAATGACGGCGTCTTCCAACAATTTGCGCAGGTTCTCGTAGGCTTCTTTTTGTTGAGGCTTCTCGCGCTGATAGGATTCCACCTTCACGCCGGCGCGGTCAGCCAGTTTTTGTAGGGCGTCCTTGAAATCCAGCCCCTCGCGCTTCATCACGAATTTGAAAATATCCCCACCCTCGTTACATTGACCGAAGCAGCGCCACGTCCCGGACTCAGGCCATACGACAAAGGCCGGCGTATGTTTGTTATCGTGGAATGGACAGAAGCCCGTGTAGCTGCGTCCCGATTTACGTAACTTAACGCCTGCCTCGGAAACGAGGTCTATGATGTCTATTTTGCTCTTGATCTCATCTACTGTTGACATGAATGATTGAATTATAGACTGATTTGGGAATTTGGGAAAATAAAAGAGCAGGTTTCACCTGCTCTAGGATTTATTATTATTATCATGCGTGCGATTGCTTTCATTTCACACTGTATACATATTATGGAAGGGCTGTATACGTCGGTGCAGACACGAGGATCAAAGTAGAAGCAACGGATATATTTTGATTATTAATGACCGCCGCCATTACCACCGCCACCGCCATTACCACCGCCACCGCCATTACCACCACCGCCGCCATTACCACCGCCACCGCCATTACCGCCACCGCCATTACCGCCACCGCCATTACCACCGCCATTACCACCACTATTGCCGTTACCGCTATTGTTTTCGTTACCATTACATAAAGGATCTACTTCACCTTGAGTTGCATTGCAATTTGCATTTTCACTTCCAGTGGCAGGGTCGCCTTTACCGTGATCATCCTGACCACAAGGGATCTGTTCATTATCCGAACAAGGATCGGCAGGGTCCGTATTCGAGTCAAGGACTTCAATGCTCGAGTTGTCATTGCCGTTATTTTGTGAATCGTCGTTTATGTTAGCTCCACAATTCAGGGTGCAATTAACAGAAGAGGAACTCGCTATCCTGATCAGATAATCATTCAATTCAGATGTAGATAAGCCGGCATCATTCAACAACTGCTGATGCAATTGAAGCACGGGCGTAATGAGAGTAAGAGTCTCCACATCATCCGTGGATTTCAACCTGGTCAGCGCTTCTGAATAGCCACTCATTGCATTCGCGCTGCGCGTCGGGTCATGCGCGACTGCGATCCACTCATCGAGGCGACGCTCAAGAAGAAGGAGATCCGTGGCAACTGGGTTGGGTGAAACAGCAAGCCAGACTTGTTCACTCGTTCGCTTCCAGGCATAAAATGTGTCGCCTGGCAAAGCAGATTGGGCATGTGCCGTACCCGTTACAAAAAGAGCTACAATCAGCACGGCAAAAGTCAACGTTGCACGCCGCAACACAGGCATAACAGTTTGCTGCTGGCGTGGATGAGTCCGTACATAGTCAAATAAAGCAGCACGAGTATAGGCGTTGAAAGTGGGCGAAGGCTCTATATCGCGATCGAGAATTAACAGCAACGCGGTTTCAAGCAGGGGCTTTAGCTCAGCGGCATATTCGGGGTAACGCGACAGGCATTCATCCAGGGTGGATACGCCGTTCGAAAGTCTCATCAGGCATTCTTCGAGCATCCATTGAAAGCCCTTCATATTAATTTTTAATTCCGTTTTTTCCAAATACTCCGCAAGCGCTTGTAAAGCCTGCACCAGCAAAACGCGAACATATCCTTCGCGCCTGGTCATTAGGCGCGCAATGTTTTTATTTGGCAACCCCACAATAAATTTCAATATCAGGGCTTGTCGCTGGTCGGCCGTTAGAAATTGCAAACCATCACGAATGGCTTGAAATTCCACCTTAAACTCACCCCCCATGGTTGCCAATAGGAAATCATTATCGTGAGCAACAATCTTTTTGTGCGTACGGTAATAAGCAACCACTTGATTTTGCGCAACCGAATAAAGCCACGCGACAAAAGATGAGCCAAATATCTGGTAACGATCAAGGTGTGCCCAGGCTTTGAAGAACACCTGAAAGGTAAGGCCCTCGGCAACCCCATCATTCGGCGCTAAAAAATGGATATAGCCATAGACGCGCTCAACATACGCATCATAAAGTTGAACGAATGCATTCGTGTCACCGGACTTAGCCTGACGAACCAGGCGGCCTTCTTCCAGGAACACATCTATCGAGCGATTGGCAAAATTAGTATTTATCATTCTTTAACCATTAAACAAATTAATAAAAAATTAGTTGCGGCAAGGACAGATCTTGAACTTTCCCCAAGTCTGATTTAAGGCGATGCAATTCAAGTTTACTCCTAATTTGCAAAAATTACGAAGCAGTTTTCAATTTCCATTAATCTGCCAAAATGTGAATAGACAGTCTATAAAAAGGAAGCGATCATTGAATCGCCTCTTTTGTTTTTAGAACCCTTCAAGTTTGCTCAAATCCGCCACGCCGCTAGATAATGAAGCGATGCTTTGCAACAACCCTAACCGATTTTCTTTTACGGCTTTATCTTCAGCCATGACAAGGATCTTATCGAAAAAGACCGTGATGGATGGGATCAATGTGGAAACATTTTTCAGGAAGGAATCGACATCGCCTTCGACTGCGGATGGCAGGCGCTTGACCGCTTCATAAAACCCTTTTTCTGCTTCTTCGAGGAGCAGCTTTTTACTCACTTTGAACTGAGTCTTCTGATCACGCGTAATGCGAACACAGCGAGCAAAGCCGTCCAAAGTTGTGGACCAGTCTGCGCGTCCCACCCAAGCGGACAGTTGCTTCACCGCCCGAACTGTTCCCGCAGGGTTGGTGGATTGCGCGGCAAGGACGGCTTCCACAACATCATGCTTGTAACCCAAGTCACCCAGCACAACTTTCAAGCGTCCTGAAATAAATTCGAGGATTTGCTTTTGCGCATCATGACTGACTGGGATCGGCTGGGTCTTGGCAGACTTCTTCACAGCTTCGGTCAAATCAAAATCCACATCATGTTCGATAAGTGGTTGAATCACACCAATCGCTGCGCGCCGCAAACCGAAGGGGTCTTTCGCGCCAGTGGGAGCGAGTCCTGCCGCGAAGAGACCGACGAGCGAGTCAAGCCGGTCTGCTAGTGCAACGATAAGGCCAACTTTCGTTTGTGGCACAGTTTGATATTGTTCGCCAATCGCAATAGCAACATCCTTTTGTTCACCGGAACGCAGTGCGTATTCGCGGCCAATGATTCCCTGCAACGATGTCATTTCGGTAACCATTTGAGTCGCCAGATCAGCTTTGGCTAAGAACGTTGCCAGTTGAACGTCTGACGTTTCCACTTCGCTCAGCGCGAGCATCGGAGATAGTTCCTTTGCAAGTTTCAACATGCGTTCCGATTTATCCAGCATCGAGCCGAGTTTGGTATGGAAGGTAAGTCCGGCAAGCTGTGAACGATAATATTCAAGAGGATGTTTCACGTCTTCACGCACGAAGAAATTTGCGTCGGCAAAACGCGCGTTAAGAACGTGCTCATTCCCTTCGCGGACAGTGTCAATGTGGATGTCGTCACCGTTACGGACGGCGATGAAGTGGGGTAATAATCCCTCACCC
>CAZSVR010000017.1:0-60660 GCA_964610295.1 uncultured Anaerolineaceae bacterium
AGGATCGCTTCGCTGATGCCGCGAAGCCCGGCGGCACGCCGGTCCACAGGATTGCCGTCTCGTACCGACGTGCCGTCGTACTTCGCGGCACGGACGGTGCTTCGCTTATGCGAGACGGCAGAGCGCACTGAGTTTTTCATTTGTTCTTTGGCTTGATAAAAAGCACAACAAAAACTGCGAGTGTCAGGAAGCCAACAGAGCCTGCGAGCAAATATCCGCTCAAAGGTACGCGGCGCTCAACAGGTAAATTTGCAGATTGCGTAGCCTCAAGTTTTACAAATTCGTTGATCTCGCCAGCGTCAATCTCTGTTTGTACTTTGGCAACGAATGCTTCGACCCATGCGGATGCAAGCGACGCAGCAACCTGCGGATCAGGATCGTCGGCATAGAAATGCCAGCCTGCTTCAGCAGGTTGACTGAGGTGCAATTTATCATTGCGCAGTTCCTGCGGGGAAATTGCAAATTGAGAAGTTAACTGGCTCATGATCTCATCGTGCCACGCGATCTCCTCCAACTTGCGCGCTTCACGCTCAAGATAATAGAACTGCTGACGGTCTGTATCCTGCGGCCAGGCCTGCTCGAGGTTGAAATCCAGATTGACCGTGGCGCGGGCACGATAGGTTGGCGGGACAATGTAATAAACTATCGCGCCGATCAATGCGCCAACGAGCGCGCCTAAAACCCAAAACCGCCATGCTTTTAGCAGACGAATAATGTCTTCAATTGCCGGAGCGGTAAAAAGATAATTCATATTCATGCTTTCGGTGTTTTGATGCGCCACTTCCAGAGCGGGCCGAGAATTTTTCTTAGATAATATTTTGCCACAATAAGGGAAAAGAATCGACCACCATCACGATAATGGACGCGGATCATTTCCGGCCAGCAATGATCATCATGGGTGGTGGTTTTACCAGAGCTATGTAAACGGAAATTCGCCCAGGTTTGACCTGCAATGTATTGGAACGGCGAACGCCTGGCAATACGCGTCCACAAGTCATAATCCATGGCAAAGTACAAGGATGGGTCAAGAGGGCCCAGTTCCTTCCAGTATTTGGCGCGAAAGAACATCGTCTGCTGTGGGATATGGACATATCCTTCGCGCAGGCGGCGATAGTCTGTTTGTGACGCAGGGAATTTTCCAATGATGCGACCTCCTTCATTGATGTAATTACAGTCGCTGTAAACCAGAGCAATTTCGGGATGCTCCATGAGATATCTTACTGCGGCACTGACTGCACCTGGGTTGTAAGTATCGTCTGAATTAATCCATGCGAGGATTTCGCCGTTGGCACGCGCAAAGCCCTTGTTGATGGCATCGGTCTGGCCCTTGTCTTTCTCACTCACCCACCAGGCGAGCTTCTTTTCATACTTTCTGAGAATGTCGACACTGCCATCGGTTGATCCGCCATCCACGATGATGTATTCGATGGACGGATAATCCTGCTCGAACACGGCTTTGATCGTCGCCTCAAGATAGCGCGCTTGATCGAAGGATGGGGTGATGATGGAAACAAGCGGGGTCATATTTACCATTCGTTATCAGAATAAAATAAAGATGAAACCGATTCGGTCATCTTGCGAATGCGCGTGATCTCATCCGCACTCAGGCGCTTTTTCCAGTTATCGAGATTGGCACGGCTGTCTAAATTGACCGAATGTACTTTTTTCCTGGATAATTCGGTTGGGTTTTCGGAATTGCTGGAATTGAGGATGGTATCACGAACTTTATCGTCAAAGGTTAAATGGAGAGACTCATAGAGCATTTTATATCCAGCGACGGGGTCGAGGGAAAGGTCTTCGTGGCGGACAATTTTGAATTCAGGATGCAAGCCTCGGGTCGAATGAACGAAGCGATAGATGATCCGCCAGAGCAACGCAGATTGACCCAGAATGTCATTCGCCTGGATCGATTGCATCTCCGCGCGGTCCACTTCAAGCTGATCGCGCATGAGCGAGGGTTGATCCAACAAATCGCGAAAATCAAAAGACCAGTTGAGGTGATTGAGACTGCTGGCGAAAGCTGCAGGATGACGGACGGTGATGACAACCTGGCAATTCAGTTCCTGCGCAAACCACGCTGTGGAAAAAACCGCGAATGGATCTTTTAGCAATGCGCGCTGTCCATGCATGCTGCCGATAAAAAAAGTCCGGAAATCGCGTCCCATCCGCAGGAAATCCTTCCACGAACGAATTGAAATTAATTCACGCCAGACATGATATTCAAAATCGAGGAGTTCTCGAAAAGCGGGGAGGTATTCAGATCCGTTCTCGTCGTTGATATAGGTATACCAATGCTTAACCGGCACACGAAAGACACCGGGGCGGTGCATTACATTTAAGGGCTCACTGATATAAGCTGTATCCGCATTGGCGGCCAGCATACGACCGACCCAGGTGGTTCCACTGCGGTGCGCCCCGGTAACGAGGATCGGGTCCCGCTCATTCATTGAAATACCCCCAGATGTATTCATCCGGTATCGATACGGCGACGATGGATTTCACGCCATAGTATGCGGCCGCGCAACGATTGACCCATTCGTTTGGGTCATCATCCCATTCCTTGATCCCATACAGCCCGGAATACCCGGGCACAATAATATCCGTGTCGCCGAGCGCAGCGTGTCTGAGGACATAGGCATCGCGTGCATCCCAAAACACAGCGCGGTCGCGATATTCCGGAACGTCTGCCAGAGTTAGCCAGGCCGCGCGCAGCGGATAAATGGCCGCGATCATCAACAGCACCGAGCTGATCGTCCTCAATGGCAGGGATCCCACTCGGGAAAAACACCCTCGGGGACGATGTCGCAGCAGGCGCGGCCTCCATTGCGCCAGCCGGGTTCCGAGGCCAGCGCCTTCGATCATCAACGCGGCGACCAGGCAGAATTGGCCGGCAAAGCGCGCCCGCTCGATCGGGAAGCCCTGCCCATAGACGCTTGGCGCAAAACTGCCGACTATCAAGATATAGCAGAGCAGCGGCGCGAGGATCAGCACGAGAAAAACACGTTTCCGCTGCACAGCGTTCAACACCGGGACCGGCATGGAATATAAACTATAAAAAATAAGAAAAGGCATGAGAACGCTAAAGAACGCCGGCAGGGGCAGGGTCCTGATCGAGTTCAGGCTGAACTCATATGCATATTCGAGCGACCGCGGAATAAGAATCAGCAGGCCCGGGGGAGCGGTATGGAGCCGCAGGGAATTCGCCGGAGCGATTGCCATGACGAGCAGGGCGGTCACAGCTCCAGCGAAGGTGAACGCCAGCAGACTCAAAGCCGCGCCGCGCGCCGCAGATCGCATCCACAGCCAGGCGGCGATCAACGCCGCACCCAGCAGCAGGATCATGATCGCAACGGTCGGCTCGGAAAAACCTCCGAGCAAAAAGGCAATGAAGAATGCGAGCGCGTAAGACCAGCGTGGCGTGTGCCCGAAAGGGTAAGGTGAGGCCTGGGCGGCAGACGAGATGGTCCGCAACAGGAAAACCGCGAGGAAGGGCATCAGGACCAGAGGTGCGAAATGAGTCGCCATCGCGGAACGCCAGTACAGGATTTGATAGCGATTGGGCGCTTGTAGGAGTACGAAAAATACCAGCAGCAGCGCGAGGGTCAGGGTCACCGCTCGCGGCCAATCGGACCCGGCGAAGCGAACGATCTCATGGGACAGCCATGCTATCCCGATCACCCAAAGGGTGATCATGATGGCCGGCAAAATCGCAGTGCTGTTCCTCGAGATGGCTTCGCTCGACGCGATCAGCATGAAATTGGAGAAGCGGTCTGAAACGGTCAGGTAATTCTGCCACAGAGCCGAGAAGAAATTCGACCGCGTGAAATTCACGCTGCAATAATCGTCGGCGAGGTGGCGGGAGAAGAGTCCGAGATACGCGTAGACCGCCAGTACGAACGCGGAAGATATCCCGCCCAGCCAAGCTGAAAAAGTGGATAAACTAAAGATCGGTTTTGAGGTTTTATCAGACATGTCAATGCGAATCAGTTGGGTGAAGATCATAGATTACATATCCATCGCCCTGTGCAAAAACGGGATAGTTTCGCAATTGCTCCTGGAGCAATGGCTGGAGACCTAATTCCTCAAAATCAGTTACTAGAAATAAATCCTTCTTGGGGGCAAGCTCTGCGAATTGCTCATCAAAATCATGTTGTGCGCCTCGCAGGGTATCATGATAATTCAGGTCGCCAGAAGTGGGCCATGCAGTGATATTCATCCAGCCCCAGTACGCCAGGCGCTCACCGTAATCCTGTGTAAGACCGGCGAGAGTACGACCATCGACCTTTTCAGCGATCTCCAACCACAAGTGCGTCTCGGGACGATAGTCAACGGATTTCATTTCGGCGCGCGTGCCCCACAAGGACGCAAACATGCCAAAGAATAGGATCAAGGTCACTACGATCTTTGAGGCTCTGGAAGTATTCAAGTGCGCAAAAACATGATCTGCCAGAGGCGCAAGAGATAACGCAACAATTGGAATCAAAGGCAATGAGTAATAGTCATGGGATGAAATGTGATAGTTAAAGTAAATGCCAAAGAGGGCATATCCGACCCAAAGTCCAAGCATGAAGCGGATCTTTTCCTTCTCAAGGAAAAACAGGCTGAGCAGAGCGGTCATTAAAGTCACACCGCCGATGACCAGGTTAAGCATCCCGACCCACCCGAGATAATAGGCCGGATTAAAGAGATAAGTTGGGATGAAGCGGCCGCTGAACTGTTGACCGAGATAGTCCGCGATCCATACTCCGTATATGATATACGCGGCGCCGGGCAGGATGCCCAACACGCTCATCACATAGACCTGGGGCCTGCGCACCGTTTCGCGAATGGATCCACGCCCAAGCGCCGCGCCCAGCCCGCCGCCGATGACCAAGAACGCCGCGACGAATTTGATCAGGATGGCAAAGCCGCCGAAGAGACCCGCTATGATCGCGAAGACCCATGCCCTCACCCCAGCCCCTCTCTCTGCTCCCTTCGGGAGTGCTTCGCGAGGAGAGGGATTCAGGGTGAGAGACCATTTCACGACCGCCCACCAAAAGATAATGATAAGCATGACCATCAATGGGTCGGGTTGAAAACTGCGGCTGGCGATGATCCCATAAGGCAGGAAAAGATAAAATGCAGTGGATGCAAGCGCACCGTCCATTGAAGTGAGTTCATGCGCAAGCAGAAAAAGAAAGACCGCGCCGAGCACCCAAAACAAGGATGAATAAATGCGCGCAACCCAGAGTTGTTCGCCGCTATATTTATAGGTGAGTGCAACAACTCGTTCAAAGAAGGCCGGCTCAACCGAAGCGCGGGTCTTCCATTGTTGGATCGCGAAATCGCGTTGTTCTTCAGGGACGTCTGTGAGTGTTTGATAGTACATGCCGCGCGCCATGAGGGCCGAGTGCAATTGACGCGTCGGATGAAAATCGAGAGGCAGGTCGGTGATGTCGTACAGACGGATCACAAAACCGAGGAGGAGAATGACGAGCAGGGCTGCCATCCACGCGGCGCGGGACCTGAAAAATGATGTACTTTGAGAAAAATTGTCTTTCATGGGTAGGCTTTCAAGCCCGCCTATTGTATCGTGAGATAATGAATTTAGGATAAGCAAGGAAATTTAGCGCAGATTCTCTTTGCGGCGATACAAAATTTTCTCTCGCAATGCTCCCAGGCCCAGCAAATTAAAAATGGCAGAGACAAAAATATTCAGCCTCGCCAACGCAGTTGGCGGATGGATAATTAAAGCTTTGGCCCATGCAGACAAAGCCGCGGCCGCTTGACCTGCATCGAGCAGGTAGCGCGCGTCCACGCGGTGGGCAGAGGCGCGCGCGCGGCGGCTGACGCGTGCCAAAGCAGTGGCAAGATCTCTATCTTGCTCCACCCACTCCAAGATGCGGAAGGCTTCGCGCCCGAACTCGGCGGCTTTGGCGCGGTTCTTCGCTTGCGCGTGATAGCGCGCCGCGGCCCAGGTTTGAGGCACATGCATAATTCGTCCCTGTCCCGCGATGCGAATCCACAAATGATGATCGAGTAGAAAATGGAAAGCCGGGTTGAGTCCGCCTGCTTTTTCGAGCGCAGCGCGGCGCATAAAGACAGCAGGTTGACCAATGATCTGGAAACACAATAAATCTTCGAGAGTCAATTGTTTGTAATTTAGTGTATTGAAGGTTTTTCCATGCTCATCCACGGCGAGCATGTTTCCGTAGACGAGTGCAACATCGGGATTTTGATCAAAGATCTTAACTACCGCGCTCACTGTGTAAGGCAAATAATAATCATCCGAGTTCAACCACGCAACGATATCCCCGGTGGCGCGGGCAAATCCTTTGTTGATCGCGTCGGCCTGGCCATTATCTTTTTCGGAAACCCAGTACGCTAATTTGCCCGCATATTTTTTAACCTCAGAGACGGGACGCGGATCAACGCTGAGGACGCGGATTTTTTCTTTTTGTTCCGCGGCCATCTGCGCCCGTCCGCGTCCTGTGTTAATTTTGTCTGGCTGGGCATATTTCTTTATGACATCCACGCTGTTGTCTGTGGAGGCACCATCCACGACGATGTATTCCACGCGTGGATAGTCCTGATCCAACACGGAAAGCATCGTTTGTTCTAGATAGGGGGCTTGATTGTACGAGGGGGTAATGATCGAGACCTGGGTCATGAGAGTTGGGACGCGGACGAGCGCGGAGTACGCGGATTTTTTATTTTGGCATCCAAGTGGGAGTCTTGCGGGAGTTATCAAAGACTTTACGGCGAAAGTCTGGCTTTGGGCCAAAATTCAATAATAGGCCAACTTCATAAGGTGTCGCGCGAAGGTAATTAAGAAGTTGTGCTTCATGCTCAATTAATAGGCGCGAGGCTGCTTTTAGTTCAACAAGAACCAAATCGTTCACTAATAAATCCGCAAAATATTCTCCTACCACCTGCCCCTGAAAATATACAAGGATCTTTGCCTGTTGCTGTACTTTCAAGCCCAACGATGTTAAGGCGAGTGTCATCGAATTCTCATACACTTTTTCCAGAAATCCATATCCCAATTGCGGATAAACGATCTTGAAAAAAGCATGCAGGATTTTATCGGTTATATCCTTGTGCTTTAGATCAACCTGACCATTTAACACAAAACCCTCCGCGCTCGTCAGCGTTAATCCGCGTCCTGTTTAGTTCTCAGATCATACAATATGTATCCATCCCCCTGCGCGGCGATGGGATATTGATCGAGAATTTCATTTAGATCGGGCTGTTTATCCAATTGACCGAATGCGGTCACAAGAAAATAATCGTTATCCACAGTTAGATCTGCGAAATCACCGGCCGCCTCGTGAGTACCGCCGTGAGCCTGGCTCAAGTCCGTGCTGAGCGGCCACAGGTTCACCTTGCGCCAACCCCACATCATCAGCCGAAAACCATAATCCTGCGTCAGGCCGATCACCTCAGCATCCGCAGGAATGGCTTCCCCCACGCCTTTCCAGAACGCAGGTTCATGACGAAAATCCTCGGCGATCAAAACAGACCGCGCCACCCAGGCCTGATATCCAATCACTGCGACAATCAATGCGACGAATGCCACGCGTCCCACGAGACTTTGGGTGCCCGCGCTTTCAATGAGCGGATTCAACGCGGCGGCCAATCCAAGCGCAACAACAGGGATCAATTGAATATGATAATAACTGTGCGTATACATTTGGAACGGCAAAGTGAGTCCATAAAGCAAATAGCCGATCCATAGGCTGATCAACAACCAGCGCAAGCGCGGAGGCGCGATGAATACACCGGCAATGCTGAGGAAGATCACCGTCAACCCAAACAAGCTGCCAATGAAAGCCAGCCATTTGGAATAAAAGTCGGTGCTGGTGATGAGCTTGATGAGAGTCACGGTCCACGCGAAGAAGTATTCAGTGGAGCGCCCATGATTGAGAAGGACATAATAGACCAATGCCGGCACGATCATCAGTGCGGCCATGGCCCAAACTTGTTTTGACTTCCAAAAATCCTGCTTAAGCGTGAATAACACCAGTGCAAGCGCGGCTCCACCAGCAAAGAACGCGATCACAATTTTGACAAATGTGGCAAGGCCTAAGAAAATCCCTGCAAGAATTGACCATCTCCAAGTTTGCTCTTCAGACCAGCGATAAAGGAAATAAATACCTGCCACGAACGCGGCGGTCATGAGAGTGTCTGGTTGAAACGAACGGCTGGCTTGAACAGAAAACGGCAAGACGAGATAATACGCAAGCGCAGCCAATGCGGCCCACGGAGAGACCGCACGCCGCGCGAGGTCAAACAAAGCGACTCCTGCCGCGAGCCAGAAGAGAGTCTCCCAGATGCGAGCAGCCGCGGTGGATTCACCGCCGGTCACGAGATATGTCAACGCGACAATGGATTCGATGACCGGTGGTTCGTATCGTCCTACAGACCGCGCAAAGGAGGAGGCCAGTTCACGCTGTTCACCTGTGGCAGTTGGTAAAAGGGAATAATAAATATCACGCGCCACAAGCGAGTTGCGGAGCTGACGCGAGGGTTGAAAGTCCAATGGAGGGTCGCTGATGTCGATCAGGCGGAGAAGTCCGCCCAAGGCGAGGAGAATGATACAGAGGATGAACCAGGTTTGAGGCGTCACCCGGCGACCGAAGGGAGTGTCGAAGGGTTGGGTTTGAGATGTTGTGTTCATAGGGTTAAATGTCGAAGGTCAAAAGTCAGAACAGCGAATTGTAGTCCACTTTAGGGAAGACGGTCAGTTTTCCGCCAACGGTCGCGTCGAGGACTTCGCGTCCCGCTTTTTGATAGGCCTCACGCGCCATAGTGTATCCGACTTCGGAGGTGCTCAGGTCAGGCAATTTCCATTTAACGCCTTTGCCAAAATAATTGGGCATAAAATGATTCGGGTCATCGCCTTGCGATGTAACAGTTTTGTTCGCGTCCCCTTTGGATGTGAAGTTGTGATCCACACCGATGAGTATCACGTGCTCAAAGCCCATGTGAAAGGCAAGTTGAAGCGCAACGTTGGTGACCGTGGCGCCTTCCCACACACGTCCGCGTACATCCTGAGAGAAGCGAGGGCTGGTGTAGGAGGTATAGAGAAAAGTTGGTATATTGGCAGGTGGTAGATTGGTCGAGAAGTGACGATAGGAACGCCATGCCAAGAATTTAGGCATGGGAAGTGCGAGGATGTCAGCGTGAAATTGCTCGATGACAAGATCGTTGGTGGCGGCAAAGTATGTCGTATGAAAACCGAGTTCAGGGAAAACCAGGTAAATGCGATTCATCCCGAAGGTGAATTCGTGCCTGAGTTTGGTGAGGTCGGTTTGCTTGAGGCTTGGCCCATTGCCGATGATGAAGACACGCTGGCCTTTATGATTATCCTTGAACTCTGCGAGGCGGCGAATGCTCTCTCGCCGCCAGGGATGAAGGTAGGCCCCGGGCAATTGGGGTATCCGTTTCATTGAATCATATATGTCGCGCGCAGATTGCCAAACCGGTTGGGGAATATATTTTTTGAAAGTTCGCTTCATGATTTATTCAGATAAGCTTTGCCAAACGAAATAAGCACGCCAAAAATTACGAGATCGAAGATCAATTCAAGCAGGTCAAGCAGGCCGAATTGGCCAATGCGAGTGACCAGGGCATTCACGATCAATATAATCAGGGAAAAATAATATGCCCATGTTTCTCTTTTGCCGAGGTACATTCCACTGACAAGCATGGCACCCGCGTTGACATAAAAGAAAAAACCCACAAGCACGGCGGACAAACCATTGTTTTGGTGGAGCATATCGAGAGCAAGATATGTGCCAAGACAAAACCAGATGAATGTATTAATAAAAAACAGGGTTTGCGCTGTTTTTATCTTTGGAGCGAGTTTATCCGTTCTTTTTGTTTTTGGCATTACTCTGTACTCAACCGCGCGGTCGCGCCGCCATCGACGACAAGCGCCTGACCAGTCATAAAAGATGATTGTTCGTTATCTGCAAGGAAGTAAATCGCATGCGCGATCTCTTCGGGTGTGCCTACGCGCCCGTTGACCGTCTTGCGCGCAAGATTATCGAGCCGATCCTGTACATCGCCGCCACTCACATGTCCGCGGCCGAGACCGGCACGCAGCATGGGTGTGTCCACTGCACCAGGCAGGATGGCATTGACGCGGATATTATCCGGCGCGAATTCGATGGCCATGGCGCGCGTCAGGGCAAGCAATCCGCCTTTCGAGGCGGCGTACGCGGCAATATTCGCAGAGGTTTGAATCGCGTGAACAGAAGAGACATTCACCACCGCCGCGCCACCACGCGCTTTGAGCAAAGGATGCGCGAGCTTAACACCCAGAAACACCGAACGCAAATTGGCGGCCATGACCGCGTCCCATTCTTCAACGGTGGTTTCGATCAGCGGCTTGGCAACTTGAACCGCGGCATTATTGACCAGTGCGTCAAGTGAATCGGTGAAAGCATGAGCTTTTCGGAAGATGATTTCCATGTCCTCGGGGCGCGAAATATCGGACCGGATGAAGAGTCCGTTCTCTGGAAAATCATTTCCAAACTCGGCACGATCCACGCCAATAACGCGCCAGCTCTTTTCAGTGAAGAGATTGACGGACGCGCGGCCGATTCCACCTGCCGCACCGGTGATGAGGATTGTTTTTATCATATTCAATCAAGAACCTTCCTTCGACAGGCTCACCGTTCGTGCCGCGATCAGCGGCGGCACGCCGGTGCGAGACGGCAGGACAAGTTTTGTACACAGATAACACGGAGCTTACGGAATCTTCGTCCACGCGAGGGAACCTTTGCGTGGATTATCGTAAATTTTACGATGAAATTCCGCTTGACGACCAAAATTCAATAAAAGACCGACTTCAATCTCGGTTGCTTTCAAGTAATTGAGCAATTGGGCATCATGAGCATCGATCAATTTCTCAACTGATTTAAGTACAAGCAAGACAACGCCATTAATTATCATATCCGCCTTATATTCGCCAATCACTTTCCCGTGAAAATAAACAATGATATCCTTTTATCTTTCAACAGCCATTTCAAGTTCATTAAGCATGATTTCTAATGCCGATTCGTAAACTTTTTCAGAAAAACCGAACCCCAATTCTTTATGGAGTTCAAAGAAAGCACCAAGAATTTTACCTGTTAATTCCGAATGCTTGCCTTCAAATTTCTTTTTCGACTCCATTTAAGCTCCGTCAAATCCAATTATTTTCCGTGTTATCCGTGACATCGTGCCCGAAGGGTAAATCCGTGTACTAAGTGGATTCTTCGTAGGTAATTCCCAAACCCTCAACCAGATTCCTGATCGTATTCCAATGTACCCTCTCCCACGCAGCGGGACTGGAATTGGAATTATGTGGCGCGAGCATGACGTTGTCCATCTTTAACAACGGACTATCCTTTGGCAATGGCTCGTATTCAAACACATCCAAGGCCGTGCCACCGATCTGACCTGATCGCAACGCGTTGACGAGGGCCTTTTCATCCACGATGGGGCCGCGGGCAGTATTGATCAGAATAGCGGAAGGTTTCATGAGCGCAAAGGTGTCGGAATTCATCAGGTGATGTGAGGTTGAGTTAAGATCGCAATTGATTGAGACAAAATCAGATTCAGAGAGCAGAGAGAAGAGATCCGTCATTTGTAGACCAGATTCGGTTATAAAGACGTGATCAATATCCACTATGTCTGTTCCATAGACTTTCATGCCAAACGCGCGCGCGCGGCGAGTGACTGCTTTGCCGATATTGCCCACGCCAATCACACCGAGCGTGCATTCACTTAAAGTTTTGCCCGGGATTTTTTCCCATTTCCCATTTTTCATCTCTCTATCCATCCAGGGACCACGGCGGGCAAAGGCCAGCATGTAACCGAGAATTGTGTCTGCGACGGGAGTAGTAAAAGCATTTGGTGTTCGAGAGAGAATGATATTTAGACGGGAGCAGGCCGAGGTGTCAATCGAATCGACACCCGTGCCCCACTTGGAGATCACCTTGAGGCGCGGGGAACATGCCTTCAGCACGCGCGCAGTGTAACGGTCATCTCCACAAATCGCTCCATCGAATTGACCCGCATACTTAAGCAGATCATGCTCTTCCATTCGTTCCTGCACATCAGGGACGATGAGATTGATCTCATATTTCGTGAATTCAGGTTTGAAGCGATCCAAGAATGGGAGCATATAAGGCGCAGTGAGAAGGACAGTATATTTCATTTAGTTATTCGGGTAGTCGCAAGGATGTGGTACTTCGCTGAAAGCATACAGATTTGGCACGGGCGAGAAATAGCTGACGTCTTTGAGAATATCATATTTACCGCCAAAGTAGGTATTGAACACCAGGCGGAAAATATTGACAGGCGTGATCCTTGAATAAAGTTTATCCTTGTGATCAGGAAAGTAGATCGCGGTGAGATTCCACATGCGCTTATCCCTGGGCTGCAACCAGGGGCCATGGTCACCTTGAAGAATGATGATCGGCGGCGTTTTGGAATTGGATACGATCGTATCAATGACTTGTAACATTTTCTTGTTCAAGAATTGCAGTTGATTCAAATAGCCTTTTTGATACAGATCGGCTGGATACATGCGCTGATCGTTCCAAAAATCCGGCGGATAGGTCGGGTTGCCATGCGGGTCAAAGACGAACGGCGGATGCGGCGAGATGAGCTGGACATAAGTGTAGGTTGGTTCAGCGAGTTTCGCAATATCACCCAGGGTATTGAATACATAGTTAAATCGATCCCGAAAACCAACGCCCAGCAGGTAATCGGGATCCACCCAACCAAGATCCTGCGCGTAACGCGCCAGGGTTGTGCGCAGGAACAAGCCTTCGAATTCCGTCATGCCCGATGAAACGGGAGGAGGACTCATGAAGTGATCTCCGTCAGTTATGTCAAGCCATGCGAAACCCGTCTCATAATTCACTGTTTCATAGCCCAGGCTTTCAAAGTTATAACGCACAGCGCTGTGTTTAAGCGAATCCCATAACAGACGGCGGGCGGTGCTATCCGGCTTGAAGGTGTCGCTTAGGTCCTGAAGATATTGCATATTAAGCGATGAACCAAGTGAGATCTCGGTGCGCACATAATTGCTCTGGCTGCACTTGGCGACAAAAAAGTCGCGTTTCTCCAGTTCGTTGATAAATTCGCTGTTATCAAATCCATAGGCACGGCTAAGCAAATCTGAACGGCCGTATGAATCCAAAAGGAAGAAATAAACATCCGGTGGGTTTTCAGGAAGCACAAGGTCGGTTTCTATCGGAGCATTTTTCGCCCCAAGCGTATGAGGGCTACGTGATCCACCCACAAGATTGATCTGCCCCACGGACATGACCAGCAACGCAAGCGCGACCGTGTTCAAAGTGGCAGCCGAAGAGACAAAGGTCAACTTCCGGCGCGTTCCCCAGAAGATTGCAAGAGCAAAAAGAATGACCCATCCAACCGCGAGCCAAAGCGTGTAATTGGATTCGGGATATAGTTCATCGATGTAAATATACGCGTGTCCATACGTGAAAAACAAAGCCAGCCAGAGCGTGGTAAGGAACGCCGCCTTGTGGACTTTGCGAACAAATAACCAAACCACAAAGAACAAGACCCCACCGAAAGCAATCGACGCAATTAAAGGACGTATCCCCGCGCTGGGTTGTACCTGACCTGCATTCGCGGAAAGTAAGGCAAGGACAGGATATGCACTGATCGCGATCGGATACCAGGGGATGGAAAACCATTTTGCGGCAAACCTTTTAATCTTATCCATTTTTCAATCATCCCCTTTATTTTTTCACGCCGCAGACCAGATCTTTCACAAACTCATCGTTAAATGGATCGGGATAAGCCGGATCCTTTTGCATTTCGCGGCACAGGAAGAATCGGGTCTCATCCCGGTTTCGAATGATGGTGGATAAATGTGTCGCTTCCTTCTCGCGGCCAAGTGTGGCATAGGCTTCAAGCACAGGCATCCACTCGGAAAAATCCTCAGGGCTGAGGTCTTTGCCGATGGCCTCATCGGCGAGACGCGCGACCGCCTGCCAATTTCCCTGCTGACGCGCGAGACCCATCTTCTGATAGTAGAAGCACCAATCATGTTGCGGCTCTTCTCCCAAAAAGGCCGGGACGGTGATCGCAGGCGCGTCCATCATGATGCGGTCTATGTTTGACTGATCTGCAACTGCAGAGAGCAATGTATTATCCATGAGGCCGGGCATCTCCACCAAACGACCGTCGATCATATGCAGACAGGAATCAGGCGATGGAAAGACCGAGATCAAGGCGTTCTCGAAATGATCTTCAACAAAAGTACTGCGGTCGTAATGAGAGCGATCCTTGCCGATCAGGATATACGTCGCAGTTTTCGCGTTCAACACATCTGCGCCGATGACCACATCCGGTTCGAGGGGATAATAGATCACATTGGCGGGGCCGTATATTTCATATCCCTCCGCAAAGCCCGAGGCCGGGATGAACAACATCGTGTCGCGTTCCAGGGAAGGCGCACGCCAGGTCATCTGCCACCAGAGGTTGCGTTCGAACGCCCAGAAGTCGCGATACCAGGCCGCGCTAAAATAATGGACGATGACACTCATGCCGATCAGTGCGACCAGCACCACGCTGCGCATGAATCCGCGCAGGTACTGGAACAGGATCCCACCGACGACGAGGACAACGCCCAGCGCGCCAGGCAGCGCGTATCGGTCCCATTGTTGGGAGAACAGGACGTTCCTGCCCGCCACGTTAAAGGGGACAAAGATCACCAGCACCATCAGTATCCCAAGCCAGATGCGATGGAGATTTTCATTCGGCGCCGCAGCCGGCTCATCGTCCGCGTGATGTGTCAGCCAGAGATAAAGGAGAATCCCCGAAACAACGATAAATGCCGTCAGGGCCGCGAAAGCCAGGTCGCGATAATTCCCCGAAGACGTGAATTGATAGAAGGGCACAACCCACGCGAAGAAAGCCGTCTCAAACACGTCTTTGGTCGATTCCACAGCGATGGACAGGATCGAGCGAATCGGCAAAGCCGTGAAGTCGCTCAAAAGAAAACTTAAGTTGGTGGCATGACGGGTGCTCTGGAAGATGAAAAGCCTCCAATACAGGAAGCCAACCGCGAGGATCAAATACGGAAGATCGAGTTGGATGCTTTGCCGCAAGGTTTTCCTGGGGTCGGATGGGTCTGATTGCCAGAATGAATACCAGATCATCGCGAAACGCGCGGCTTCCAGGCCGATCATCGCTTCAAAGATGCCAAGATACAACAGACCCAGCAGAAGCGCCAGCCCAGTGTAGAAAACGCGCAATGCCCTATTCCCTGACCGAATGACTGCGACTGTAAAGGCGAAGGATAAGACTGCCGCGGCGTTCGCGATCAACAGGCTGACAAAAACACCGGCGTTCGGTTGGGAAGCAAAACCGGGATAGACTGAAAACAATAGCGCAAGAGCGGTCGTTTCGTAGCGTCTCTGCGGCCAAAGTAAGCGAACCAGCCAGAGAAAGGCAAGGTTACCGATCAGCCGGACAATCAGCGCGTAAATATGCCAGCCCAGCGGCGCGAAGCCGATGACCTGATAGGCAAAAGCATATAAATAACCAACCAGCGGACGATCAGACTGGAATAACGCGATGAGGCCGGCAGAACCCTGCGATTGCGCTGTCAATAATTGATACCAATCGTCGCGATAAAACCCCAATTGCCTGATCAGAACACCGTACGTCAGAAGCGTAACGAATGTAATGAGACCCATGGCAAGCCACTTCTCTGATATTTTTTTCACTTATTCTTCTCCGAAAGTTTTTTGCCCAGAAGAAATTCACAGATCTCAAAATCCAGCTCATCGTCGATATCCCAGGCTTCATTCCTGTCGATCTCGAACATGAAGGGATTCTCGCCGATGCGATGATGCCATTTGGCGAGGTTTTCGCGGGTAAAAAGATAAAGGCAGGAATTCTCTTCGTATACGGGAGGCAGGTCCTGGGTTTGGATGAGAACCGCCGGGTCGTGATTGAGGGCGCGTCCATCCTGAAAATATAAACGCGTCTGCAAACGAGTCACAGAAAACAGCGAGTCGTATCCGGCATGATCCGCAAAAAAAGCTTTAACCCCGCGCGAAATTGTTTCTGGCTTCAACAACGGATTCGTCGAATGGGTTTGCAAATAAAAATCCGCATCCACCTGTGCGGTATCGTGCAATAATATATCGTTCATCGGCACATCGTCCGCGCGCAAATGCGCGGGGCGATCGATGATCTTCACCTGCGGGAAATGTTTTCGCAAGCCGTCCATGACGGGCTCGGAATCGGTATCCACCACCACCACGCCAATTTCAGGTACGGCCAGCAATGTTTCAAGGATGTGATGAAAGAGCGGCTTGCCCGCGAGCGGGCGATAATTTTTACCGGGCACGCGCTGGCTGTGATGACGCATCGGAACAAGGGCGGCGAGTTGCATCCCCCTATTTTATCTTACAACCTGATACCCAAAGCCACAGGTACGAGAGTGTCTAATCCTGAACGAATAGTGTCATTGTGAACGACCCCTTCGACAGGCTCAGGGTAAACTCCGCGAGTGACACTTGCGCCGCACTCCCACTCCGCTGCGCTAGGCCCACTCGCTGCGCTCGGGACTGCCGCTTTGCGGCGTGCGCGAGGGATTTCGTGCGTTCGGCGCAGTGCAGGTGAGCAGCGGAGACCCTTCGCTCATGCGAGACGGCAAAGTTTTTTCCGTTAGTGTCTTTGAGACTTTGTGCCTTAGTGGTAGATTATCTTAAGCTTTCGGATAGACTCTTAGAGAAGGCGGCTGCCGTCCAAAGTTAATTTACTTTTTCCAACCACACGAGGGAGTGATCTGTTATCTTCGACCAAACATTCTTCATCCAATTTGGCAACTTGGTTTTCAAATTTTTCGATCGGCAAGCGCGTCGCTTAACCGTTTGCCCACCAGGCGACCCACCTTTTCATTAAAACTCTGAATAACCCGCATATTATCCTCCTTGGCGGGGGAGACCAGCGGCATGACATATGATCCGACATGTTGATAACTCATTGCATGTTCGAGCACCTGATCTTTCACACCTGGGTCACGTCTGATCATCTCCTCGAGCAAATCAAAAGCAAAATTGGAGTGACTGACCTCCTCAGCCGAAAAACGCGGCAGGATCTCTTTAAGAACCGGCTCCTCGGTCAACCCGGCCAGATCACTGAAAAATTCCGCCGCAAAGTGTTCCGTCCCCATGAAATTGACGAGTTCGCGCACCTGGTCTGTGGAGATATGATGCCTGTCTTTTAAACGCAGGGCGATGATCTCTTCGTCGGTGATTGGATCATAACCGACGATCTCAAGATATCGCCGTGAGACAAAATAATGTCCATACGCTTCCATGCCTTCGATCGTGAAAATTGACGTGGCGGCTAGATTGTCCCAAAACAGCGCGATCATCTTTGCCGTAAAGACCGGGAAGTAGGATTCGATCAGGCTGGCCTGGCGCAACAGGTCCAGCACGTTTGTGTTCTTAAGGGCCAGTTCCCGGTCTATGGACTTCCAGTCAACTCTCGCATCAAAGATCCTGCTGTTTACCTGGTCGAGTGTTTTCATAGGATCATTTCCTCCCGATAAGGATCGTCTGTAATTCATCCCTGTAGGTATGGATCTGTTCAAACCCCGCCCGGCGCGCCAGATCTCGAAGTTCTTCTTCGGAACGGTAATGAGTGTATAGCTCTGAAAGGTTCTTCAGCAGATAGTCCGAAAGTCTATGTGCGGTCATGCCGGAAGTGAAGAAGGATCCGCCTTGTTTCAGGTTGTTGTAAGCGATCTTGTAAAAACGCAGGGTATGCTCATCATCCAGAAATTCGGTAAATCCTGTACAAATGATCATATCATAGTGGTCGCATCCCTGATAAATATTGGTATCAAAAGCATCGCCGACCATAAAATGCATTGGGTGCTGATATTCATTTTTTTTTGTATTAAGAATATCTATGAGATGCGGGTCCAGATCAATTCCGTGCCATCGGATGCGATCATATTGGGGATGGGCCATTTCTTCCAATTTGTCCGCCGCTTCGAAAAACTCGCGCGCCAGCCCGGAAGGGACCGACAATATATCAATCGGTCCGTCGTGACCGACCAAAGGCAGGAGGTTATGGATCTCTTCCTTGGCGTGGAGGTAACGCGCGCGCATGGATCGGGCGGATTTCAAGTTCAACAACATGGCATCCAGCGCTTTGCCTACGAAAAACCTGCCCCGGGGTTTATTTGCGTAAATGTGGTCGGCAAATTGATAGCTTCCTGAGTTGGCGACCCCCTCGCGAGCCAGGTAACTCGTCAGCATGAAATAATATACCGGCAGTAGGTACCATTTCCCCTCACGCATCAATTTGGCGGGGATCGAAGCAGAGCGCCGGGTCTTATTATAGAATTCTGGCATGTTCTTTGAATAACCCCGGCCATTTTTTTGGATCACTGCCCCATAGCTTGCAACTATATGCCGCCAGACGCTCGACCCCAAATGCGGCGCAAAATGAATACGCAAAAGAATCCTGGCTTCTGATCTTGAAGCAATTTCCGAAAAAATCTTCATGGTCATTTATGGATGCCACGGCCACCAATTCCTCCCCATCCTTGACCCTGTATTCCTGTTTTAATCCTTTGAGTTGCTGGATGATTTTGGCCCCCTCGTTCTGGCCAAGGAAGAAAACGTCGGTGGCATTGTGGAAGCTGCCGGACAATCCAAATTCGGCAAAGGTTTTTTCGATCAGTTCCTTGATTTGTTCCTTCCTGGTTTTAACCAATTCAGCCTCTCCAATAACAACAAGTTCGGCCATATGGAAGTCTGGCAGTCGATAAGGCGACTCCCAAATACCGTCTTCATATCTTGCACAGTGCGCAAGTATGAATGTGGAGGAATTTTCGACCTGTTGGTCTCTCAGGCGAGGATAGATGTGCAGGCACGCGGCCGGCGTAATGCTTTGCCCGGGAGCCTTTTGCCGATCCTTAATTGAAAAGACCTGTTGAGGGAAATGATTGAGATATTTAGACTCGGTCAGGATATCGTCCGAGATGAGCAGCGGCGGGTACATGCGTGATTCGTAATAGTCCCTTAATAAATTGGGGATGAAGATATTCCATGCCTGGAAAAGTTCCGCCCAGCCCGGGGAAGAGGCTTCGAAATGCGGGCTCATTGGGTATCCTCGAAAAATGTTTCAGCTATCTTTCTGGCTGAATCAAAATTAGGCATGATCACTTCTTCATCCTTCAACCGTCGGCCGATCCGTTTTTCGACATAACCCAGCAGATCGAGAATGTTAATCGAATCGAGTATCTTCTGCCTGAACAGAAGTGTGTCAGGCTGGATGGAAGCCTGCTTATCCCTGGAAATGCGCCTGATAAAACCGATCAGCTCTCGCATGTTATTGCGGTTTCCCCCAGTTCGTTCTTACACAGTGTTCAATGACTTTTCCATAATAGTCAGTGATCGCGGGCAATCTTTCTTCATAATCCGGCAGCATTGCATTTAATTCCGTGCGATCGAATTCCTTTGGATAGACCAATTGACCTGCAAAACTATTCAGGGTTCTGAGTGTCCGCTTCACGATCGGATTTTTGGCAAGCTCCGCCGACTTCATGAATAGATCGAAGGTTTCGGCAGTCACAATGACCGGCATGGGATAATCTCGTTTTAGCCACTCCGGATCCGCACGACCGAGCACCCTGTAGTTTTCCTCGATGATCTCCTGCAATGTGAACGATCCACTCCCATGTGTAATATGAAAAACACGATCCGGAACAAATCTTTCCCAGTACAGGCGGAAAATAGTATCTGCCGCATAATCACTGGCGATCAGATCGACCGAATAGCCGGGCGTTCCGGGAACCATGGCGCCCAGACCCAGATGCATGATGCGGATCGCCTGGTGAGGCGCGATAAAGTGACTCACCGCTCCGGTCCTGCTATCGCCAATGACCGTGGAAAGGCGATACACAGAGATCGGGAGCTTCCCTGAGAAATTACGCAGGCTGAGCTCTGCTTCACATTTTGACTGCTCATAGCTATTGACAAAGCCCGCCGCGTGTTGCAATTCCGTTTCTTTGATCTGGCCGGTTCTTTTTCCGCTTACGTATGCGGTGCTAATAAAACCGAAATGGGGGATATGGGCACAATCCAGTGCAAATTTAGCGACATTCTCGGTCCCGCTCACATTTATCCTTCTTGCTTCCCGCACGGGAAGATCAAATCTTGTAGAGGCAGCAGCATGGATGATATGTGTGATGCTCCCGGTTAATTCCTGATATTGGGAATCATGCAAGCCGATGTTCTGCTGCGTAATATCCCCGTTGAAAATATTCAACCGTTCACCGTAATCACTTTTTGCAGGAGAATCGCAGAATGTTTCCAGGATCATTTCCTTGCCGGCGCCCAATCCATTTTCGTGGATGAGTAAATTCACGCTGGCGTCCGTTCTCTCCAGCAAAAGAGAGACGATCTCCCGTCCCACCATGCCTGTGCCGCCGGTAATGAATATATTCTCCCGCATGGTCAGTGCTCTAAAATTAAACAGGACCAGCTCGCGCCGAATCCGAAGGTGAACAACAGCAGAAGATCACCTTTCTCAAGGACACCCTCCCGCTCCATGTCCACCAGATTAATGATATGGTCGCATGAAACACTATGGCCGAGACGGGCAATGTTTTTCGTCCAGATCTTATCCATGGGAATTTCGAGCAGTTTCGCCAGTATTTCCCAGCTTCGCAAACTCACATTGTGCGGCACAAACCACTTAATATCTGATATTTCCTGACCGGCGTCCCTGAGCGAGGCTTCTATGGCGCGTTTGGCGATCGGAAAATACGAAGCAATCAGTTCATTTTCATGCAGCGGAGTGTTCCAGTAATAAGGTTGGACCTGTTCGTGAAAGTGTACGATGCGATTCTTTTCACTGTTGCTCGAAACGACCACTGCTGCGGTCGCGTCACTAATGAGGTTATACATAATTTCCCGGTTCGCCCAGGCCGGCAGATAATCTGCGGCCGCACACAAGATCGATTCGCCAGCAGGTACCTCCGGCGACGAAAGCAGGCGGCGCGCCATATCGATCGCCGAGAGGATGCCGCTGCATCCCTGTTGTGACAGCGCAATCGCGTTGGCCTTCGGCAGATCCAATTTGTGACGCAATTCTGCAACCGGGTAATTGAATAGCTGCAGGACATTTCCATCGTCTTCTGCCTGAGAGGGATTAATGCCGGAATACAAAAATATCCTGGATATATTTTCCCCCGCCGGCCTCTTTTCCCTGATCGCCTGCTGCGCGCTCTTAAACAAAAGGTCGGACCCCTCCCGCGGATCTTCCTGGATCCGGCAATTCTCGAAGCCGAAACCGCGCAACAAGGAGGCCGGAGAGGTGATCCGGCCTTCCCTTTCGAGCTGATCAAGCGGTTTTATACATTCGGGCAACTGATAACCAAGTCCCGCCAGCCCGAGGGACGAATGATCATTGCCGATCTTCTTTTTCATAAGCGACGCTGAAATAATAGCCTCCGAGACGAAACGACCGGACTTGCCAATCGGGAGATCCGGTTCCGGGCACCTTGACTTCAATCCCATCCCCATTTATTTTATCTGTGATCCTGACCTGTTTTGGATTCATATCGAGACCCGATCCGAGCCCCTTCATGACCGATTCTTTGATCGTCCAAATAATCGTTATCTCATCGATACCGTGATCGTAATAATTCCTGACATGATCCAGCTCTTCAGTGCCGGCAACATAACTCAGGAGCGATCTTTGATGCGGTCTGACCCTTTCCACATCAACTCCGATCCTGCGAGGCGCGATCGCGCCGATACCCCAACTTCTTGAATGAGCGATGGAACAGAAGAGATGATCATGGGACTCAATATATGGCCGGCCATCCTGCCATTTTCTGATGATCACCTCACCTGGTTCGGGCATATTGCCCTTCTGCAGATATTTCCTGCCCGCCAGCTTTAGCGCAGCACGCCCAACCAGGAAGTCGTTCTTTGCGTGATCGGCCAATTGACCCCATGGCGCCAGTTCGCTTCCCTCCAGTTCGGCTGCGCGGGAAATATGGCTCGTATTCAGGATACACACAACAGGCTTCATACTCTTTTTTAATCCTATAAAACCTGTTAAAATTCGAACATGTTTGGGATTCTAACATATTCCACGGTCGTACTTCTTGGGCTGGTGGCAATATTTTTCCGTAAGGAAGTCTTGTTGTTAAAGGGCAGGAGTTTTTTGGTATTCAATCTTTTGTTCACAGCCGTTTCAATTTTGGTCGCGGCGATCACAGGCAAGCTTGCAGAAAATCTGATAGTGGTCGGTTTTCTGGGAGGCTTTCTCCTAATTTCCATGCTTTTGAGGAAAAAATGGATGCTGTTCAGGTACGATCCATCCATCGTATCCGGGATTATCGAAGAAAGTTCGTCCAGGATTTTGATGCCGTTCGAAAAGTCGAAGCAGGGCTATATTCTTGGAAAAGATGCATCCAATCAGGCCCTTTTGCGTCTTGTTGTAATTTTGCCGAAATTTGCTATAATATCCTTTGAAACAAGGGGGCGCATTAAAAAAGTTGAGGTACTGCGAGACCTGCTCAATAAAAGATTTAATGGAATCTTCCCGAGGCCGGTCATTAGACTATAGGAGACCATCATGTCACGAATCACCAAATCTGTTTCGATCAAAGCCAAGCCCAAGGATGTCCTGGCGTACATTGCGGATGTGAAAAATCATCCGGCCTTCATCTCCGCTTTGAAGTCGGTGAGCAATTTGAAGGGCAACCCCCGGCAAGTTGGCGAAGGCTGGGACTGGACCTTCGTCATCGCAGGGATGGAGATCAAAGGCAAGGCTGAAACCGTTGATTATGTCGAAGACAAACGCTACTCCTTCAAGACGACCAGCGGTATCATCAGCACCTTCATCTATTCAGTGAAACCCGAAGGGGACGGCACCCAGCTGACAGCCGATGTCGACTATGAAGTGCCGCAAAATGTATTGGGCAAGATCGCGGATAAGGCGGTCGTCGAGCGAATGCTCGATCAGGATGGAGATAATGCGGTTCAGAATCTTCAGGCGATCCTGGATAACTAGCCCCATCCGTTCTTCATCGATACCTGAATGACCAACCCGCCCATCAGGGCGGGTTTTTGGTTAAGACTTTTGATGACCCTTACCATTTTTCCCAGCACAAGAGATTCATGAACATGCCGTGGATGAGGACGATGGCTCTGATGATGAAAATATTATTCAATCTCAATTTCAATGGTCAGCATGCCGTCATTATCATACAATCCCGAGTCAACATCGTTGATACGAAGCGACAATGTCCCAGGCTGTTGAGCCATAAAACGCAGCTCTTTCCCAATATGCAAAATCTGACTCCCAATTTTGCCAACCAATGCCCCTGAAGGGTAATCCGGCACAGGTTCAAGACAGCGTTCTGCCTGCATGAAGTGGGCGCAAACATAATCAGATCCCACTCCCGCATTGTACGGTCTTTCCCCATTCCATTCCGTCCATTTTCCATCCACTACTTTAATAGTAATAGAGGCACCTTTTTCGACAAAGATATTCGTAGTCTGCCATCCTTCTTTGGCATCAACCACCACAGTTGCCTTTAGATCGATCAGGTTAGTTGAAACATATTCATTTGACTCGTGAACGACAGACGATAACTGCTCGAGCATTCGCGTATTGGCTAACAGGACCGCGATGATGAAAAGTATCCCACCCACAGTGAAAGGCCTGACCATATCAGGAGACGAATTGCGCTTTGGCATGGGTTCACCTAATGGATATAATCTTTGATTTACATATCACTGGGGTCATTATACCGAATCGGCTCTATGTCCCTCTGCGCGCCTTCTTTGGGTTTCCGTTCGCGCGCGAGTAAAGGGTTTCGCGCAAAAAAACGGGACGCACTTATGAGTGCGTCCCAACTCGTTTCTAACCTGCCTTGGTTTCAACAATTTTCTCTTTCAGCCAAAGATTGACCAGCGTTTCTGCGCTTATCCCGCGCAGGTGGGCCAATTCTTCGATGTCGGAAAGCAAATCTGGCTCAACGGGGATTGCAACCGCCACATGAAACTCAACATCGGGCGCGTTGGGATCGTCAAATTCGGTAAAGTCTTGCTGATCCCAAAATTCACCCATTTTTTCAAGCTTATCGGTTTTGGAAATGGAGCTCTTATTTTCTGCCATAGGATTTTCGCTCTTTCTGACTCATGTCGCGTGCGCTAATCATAATCGCAGTATTGTCAATTCGCTTAAAGACAAAGAAGATCGCGAGGTATCGTCCACCAAAAGTCTGACCAAAAGCGCCATAAACATCATCGCCTTCAATATAGCCTTTTTCGGCAAAGCGGATGCGAGGATTATTCGGAAGGGCCTGCCGCGCCTCGCGCACAGTGACATGATGCTTGTTTGTTAACTTTTCTTCGATTTCTTCGGGGCAGACGATATAGTCAATATTCATTACTTTTTATTATACCGAATCGGCTCCGTATCCCTCTGTGCACCTTCCTTCGGTTTTCGCGCGCGGGCGTAATAAAACGTCTCGCGCAGTTGCGGGGTGACCCAACTCGACTCGCGATATCCCGTGCGCGTGCCATTGAATTGCATGAAGCGAAACCAGAAGATCGAAGGGAGGTTCTTCCACAATACACGTTCGCGCGCCGCGTGCCACAGGTCACTCAAGATATTCGCGGTTGTCAAACGCAGGAAATCATATAAATTGAAATGCGCTTCGGGATGGATCTTCTTGAAGGCCATGGCTTCCCGGCGGTAGCGGTTGAACACGCCGCGCGGCGTCTCATTATGCACATGGACGACCTGGGCCTCGGCCACATATGCGATGGCATACCCCTGCTCCTTCGCCCACTTCGCCCACGCCAGGTCCTCCAGCCCGGTCAGGGTTTCATCGTACGGGTTCTGTTCCCACAAGCTTTTTCGGATGGCGGCATTAGCGTTATTGCAAAAGGCGGTCTCCTGTTTTGGCTTACTTACATCGGGATACCACTGATGAAAGATCTGTTGCTCCGAAAATTTCGCGCCTTCGGAACCGCGCTGTTTGCCGTAGGTCAACGCGACTCTATCGTCTTCAAATGGACGCAGCAGTGACTCAAGCCAATCCGGATAAACCGGAAAGACGTGCGCGCTGGCGATGACGATGAACTCACGCGTCGCTTCATTAATTCCGTAGTTGAGCGAGCGCCCAAACGTAAATTCGTCCGGCGCGATCCGCACGATCCGCACGCCAAAGGATTCGGCAACCGAAACAGTTTCATCGGTGGAGCCTGAATCGACGAGGATGATTTCCACATCCTTGACCGTCTGATGTTTGATCCCCTCCAGCAAACGACCGATGTGTTTTTCTTCGTTATAGGCACGGATAACAATGGAGCAGTTCATAAAGAAAATTGGGAATCGGGAGTTGGGAGTCGGGAATTGTTACTCGATGCTGGTGGAATCTTCGAATGGATCAGCATCGTAAGGAGCAAGGTCTTCGCGGATGGCATGGTTTGCACCAGGTTCATTCTGGCCTTGCTGGCTGCGTTTCAAATAGCCAATGTACCCGTTGATTAATTGAGTTTGTTTTTCGCCGTCTTGTTCCAATGAGTCAAAAAGAGTCTTGGGAATGTATTTTAGTTCATAACACATGACGAGATGGCTGAGTGTTTCTTCGAGTGATCCGCGGGCAATATAACAAAATCGAATGGTCTCTTGATAATAAAATCGTCCATAGCATTCAGCAATGTTAGCAGGGATACTGTTTGAGGAGCGTCTTAATTGCTGATTCAGATTCCACTTTTCTTCAGACGGGGGCAAAGGCAATGCCTCACGGTACACTCGCAAAGCAAATTCTTTCGCCTTCTTCCAAACCTTAAGCGTCTCCAAACTTTTCACACTCATCATAACCTCATCCAATTCCCGAATCCCGATTTCCGCACCTACCAATCATTATTCTTTTCATATCCCAATTTCACCAACAAATCGCCTGCCACATCTTTAAAGATCCTTTTGTGTTCAGGGGTGAAAAGCTTTTTCCATTCACCCGTCTTTCCTGAACGGAACGTCGGGGATTTGCCCGGGTTGATAGAAGATTCCAGGGACTCGAGGATCAGTTGTCGGGGAGCCTCAAGCGGGACGCGAGCGAGGAAATGATCCACGATGCGATTCATTGTCGCAGCGCGGTCATCGATCAAATCTTCAAAATGGATGGCCATGACTTGAACATGATCCAACCATCCGAGATAAGGAGCGAAACGCGCGGCAATGTCGGGGAATTCAATATCAATGTCAGGACGACCAAGGATGCTAACCCTTAGGCGCGCGTCGAAGTTCGCAAGGGAAGCGTAATAAGCGTGATGGACGTGGCGCGCTTCCATGTCAGTGACATAAAAGACATGCGAGACGACCACATCGCGCGGATCGCGAAAGATGAAGTAAGGCACGAACGCAGGTGAGATCACGCGGGCAACTGCCTGCGGACGTGCAAATAGATGAGCAGAGGCGATATCGCGCGGTCCCAAAGCATTCAACCAGACGAGGGCTTGCCCGGGCGCGCGCTTGCGTCCGCTTTCGCCCTCGTATTCGGCGTAGAACGAATGCAATCGTGTTGAGAAGGGTGCAACCTTGGAGAAGCCGAGTAAAATCTGGTCGAGCAAATGCGTGCCGCTTTTGGGAAAGGAAATTCCAAGCGGGGACGGCCAGCCATTTTGCGGCGTGGAAGTCGACGCAAAGCGGACTCGCTGGGCCAGTTTTTCGGTTTGATAGACGAGGGAACGGAGGGACGATTTCAAAGCCATGAAGGTATTTAACCACAAAATGGTTGTTGATAGAGACGCAAACCAAATTTTGGGGTTATATAGTGGAGCATGAAAATTTGAACACCACTATTTTCAACACCCCCATACTCAGCACAATTCTTCACCATCTTACAAAATTCCTTTTGTCGGTGGCCGGCTGGAAAGTGGAGGGACAATTGCCGGACCTGCCAAAGTTCGTATTGATCGGCGCGCCGCATACCTCCAACTGGGATTTTGCGATGTTCCTGGCAGTGATCTTCTATCTGCGCGCACACGCCGGCTTCATCGGCAAGGCGGAAATATTCCGCGGGCCGTTCGGAATTTTCTTTCGATGGTGCGGCGGGATCCCCGTCGACCGGACCAGATCCAGCGGCCTGGTGGAGCAAATGGTACAGGCGTGTTTAAAATCTGACCACTTTATGTTGACGATCGCGCCCGAAGGCACACGCCACAAAGTCGGCGAGTGGAAAAGAGGTTTTTATCACATTGCCAAAGGCGCAGGCATCCCGGTGGTATTGGCGATCATTAACGGCACCAGGAAAGTGGTGGAGATCGGGCGAATTTTCACCCCCACCGAGGATATCGAAGCCGATATGAAAGCGATCCAATCGGTTTATGCAGGGATCGAGGGGATCTATCCGAGGAAGAATCAGTTAGAGTAGCAACAAGTCTTTGACAATTCCAGGCGGACACGTTGTTGATTTCGGGGAAAGGAAGTGACAATACGAAACGACAAAAAACCCACTTGACCTATTCAGTATTCGACGCATAAAATCAAACTTCGATCAGACAGCGATGCTTGTACGCACATGATAAGCTCTAAATATGGAGAGTCCCATTTATGGGACTTGGTTGTACTGAGGCGATGGGATTCATCCCCCGCCGTGTCCCCATTTTCGAGCGGACACGTTGTTGATTTAGGGGAAGATCGCGGCTATACTACATTCATGAAGGTCATCTGGGACAGGCGCAAAAACGAAATCAATATCGAAAAGCATGGCCTGGATTTTTGCCGACGCCTCCAAGGTTTTTGAATCTCCAATGCTGGTCGGCATAGACAGTCGAAAAGAGTATGGTGAAGACCGCTGGATAGGAATAGGTTTGATGGACAATCGCGTCGTGATCATCGTTTTTACCGAACCAGAAGTAGATACCATCCGTGTAATTTCTTTTAGAAAAGCAACAACCGATGAGCGTAAAAAATATGAACAAGAATACAAAAACCAATTTGGATCGCTTTGACGCCTTGACCGACGACATGATTGACACTTCGGACATCCCGCCGCTGACCGATGAATTTTTCGCGTCTGCAAAATGGCGAATGCCAAATGACAAGGTCAAGGTCACAGTAGAAGTCGAAGCTGAAGTCGCGCAATGGTTCAAAGCGCAGGGCGAGCATTATCAGGAATTCCTCGCGGCGGCTTTACGGATTTATGTACAGGCGCACAAGAAATAGCCTCCCCCGCCATGTCTCTCCCCTCGCCTTTAGGACGTGTGCCCGTAAGGGTAGAGGGTGTTTGTTTGCCAACAAGCCAATTCCTTTGTGTTACTTCGTGCCCTTCGTGGCTAAAAAAATTACTCTTTCATCAAAAAATCCCCACCCTCCAGCACCCCCTCCGTAATCACCTTTATCGCTTCCGACCTCACCAACTCCCCCAACTCAAACGACTTCAACCTCGTCTGCGTCGTGCGGACGGACGGCTCAAGAAACTCTCCAAACGGCAGGGACGTTCTAAACAACTGGTAATACAAAAATCTGCGCGCATTACGTTTGAACTCAAGCGGGACATCAATCGCCTCAGCCGCTAAAAATTCTTTCATCTTTCCTCTTACCTCATCCACCGTCTGTGGAAAAAACACAGTCGGATATTGCGTAAACCTTGCCTGGCCCGCGCACAACACCGCTGCGCCCATGATCGAAGCTTCCAGTCCGATGGTCGAGTTATAGACCATCACGAACTTCGACTTCAAAATCAATTCATACGAACTGAGCGTTTCCCGCGGCCCTACGAAAATAACATTAGGCAGGTCCGTCACGCGATGCGCCTCGACCCAGCCCGCCACCGTCTCGCGGCTGGCTTTGCGCACGCGCAATTCATCGGGGTGCGCGCGTATCACAAACAAGGTCTCAAGGTGTGAGCGAATTTCCTCCAGCACCAAATCCAACCAATCGAACATATCTTCAAAGACCGTGTTGGCGTGCGGCTGACTGGTATCGAAGATGACGTTGGTAAACACAGGCACGATCTGCTTGAAGCCCGCCGCCTTCTTCAAAAACGACTCATCGAGTCCCTGCATGTCCGCCCAAAATTGGATGCCCGCCATCGTGAAGTCCCCTTGAAAGCGCTTCGCAAGATACGCATCCAGTTTTGCATTTTGTTCAGCGTTCATCTCGAACGACTCAGGGATCGCGATCGGGTACGCCGTTGCTTCGCCATCGGTGAAGTACGCGCTGGCAGGCTGCAGCCCCACTTCATGCGTGATGACTCGCAGTCCGCGTTTTTGGGCCACGTAACGCGCAGTCGCTTCGGGGAAAAACTGTCCATTGAAAACAAGGACCGCCCGCGGTTGAGTTTGCTCAAGCAGTACGTCAAATTTCTGTGCGACGTTCCACGCCGATAAAATATATTCCCTGAATAGATAACGCGTCGATTCATCATCATTCAGATAGTGGACTCTCAGGATCCATCTCAGCCCAGGCAGACACAACGCCCCGAGGGGAATGTTCTGCCATTCGAAGGTCATGAGAGCTTGCAAAGGAAGTTTCTCGATAGCTGCTGCGAGTTGGGCGTCGCGTTGATAATCAAACCAGTTGACGCTTGACATTAACCGTTGAACGTTCGAACCCTTCGACAAGCTCAGGGCAAGCGGTTCAAACGTTGGAACGTTTTTATAAAGCGTCTTCGATTGATATACACACGATTTACACGGTGGTTCTTTCTGCACATTCTCGCGATTCGTACCCAACACACATTTGCTCATCCCCGCGTCGCACGCGAAATACACCACAGGTACACCCTGCAACCGGAACGCCCACGAGGCCAGCAGATGGAATGCGCTGTTCCACGAGAGATCATCAATCCCCGTGGACGCCTTGAAGAAGACAACAGGTTGTCCCTTCGGCTCAGGCGCGCGCTTCGACACCTGGCTTGCCAAGCTGGCAATTTTCAGGTTATTGAGCCTGCGGACAAATCCGCGCAGGATTCGTTGACGGAAAAAATCTTTTATCATCTCATCACATGTCGTTGCGAGCGGTCTTTGCGAAGCAATCTCGAGTTTGACGAACAAGTCCCATCGAAGAATTTTAAGCGTTTAATCGGGAGATTGCTTCGTCGCAACAAACGCTCCTCGCAACGACATCACCAGTCATTATTTTGTTCGTAACCCAGTCTCACCAGCAAATCACCAGCAACTTCTTTGAAATGCTTCCTATGCTTTTCCGTGAAATGTTCTTTCCACCCGCCCGTCTTCCCTGAACGAAAGGTGTGACTCTTCTTCGGCTGGATCGCTTCCACCAAAACGGATAATGCCTTCTCGCGCGATGTCGGGATCACATAGCCTGTCTTCTCCACTTCATCCAGCATCGCATTGAGCGTGGCATCACGATGATCGATCAAATCCTCAAAGCGGATACACATCACATGCTTCTGTTCCAGCCATTGGAATACACCTTCATATCTTTGCTTTACATTGACCATATACAGCCCATCGCGGTCAATGCCGGTAATAGCGATCTTGAGACGTTCGCCAAAATCTGCGAGAGACCTGTAATATTCGTGCATCCCATGCCCTTCGTGCATATCGGTCGCAAAGAACACTTGTGAGACAAGCATATCCCTCGGGTCGCGATAAATGAAATAGTTCACGCGGCCAGCTGAAGTTAAGAAGGAAGCGTTTTCGGGGGTCGCATCTACATAGCCCCAGCCGATCACACCTTTCGGAACATCCCGTAAATCTGAGAGAATTTCATCCTCTGTCCTCCGTCCACCATCTTTTCTAATTGTTCTTATAGGATCAGCATCGACGTATTTATACGGCATGATCCGCGTAAAGCCATTCAATATCTGCAGTAGCAAATGTGAGCCGCTTTTGGGTTTCGAATTGCCAAAGATGGGTGGAGCCTCATGAAAAGAAAACCGCTTCCATCGCAAAATAGCCTGGGTGGTTTTGCCTGCAGGGCGTAACGTGCGGCGGAATTTTTGAGATGAATTCATTTTTAAAACTTTACCACGAAGGGCACGAAGGAACACAAAGGAACACAAAGGAAAACCTTAGTGCCCTTCACCTGCACTGCACAGAACGCACGAAGTCCCTCGCGCACGCCGCAAAGCGGCAGTCCCGAGCGCAGCGAGTGGGCCTAGCGCAGTCAAGTGGGAGTGATGGTGCAAGTGTTGTGTCCTGTGTGGTTAAAAGTTATTCGTTAACGACTCTTCGCAACTTCTTCATCGAGGCCTTTTCGGATTCGTATACGCGCTTCACCCCATCGCCCAGCGAAGCTTCTGTCACGCGGATATACTTCACAAGCCTTTCAAAACCGGCCGGCTCAACGGACGCGGCCTGGTCACTGCCCCACATGGCGCGATCCAATGTGATATGACGTTCCACGGCCGATGCACCCAACGCAACTGCGATGGCTGAAGGCACCAGGCCTACTTCATGACCAGAATACCCAATGGGGTTATCAGGAAATTCCCTGCGAAGTGTTTCGATCATCTTGAGGTTCAACTCTTCAGGCTCGCATGGATAGGTGCTGGTGCAGTGCATGATGACCAGATTATCCGCCCCAACCACATCCACGCCGCGCTTGATCTGCTCCATCGTGGACATGCCCGATGAAATGATGACCGGCCTGCCCGTCTTGCGGACATGCTTCAACAACTTATGATCGGTCAATGAGGCCGAAGGAACTTTATAGGCGGGCGTATTGAATTTCTCCATGAAATCCACCGAGGGTTCATCCCACACAGAGACCATCCAGGCGATCTTCTTTTCCTTGCAATACTTATCGATCACGCGATACTGCTCCTCATTGAACTCGACTTTATGACGATAATCCAAATAAGGGATGTAGCCCCAGGGCGTTTCGCGCATTTGCTTTTGTTGTTCGGGCGGCGTCGCCACTTCCGGCGTGCGCTTCTGGAACTTCACCGCGTCGGCGCCGGCGTGGGCCGCGGCATCAATGATCTTTTTCGCGAGCGCCATATCGCCGTTATGATTGATGCCCACTTCTGCGATCACATACGCAGGATGACCGTCACCCACCATTCGATTTCCAAATTTGATCTCACGGGCCATTTTTTAATTTCTCCTTTTCAGATAATTGCTTCAAAACGATCTCACACAACTCTCGGATCGCACCACGGCCACCCATCCTGCTCAATACAAAATCCGCCGCGCGAAGGACTTCGGGATATGCGTCCGCAACCGCAACAGACCAGCCTGCGATCTCAAAGCACGGAAGGTCATTCAGATCATTGCCAATGTAGATGACGTGCTCCGCTTTGATATTTTTCTTCTCAAGAACTTCACGCAGCACGCGCCCTTTATCCTGCAGACCGATCCCATGAATGGCCTCCACCCCCATTTTATTCGCGCGCGCCTGCACAACCACGTTCGGCTCCGAGGACAGGATCATCGTCTCGACACCCTTCTCGCGCAATGCATGGATGTGCATGCTGTCACTGCGCGAGGCAGCGGCAGTTTCCCGGCCGTTCTCATCCGTTAGAACAAGATTGTCAGTGACCACGCCATCAAAGTCACAAATGATCAATTTAATATGCGCGGGCATGGGACGACGCGCCTTGCCCGGCGAAACGATCTTCAGATTAGCGGAATAAACCAAAGATTCATACTTCGTCCAGTCTGAAAGCGTATCGATGTCCACTGAATAACGCGGGTCAATGACCAGCGGATACACCACATCGCCTGTAAGTGAATGCTTTTGTGTGATCGTCGAAACGCGGATCGCGTCGATATGGCCTGTTTGCCAATATACAGGAGGCAGAACCTGCCGCGGCGCATTGTATGGCTCAGGGATCCCGTCCAATTCAAGCAACGGCTTCAACGGTTTCCCCTCATCTTCAAAGCGCCACATCTTGAAAGGGTTTTGCCCCGCTGGAACAACGCCGCGCACACAGTCGGCATCCTGATTGTCACGCAGAATGCGAATGGCATCATCCACCATGGTACGCGGCCGGATGGGGGATGTCGGACGTAATTGCACGATCACATCTGTGCGAAAACTTTCCACGTCCTCAAGCCATTTGAGGGCATGCTCAAAAACCGGCAGGTCGGTTGTATTATCTTGCGCAAGTTCAACAGGACGCAGAAAGGGAGTCTCTGCGCCATATTCACGCGCGACCGCCGCGATCTCTTCATCATCCGTGGAAACGATGACGCGCGTGACCAACTCTGCTTGCCGCGCGGCCGCGATGCTCCACGCGATCAGTGGATAACCTGCGAACGGGCGGATATTTTTGCCCGGGATTCCTTTCGAACCAGCGCGCGCGGGGATGAGGGCAAGGATTTTGGTCATTAGATACTCGATATTACCCTTCGGGTACGATGTCGGGAATCGGGATTTGGGCATTGGGCACCACCCACGATTCCCGATTCCCAATTTACGATTCCCGTCATTACCATGCTGTCCAACCGCCATCCACCACGACGTTATTACCGGTCATATACGAGGACGCGTCCGAGGCGAGGAATAACAGCGCACCGTTCATCTCGTCCTTTTTCGCCATGCGTCCGAGAATCGTCTTCGCGGAATAATTCTTCACAAAATATTCTTCGTGATGATTGAAGACACCACCGGGCGTGAGCGCATTCACGCGGATTTCTGTATCCGTGTAATACGCGGCGAGGTATTTGGTGAATCCCATCACGCCTGCCTTGGTCACTGTGTAATAGACAGGTTTGTAGGCGACGCGCTTGCCATCTTTGATGTAGATGCGTTGGTCGGGGCCGTTCAGTCCATAGGTGGAGCAGATGTTGATGATGCTGCCCTTTTTGCCCTGTGCGATCATCGGTTTGACACAGGCCTGCGTGACCAAAAACATGCCAGTCAGGTTCACATTCATGGCCGCGTTCCACTGTTCAAGCGGATAATCCTCGAACGCGCCGGGCGCGATTCCCTTGGAGGCTGCGGTGGGGTCGAACTTAGGATCGAGGGCCGCGCTATTCACCAGGACATCGAGCCTGCCAAAGGTCGCAAGAACCGAAGCGACCAGCGCGTTGACAGAGTCAGGTTGGGTGATATCGGTCGCAATCGCTTTCGCTTTGTAATCGCTCCTGGTGAGTCCATCCACAACTTTATTCGCAGCCTCACCGTTCAAATCCACAACGGCAACAGCCGCGCCTGCCTCGGCGAGAGTTCTGCAAAACTCCGCGCCGAGCAAACCCGCCCCACCTGTGACAACTGCCACACGATCTTTTAAATTGAATTTATCGAGAATCGACATTCAAATTCCTTTTACGGATAAGCCGTGAAGATCTTATCGCCGTGCGTATCCTGCCCGAGATATAAACCATCGGCGAGCTGTATGTAAGCAGATTGCACATCTTCCTCTTCTGAGCCAGACTTAAAGAGCGCGAGAACGGCATTTCCTGAAAGCACATCCTGTTGAAGCGCGGTCACGCCCTGCTCATATCCCTCACGCAGCAAGGCAGTGACAGGGTCTATCAGATCGGGCAGAACATAACATGGACGGCCTGTGTAAAGATACACGGGGCCCGGCTGGTTGGTGTAGATACGCGTACCTTCAGGGAGTTCGCGCAGAAAAGCCATGGCCTCCGAATCATACCATTGGAAGGAGGCATAGCCCTGCCCGCCTTTGTTAAGTTTCATCACGACACTGGCTGTATTGGAAGCAGAGAGAGTGAAAATGAAGAGGGTAAAGATCACAACCCGGCCGCGCCAGATCCATGCGCGCTTTTTCCATAACCAGTGTCCCAGGTAAACAAGCAGGAGCAGCAATGCAACGTAGATCGGTGAAAGGATGCGTAACTTGAACTTTGTACTGGCGTCGAATAAGAGCATGGATGAAATGATGGAGGCTGGATAGGCAAAGACATAAAGACCATAGGTAAAGGAAAAAACTTCAGGCTGTTCGGAGGCGGGCTGGGAGAATTTTTTCAATCCCTTATACACCACCCAAACGAGCAATGCCAGGCCAAGCATGGCGAGCACGATCATGAAAAAGTCGGGGATTTTTATGAGCGCGCGCCGCCATGACTCAACCGGGATGAAAAATTCGGAAAAGTTGTAAATTCCGGTTTCGATATTCTCCGCCGTAAGTGCATGATAGACCAGCTTGCGATTGGTGGCAGTGTCCGCCACGAGCATGTTGCGAATGCTCCAGCCAAGCAGGAACGGAATGATGCTGACGATAAAGATCGCTGCGCTGAATGATCTTTTTTTCCAGGTACTATGAAGAAGGATCAATGCAACGAGAAAGGTCGCGAGCAGGGCGAGTCCCGCATAGCGCGTGAGGTAGGCCAATCCAACAAGACAGCCTGTAATGATCAACCAAAGATTTGGAACTTTGGAGTCCCACGGCCTGCCGTTGGAATAACCAGGAGCATACGCCTGAGGGGCACTTAGTTCCTGGACTTCAAAATATTGTGAAAAGGTCAAAAACGCGGCGAGACTGAAAAAGATGTACAGCGGTTCGCTCATCGCCACCGCATGAACGCGCAGGAGCGGTGCATTTAGGACGAACAATATGGCAAGCACGAGCCCAGCGATCTGGGACTTCGTCATGCGCCAGCCGGTCAGGCCGAGCAGAAAAGCGTTCGCGCCAAACAAAAGCGGGTTGATGAAACGCGCGCCGCGCAAAGGGTCGAGGCCGCTTAGACCGATCAACGCAAGAATGGATGAGAAACCAGGAGGGAAATGTGTAACCGGTCCATTGCTTGCGAGCCATGCCTCGCGATAGCCCCCTCCGCTTAAGAGACTGCGCGCGCCTGCGATATAAGCGATCGAATCGTCCGAAAGCCCAAGTCCCTCAGGCGTGCTGTAGAGCGCCATACCCACCGCGCCCACTGCAATCAGGATGAGTGCAGGCAGGAAAAAGGGCCGGGATTCCAAAAAGTGTTTCATTCAGATAAACCGCGGAGAGGTTCCCTCACACTGGCCCTCTACCCTTTCGGGCACACGTCCCAAAAGGAGAGGGGACTCCCGTCCCCTTCGGGGGAAGGGTTGGGGAAAGTGCTCCGAAGGGGTATGAGGGCGAGCCTCCGCGACGATACTCAATCAGGCATGCTTTCCGATATAGCCCTGCTCTTCAAGATGGGCAACGACCTTGCGGGCGTTGTCTTCGGGCGAGGCGCCAAAGCCCTTAAGCGTGATCTCAGGTTCGATCGGCGGCTCATAGGGGTCGTCCACACCCGTGAAACCCATCGGTTTGCCGTCCTGCATGGCCTGACGCGCCTTGGCGTACAAACCTTTTACGTCGCGTGCCTCGCAGACTTCAACAGGCGTGTCCATGTACACTTCAATGAAGTTCTCGCCCACCATCTTGCGGGCCTCTGCGCGCGTGGCGCGATACGGACTGATGGCTGCACAGATCACCGCGCCGCTCGCGTGGACAATTTCGCCGGCCACGAAACCAATGCGGATGATGTTCGTATCGCGGTCCTCCTTGCTGAAGCCGAGGCCCTTGGAAAGGTGCGTGCGGACCACATCACCATCGAGAATGGCGATCTCACGCCCGCGCTCGAGCAGCAAGGAGGTGAGCACCTGTGTCGTTGCGGACTTGCCCGATCCGCTCAAGCCGGTGAACCAGATACAGAATCCCTGTTGATGGCGCGGCGGGTACATCTCACGCAGGATTTCAGCAGTTTCCGGACGCGTGAACCATGCAGGCAACAACTTGCCTTTCGCAAGATAATCATCGCGCACCTGTGTGCCGGAGATATTCAATGTCTTCGCACCCGCAGGGATATCCTTGCCTTCGACATAACGATCTTCATCGGGGAGATAGACCAATTCCTCGAACGGGATCATCTTGACGCCGATCTCGTGCTCGTACTGTTTCATCATTTCCTGCGCGTCATAGGGACCGTAGAACGGCTTGCCCGTGGAATCTTTTCCCGGTCCCGCGTGATCGCGGCCAACAATAAAGTGATTCGCGCCGTGATTACGGCGAATTATGGCATGTAGCAGGGCCTCCTTGGGGCCGGCCATGCGCATGGCCAGCGGAAGCAGGCTCAATGTGGTGCTCTTATCGTAATAGTTATCCACCAAGGCTTTATAAATGCGGACGCGCGTGTAGTGATCCACATCGCCGGGCTTGGTCATGCCCACCGTCGGATGGATCAACAGCGAGCCTTTCACTTCCGCAGCGGCGCGCTTGGTCAATTCTTCATGGATGCGATGTAGAGGATTGCGCGTCTGGAATGCGACCACGTTATCGTGCCCCATGCCATCAAGCAGTGTACGAACTTCAGCAGGCGTACGGCGCAGCTCCAAAAAGTCGTAATACTTGGGCAGGTTGATGACCTTCAGCGGACCAGAGATGCACACCTTGCTCCAGCGCGCCATCTCAGAGACCATCGGATGTTTTGAGTCAGTGGAACCGTAAGCGAGCGCGCCTTCAGCATCCGCGTCCCAGTGATAGACCTCATCGAGTGTCATTACGGCAATCACGTCGTTATTGGTATTTCGCAGCACAATGTCCTCGCCGACGGTCGGCAGTTCTTTTGGATCAGCTGTCAGGGTGATGGGAAGCGGGAAGAAAGTGCCGTCCGCGAGGCGCGTTTCGTGCAGGACCCGTTCGTAGTCGGCTTTGCCCATAAAGGTCGTCAGCGGTGAGAATCCGCCGGTGGCAATCAATTCCAGGTCGCACAAATTGCGCATGGTGATCTTGATGGAAGGCAGTTTTGCGGCGCGGGCGAGCACTTCATCGCGCTCTTTGCCTTCAACCACCAGGTTGATCAATTTGCCCCCGTAGGGGCTGATGAGTTTTGCTTTTGCCATTATTACTCCATTTAGTTTTATGAGAAGAGGCACAGCCGAATAAGAAACCGTCAGACTCCGTGCCCCGACCTGCGAAATATCAAACGCAAGCGGAGATTATACTCCAAAATTCATTGGCTGAATTTTGGAGTATCCAGCGCTCATTTTTTGTTATTCGAGGCAAAAAAGATGGTCAACCTGCCCCCTAGTCGATGAATTGAGGGGCATTGCGGTCAGGATTTGGCAAACCTGTTGAGTAGCTTTCAGGTCTGATGTCACGAAAGAAGCGAGCTCTTTCAAGCCAGTAATATCACCAAAATAAGCATAGGCTTGCAGGAAAGGCATCCATTCAATCTGGTCTTTTGCTGAATAACCAAGAGAACGTGCTTCCTCTCCCAAACGGGATACGTCATCCCATTTTCCCATCTGACGAGCATAGGCAGCCTTTTCGTAGTAGTAGCACCATCCATAAGGAGGTTCAGAACCAAATGGAATCGCGGGAGGGGTATGGAAGGCTTCATTGACCATGATATGTTCAGTTTCAGAGTATGGTGCCATGGCAAACACGCGGGCATCCTCGGCCGAGGATAATTCCACCTGATTGAAATCCATCACTTGCACACAAGAATCCGGAGTTGGCTGTGTAAGGATCAATATGTTTCGATAATTTGGGTAAGTAACTATGCTTCGGCGATTGGAATATTCCTGACGCTCGTGCGCCAGGACCTTCGAGACGGTCTCTTCATTCAAAAGCGCAGCATAAATAGCCGGTTGAACATAGCGCTCATTATTGGATTCTGGATAATAAACCAGGTTTGCGGGACCCCATGTAAAATAATCCTCCTCTGCCACCACCGAGTAATGCGTGATCACAGTTGTGCCTGTTCCCAATTGGGGAATACGCCAGCTCACCTGCCACCAGAAATTACGAGTGGCATCCGATTCATGGGCACGAGTCAAGCCATTGGCATAGTGGGTAAGCGAAGCTGATACAAGCAGAATACCCAGCAGGCTATTCCGCATTTTATGATTGGATATAAAACTTATTCCAGCCGGTAAGATGAGCACTGCTCCGACCGAGGCGATCAGTGTATATCTTGAGTAACTCTTGAAATCGACCGTGCGTCCCACCATCACAACAGGCAGCAATCCAAATATGATCGCACCGAAACCAATCAAAATGGCTTCCCATCTCCAAATAGATCTGTTGCCCAATCCATTTTCCTCAGGAGATTGGGTCATTCTAAAGATGACCCAGACCGTCACAAGAACCAGGACCGCGATCCCATATCCAACGATCCATTCCTGTTCATTTATCTGATAACTCAACCGTCTAAATGGAGTATTCCATGCACGGATCAGAACGTCCAACAGGTCATCCCAGAGTGTGGACAGCATTTTGAGGAAGAAAGTAGCCGGCGACCCCCACATATCGGCAAACTGTAAATCTACATCCGTTGCACCTCTCTCACTCTTGAAATAATAAAGCCGCCAGGCCAAAAATACCCCGGGAACGAGTACTAAAGGGAGCACCATTCGAAGGAATTCAACCACTTTCCTCCATAATGGACCGATCAGCCGGAACGCCAAAATCAGAACGCAAGCAAAACGGAAAAACTCCAATCCAATATACCATTCGATCTGGCTGAGATAAAACCAACCGAGCAAAATCGACAGGAAGTAATACAAAAGCTTAATGATCCATGTACCGGATTGAACTGCCTTGATAGTGAAAGCAATGGAAAGCATCCCGGCGGCAAGCCCGGCAAGATGGCAAAGATAATCAATGGCATTTGGCTGGGAAAGAAAACCCGGATAGACTAAAAACAGCAGAGACATCCATAAAGTATCCCGGCGATTCTTCGGCCAAAGCATGCGAAGAATCCAAAGAAATAAAAAGCCGCTAATCAAACGCAACAAGAACGCGGAAAGGTTGTAATAGAGCGGATTGCCACCAAAGAGGGAATAAGCCGGAATCATCACCAGCGCGCGCAATGGACGATCTATGCTGAATATATCCCAGAATACCAGCGGGCCTCTGGTTCCCGCCGCATACATGAGATACCAATCGTCATTGAAATATCCGAAACGGCTGATGAAAGGTAAATAAACTGCAGCCGATACAAGCGACAATAGGGAAATCACAAGCAATATATTCGACCTTTCAGTTTTTACTGCAGAGTTTCCCTGGCGCGATATCTTCATAAAGAAACCATTGTATCAAGCCGCAAGATTAGAAGGAAGTTTATTCTTCATTTATTACCCATTCATAAACCAGTTTGCACCATACAAATTGATCACGATACTCAAGATTAAAAGTAATATGAAATGCCAGGGGATTTTTTCCCCCAATGCCACACCCAGCAGGGCGGTTAATGGCACCATAGCATCGAGAATGTACCGATAACCAAATTGATCCCTGCCTGTATTGTGATAAAGGATGAGCAGGATGAAATTAAACAAGACGGACAGCCATGCACCCAGGATCCACCACTTGAACTCATAACGATGGAAAAGATAAATTAAAGGAGGCGTTGTCAGGAACAGGCTCATTCCCGCGCCGGAAGGCAGGAAAGGCCATCGTGTACCCCAATATATTTCAGGCAGGTAAAGGAACATGACACGCAGGTTATAGGAGATATAGTGTGTTGAGAACAAACCGTAGGTTTGAGCACTTTGAACAATGTCTGGATCGCCATTGATGGTGACATATCCAAAGTCCAGAAAGTTATCAAATCGGGCATGGTTGTACAAAAGCAATCCCGCTATGGAAATTACAATCGGTATCGCGGACTTGACTGACCAGTCGAGCATTTGCCTGAAATTTACCTCTCCATGCTTTTCCTTCAAGATTTGCATGGCAATAGCGAACACAAAGAACCAAGTCATCAATCCGTTCGGCCGGGTGGCGACTGCCATGCCGATGAAAGTCCCAACGATCCAGGGTGACCAGGATTTTAAAGTCGACAACGTGGCAAGACCCAGGAAAGTCACGGTCAGGATCTGGCTGACAAACCACATACGACCACTAATTCCGACCCAAAGATGGGGAGTCCCAAACGCGAACAACACGACCAGACACAGAATTCCGTTCTGCGACAGCCTGATCCATTGACGTTTTGCCAACTGATCGAGGATCAAAAACACAAGCACACTATTGACTGCGCTAATGAAAATGGAGAAATCGCTTGTGATGATGTATTGAGGCCCGACAAGAAATGCAAGTGGCATCATTAATATCGCAGGCATGGGAGGGTTTGGAACATACCATCTTCCCTGATACAGGGTCAAATCATGCGTATTATGAGGAGGGTCAACCAAATATAATCGCCCATTAAGAAATTCCTCTGCAAGCAAATTCCAGTAGGAATATTTTGTCTTATTCACCCAGCCGATCCACGCCGCAAAGTGTTCATACAAAAAGAAAGTCAACAGAAGTAGGCAGGTTGCGAAAAAAACCTGATCCAGAGTAGAGAAAAAACTCCTTCCGCCCGGGATTTTTGCAACCAGGGTTTTAGACAGAAGTAGCGAAAGGAATCCTATCAGGAACAACCAGATAATCAGATCAGATAACCTTAGCAATATAGGTTCAAGAAATCTAAAAGAGACTGGAACCGGCGGTATCATTAGCAATAACAACACCCCCGTTACGATCACGAGGGAATGGATCACAACACCGATCCAACTGTTTTCACCGGCAGCCAGCTTCATCAAGTAATTGTCAAGATTTTCCAGCCACCAACCCGGCCGGACAATGGAGAGAACAGCCATGCCCAGGTTCACTAACAGAAGAACAAGGAATACAACGCCGATCGCAAACCGAGTTTGGGACAGGCCAAAAAGAAATTGCGAATCAATTTCAGATTTTATATTCAGGAAGGAAACAAACAGGAATATTCCTGCAGTCGCCGTCAAGCCTGAAACGACCGCCACAGTCAAACTGCTATCTTCAGAAAACTGTCTGATTAGTCTATTCATTTTCATTTTTTTCCATAATGGCAGCTGGGACGGACAAACTCATAATTTGGATGAAATGTGTATTCATCAATCTTATAAATCAACAACCTGGCCAGATGCACTTGATTGCTGAACCGCGTGGATAAGACGCTGGACTCGCACGCCTTCATCCAATGTACAGGATGATTCCACTTCACCGCGTACAACAGAAATGAAATGCTTCATCTGCTCGATGAACATGACGTTTCGCTCCCGCCCCGCCGGTAGCGGATACGTCTCCCAGTCTTTTTTCTCGGCCCGGTAGATTCTTACCGCGCCGTCCGACAGATCCCATTGCAAAGAACCTTTCGTACCAATGATCTCAATATGATGAGAAGGAGGCTGTTGGTTGTAATCCAGATGCAGACTGCCCAACGCGCCGCCATCGAAACGCAAACCAATCTCGGCTGTATCCTCCACATCGACTTCGAGGTCGCTGAGTTTGGCAACAAAACCCCAAACAGATTCGACTTTGCCAACCAGCCAAGGAAGATAATCCAACGCGTGGCACTGAGTCAGCATCACCCCACCACCCATATCGGCACGCGCCGCGTAGCCTTTGCGATAATCCTCCCACGGATGCCAGGCCGGCAGATATTCCCCAAAATGCACATGTGCGGAGATGACCCGTCCAAGCTCGCCATCCGAGATCAATTGTTTTGCGCGCAGCAGTCCGGGATGAAAACGGAACTGGAACCCGACCAGCACTCTCGATCCGCTTTTCTGCACAGCGGCTTCTAATTGATCCAATCTTTCTGTCGAATGTGAAATGGGTTTTTCAAGCAGAATGGCACAGCCTGCTTCAGCAGCAGGGATGGCGACATCCAAATGCAGCGCAGTTGGGTTGGCAACAATGACCGCGTCGGGCTTGTGCTTTTCCAGCGCTTCCTGCAGATCGGTTTCCTGCGGAAACGCGGCCAGTTCACCCTCGGGCAGGGTCGCTTTGCGGGTGCGATAGAGGACAATATCATTTTCACCCAACGCGACGAGGTTTCGCATGTGACGACGACCGATGGAACCGAGGCCGGCAATTAAGAATTTCATATTTCCTCGTTAGGGCGAGGCGATGCTTCGCCCCTACGGTTTACCAATTCAAATCCTTCTCATACTTCCACCTGACCAGCATCTCGCCCGCGACTTCCTGGAACACGGATTTATCTTTCTCTGTGAAAAGACGCTCCCAATTTCCAGCATGCCCTTTTGGAAGAAAAGAAGCGATTCCTTCGTTACGTTTGGCCTGCCACTCCTCATCCGGGTTGGACGACATCTCGGCCTTTATCTTCTTAATCAAAGACTTGTCAATTTTCTTTACGCCCAGAAACTTCCACAGCTTAGACATTTCTTCAAATGGGCTGGCAAGCAAATCTTCATAACGCAGGTCAAAATAATTTTTGCGAAACAGCCTTCGCCCTTCCTCTTCGGTTTCTTTCAGGTTCGCAACCCATCCCTTCGCAACTCTGCGAATAAATGTTTCGGTGAAAATCGAGCGCGAACCATTTGTGAAAGGAGTCTTGTCTTTTCGCAAATCTTCAAGAATATGCCGATCTTCCGGGCTCAGAAACTTTGACTCCTCCACGAAGTTGCGAAATCTTTCCGAGATCAACGCGTCCCGCCCATCACGCACAATGTATACCAGTTTCGCATCTGGATAGACCGCGTGCATGTCGCGCACGGCCTGCCCGTGGATCGTGGAGCAGGGACTCTTATCGCCCACGATGTGTTTGCCTTCGCCGGCCGCCTCGCGTTCCATGATGAAGTCCGCTGAGGCGCGCAGAACGAGCGGCGAAAGGTCGCCTCCCTGATTCCAACGGTTGGACTTGCGCGTCAGCCATTCTTCCATCTCAGATGAATCAACCAATGATCTTAATAAAGGCCTGCGGGTAAAGAAGTGCGCCTGATAATTGCAATGCACTTCGGGATGCAGGCGTACAAGACGCATAAGAAGTGTCGTCCCAGAGCGGGCATGGCCGAAGATAAAGAACTTTTCGCGCGGGAAGAATTGCTTGATCTCCGCGACTTCTTCGGCCGTGATGGCGGGAATATCAGTCCGCCTGCGTTTTTGGGGCTCGCCCTTAAGTAGGATACGGATCGCGCTTTTAATGCGAGAGAGCATTTTTAAGAAGCCTCCATACTTATCTCTTCCAGTTCAACTTTACCAACCCAGCCAAGCAATCCAGAATACCGATGACATTGATCAGCGAGAGTTTATCTTTGAAAACAAAATCGCGACAGGCACCAAGATCAGCGAGGCCACCACGTTGACCAGCAGCGCGGCGATGTCCAGGTTCCAGCCCGAACGATAGACAGGCAAAAACCCAAATTCGATACCGACGATGGCAATCGCGAGCAGGAAGCTGGCCCAGTTCAGTTGCTTTAACTCGAAAGCGAGTCCATTTGGGGCGGGGAAAAGAAGCGTGGTTACCTGCGTAATCCCAAGTGCGACAGCATAGGTCACGACGAGTGAAATCGCAAAGTTAGTATTGGATGGCACACTCCTGGCACTAAAGTGATAGAGCGCGCTGGAGAGGATCGCGAGGAGGATCGAAAAGTAAAAGAGGAACACGGGTTTGGTCATTGCATTTATGCAGGTGACAGTGACTTTCGCGAAAGTTACTGCCACCTTAAAAGTATCCCGATGATCAATGGAACGCGATCACTTCGGTGCCGATCCAAACCGCCGGTGCCTTGCTGGGATCCGTTACACATAAAAGATCAATTGTCTGGGCTGTGGAAGGCTCTTTCCCAGCGACCCACCCGTATGCCCAATAACATCCTGCCAGCACTGTTACAACTTCCTCAGCAAATGTTCCAAGCGTATAGCTGTAGGTTACACATTCAGCCTGTGTGTTGGGGGAATTCATCCCAAAAGAAAGGTTTACATTACCGCCGGATTTATTAACAAATTTAACCTGCGCTATGGCTCCTTTTGGTTTAACAGGAGGGGCTTGATTACAGGGATCGGTTGTGGCGACGGCCTGCACAGCAGTTAGAGGTACCAGGGGCAAAGTTGGAAAAGGTGTAAGAGTAGGTAGTGGCGTTAAGCTGGGTGGAATGGGTGTCACTGTGGCGGTAGGGATCGCAGCCTGGGTCAGGGATATGGCAATCCATGCATCCGCTAGAGCCGTGTTTCTCACATCATCAGCGCTTAAGGTGGGCGCGCGGCCGGGTCCACATGCGGCCAGGGTGAGGATGATCAACATGGATGTTGGGCATAGAAATTTCTTTATCATTTGTTCTCCATAACTCATGTCTTTGCGAGGAACCTGCGAGCCTTAAACGGCGAGAGCAGGCGACGAAGCAATCCCGAAATATTATCACAGACTTATGAAAAGATTGCTCACCCGCACTGCACCGAACGCAGTGATGGTGCAAGTGTCGTCGGCTTCGCCTTCCTCGCAACTACATTAGAAATCTAATATTTTCATTATAAACTCTGCCGTCCTCTTTCCAGACGTTCCATCGGTGAATGTGATTTCATCTTCAACAAACTTCCTGCGTTCGGCGGAGTCAAGCGATTTATCTTTTAGATAAAGATTCAGCACATCGCGCAACTCGGCTTCATTCTCAGCGAGGCGTCCCGCTTTTGCGTCTCGGAATCTTTTATGCGTGGGCCAATCCCCGATCTCTTTCAGGGAAAGCGAGAACTTTCCTTTCTTGTTCCAGCCGCCAGGAGTATCAATGACCGCCGCGACGATGGGCGTATCATGCACGGCCGTTTCGACCACCATTGTGGAATAGACGGTAACCAAAACATCCGAGTGCGCCAGCATGGACGATTTTTCGTCCATGTCTTCGCCGCTGTAGTAGCCGAGTGAACCACCCAAGGCAACAGGTTTAACGACATGGACATGCGGATATTTTGTCTCAAGCTGTTGTATTCTCTCGCGTTCTTCAGCGAAGATCCTCGGCTTATCCTGAAAGTGACTCGGGTGCAAACGGATCAGCAATTGCGAAGGCTCGGCCAATGAATCAGGCGAGACTAATTTTGCAAGCGCTTCGACGTTTGGATAATTCGGCGCAAAATGCACAAACGAGCACGCGTAAGAGATCAATTTTCGATTTGGGTCGAGGTTATGCAGTTTGAAATAGTCGGCTTTGGATAACTGCCATTCTTTCCTGAAATAACCGTCATACGATGGAATGCCACCGACGTTCACACGTTCAGGATCCCAATCGGAGCCATATACTAATTCATCCTTTTGTAATTCGGACCAGCAGATGGCATAATCTATGGGCGCGCCGCGGATCGCGTAACTGGATGGATTGTCCCACCCGACGATCGCAGCCATGGTCGGAACGTTGTGTTGAGTCGCCTCTCGCAGCAGGTAACGATCGAGGCGCCAGCCTGCCGTTGAAGCGATCACAAGATCAGGCTTGTATGAATCAAATAGGTCGGTATACAGGCCCGGGTTTGGCGTGAAGCGGTTCTGCATCCGCACTAAAAATTTTCGCGCAAGGGAAAATGTTCGCAGAAAAAGGATCGCGAGCGCGGCGGGAATCCAAATACCCAAACGGAACCTCCACGAGTTCTCGACCCACACTTCCCAGATGTGGCTGTCCATCGCTTCGGTGTTGATGCGCCACGAGCCGCCAACGCGTCGCAGATACGCAAGGATGGATTGCAGGCGCGGTTTGAACCCATTGGCATAGGCGTTTGCTTCCTTGAGCCGCAAGCCTTCGAAGGTGAGACCTGGGCACGCGAAACGCTGTGCGATTTGGTCTTTGATGTCATCGTCGGTGAGCAGGATGACTTCGACGCCTTCGCCCCCCTGCGGGGCCGTCGCAAGCAGCCTCGGTACGACGTCGCTTTGCAGGAAGTAGATGATGGCCATGCCGTGGTCGGCTGAGATGAAGATACGTTTGGTCATAAATTCTTTTCAGATGTCATTGCGAGGAACGAAGTGACGAAGCAATCTCGTAGTTGCATGTAATCTTTCGTTTGATGTTTTCTTGAGATTGCCACGCTGGCCGGATGGACTGCGCTCAGAATGACACTTATGACTAGAATTCCTCAAATAAATCTGTCCATCCAGGGTTGATTCTGTATACCAAATCAATTTTGTCTTGCCGTGAACCTGCCTTGACTTGTTTTTCGCGAGCAATCGCGACATTGATATCATCACCACATTCATAATAAACCAGTTTACAACGTTGTACTTCTTTGCAAAAACGCTTCCTATTTTGTTCTTGTGTTCTGAAACTCTGCGGTGAAGGTTATTCGTCACACCCGTGTAAAGAACAACATCACGAGAATTTGTCAGAATGTAAACGCAGTATTCTTTCTTGCTCATAATTAAATTTCATATGTCATTGTGAAAGCGAAGCCCGAAACAATCTCATTATTAAATGCAATCTTATACTTGAAGGTTACTTGAGATTGCTTCGTCGCCACGCTCGCCGTTTAAGGCTCGCGGCTCCTGTCAATGACAACCTTAAGAGTAATACCAAGTGAAAATCTTGTTATATACAGGTGGTTTCGATACGACGGCGGAGGCGAGTTACCTTTAAAAGACACGACGAGTCCCGCCGTCTACTCAACCACCGAGGGTTCATCAAATATCGAATTGTCCAGGTTAATTTTACTTTTGTTAAAAACCTTTTTGGCAAGTGCGGGCAAGAGTTCTGGGTTGCCATTTATCAAGGCTTCACGTTTGCGCCGAGTCCAGCCTGGCACTTGCTTTTCTCTGTAAAACGCGTCGGCGACGCGGTCATATTCTTCGCAGTAGACCAATTTGACCGGCAACCGCTTGGATGTAAAGTTTGAGCCAATCCCTTCCTGATGCTGGGACAAACGGCGTGTCAGGTCTTTAGTTGAACCAACATAATACGAACTGTCACAACATTCCAGAATATACATCCATGCCATAGAAATCTCTTGTTCCAAACGGTGGTTGAGTAGGGCTGAGCGACAGCGAAGTCCGTATCGAAACCACATCTCTGAATTCAAGTTTACCTGTTATTAATGGTTTAGATACGGTTTGGGGTCTCGATACGCCGGACGAAGACCGCCTACTCGACCAGCGGGGACCTCTAGGAATAGTACCAATTAAAAATCTTGTTATATACGGCCAGCAAAACCTTCTTAATCGGACCCAACTCTAGCATACGTTTGCCAAACGAAACGCGTTTCTTCTTTGGTGGTTTAGTAGCGTTCTTCCCTGCACCGAACGCAGGACGGTGTGCGTATCGAAACCCGCCGCCCTTAAGTTCCCCGCGCAAATTCCCAAGCGTATTGGACATATTCATCGCCAGCGGATCAGAGACCATCAGCCGTAACAAGCCCGCCTCATTCATGCGCTTGTCCAGTTGGCGGACCTGGCCCATGGGCTTATCCATTTCAAAGGGCAGAAATTGCTGGAGTATGGATTTGTACGCAGTAAACTGCCAGTGTGATGCGCCCGCCATCGCGGCCACGCCCTTATATTGGATACGCCAATCCTTCGTCTCTGCATACACTTTGCGATTCTCTTCTTCGGTCTGCCCAAGCGAGAGATTGAATTCAAGGAAGGTTTCCCATGGGATGAACTGTCCCTCTTCGAGAGTTGCACCGTTTGCGTTGTGCGCCCATGCCAATGTGTTTTCGTAAAACTCAGGTGGCGTGCGGAAGGGGCGCGCCGTGACCATGCCTACGTTGGGGAAGGTCTCAAGAATCTCAACCGAACGTGATAGCCAATTAGATGAAAATAATACATCGCTATCGGTGTATGAAATAATTTCACCAGGCGCGCCCGCCAGGATCATATTCCATGCGCCGCCTTTGCCCATGTTTTTCTCAGAGAGAATCAAATATTGGATTCGTCCCTCTTCTTTTTCATTGACGAGATACTCGCGCACTTCACGGCAGGAGCCGTTATCGAAGACGATTACGTCAAACGGCAGGCCCGCGTCCCTACGCATGGACTCGAGACAGACTTTCAGCACGTCGAGAGTCTCGGCATAGAATCCGCTCAGAAAGGGAATGTAGTTGAGCAACGCGACAGTGATCCGCTCGAGGCGCGCCACGTCCTTGACGAATTTGGCGGGGTTTTGGCCTTTACGCATGGGGTGTCAGGTTCCAGGTGTCAAGATTTGGTCGAAGGTCAAAAGCCGAAAGTCACGCTACCTTTGACCTTCGACTTTTGACTCATTTGAACAGTTTTTGGAATCGCTTCTTCCATCTCTTTGGCCTTGCAACATTCTCAATCATGTCATCAGGCAGGAAGAAGAATATCTTTCGCAGAAACAATTCCACGCCGCGCATGAAGCGCAGATAGGATAGTTGAGGGCGGACAAGTTTACCACCTTCGGCAAGACGACATGTTGAATCCAAAATAGTGTAGCGAATCGCCGCATGTCCGCCTGCCAGACGAATGTTTTCGTCGCTATCAGGATGATCATGGTGAGATCTGGCGCCAGGCAAGTGACCGTAGTCATGGTTCTGGTGAACGATCATGGCAGATGGAGTGCAGTCAATCACAGGCCATTTTTCCTGGCGCGCCTTGTAGATCATCCAGTTGTCCCAGCCTGCGCGGCCAATGGCAAAATCGGGGATGTGGGTGTAGCAAGTGCGAGGGAAAAGGAAGAAGTCACTGCCTGAGGGGCGATGAAGTTGGCCCTGACGATGGACGATGGACGATAAACGATCTTGCCAACCTTCGGTGAAATCGATTGCTTGTGTAATATCCAAATCCCAGCGCTGGCTCAACAAAACAAATTTATCTTTTTGTTTTACTACTTGCTCCGCAGCTTCGACGAAATCGGGCATTAAGAGCATATCTGAATTGACAATACAAAGTAAATCACTGTTGCTATTTTGACGCGCCAATTCAAACATAGACGAGATCAGCGGTGTACCGTTCGTGTTGCATGAAACGTGAGGAATGTGTTTTATACCGAATTCACGCGCGGCCCGCGCGAGTCCTTCTTCTCCACCGAGCAGGATGACTTCAACATCGGGGAGCAGAGTCCAGGATTTGATCGCGTTGCGTTGAATCGTCGCGATATGAGGGTCGGTAAAGGGTTTGGGGGCGGAGAATAGCGTGATGAGGGGCATTAGTAATCATTCTGTCGTTGCGAGGAGGCGTTCTTTGCCGACGAAGCAATCTCCTCGCGACGGTTGAGATTGCTTCGCCCTTATTGGGGCTCGCAATGACGAAATCATTTGAGGGCCCTCTTATCAATATCCTTGAGCGTCTTATGCTGCACACCCGCGTTGATTGCCATTAACCTGGGGTCATCGTGGACTAAATCAAGCACTTTTTTCCAGGTGAAATCAGCGCGGCCATCGAAACGAGCATAGACTTCTCGTATGAATTCAAGATCTTCGGGAGTGTCTACTGTCCAACGATAATCGCCGAAGTCAGTGGTGTGATTGAGTAAGGCGATTCTAAAGCCGCGTGGTGAAACTCCCTCTGACCGCTGACGGCTGACAGCTGAAAGCTCTACTCCTTCATAAAAATAGGGCATGGCGTGTTCGCGGTGCTGTGGTTCTTTCGCTGCCTTCCAAGCTTTCTCTAAAACCTTGAACGTGCAGGCTTCGACATCCAGGCCAATGGGATAAGTCCGATGCCACGGTGGAGGTAGGCGATTGCAGACAAAATCGTATTCGTGTTCGAGCAAAGTATTCACTACATCATCGATCAGCGCCGGATCAATCACGGGACAATCGGCTGTAATCCGAACAACTACATCTGCTTTGGTTTGTTTCGCGGCTTGATAATAACGATCCAACACATCGAATTGACTGCCGCGCGTAAAAGGGATTCCGCTGAAATCACAATATTCCGCCACTGGGTCGTCAGTGGAATCGGTTGTCGTCGCGAAAATGGTTTCGGTCACAGTGGCAGATCGCGAGGTCCGCCCGAAGACGCGTCCCAACATGGGTTGTCCCGCGATATCTGCAAGGATCTTCCCCGGCAAACGCGATGAACTCATACGCCCCTGAATGATGGCAATAATGCGTGGTTTCATGCAGACTGTGCTTCCGAGGGAATCGGCAATGGAGTTACAAATCCCTTCGCGCGGAATTTTTCAACATAGTCGCGCACCATCCAATAATCAAGGCCGACTTGTTCGGCAATATCGAAGACACTATCTTGACCTTCAAAACGCATCATGATCTTTTCAATCGCACGGTTGAGGGCAAAGTTTTCATGCCAATCCACCCACAGGCCATTGCCGCTGAGAAAAACAGGCCCGCGAAAAGTGCGCTTGGGAATGTAATTTGTGGCGAAAATACGAACAACCTGCTCAGCAATTTCAGCTGCGCCACTTAACATATCATCATGAATAATGTCGAGGTTATCATCGGTGGTGTGATATTCATCATAAGGCCAACGGTTGATGGAAATGCTGGGGATATTAACTCCGGGACCATTCATGACGCGCTCATCGTTTGGCGGATAATCTGCAAAGGATCTTTCTTCGTGTTGAATATTTTTTACAACAGAACTGGCAATGCGATCCAGCACATGATCATGCTGACGGGTGTGATGCCAGGCAATTTTATTCTTATTGCCTGTCATTTCCATGAAAATACTGCCGCGCATATTCTGGATAAGATGTTCATTATGTGAAAGATAAACGATCGTACCAATCGTCTCAGGGCCAAACCAAAAGCGGACACTCATCGAGCCAGCAGGCAAAGGCTTTTCAGCGAGTCGGCCTGCCAGGTCAATGGCACTGACCACGCCTGCGCCATCGTCATTGGCTTGCATGGGGTGACATGTATGCGCTTGAATTACGATCTCGCCTGCTGAGGGATTTGGGCCCCCCTCAGGATGAATAACAGCAGTTGCAACTTTGAAACCCTGTTTCGGGTCGGTGATAAACTCAGATTTGATAACGGCGCGATATCTCTTGCCGCGCGGAAGTTTTTCAAAGACATTCTTTGGCAAACAGAATCCCCAATCGCGGTCGTAGTACTTGAACACCCACGGAATGGTGTGCGGACGTTTTTCGTTGAAATGCAAATGCGGCTGGAGTTCTTCAAACGAAAGTGTTTTGTCAACAGGCAAAGAATATGAAACAACATGAAGCGGATTATTCTTAAAATCCACAACACGCTCACCGCCTTCAATTTCAAGATAAGCCTGATGGACGACAAATCGCTCTGGCACTCTCCATGTCCATGCTGGTTCGAGAGGTGTGTAGGTTTCGATAGTGTAGTTGGACGAATCGGGCATGTAAGAACCGATGATTTCAAGAGTCTTGTCTTGATCATCGGAAGCCAGGGTCCGATGAAGCGGATAAAACTCAGCGAGAATGGATTTTAAGGATGTGTATGGTTTCATTGTTTTCTCCTGTCATTGCGAGGGTGGTGTTCTTCCACCCGAAGCAATCTCTTACACTGTGGCGGGGATTGCTTCGTCAGGAAGAGCGCCCTCCTCGCAATGACGTACGCTCAATTAATATTTTGGCTCTTCAATATAGTGCAACTTCTCAGGATGTTCGCGCACGATCACAGACATGTTATCAAAGAACTCATTCGCAGTGAGATAATGAACTTTCGCCGTGCCGACCTGCACTTCTTTAATTACACCTGCCGCAAGCAACTCATTCATTCCGGGCACGATGTATGTTTGTACACGATCATTCAAACGCACGAACATCGAGTATTTTTTGATCTGCGGCTTGCGGTCATAGCCCATGTAAATACCTGCGAACTCTTTCACGCGGCGATAATCGCAGCCGACATTATATTCAATATAATGATGCATGGAGAATGAATTGTTGAAATCAAGACCAATACTAAGGATGGTTGCGTTCAACTTGTGAAACAATGCGAACGCAGAGTTTGGTCCATAGGCTTCCATGTCTTCGGTTTTTGAAAACTCCTCTGCGCGCGGACCCAAAACGGAGAAGGAATAGATCGGATGCGGAGTCCGCTTTGCGTCCGGCCTGAGGCGTGCCATCTCTGTGATCATGCCCATCTTTGAGGGCGTTTCGATCACATCGAAATAATGCGTCTCCGTCCATGATTGAAAATTGAACGCGGGAAACATCACCGTTCCATTTTTTCCAACCAACTCACGCATCACATCAATGACAGCATCCACACCACCTTCGACACCGCCCAGCGACCTATACGACGTATGTACGACGATCGTATCGCTTTGCTTAACATTTATTTGTCGAAAACCATTTAATAGATCTTCTCTATTAAGCATATTATCCTTTCATGTCGTTGCGAAGGCTGTTGGTCGAGTAGCGTTCTTTGCGTATCGAGACCCAGCCCGACACATGCGCCGCACTCCCACTCCGCTACGCTGCGCCCACTCGCTGCGCTCGGGACTGCCGCTTTGCGGCGTGCGCGAGGGACTTCGTGCGTTTGTTGCAGTGCAGGTGAGCAATCTCCCCCAAAGTTGGGGATTGCTTGGCCGAAGAGCGGCTCGCAATGACATACTATTTTAGGCTTCGATAAGTATTCATCAACACTTCGGAATTCTTTTTCCAATCCGCGCGCTGCTCTGCGGACCTTCGGCTTGCGCGGCCGATCTCAGGCAGTTTCTCCCTTTGACTCATCGCCGCCAAAATCTTCTCCGCGAGCGCATTCGAGTCGCCATCAGGGAATAACCATCCGTTCTCACCTTCGGTCACCCATTCTTGATTGGCAGGAATATCCGATACCAAACAAGGCAATCCACAAGCCAATGCCTCCATCAACGAAACGGAGGCACCATCTATATGTGAAGGTGAAATATAGAGATCAGCCATAGGATACCAATTTGGCAGATCCGTTTGCGAGATCTGCCCGCCGAAAGTGACCCGGTCTAACACACCGCCGCTATTTAATATTTGACGAATTTGATTTCCCAGCGAACCGCCGCCAAGCAGGATCAAATCCACATTCTCTTTTTGTTGTGCCACCTTCACAAAGGCGCGCGCCAGCACACCCACACCATAACGCGTTTCCCAGGATCGATTGCAGAAGAGCGTAAACGTTTCTACGTTTTCACGTTTTGACGTTGAAACGTTAAAACGCTCGAGGTCCACACCCCACGGAAAGACAACGGTCTTGTGCGGGTCCATCCCATAAGCAACTGCTTTATCACGCGTGACGTTCGCGTCGCTGGTAAAAAATGTGGAACGACTCAATGTATAGCGTGTGACCCACTCCATCCATTTGCTTTTATACACATCTTCCATCAAGTCAAAGCCCCATGACATGCTGAGAATAGGACGAAATCCACTTAATACCGAAATAAATGCACAAGTTTGAATTGGCCCGGCATGAATGAGGTCAGGTTTGATTTCTTTGGTCAAACGTCTAAAGTCGAAGGTCAGTTTGAGGAGACTTCCCCAGCGGAGCGGCTCGCCTCCGCCCTTCCAAATGACTTGATTCACATTTTCAGGAACGGGACGATCCTCCACCTGCCGCCCATTCCCTTCCAACTGAACAAAGAACACTTCATGCCCGCTTTCTGAAATAGATTTTAGAAAACGATGATCGTGTGTGGAATAATTTGTTGAAAAATAGATAATTCGCATGTCAACGTTCTCACGTTTAAACGTTCAATCGCATTACGCGCCGAGATCCGTCCAGCGCAGTTCTTTACCAAGCGGCATATCATGCAGGGCCCTTGTACCCATTACATTTTGGATTTGATCGGGCTTGATCGCGCCAGGTGTGGCGGGGCGCAATACATCCATCATCTCACGCGTGAAAACCTCACCCGCCTTAATGTCGCGCGCGGCGCGCAGACAACGACGCTGTACTACCTGTGTATCCTGTTCATTGCCTGCAATAAATTTGTCCGGGCTCCCCAAAGATCGTTCGAGTAAACGAGTCTCTTCAACCATCTTCGCCCAGTTTTCCGGGTTCACCGCAAATTTATGGTCCGGGCCTTCGCGGTCATTGCTATCTGTAAAGTGACGTTCGATCACGCGTGCTCCGAGGGTCACCGCGCCGAGAACCGGAGCGACTGAATGCGTATGGTCTGATAGACCCAGGATCACCTGCGGGAACATGGTGGCAAATGTTTTCAAGACATTCAAATGGAGGTGATCGTAATTATCCGGGCCGGCAGTGTAATTCGTGTTACATTGCATCAAGACCAGTTGTTTGTTTATTTTCAAAATGGCATGAACTGCTTTTTGGACTTCGCCAATTGTGGATGCACCGGTGGCAACAAAAAACGGTTTGCCTTTGCCCGCCATTCGTTCCAATGCTTCGATCCAGTCAATTTCACCAGAGCCGGCCTTGTAGACCTGCACATATTGGTCAAGAAAGTCGATAGCCTCAAAATCGTATGGGGAGGAGAAGTAGTCAATACCCACCTCATTGCATTCTTCCATTAGAGTTGTCGTCCACTCAAGTGGAATGGAGGCGCCTTTATACACTTCAAAAACCGATTTCTTCCAAGTCGCCTGATGACTCAGCTGCCCGCCACTCATAGCCTTGAAACCATAGTCAGAAACGATCTTGGGTGCATCGAAATTCTGGAATTTGGCCGCGTCCGCGCCGGCTGCCTTCGCGAGACGAATGAGTTTCCGGGCACGCTCCATATCACCATCATGGTTTGCAGCAATATCCGCAATGAAATAAGTAGGGTGGTTCAAGCCAATTGTGCGATTTCCGAATTTGATTTCCATTATGTCCTCTACAGATTATCCGTTGGATTTGCCAATGATTCCAAGATGGGTATGGTGGAATGAATCTGAATACTTCAAGCCATAGCCAAAGACCCGGTCAAAACTGGAATGGCCAAGTAGCAGAGTCCCTGCAAACTGGAGTGTAGGGATCTTAAGTAGGAAACCCAAAACATAAAGTGCAACTGCAGACCCTTTGTGGTGGACCAGGTTATAGGTCCAGGAGCCGAAGCGTGGATTCCACAAATAGCCGACCATGCTGAGGTCTGGCGTCAAAAACAAAAGCACGTACCACCCCCAGCCGTAGTCCAGGCCTATCAAGAGAAATATCGAGAGACTGAGTAATAGCAATTCTTCCAGTTTGAGTAAATTTTTCATGATAATTCCTGTGGATAACTGCCTTTAACCTGTGGATAACTCGAGTGGAAAAGCCATATTTTGCCCAATAGTTGTGGGGATTTTGTGGAAAACTACCCTTTTTCGACAAAATACCTGTGGATAACTCAGGATAGAAAAGCCGGTTTACTGTTGATAACTGCGGATTTTCTGTGGGTAACCTTGTGCATGTTTTGTGAAAAACTCGTTCAAGCCCGTGGAAAACTCAGGGAGCGGTGTACCCAAATCCAGGGTGACCTTGGTGGTGGACAGGGATAAATTGTGGGAACGATTTACAGTAAGGTTGGATGTGTGGATGGATCGAGGGGAAATCCCGCTCTCTCTCAGCCCGAACCGGCGCGCTACTTCGACCCCAAACTGATATTTGCTCATGGCTTGAGGCCCGACGACATGATAAAGACCGCTTACCCCTTTTTGTAACATCTTGATCAGAACGCGTGCCGTATCATTCACCAACATCGGGCAAAAGATCGCGTCCGTGAATCCGCTCATGCTTTTGTTGTTTGTCAGATTGTTATGGAAGAATTCCGCAAGGCTGCGCTTCCCGCTGAGGCTCCATCCATAAAAATTTACGCGGGCCACGATCGCGCTCGGGCTTTCCGTCAGGACCGAGCGTTCCCCATCCAATTTTGTTTGGGCATAAACGCCAAGGGGATTGGGAACATCCAGCTCTGAGTAAAATCCGTCCCTTTGTCCGTCAAACACGGCATCCGTGGAGAGATGCAATAAACGGACCCCGCGTTTGACACAGGCCTTTGCTAATTGCGCAGGCAGGTCCGTGTTCAGGAGTCGCGCAAGCTCCGGGTTGTCTTCGCAGGCATCAATATCCGCGAGCGCTGCGCAGTTGACCAGCCAGTTGGGTTGCGCAGAATCAAGGATGGAATCCACAGCGCCTGCAGTCAGCAGGTCCGCTTTCAAGATCTTGAAAGGCGGGCTGACCAGTTTGCCACGATCCACGCCGATCACTTCATGCGTGGACATCTTCTCCTGCGCGAGATTGATGCCGAGCAAACCACTTACACCGGTAATAAGAATACGGGCCATGGTTTTCCTATCCTTCGAGTTTGCCTTGCGTGTACAAGTCTTCGAACGGTGCTATGTATTTCTTAATGCCTTCAATATCCAACCATTCCGTGTTGTTGTCGCTGGAATAGTAAAAACCTTCGTTCAGCGATTTCCCTTTGGTCTGCCACGAATATCCAAACCAGATCGCTTCAGCCGGCTGGACGACGAACATTTTATCGAGTTCAACGGTATGGCGCGCTTCATCCTCCGAGATCAGCATCTCGTGCAATTTCTCCCCCGCGCGGATGCCGATGATATTTATTTCGGCTTTGGGTGCAATGGCGCGCGCAAGATCGGTCACTTTCGTGCTGGGTATCTTTGGGATAAAAACTTCGCCGCCTTCCATTTGCTCGATACAGGTGATCACAAAACGTACTCCCTGATCAAGCGAAAGCCAGAAGCGCGTCATGCGGTCATCGGTAATGGTGATTTTTCCATCGCTACGTTGTTTGAGAAAGAGAGGCACCACGGAGCCGCGCGAGCCGACGACGTTCCCATATCGCACGCACGAAAATCTGGTTGCCGAGCCGCCTGCATACGCGTTGCTTTGAATGGTCAATTTTTCGGCGGCGAGCTTGGTCGCGCCGTAAAGGTTCGCAGGGCTGACGGCTTTGTCAGTGCTGATGCTCATCACTTTCTTGACCCCAGCATCGAGCGCGGCTTCGACCACATTTGCCGTGCCCATGATGTTGGTCTTGATGGCTTCCATCGGGTTGTATTCACAGGCAGGCACCTGCTTAAGCGCCGCAGCATGGACGACAATATCCACGCCGTGCATGGCGCGCAGGAGACGCTCACGGTCTCGTACATCGCCGATGAAATAACGCAGGTTTTCCTGGTTGTAACCGCCAACTTGCATTTCGTGTTGCTTCAATTCATCGCGGCTGAAGATAATGACCTTCTTCGGCTGATTTTCCTCCAGCAGGATCCTGGTGAACTTCTTGCCGAACGAGCCCGTCCCGCCGGTGATGAGTACGACCTGCTCTTTCCAGTTCATAAGTTCTCCTGTTTCACGGCTTCAAACAAGCCAGAGTCTTTCGAAATAAAAATTTCGCCGTCTTTTTCAAGGATCGCGGTTAATTCTTTTCTTAAATTTGCAAGCTCTTCTGCTGATAGATCCGATGCGCGGATCGCAGAACGAATATACGCCATAATTAGCTCCACTTCAGTCACTTTGAGATTATCCACATGGTCCCAGCGCCACAACCCAATTCCAAAACGCTCGCTTGCTCAGGCAATCTTACAAGTGTATCAAATATCCAATTGAACCAGCCATACGGATTCGTGCTAAATCGTGGATGGATCGCCCATCGCGCCTCCAGGTGGCTCGAATCGCGGTATTGATCGGTGGTCAGGTAAGCCTGGTCTGTGAATCTGGACATATCATTCTGCATTTCTACAATAAAGCGTGGAGATCAATTCTTTAACTTCAGGCGTCACAAAGGCTTCAATGGCAGTCAACATGTCACATGCCTGCAATCTTAAAGATTTTTCTGCATTGATCTTGGGCGCAGTCTGCTTTACTCTTTGTTGATTGCCTGTTATCGCGTAGGCCTGAAGAAAAGGCAGCCATTCAGATTGATCTTCAGGATGAAAACTAAGATGAATGGCCTCTTCACCGAGTGAAGCGGCTTCCTCCCAATCCCCTAGCTGCAATGCCAGTTCCGCCTTTTCATAGTAATAACACCATTTATGCTCAGGCTCTGTCCCAAAAGCAAAGTCTTGAGGAATAAATGGTCCTGAATCAAGGATCACATTTTCGATATTTGAAGAGGAGGCAGCCAAGATGACATTGGCCGGGTCCAGCACGGAGATGAGCGGCTGCTGTCCATTAATGACATGTACACACGAAGTGGAAGAGGGCTGGCTGAGCACAAGCAAATTCCCGTAATCAAAATCAATACTGTGGCTGCGATATTCGGTTTGCCTGTATAGTTTCCCAAGTAGAACATCCTGCAGATTTCCGGCATTCAAGGTGATCGCAGAGACGTTGTAATGAACAGGAATCTGGGCCATCGGCTGTGGAAAATAAATCATATTCGCGGCTTCCATTACACCAAATCCATCATCACCGATATTGGGTGAGGGGTAATTGAGCGCCAGGGTCGCTCCAGGTCGAAGTGCAGGAATTCGCCAACTCGCCTGCCACCAGAATTTTTCGATTGCGTTTTCTTCATTCATCGCGCTAATGGAGATCGAATAATGAGCCAGGGCTGCGAATGCTATTAACATGTACAAGACCGTCAACTGAATGCGGCGCGAGGATAATGTGTAAATGAAACCTGTCAGGGACAGCGCGGCTGCCAAAGAGGCGGGCAGGGCATAATGAGAAAAACCCTCAAGGTTGATATAACGATTTGCCATGATGACGGGTAAAATGCCCAACAGCATGCCTGGCAGGCCAAGCAAAAGCGCTTCCTCGTAAAGTATTCCTGTTGCGGCGGGTGGGACATTTACGAGGACATCCTGCTCCTGTTTTATCAATTTTTCCACAAGGGCCACCAAAAGCAGGACAAGCCCGGCAACCACTAATGCAGAGAGGGTGTCACGCAGACGCAACCCAAAGAAAAAACGCGGAAATTGAGCCACCCAGGCCAACACACCCAGATTCATCAAACTACTGAAAAACTGTATGAACCAACTGAAAGCTGTTGGTATGGGGGCATTGAAAAGCGCACCCAACTGAAGGCCAATGTCTGTCGCTTTTCGTTCGTTATTAAAAATGAATATTCGCCAAAATATGAATCCAAAGGGTATGAACAAATTCCAGGCCCAGACCCGCAGGGAAGCCGGCAACTTCTTCCCGGTAGTGGAAAATCGTTGATCACGACTGACCAGCAAATATACACAAAGGAAACGAAATGCCTCCATGCCGATGGCGTAATCCACCAGGGCGACATAAATCCATCCCGTCAGGATCGCGCCGATTGCATAGGCAATCGTGGGCGCGCGGCCTGACGCCTGAACTGCTTTCAACGTCAAAGCAATTGAAAAAACTTGCAAAGCCAGACTTACGATCATTGGCTGGTATTCTATGGCGCTGATCCACCAATAATATCCAGGGTAAATCGCAAAAAGCAGGGCGGTAAAGAATGCAAACTTCCTTTCGCGCGGCCAGAGTATATCGAACAACCAGAGAGCGCCAATCGCAGCAAGCGCGCGCCAAAGATACGCGCTGATATGATACGGCAGGGGCTGAGGGCCGAAGAGCGAATAATAAATTTCAAAAAATAAACCGCGCGCCGGGCGATCGATGCTGAACATAAACTTGAATACACCAGCACCGGCAATGGTTCCATCGTAGATGTAATACCAGTCATCTTTAAAATACGTCAGGTTGCCAATGTTTGGCAGATAAACAATGGCAGATATTAAGAGCAGAAATATAATTTCGAGGAGGGGTTTTCTCTTCAGAATCATTTACTCTCTATGATTTCCTGACCACGATCAATGGATACTGCCCATTCTCCGCGAAGAACTTTGGAAATACACCTTCAAGCCAGAACACAACTCGCAGGAAAATTCGTCCGCCCAACGGACGGACAAACCAGCGCAACAAACGCGTGCTCAGACTGCGCCAGGGTTTGATCTCAACGGTCATCTTTGAGCCGACCTCACGCTTGAGCCATTCGGGGGTCATCTTTTGGACGAATGTCCCGGCCGGGGCCTGCTCGTTCAGCCATTCTTTTTTCTGTTTCGCAGAACGTCCTGACAGCTTTCGCATGAGACCGATCACCGGTTCCGCCATTTGAGTTAAGCGCGGCTCATGCCAGCCGTTGACAATCGCGGCAGTTCGTCCGTTTGCGAGCACGCGATGGATCTCTCCATACGCGCGCACCTGGTCCGCCAGGCGGCCGACGTCGGCGGTGAGGATTGAGGGGGCGA
>CAZSVR010000018.1:0-23491 GCA_964610295.1 uncultured Anaerolineaceae bacterium
CGTTTTAGGTGAAGAATAAATTCAGATAAGTAGGGAACAGAGAGCAGTTTGACTAATAACTATTCTCTGTTCTCCACTCTCTAAGTATCTAAACTATGCAACTAACCAACTTAACCATCCGCGAAACTCACCAATTACTAATTACTAAAAAGATCTCCAGCGTAGAACTCACGCAGGCAATTCTCCAGCGCATCCGCGACGTTGACCCGAAGATCAAATCCTACGTCACCATCACCGATGATGTCGCGCTCGAACAAGCCAGACAAGCCGATGAGCGAATCAGCAAAGGTGAAAACGTCACACCACTCACAGGCATCCCCTTCGCTATGAAAGACTGTATTTCCACACGCGGAGTTCGAACCACCTGCTCATCGAAGATTCTCGAAAACTACGTCCCACAATACAATGCCACCGTCACAAACAAACTTGCAGACGCAGGCGCAGTGCTAATCGGCAAAACAAACATGGATGAGTTCGGCATGGGTTCATCCTGTGAAAACTCTGCCTTCTTCAACACGCACAATCCCTGGGATCTCGATCGCGTCCCAGGCGGTTCAAGCGGAGGTTCCGCCGCAGCCATGTCCGCGAGTCTTTGTTCATTTTCATTGGGCGAAGATACAGGCGGCTCTGTCCGCATGCCCGCGGGTTTTTGCAACGTCACAGGCATCAAGCCAACTTACGGACGCGTCTCACGTTACGGCTTGATCTCGCTCGTGTCTTCATTTGATTGCATCGGTCCCATGACTCGCGATGTTTATGATTGCGCGACTGTGCTCGAAACCATCGCAGGTCACGATGAACAGGACAGCACAACTTTCAAAGCGCCTGTTCCGCAATACAACAAAAATCTAGATCGATCCGTCAAAAGCATGACCATTGGTATTCCAAAAGAATATTTTGTGTCAGGCATGGAAGCGGGCGTAGAAAGTTCCATTCAAGAAGCCATCCGCACGTATGAAAAACTTGGCATGAACATTCGCGAAGTCTCCCTTCCAAACACCAAATACGCGCTCCCCGTTTATTATCTTTTGCTCTTCGCCGAAGCCAGTTCAAATCTTGCGCGCTTCGACGGCACGCGCTTCGGTCTCTCCGTTTCCGAAAATGCAAAAGACGTGATCGACATTTACTTGCAGACTCGCCACGAGGGCTTCGGCGATGAAGTCAAGCGCAGGATTATGCTTGGGGCATACGCATTGTCAGCGGGATATTATGACGCGTACTATCTCAAAGCTCAAAAAATTCGCACGCTTCTTCGTCGGGACTTTGAAACTGCTCTGGCGGCCTGTGACGTTCTCCTCGCCCCGACCTGCCCCACCACCGCGTTCAAACTTGGCGAGAAAACAAACGACCCGCTCGAAATGTATCTCTCCGATATTTATGTTGTCGCCACAAATCCCGCAGGCGTCCCAGCCCTGGCCCTCCCCTGCGGATTTTCAAAAGACATGCCCGTCGGTATGCAACTCATCGGCAAGCATTTGAATGAACAAACCTTATTCCAGGTTGGCCATGCTTATCAACAAGAAACCGACTGGCATAAGATGTTGCCTCACCTATAACTACCAAACTAAAAAACTACAAAACTATGAAACTAACATACGAACCCGTCATCGGCCTCGAGATCCACGCCGAGTTGCTGACCAACTCAAAAATGTTCTGCGGTTGCTCGGCAGATTATTCCAACGCGCCTGAACCGAACACGTTTATTTGTCCCGTTTGCACAGGCTTGCCTGGGGCACTGCCTGTCCTCAACAAAAAAGCAATTGAACAAGCCACACTAGTTGGGTTGGCTTTGAATTGCTCGATTAATGAATTCAACACCTTTGCGCGCAAAAATTATTATTATCCCGATTTGCCCAAAGGCTATCAAATTTCACAATACGACCTACCCATTGCCTCCAAAGGTTGGATGGATGTATTGGATGACTCGCCCTCATCCCCAACCCTTCTCCCTGAGGGGGAAGGGAGTCCCCCCTCCCTTCGGGAGAGGGGAAGGGTGAGGGTGCGCCGCGTTCACTTGGAAGAAGACACCGCCAAGTTATCCCACGAAAAAAATTACGCCCTCGTAGACTTCAACCGCGCAGGTGTGCCGCTTCTCGAAATCGTCTCCGAGCCAGATATGCGGACCGTGGAAACCGCGCTTTCCTACGCAACCAAAATCCGCGCCATCCTGCGCTATCTCGGAGTCAACTCTGGGGATATGGAAAAAGGTATCCTGCGCTTCGAGGCGAATATCTCCGTCAGACCCAGTGGCAGTTCCGAGTTAAGAACAAGAACCGAGATCAAGAATCTCAACAGTTTCCGCGCGCTGACTCGTGCATCCGCTTATGAGATCGAACGTCAAATTAAAGTCTATGAAAATGGCGGCGAAGTTGTGCAGGAAACATTAGGCTGGGACGAAGCGCGCGGGGTGACCGTTTCACAGCGCGGCAAGGAAGACGCGCACGATTATCGCTACTTCCCCGAACCAGACCTGCCTCCCCTTAAACTGGACCGCGCGTGGATCGATTCAATCAAGAGTCAACTCCCCGAGTTGCCCGACGCAAAAACCCGCCGCTTCATGGAACAATATGAATTGAAACGACAGGAAGCGGTATTACTCACATCCGAAAAATCGCTCGCAGATTATTTTGAAGATGTCGTTTCCAAATCCAAAAGCCCCGCAAAAACAATCCACTCGTGGATTGCAGGCGAGTTCATGCGCTATATGAATGAGTCAGGTTTGGCTTTAGAAGATATTAATTTATCGGCAGAGCAATTCGCTCAACTCATTGACATGGTCACAGATAAAACTATCAGCGGCAACTCAGGGAAGATCGTGCTCAACGAAATGCTCAAGAACGGCGGCGACCCACAGCAGATCGTCAAAGCCAAAAATCTCTCTCAGGTTTCGGATACAGGTTTTATCCAGGCAGCCATCGAAAAAATCCTGAGCGATAATCCCAAAGAAGTTGAACAATTCCTCGCTGGCAAAGAGACCATCATCCAATGGCTCATGGGACAAGTCGCCCGCACCACAAAAGGCAAGGCTGATCCGAATGTTGCGAAGGAGTTATTGGTAAAGGCATTGGAAGAGAAACGAAAGTAGCAAACTAATGAATCCTTTGCTATAATTCAAACAGAACAAGGAGAATTCCCATGCGCTGGATGAACATTCGCAAAACATATCCAAATCAATGGCTTGTCATTGAAGCCGTAAAGGCACATAGCGGAAAGACAAAACGCCTGTTGGACAAAATCGCCGTGATGGAAACCTGCTCAGATGGAACAAGCGCCATGCAAAAATATCGCAGGCTTCATCAGCAGCATCCTGAACGAGAGTTTTACTTTGTCCACACCAGCCGCAAACAATTGAATATTCAGGAAAGGCAATGGCTTGGTATTCGGAGGGGACATGCGGCTGCAGTTCAGGGATAATCTGCCATTTGTTTCAATCACAGTAAATCATCAAGGCAAAAAAATTAGTATAAAGAACCTACTTGTAGATACTGGCTCAGGAGGGACAATTTTAGCGGCAGATATATTATCAAAGATCGGTATTGTTCCACAAGCAGACGACACCTTACATACCATTTTTGGCGTGGGAGGCAGTGAGGTTGTCTTCACTCGCAAAATAGATGAATTAAAAGTGGGGACATTCACAATAAAACAATTCGAAATCGAAATTGGCGGAATGGATTACGGTTTCAATATTCAAGGAATTTTAGGGATGGATTTTCTAATTTCCGCTGGCGCAAAAATAGACCTTGAAAAATTGGAAATCAATTTCACTCCATCGCAATAAAGACAAGTCGCCCGCACCACAAAAGGCAAGGCTGATCCGACCGTTACCAAGGAGTTGTTGGCGCAGGCGTTGGAACAGCGGAGACAGTAATCTGCTTTAGCCGGCTTGGTAAAAATAGTACGGCCGTTCATCGCCGTGCGGGGCAACAGAGTAGAACCTGCTAATTGAAACATGCATTGTCCACCCATGACACGCCGTGGGATGAACCCCACGGCTACACATACAAAGCCGACTGAAGTCGGCTAGCATATTCAAACAAACCAGTTCCCCACTAACCATAATATAATAAGCGCCAGCGATCATAATTGCCATCCAAAAATAAAACGAGGTTTTCATGGCTGAACACATCAGCGTTTTACAAATTTCCAAATATGTCGAAAAAGAAGTGACCATCAAAGGCTGGGTCTATAACCGCACCGACAAAGGCAAGCTGGTCTTTTTGCTAGTGCGCGATGGCTCGGGCTTTGTGCAGTGCGTCGCCTTCAAAGGTGACCTTGACCCCGAAGTCTTCGATAAAGTCATGCGCCTGCCGCAAGAGTCGTCTGTCATCATCACGGGACCTGTCCGCGAAGACAAGCGCGCGCCTGGCATCCCTGGCGGATATGAGATCGGAGTGAAGCAGATCGAGATCGTGCAAGAGGCGGGCTTGGATTATCCCATGTCGCTCAAAGATCATGGCGTGGACTTCGCGCTCGATAATCGTCACCTGTGGATCCGCATGCAGAGTCAATGGGCGATCCTGCGCATCCGCGCTACGGTAATGGCGGCTACCCGCGAATGGCTCGACAACAACGGCTTCATCGCAATGGACACCCCCATCCTTACACCGGCTGCCGCCGAAGGGACAACCACGCTGTTCGAGACCGAATATTTTGACGAGGGCAAAGCTTATCTCGCGCAAACAGGACAGCTCTATAACGAAGCGAATATTTTCGCATTCGGAAAAGTCTATTGTTTCGGTCCGACCTTCCGCGCGGAGAAATCGAAAACACGCCGTCACTTGACCGAATTCTGGATGCTCGAACCTGAGATCGCTTTCTGCGATCTGGATGGGTTGATGGAAGTCGAAGAGCAGATGCTCACGCACATCATCCAGCGCGTCCTGCGGGACCGTATGCCTGAGTTGAAATCCCTCGGGCGTGACCTCACGAAATTGGAATCCATCAAACAGCCATTCCCGCGCATTTCCTACGATGACGCGGCGAAGATGATCGAAGAATTACGCGAGAAAGAAACAGACCCCGAAAAGAAAGAATTACTCGCCTTCCAATGGGGCATGGACTTTGGTGCGCCGCACGAAACCGCGATTACACAGCAATTCGATAAGCCGGTATTGGTCTATGGATATCCCAGCGCGGTCAAGGCATTTTATATGGAACCGTGGCCCGGTCGCCCCGAAGTCTGCAAATCCGTGGACTTGCTGGCGCCTGAAGGCTACGGCGAAATCTGCGGCGGCTCTGAACGCATCAGCGACCACGACGCGTTGTTAGCGCGCATCCGCAAGGAGAAATTACCCGAAGACGCTTTCAAATGGTATCTCGAGCTTCGTAAATATGGCTCCGTCCCCCATGCGGGGTTTGGCATGGGTGTGGAACGCGTGGTCTCATGGATCTGTGGAATTGAACACATCCGCGAGGCGATCGCCTTCCCACGCACGATCAAGAGAGTGTATCCTTAATTAAGTTGTGCCCACAGTTGAACTGTGGGCACAACTTTTTTGAGTTACGGAATCAGCAACACCTGTCCCACTTTAATGTTATTGATATTTTTGATATCGTTCGCAGCTGCGATTGCGGCGACCGTTGTACCGTATTTCACTGCGATGGCCGAGAGATTATCGCCGGCTTTCACAGTATAGGTCCGCTGAGGCGTGGTGGGAGTCGTAGAACCGCCTCCGCCAGTCGAAGGTCCAGGAGTTGAGCCGCCTTCCTGGGGAACGGCAATCGCGACAGGGATCGTCAGCTTATCACCAGGCTTTAACAATTGAGGGTTGGCGGCCGCCAATTCACGCGGGGTCACACCGTACTTGTTGGCGATGGATTCAAAACTATCCCCCGCGGCAACGGTGTGGATCTTCGGCTTTTGATCGGGGAGCTTCGCGCCGGAGAATTTATACAGATCCTCCAGCGTGCCGTTGAAGAGATTCATATCCACAGAAGCGTTGATCCCGTTGACCACACCTTTATCGGTATATTGCCAGATCGTCCAGCTGAACCAGCCTTTGGGCAAATATGGCTTTGAACCTTCGACGTACTGATTTGGATATTGCGCCAGCCAAAGAGGATAATCCTTGGCCCACGGCGGAGGCCCGCCGCCGGGTTGGACAAGAAAATCCTGTAAAAAGTATTGGCCGGAGTAAATGATCGGCTTCTTACCGAAGGCGCTCTCAACACGATCCAACCACATTTTTGCAGCGGGAACAATCTTGTCTTTTGTTACGCCATCGTTGGTTTCGAGATCCAGCACCGGCGGTAGTTCACCATCATCTTTGACAGAGCGTACGTAATCAATGAAATAATCGGCCTGCTTTTTCGCATCCACATTACAACGAAAGAAATGATATGCCCCGCGCAAGAGACCAGCGGATTTAGCGCCAAACCAATTGTCGTCGAATGTGGGGTCTTTGTAGGTTATTCCCTCGGTCGCTTTGGCAACCACAAATCGTTGACCTGTGGCACGCACTTTGGGCCAATCGATACCCGCATCCCAATAAGAAACATCGATCCCTGGAACCGTGGCCATGCTCTCCTCCGTGTTGGTAAATTTAGATATGACATGTCAAGGGTAGCACAAACCATTCATAAAATCAATTGTCTTGGTTAAGTGCAATAACCCCGTTGGTTAATTTTTCTCTACCCCGGCACTTTGGATTATGGTATAAGACTCAAAGCCCTGCTGTGCACGTGATATTGCCCTCACGTTTTGAGCCAATACATATTAAAAGGGTCCTTAACTTAATAGAAATAACGCGATAGGCCTGAGCCAAGGCGGCGTTTCTAGGTAGGGACCCACCTGCAATCGCAGGTTCAAAACCTGGCAATACACGGCATCTGCGGGGTGATTATTTAGCCCTTAATGCCATGGACGGGGTTTTCGCACCCCGTCCAAGCGTTTAACTTTGATGAATGGCAATTGCCGCACGCAATCCTGATTCAAGTGCTCCCTGTATCCATGCATGGGTAAGCGATGTGTGCTCTCCCGCGAAATGGATCCTTCCTTCCGGTTTGACGATCACTTCTTGAAGCAGGGTTTGCTGGCCGGGATCAAACAACGCGAACGCGCCACCCGCAAATTCATCGTCATGCCACATCCAGGATGTGCCCACCTCAAATTCGGTGGTGATCTGCGGATGGATCTCAGCCACATCATCGAGCGCTTGAACAATGCGGTCATCCGGCTTGAGTGAGCCCCAGCGTTGCGCGTCTTCGGACCAGGTATAACTCGCGAGGATGATGCCACGGCCGGTCTCCCGTCCATGATCGGGGTAATACAGATTTCGGATCGGCAGGTCGGTGAGCGTACCGCCGCCGAAGATGCCATCGTCCTGCTCCCAAAAGCGGCGCTTGCATTGAAAGAGGATTTTTGCAGAAGCGTCATAATGCAATTGACGAATGGCGCGTTGCTTCGCTCGTGTAAAGGGCTTGAGTACCTCCACATGTCGTAGAACGGGAAACGGCGTGGTGATAATGGCATAATCCCCGGTTTCAGTAAATTTGCCTGCGAAAGTTTGAAAATGAATGGTAACATCGTCTTGCGACTGATCCATGGCGATCATCTTCGCGCCAAAGCGAATATCCTCCTTGAGTTCGGGCAGGAAGCTGTGAGGCAGACGATCTGTGCCACCCTGGATCTCGACCATGTTGGTATAGAAGTTGCCCGAGTCTTCACGGAAAAGTTCGAGGAAAGAAGAGTTCATCACAGATTCCTGGTTTGCCAGCAATCCGAACATCTCTATCATCCCCTCAGACCAGCCGTTAGCCTCAAGAAACTCGCGCGTGGAATATTGATCGTACTTCGCGATAATTTCATCCCAGGCGGCCTCGCCATTTTTCTCCAGCATGTCGATCAAAGGCTGAATCGCTTTCATGTACATCTGACTTGCAGTTTGTCCCTTTTCCTTCTCAGCCACATCAAACCCGAGCAAGGCCGGGTTGGCGGCTGCTTCGGAGGCGCGCACCTTTTGGCCACCCATATAATAATAGGCCTTGGGATTATCCATCGTGAAGTCGTTCGTGGCGAGCCCAAATTTGGAAATATACTCCATCGTCAGTGTATGGGCGCGCGGGATGCGCATGGCGCCGACTTCTGCGTACAAACCATCGGTGAAAGGATCTCGAAGAGTGTAGACGCGTCCGCCCACACGCTGTTGCGCCTCGAGAATAACCACGGTGTGTCCCGCCCGTTTGAGTTCGTATCCAGCCGCAAGCCCCGCGATCCCCGCGCCGACAATGACCACTTTCTTCGGTTTCCCATCTTTGAATTTCTTTGTAATCCCCCGCTTTACAACCTCAACATAATCCTGAATGGAATGCCTGGAAGTCATGCATGCCTCCTTGAAAAAGAATGAGGTTATCTTATCCACAAGTTCGAGAAAATACAATCACCAATTTGGCACTTGACGAACTTTTTGCCTGCGCTTACAATCGCCGCTTGTAATTGGGGCCAAGAGCTGAATAACGGAGATATAAGGGAATGCCTTTGTGGCCGCTACCGGCATTGGCTTCCTGCTCCCTTCCAAAACAAGTGGTTGAGCAAAGGAGTTTAAAAAAACTCTATTGCCCGCCACTGAAAGGCACACTATGACGTGCTGATCAGGCATCGAGATGGCAGACTAAAGGAGTTGGAAGGGCGTTTGTTTTTGATACCAGCGTGTATTGAACAGACATGCCCCTGCATGTCTGTTTTGTTTTTTTTCAAACAGACCTGACAGGTCTCTGAGATGCGTGATTGGGAGATGCTCAATCTGTGAGACCTGTCAGGTTTTTGAGGAAGGACAAAATGAGCAAGAATCGGGTGGCTCCCATACAGAATGAACAATACAATCTCCAATATCAAAAGGAGATTAATATGGAATCCACACTTGAGCTCTTCGACGAACGCTCGCAGCATTACAAACTGATCGAACTGGCCATTCAATTCATTGAAGCGCATGTTCAACGTCAGCCAGAGTTGGATGAGATCGCCTCGGCCATTGGCTTGAGCGAGTATCATTTCCAACGGTTGTTCACACGCTGGACGGGCATCAGCCCCAAACGCTTCATGCAATTTCTGACCAAGGAACATGCCAAGGAATTGCTGGCCCGTTCCGAGAATTTACTCGACACTACGCATCAGGTTGGACTTTCGAGTCTCGGCCGGCTTCACGATCTTTTCGTCACGACTGAGGCGGTGACGCCAGGCGAATACAAATCTGCCGGCGAGGGACTCACCATTCGTTATGGAATTCATCCCACTCCGTTTGGGAAATGCCTGATCGCCACAACCGAGCGCGGCATCTGCAACCTCAGCTTCGTGGAATCAAGCGAAGGCAAAACCATAGATGAATTGGTCGCGAGTTGGAAGCATGCAAGGATGACCGAAGACTACGCATCCACTGCCCCGCTCGTCACTCGCATCTTTGCGGATCTCGAGCCTGAGTCCCCTCTCAAGCTTCACCTGCGCGGGACGAATTTCCAGATCAAGGTTTGGGAAGCATTGCTCAAGATCCCAACCGGCGCGGTGACCACGTATGAGCAGATTGCCGCGCAGATCGGTAACCCCAACGCCTTGCGCGCGGTGGGAACCGCGGTGGGCCACAACCCAATCGCCTATTTGATCCCATGCCATCGCGTGATCCGCAAGACCGGCGAATATGGGAATTATCGATATGGCACAGCACGCAAGAAAGTCTTATTGGCACGTGAATTTAGTGTAGGTCACGTTTAAAACGTGACCTACCAGATAAAAGGAATAAATGAAAACCAAAGTCTGGGTAGCGTTATTAGCTTTATATATCGTCTGGGGTTCAACCTATTTTGGGATCAAGGTCGCGATCGAGACCATTCCGCCATTTTTCCACGCGGGGATCAGATTCTTTGTCTCAGGGTTGATCCTTATCATCTGGCAGCGCGCCGCGGGCAGTGAACTGCCCACGCGCAAACAATGGATCTCCACCGCGATCATCGGTACCCTGCTCCTGCTCGGCGGCAACGGACTGGTTTCATGGGCCGAACAATCCATCCCTTCGGGCGTCGCCGCGATCATCATCGGATCCATCCCGATGTTTTTAGTGATCGCAGAAGCCCTTCGCCCGAACGGAGTAAAACCAACCTGGAGGGCGATCATTGGGCTGTTGATCGGCTTTGCAGGGATCTTTATTCTCGTGGGCCCGGGGGAGATATCTGGAAGCGAGAATCAACTGAATCCCTTTGGCGTGATCGCGTTGTTTTTCGCATGTGTATTGTGGGCAGCTGGCTCAGTCTATAGCAAAACCGCGGACCTGCCCAGGGGATCTTTAATGACTACTGGCGCCGAGATGTTGATGGGCAGCGTGGGCTTGTTTTTCGTTTCACTCCTGACGGGCGAACTAAATGGATGGAATGTCGCGGAAGTGTCCACGCGATCCTTGTACGGGTTGGCCTATCTCATTACAATCGGATCGCTGATTGGATTCGGTTCCTATATCTGGCTTTTGCAAAACGCACCGATCTCCCTCGTATCAACGTATGCATATGTCAACCCGATCGTGGCTGTGTTGCTAGGGAACTGGTTGGGGGATGAGCCCCTGGAACCGCGCATTTGGGTGGCAACCGCGATTATCATTGGCTCGCTAATATTCATAAACAGCAGCAGGTCAAATGTGATGAAGAGGGCGAGCGAGGTCGTCTAAAGTATATAGAAGACCTTGCACGCTTAGAGGTCCCCGGTCATCATTCAAAAATTTGGAGAAGTCAGCGTAATATTCGAGCATCAGAACGACAAAACATTTGCCCCCGCTCGGCGTGGGACTTCGCGAAGCATCCCCGCCGAGAATTGACCGAAGGTCTCAAAATTAGATTTCCGAGTTCACCTCCTCGACCAGGCCCAACCCGCGGCGAAACCGAGAAATTCTCCCATCAAGACAAAGAACAACACGCCGGGCAACCCACTCGAAGGAAGCCAGTTGAAAATGCCAAACATACCGAACGCGAGATAGTTATATGCAAGCAGGCCGCCGAGCGCAATCCCAATTATCCAACGAAGTGTGGCGCGTGGGTTTGTCCAGCGGATCCCTGCGTTGTAACCGATCCACATGCTGAAAGCGATGAAAAGCATGGCCACGATCCACGCGGAGAAGCGCGGATAGCCGGCTTTCGAGATGTACCCATCCACTTGCTCCACTGCGGCCAGCTGCGGCGTGGGCGCGTTGGATTGGGTCAATTCGGGGACTACCAATGTCACAGCCGCTGGGCCGGCCTGGGAAACATCCAATTGCAGAACTTCGGAAATGACAGCCGGCTCGCTGGCCACGCTGATCTCGAGCAGGCCGGGCTTATCCAAACCAAAAGAGGCGCGTCCCACTCCTTGTGTAGTGACTGCGTCCACCTGTTGTAAAATACCTCCGCCCTCGCCGGTCAACATCATCGAAAATTGCACCACAGTGCCGTCCGGAACAGCATGTCCGTTATGGTCTTTGATCACCCCGGTACGGACGGCGATGGCATCCCCGATCTGAAAGAGAGGCACCGGAGTCGCCTCGAGGGTAAGAGTCGTGCTTGTTCCTGCAGGAGCAATCGGTAGATCCAGAAAGAGCGGGATGATCTGGTCTGGCGCCGGGGTCATCACCGAGATCAGGTCATATCCAATGCCTGAGATCGAAACAGGCGAGGCACCGATGGGTGTGAGTTCCTGAAAGAGCAGGCGCGCGGCCACATCCACAAAGGGCGGTTGCTTGCTATACAATGCAAAATACGCGGTGAATTTGGATATGTCGGTCGCGTCGAAATAGTACGGTGCCTCAAAAGAGAACATGATCACACGCGTATCGCGCAAAAGATCCGGCCGTTCAGTTAAGAAACGGCGGATGAGCGCAGGTTGTGCCTGGCTTGAATCAGCAAGGGAGATCACCAGCCAGTCTGCGCGATTTATATCATCTTCGATGAAGGGCGGATTGAGATTATCAAGCATGGACTGCAGATTTTGGAATGAATAGGATGCAAGCCGGAAACCCGCGGTCTGATTTCCGCTTTGCGGGCCATACAATTTAAGGACAGCCTGATGCAGCGCATCCACCGCAAGGGAGGGTTGCTCGGCGCACACGCTGCATTGTCTGACACTGGTTGTATCTGTGATAAAGACAAGCTGCTCATCGGCTTTAGGCGGGTCGGGCAGGACGGTCGCGAAATCCTGCAGCTCCGGGCTGATCAGTGTAGCTGAATTGCGCGCAATGTCGAACACCAGATCGGTTGAAATTCCAATGTCATTTAATCCGTTCGGCGAGACGAGCACATTAGGCAAAACAAAATTCCCGAACATGCCAAATTTCTCCGCAAGGATGCGCGCCACCGAAGCATCCACGCGCTGCGCGAAGGCGGGATCTTCGCGATATTTTTGCACAAAGAAATCAAGCACCCTGGTCGTGGTTGTGTAGGTATTTGCAGCATCGCCGGAAATAATATTGCCAAGATACAACATATCGTTACCAGCCAGGAACGCATCCCGTGCCGCCACGCGCGCCGAGAACTGACTGCCGCCCTGCGCGTAAAACTCATGTACGGAACGCGTGCCGAGGTCGTCACTCACGATCAGACCGCCAGCCTCGCGCCACGGCACAAACTGCGGCAACGCCAGGATCTGGTTGAGCGCCTGGGGGTCAAAACCCACAGGCCGGGTGGTGGCGCGGATATTCCCCTGAAAGCCCTGATAGCGAATATGTGAAACGATCAGTCCATCCACTGTCGCCTCAGCAGATGGCGCGTTGCCCGTCACTGCAAAGAAGGGTGCCAACTCAATTTGCTTCAATTGCTCAAGCGATTTACGGACGGTCGATACTTCATCTTCGGGCAAACGGTCTGAGCCGCCCACGCCGGGGAAATGTTTTGCAAGCACGAACAATTGATCTCGGCTGCCGGTATGCAGGCCGGAAATATATGCACGTCCCATCTCACCCACCCAAAATGGATCGCCACCGAATACGCGCGTACCCAGATCGCCACCTGCTGTGGTCGGCGATTCCAATACGTCAAGGGAAGGACCGAAATATAAATTGAAACCAAGCGCCGCCAGTTCACGTCCGCGTATTTCGCCAACGCGTGCAGCAAACTCAGGATTCCAGGTTGCGCCAATTGCCATCTCGCTCGGCAAAGGCGTAAGCCCGCTCAGGACCTGGTCGGTAGCATACCCATTGCCCTCCTGCTGGATCCCGACAAACAGTGGGACATACGTCCTAGCCTCGATTACCTGGCCCGTGGGGGGATCGGTGATCGGATTAACGGATGGATCCCAATTCAAGGTTTGCAGACTCCCGATTAATGTGTGGGCCTGGGTCAATGTATCCGGCGCGGGACCAAAGTTGTCATTGGATGCAAGCAGGACCACCCCACCGACATGATAACGAACGATCAAATCATATATTTGGGAGGTTGTGCTTGTATCTGTGCCTGTGAATGTGACCAGGAAAAGTTGTCCGACGCGCTCTTCCGGCGGCATCGAATTTAATATCAGCTGAACACCCGGCGGAGGCGTGGGCGTTTGTGCCTGCACAGGAACGGTGCCAAACAAGGCGATTAATAGGGAGATTAAGGCGATTCTTTTAAACTTCATGGTGCCCCCTTATATCACATTTTATGAAAGACTTATAACGTCGGGATGAGGGACACCCGCGCGCTTACCGCCTGTCTCATTAATCACGAAACTTTTGGATCAATTTGCAGGCTGAAATTCAAACTTCCAGTTTAGATATTTATGCGGCACTCTGTAACCGAAGCCTGCTTCTGTCATACCGAGAGATCTACCCAGCGCGACCCAGGGCGCGCAACGCAACCTGCGGATCATCCGTGAATATGCCATCCACGTTCCATTCTCTCAGTTGATTCACCTGCTCGGGCGAGTTCGCCGTCCACACATGCACGCGGCGATTGAGGCGATGGACGCGTTGCACCTGCTGACGGTCCACACTCGAGATGTGCGGATGCAAAGCCTGATAATCACCGAACATAAACCCGAAAGAACGCGCCCAGATCCCGGAGAACCCCGGCATGGCGAGCAATCCACGCGGAATTTCAGGAAGCAGTTGTGCGGCTCTTTTTAAATTAGATTCGAAAAAAGATGAAAAGATGAGATGGTCCTGTTTGTTGTGTCGCTTAATGAGCTCACAAACTTTCTCCACCAGCCCATCACGCGGCGTGGAGTAATTGGTCAACTCGAGATTGATCAATTTTTCCTTCCCCACGGTTTCAAATACTTCTTCAAGCAAAGGCACTTGCGTGCCGCGAAATTTATCGTTGAACCAACTGCCTGCATCGAGTTTTCGAATGGATTCGAGGCTATGGGAAACCACGCGACCTTCGCCATCCGTGGTGCGATCCACTGTGAGGTCGTGAATCACAATGACATGACCATCTGAGGTGAGTTTTGCGTCCAATTCCACGCCATCCGCGCCTTTTTGAATGGCCTGTTGAAATGATGGAAGCGTGTTCTCCGGAGCATGAGCCAGGTCACCGCGATGGGCGAGCACAATCGGGCGAGGGAAATGTTCAAACATGTCTGGGAGAATGAGGAGTACGCGCGAGGCGGTTAAATATCCACAAAGTAGGCGCGGCCGGCATGGTCGATCATCTCACGCGACATGGTAGGCTGCACGGCCAGATAAGATGCGATGTCAACGATCTGGTCGCACAGGTCGCGCGGATGTGAAGCGCGCAGTTTGCGATTGCGTTTGATGTACCATTCCTGCAAGAGATAAGCCAGCCCTTGGTCGCTGTATTCCACCCTTTTGTCAGCGGCGACTCGCTTGAAAATCTCGCGATATTCTTCATAGGTTGGATCACCGATCTCGATCTTGTGGCGCAAACGGCGCAGGAAAGCTTCATCGACGAGGTCTTTTGGGGGCAGGTTCGTGGAAAATACGATCAACACATCGAAAGGCACTTCCACTTTACGGCCGGTATGCAGGCGCAGATAATCCAAACGGTTTTCGAGCGGCACGATCCAGCGATTGAGCAGGTCGCGCGGACGGACCTGCTGGCGGCCAAAGTCGTCGATCAATAGAATGCCGCCATTGGCTTTCACCTGAAATGGAGCTTCGTAGTATTTTGTCGTGTCATCAAAGACAAGATCGAGACCCTCGAGCGTTAATTCACCACCCACAACAATGAACGGTCTGCGGATCTTTAACCAGCGCGGGTCACGGCGCACATTCGAACGCACGTTGCCGGTTCCGCCTGTGCCACTTCCAGCTGCCTCGCCATCGGGTACAAGGCTGTGGCTGACTGCGTCGTACACTTTGATCACCTGCCCTTCGAGATACAAAGCATATGGGATATACATATTCTGGCTCAATACAAGATTACCAAAGGCACGCGCGATACTGGTCTTACCATTGCCAGGAGGTCCATACATAAAAATGGACGTACCCGAATTCAACGCAGGACCAAGTCGCTGAAAAGTGGATTCGGAGATGACCAGCTGCGAAAGGATCTGACGCATGGTGCGCGTGGTCACGCTCAAACGACCGCTCTTCTGACGGCGGATAGCTTCGTTATACACTTCAAACGGCACAGGCGCAGGGCCGGCATATTGACTGCGCTCCAATGCTTCACGCGCGCGCACGACCCCGGCACCGGTAATTCCATAGGTATAGGCACCTTCGCCCAAACCTCCCTGTGAAGACTTAACTTCGATGAATTTCTCCTGCTTCAAAGCCGTTAGAAGCTGGTCTGTAACCCCCGCGAGTGGGAGCGTGATCTCTTCCGCGATCCTGAAACCTGTCAGATATCCACGGAAATACAAAACCTTGAGGATCAGGTCTTGCAGCCAGAGCGAAGAGAGACCCGTGTCTTCAAGATTATTGATCTGTGGAGGGACAAAGCTGCCACTCGATGTGAAAAGTGTATCTGATTGCCTCGTCATAAATGTCACCATTCAAAAGAGACTTTGAAAGTCTCCATTAAGATACGCTGAAATCGGAGGGTTGTATCAAGGCTTCCGAATCCCGACGTTATAAGCCGATTATACTTCTTTTCGTTTATAATCCAACCGTCATGAAACTATCTGTCATTATTCCCGTTTACAATGAAGTTGAAAGTATCAAGGTCATCCTCAAGCGTGTGCATGATACAAAGCTTGCAAAAGAGATAATTGTTGTGGATGACGGCTCAAGAGACGGCACGCAGGCCGTTTTGAAAAAACTGAACGGCAAAAATGGCATTCACGTCATCCTGCATGAACACAACCAAGGCAAGGGAGCCGCAGTTCGGACAGGCCTGGCCGCCGCCAAGGGAGACATCCTGCTGATCCAAGACGCCGACCTTGAGTACGATCCGCGTGATTTTCCCGAACTGCTCAAACCGATCAAAGAAGGCATTGCCGATGTTGTCTATGGCTCGCGCTTTTTAGGTGGTTCTCACCGCGTCACAATGTTCTGGCACATGGTCGCGAACAGAATGCTCACCTTTATGACTAACATCCTCTACAACACCATCCTTACCGACATGGAAACAGGCTATAAAGTCTTTCGTCGCGAGGTGATCGATGGCATGGTCATGCATGCCAATAGTTTTGATTTTGAACCCGAGTTCACGGCCAAGATCCTTAAACGCAGCTATCGGATTTTTGAAGTGCCCATCACCTTCAATCCACGCGATTATACACAGGGCAAAAAGATCAAACTCCACGATGCCTTCGAAGCGGTATGGACATTGTTCAAATACAGGTTTGTGGATTGATCGGTTCTTAAAATATGGGTTAAATATTAAGTCCCGCAGATGGATCTGGTGCGCGGGACTTAATTCTGCTACGGGCTCACGTACACCGTGTAAGCCAGGACATAATCACCGGGCTCAAAATCTGCCGAGCCGTCATTGATCACAGCCGTGAGCGTGGCGGTGGTGCTCAGGTGATGTTCGCCCGCCGGCCAATCACTTAAGGATGTATATATTAATCTGCACAGCCTGCCCTCCGATTCTGTTTCGACCGTGTTGAACGATTCAGCGGAAACAGATTCTCCATCCAACAAAAATTTCAATTGGATGCTCCCGAAATTTTGTGCGAGCGTATCTGCATCCGCGGCGCACCAGGTATAAACCCAGATCAAAGTTTCAGGCTTCCTCAAGATCAGGGAATAGGTCACTGTGCCCGGCTTGCCCAGCGTCTCAGGGTCATAACTCTCCTGGGCAAGTTGTTCAAAGAAAGACGCGCCTGAAATGAGAGCCGCTTCAGCATCTGCCCCTGAAACCAGTTTCGGAAGACCGGGGCTGCCTACTACCTGCAGTCAGGGTTGGCTGAGAAATTCCTCCGCAGTTTGTAAAATCACATCTTCTCCATTGGCCTGCCGTTGAAGGGTCTCAAAAGTGACTGGAACTCTCACTGTCGGCTCAACGCCTTTTCCTTCCAAATGGATATTACCCTGCGCGTCCACCGCGCGGCCAATGGTTAACTGAACGGTGATATCCTCCGGCATTGTAAAGTCCTCGACACTGCCACCCGCGCCATCGGTCGGATACTGCCCAACAACAGTGGCCCGGTCGTTGATCGACATATCATACGAGAAGAATTCACAAGCGCTCGCACAGGCTTGCCCGACCAACACAACTACAGGGCCACTATACTGAAGTTGAGCTCGCGGCGGGATCATGCGGGTTTCGTCGGCGGGATCCATGTAGAACTCGCCACTGCCTCTGTTGTAACGCGCCGTGTTTCCGACGACGATCTCTGTGTCGAAGAAATAAGCTGCCATCTGGTCTGCCAGCCAGCCACTCCCACCGCCATTAACGCGCATATCGATGATCACGCCCGGTATTTGATTATCATTGAAGTATTTGATGGCGCGCTCCCAGACAAGGATCGAAAGTACGTCGTTATCCAAGAAGCTGCTAACCTTGATATACCCATACCCACTTGGCAGCACATCAAACTCAACAGGCAATACTGTCGGTGATTGACCTGCATAGAAAGAGGCGGAGGAAAAGCTGGTGCGTTCGTCGGTTACAGCTAGGGTGGCTGTCTGTTGGCTGCCAGCGGGATTAATAAACTTGACCTCGACCTGTCCTTGATCAAGTCTAAAACGCGTCGCATATCGCAACTGTTGCAATCGCTTGATGACCGGGTTGCTGAATGGCGATGACCAGGGCACTGTGTCATCAATCACATCGACAACAGGCTTACCATCCAGAGAGGTGATCTGCGCGCCCCAAACCATCCCGGCTTCCTGTGCAGGGCCACCGGCTGTAACATAAGTGGCGATGATCTTGCCATCGTCAGTTTCGCGGATCGCAAAGCCCAATCCGCCGGAGATATCAGTGATAAAGTCGTCATCCAGCAGGGAAGTACCCAACCCCAGGTGAGTATCAGGGATTGACCACAGAAAATCACGCAATGCAAGCGCATAAGCATGCTGATCCTTGCTTTTCTCAGCATCCTCGAACCGCGCTCGGAATTCCGTGGCTTTGGCATCCCAATCGATCTTCTTTAGCTCTGTAAATGCGTACTCATTCTTGAACTTTTGAACCATTTTGTCAAAAGCTGCTGAATAGGAGAGCTTTGAAAAATCGACCAGCGCGGCGCTTTCCGGTTCGTAAAGATCAAGTGTCGGGTATTCCGATCGATCGATCGCAAAGGGTGTCTGATCCAGGTCGATAACAGACCAGCCCGCTGGAAGGTCCATGATCGGATCGTCGTCCGTGAACAATTTCTTATCATCTCCAAAGCCCGATGGGAATTGCTGTTTATCATACGGCGCATAGACCAGATATTTACCGCCATATACTTCCAGATAGGAGTCGCGATCATCGGTTACCTTGGTGGAAGCATAGGCAGTCGACCAGCCTCCGCCGAATTGATCGCGGCGTTCAAGGTACGGGTCACCCCATGTATTTGTCCAGTAGGCGACCGCAAAAATCATCACACCTGTTTCTTCGTTCCCATCGTGGTCAACATCGTGCAACGTGCCGTTCGGTGCCGCGGGAAGACTCAAACTATACGTGAATGGTGACGTATAAAAGTCTGATGTGATCTCCGCAATAACCTGTGACTCGACGGGGATCAAAAATTTACGGTCACGGGCTACAAACCCACCCTGATCTTCAAGAATGACGATCGGTTCAGCAACACCTTCTGTGAAGAAGTAGTTGGTATAGGTAACATTCCCGTTGACAATCTTTGGCTCATTGTCCCGTGTGGCTTGTTCACTTTTGGGGGAACATGCCGAGGCTAAAAGTCCCACCGTGACAATAAGTGAGAGTAATTGAAATAGTCTGTGTTTCATTTCTGCCTCCTGAAGGTTTGGGACATTATAATCCACGAAAACATGGTGCTGAAAATGAGAGCATTCAATCGTTTCTCTTAATGCGCTGAAACATCATAATCCATGACGTAATCACCCGCGTCAAAATCCTGCCTGCCGTCGTTCATTTTCTCATCAAATGATGCAATGACTTGGAAGTGATATTGTCCAGGGTTCCAATCTGTAAGTAACATGCCACCATTGGCACATTCCCATCCATCATCCAAAGTATTATCCACCCTCAAAATATATTCGTCGGGAATTTTCTGGTCGTTGAAAAAGAACGCAAGTTCAATATGATCGAGATTCTGGTTCAGGGTATCAAGGTTCGCTGCACACCATCCATAATTGAAAAAGATCGTTTCACTTGTGCGGAAACTCACTGTATAGGTCAGCCTGCCTGGCCTGGCGAAATCCTCCTCCGCGTAATGTTCCACAGCCAGATCTTTCAGGAATGAGAATTCGCCACGCCGCAAAACCGCGAGCATTTTGTTAAGGTCGATTTCCACAGTTGGCATACCGCGCGGCAAGGGGCGTAGGGTTGCAGAGGCTTCAGCTGGCGTTTCATGCGCGGCTGGCAGAGACGTGGTAATTGAAGCCTCGGTAGCCACCTGGGTGACGTTATGGTTATTCTCGATGCTCTGGTCCGGTAAGCCACTGCAGGCTTGCAGTGTAATTACGCATATGACGACCAGTAATAAAAAACATATTTTTTTCATATACTTCAATTAAGTTCAGCGGTGGTCAATGATTTCAATTTTCTCAAATTTGGCCCGGACGCTTATTTGACCTCTTGCATAAGTAAGTGCAGTACAGCCACAGAGTGCACAGAGACCTTTGAGAAAGAGCTCTTAAAACTCATTTTCTCTCTGATCTCTGTGGCAAAAAGGACTTTCGCAAGAGGTCTATTGTATAATTTCACGCATGCACAACTGGCAGGAAGAACTTAATACAGAGTTCGAAAGAGCTCTGCAAGCCCGCGCAAAAAACAATGAGGGTCAGGCACGCGTTTGCGCGCGGCGTGCAGCCGGGCTCGCGATTCGGGAATCCTTGACCCGGCGCGGGATTCGTCCTCCAAGTATAAGCGCGTTCGATCTACTAAATCTCCTCAAGTTCGATCCGCTTCTGCCCCCGGACATACACCTGGTCGTCGACCATTTGACCGTACGCGTCACTGAAGATTTTAAGCTCCCGGTCGAAGCTGACCTGGTGGCTGAGGCGCGTGCATTATGCAAATGGCTTTTGCCTGAGTGGGATTAACAAATCAGCCCCAAGGAGTCTTCCAGACTCCTTGGGGCTGATCATTCTAGAAAATTTTAGCCCACGTCCCTGCGCCCGATCAAATGATAAAACGCACGCGCAAGGGTAATGATCAACAACAAACCAGACATCACCCCACCAAAGATGAAGAACAAAGTTCGCCAATCGCGCAAACGGTACACGATCTCTTCGCGCGCAGGCAGATGGATGCGCCCGCTCAGGCGCTGGATGAAACCATTCGGAGGCGCTACCCGTTTCAAGGTGCCCGCGAGATGTGTCTCCAACAGCTCCAGTTCTTCTTGTGAAGTCGTGTGCTTCCGTGTCGTCATATCTTCCTTGTGTTTACTGTAGCGGATATATGATCAAGCCCACTGTTCCAGGTCCAAGATTTGCTGCGATGGAAATGGATAGCTCGCTAATCATTGTTTCTTTATAATTGAAATGATTCTTTGCTTCTTCCAGGAGGGATTTACCGGATTTGGGATCGCGGGCATGTACCACAGCCAGGTAAACAGGCTTATCGCCATATTCTTCCACGGCAATTTGGATCACGCGGTCGAGCGCAGCCTTGCGAGTTCGAACCCGTTCAGCCATATTAAGGTCACCATTTCGCAGGATGGCAATCGGTTTTACATTAAGTAGAGATGCAAGTGCGGCTTGCAGCGTTTTCACACGACCAGACATTTTTGCGTATTCAAGCGTATCCAAAGTCAAAATAACGCGAACATGGGGCTTGATATTCTCTAAATACTTGAGGATTTCATCCACACTCTTGCCGCCGCGTTCCATCTTACGCGCTTCGCGGCACATTAGGCCTATACCCAGAGAGCCCACGGTGGAATCAACGGGAATCACATTGAATTCACCTTTCAATTCTTCTGCCGCGGAAACCGAAGAGGCGTATGTACCTGATAATACCGCAGTAATGTGGATGGAAAGTATGGTATCGCCTTTTTGAGCGATCTTGCGGTAGAACTCCACAAATTGGTGCGGGGAGGGCTGGGAAGTCTTGGGAATGCGCTTGCTTTCATCGACCAGTTTGTAGAATCCCTCGTTATCCAGCTCGACCCCTTGAAGATAGGATTTCTCGCCAAACAGAATATTTACAGGGATCATGTCGATGCCGTATTCTTTTTCCCATTCGGGAAGAATGTCTGCAGCGCCATCGGTCACAATTCTCAACATGGTTCAATCTCCTTCTAAACTTAGATTTTGATCTTCCAATTGATCACGGAGAGACAAAAGCGTACGATGATAAAGGCTTTTAACAGCTCCTTCACTTCTTCCCATGATCTGGCCGATTTCGGCATTCGACATGTCTTCCACGAACTTCAAGATCAACAGGTTTTGTCTCTCGGGCGGCAGACGTCGGATCATACGCAACAAGGATTCCTGTTCCTGCGAACGGACCAGGTTTCGCTCAGGATGATCGCTCTTGGTGGGGAGAGCAGGCAGATCATCGAGGGGAATTTCCTGCTTGCGGCTTCGATCGCGATGCCAGTTCGCCACCAGATTGTGTGCGATGCGATACAACCACGCAGAAAAAGGCACGCCGCGATCGGTATAATTTTTTATGTGGTTCATCGCCCGCTGAAATACACGTGCCGTCAGGTCCTCCGCATCGTGCAGGTTGCCCGTCCGGTAATAAACATAATTGAAGATGCGCTCCACATAGCGCTCGTAGAGTTGACCGAACGCGTCACGGTCACCTTGTGAGGCGCGTGAGAGGATTTCCTCTTCGTTGTATTCCAGTTCGGCCAAGATGGTAACCTTACCGACGGAATTTTTTACTTTATAACACCGCCGGATTTGAGAAGTTGCACTGAGTATATCATTCCTTGAAATGGGTGTCTCAGGACAGCATTTTGCACGGTGACCACAGTAAAAAGTTAGCAAAAACGTTCAATGGTATAATTTCCGCCCCTATGAGTCCAGCACCCACTTCAAATAAAACAAAGATATGTCCCACGTGCGGCACGCGCTTGAGTGACAACGCCACGCGCTGTCTTGTATGTGGAACGGAATTCACACCGCGGCCCGAGGCTAAAGTTGTAAAGAAGGCCGAGAGATTGGTGCAGGCCAGCCGCATGCCGGAAGTCACCTTGAGCCTGCCCGCTGCAGTGGGCATCCTCGCGGTGCTGATCGTTTTCGCCGCCATGGTTGTGTTCTTCGCGTTGCGAAATCCACCTGCCGGAACAGGCGGAACCGGGGAAATATCGACTCCTACAGAAACACCGACCGTGACTTTACCCGCGACGGCAACATTTATCCCCACGGACATTCCAACGGCTACGCCCATACCCCCATTCGATTACACTGTTGCCGTTGGCGATAACTCCTGTTCGCAAATTGCATTTAACTTCGGCATTTCAGTTCAGAGCATTATCATCACCAACAACCTCCCTTCCACCTGTCCAATTAGCGTGGGACAGGTGCTCAAGATCCCATACCCAACCCCCACAATTCCGCCAGCGGCAACAAATACCCCTCTACCTGTGGACGCAACAAGGGAAAAATGTGAGAAGGTGCTTTACACCGTTCAAGAAAACGATACCCTTTCCAGTATTTCATTGAATTATGCCGTATCGATGGCTGCCATTAAAGAATGGAATGGCCTGACCACCGACAACGTATATTTGGGACAACCTATTGAAATTCCCCTATGTATGCGCGCGGCAACTCCAGGACCCACCCCCACCTCAACGATCCCACCGCCTTACCCAGCCCCAAATCTGCTCCTGCCTGCGGACGGCGCAGCCTTCACCCTGGCAAATGACGTGGTAACCCTGCAGTGGGCTTCGGTAGGAACACTGCGGGATGGCGAGGCCTATCAGATCACGGTGGAAGATGTCACCGCCGACCAAACCCGCCGCTTGACGGATTTCGTATCAGACACGAAGTACATTGTCCCCACCTCTTTCCGTCCGAAAGATAATGTAGCGCACGTCTTGCGCTGGTGGTGGCGGGCGCTGGCCTATGGGCGCTTCGACGGA
>CAZSVR010000018.1:23501-59902 GCA_964610295.1 uncultured Anaerolineaceae bacterium
TCGCCAGGCCGGAACTGATGACCAAGGCCAGCCCATCTGGGTCAATGCGGGCGCCACAAGCGACAAGCGGGTATTCACATGGGTAGGAGTTGCTGTCGAAGGCACACCCAACCCCTAGTTTTAGAAAGCCCGTGTAGAGCCTGGCCGGAACGATCCAGTTTTCATCCTAAAACTCCCTCCAATATGCAGGGGGTTTTGTTTAACCCTTTACGTCCCATGCGGTCGGTCATCCCACCTTGACAGACTGATAAAAAATTCCTCACATAGAGAGTCGAGTCCCACGCAGACTCGGCTCTCGCATTTAAACAGTGGTTGTCACCTTCAAAAACGACGCAGTTCACCATATAATGCAGTTATGCTAATTTAATAAGGTCTGGGGATGTGTATGACAACCAATCGATCCGGGATCGCCAGGTTAGCGGCGACAGACAACAAGGCCTGATCCTGGTCGCAGCCGGCGAAAATATTACCGAGTTGAATAATTCGTCTCGACATCTGGCAAAGATCCATGCAAGTTAGATTGCCACGCGGGGCATTAAAACCGTAGGACTGGAAAATCCTGCTAAATCATAAAAGGAGAAACCATGAAAATATTGATTGCCGCGGATATGGAAAGGGTCACAGGTGTCGTGCATTGGGATCAAGTCAACCCCGCTCACGCTGAGTATCCCCGTTTTCGCAAATTGATGACTGAAGATGTGAATGCCGCCATTCGCGGCGCGTTCGCTGGTGGGGCGACCGCAGTAACCGTGACGGATGGTCATAACAACGGGCGCAATCTCTTGATCGAAGAACTCGACTCACGCGCGAGCCTGACATGCGGCTCGCCTGCTCCCCTCTCGATGGTCCATGGTGTCGATGAAGGAGTGGAGGCTGTGATATACGTTGGCTATCATGGACGCATGGGCGCGATCAATGCCATTCTCGATCACACCTGGTCGGACGAGCGCGTCTCCGGATTGTGGATCAATGACCGGGCATTTAGTGAAGCAGGTTTGAACGGCGCGGTTTGCGGTCAATTTGACGTTCCGATCATTATGGTTTCGGGAGATCAAAGCCTGTGTGCAGAGGTCAGGGAATTTTTCGGAAACGAGATCGAAACTGCACAGGTGAAGAAGGCCGTGAGCCGCATGTCCGCGGAATGCCTGCCCCCCGCAGTAACATCGAAGTTGATCGAAGAAGGCTCGCAACGTGCCGTGGAAAAACTCAAAATCAAAAACGCGCCCAAGCCGTTCAAGGTCTCGAAACCGATCAAATTGACATTAGAATTTGAGCAGTCGGATATGGCAGACAGGGCCGCGCTCATGCCTCACGCAAAACGGACCGTGCACCGCCGGGTGGAATATATTGCCGATGATATGGTCACAATTTATCGCGCCTTCCGTGCCATGCTTGCATTGGCGCGATAAGATATTATTGGAACAATCTATGGAAGAAAATGAAAACAACAATTGATACGATTACTAAAATTATTGGAATGCCCCCTTTCCTTCCTGGTGTAGTCTGGTTTCTGCAAGGCATCAATATTTCGCCCGGCAGTATTATGTCTGGCAATCCACGATGGGTGGTCAATGGCCTCATTGCGATGATCGTAGATGCAGGCTTATTCTGGCCGGGGAATCGCAAATAATCCATGACCGGGTCCATTCAAGTGGGTGAGCGGGTTAAAGTCTACTTTGATGCCAGGTTCGGCGAAAAGGAGGGTTGGTATCCAGGCACCGTCTTTAAGATCGATCCCTATTCCAAACACCGCGGTTTTTACTGGGTGGATTTGGATGGAGATGCGCAAGCCAAACTGGGGATCAAACAAATCTCCGTATTCAACCCGAAGAACATTCAAAAAATGGAATGAAACCACAGCCGAGCATTCCCTTGCTGGAAGCCGCTCTCGCCGCCCGCGTGAACTTATTCGACTCGCGCCACGAATCAGCCTTCCGCCTCTTCAATGGATTCACCGAAGGCTACTCTGACCTTGTGATCGATATTTACGCGCGCACGCTCGTGGTTCAAAATTATGCAGACGAACCTGAGCAAGGCAAGTTGCTTGTTCAGGAAGTAAAGGAATTTTTGCAAAACAAGCTCCCGTGGCTACGCGCAGGAATTGTTAAGACTCGGGATGGCAGAACGCAAGAGGAAAAACGTGGAACCCTTCTCTTTGGCGAGAAGCCAGATCAAAAGATAAAGGAACATGACATCTGGTATTCGATTGACCTGACGATGAATCGCGATGCCAGCCTGTATCTCGACACGCGCAACCTGCGGAAATGGATCACGGAAAATATGAATGACAAATCTGTTGCGAACTTCTTTGCCTACACGGGAAGCCTGGGAGTGGCCGCGCTGGCAGGCGGGGCCAGCCGCGTTTTGCAACATGATCTCAATCGCCAATTCCTTAATGTCGCAAAAACATCGTACACGCTTAACGGCTACTCCATCCACAATGGGGATTTCATCTCCGCAGATTTCTTCGAGCAGGTCAGCAAATTCAAACGAACAGGCGAAACCTTCGACTGCATCATCATTGACCCCCCATTTTTTTCAACCACATCCAAAGGCAGAATAGATCAGGAGCGTGCAAGCCAGCGGATCATTAACAAGGTGCGTCCCCTGATCAAGGATCACGGTTATCTAATTGCGATCAACAACGCACTGTATGTCAGCGGGAAAGAATATATGCAAACACTTGAATCATTATGCGAAGACGGATACCTGAAGATCAGGGAACTTATCTCCGTGCCTGATGATTTCGCAGGTTACCCTGAAACACGATCCGGAAATCTCATCACTGATCCTGCGCCATTCAATCATTCCACGAAGATCGCGGTGCTGGATGTGACAAGAAAGACGGACTAAAACATCCTTCCCTGCTCAAACGTATTCGATTGGATCCCATCCCACGGCAAAAGTGGGATATTTATTTTCTCTGCCACACGTTGATGCAATTCACGGCACAAATACGGAGCGACCAAATTATCCGGGGAATGACAAAAGACATACGCATCGGCCCCCACCTTCAACTGCGAGGCTAGATAACTGGCCCATTCCTCCAGAAGAGATTTGTTCTGCCCAATCTCCGGGTGACCGATATATCGCAAAAAGACGAAGTCTGCGGTATGCTCCTGAAACACAGGCACATCCGGCTTTCTCGCTCTTGCCTGCAACAGACTTTGATAGGTACTTCCTTCGATACCCTGGTCCCCCTCCAAATTGCGGATCGGACGCGTATCGATCACCACGCGCGCCATATTGTGATCTGAAAGTAATTGATTTAGCGACTCGCGCTGCGGCGACTTGAACCAATCCAAATGACGGACTTCGACTCCCAAGCGTGGCTCAAGCGGCCAGGCTTCAATGAAGGTCTTCAAATCTCCAAACAGGCGCGGCGAAAAACTCGGAGGCAGTTGCAGGAACATGGGTCCGAGCCGCGAACCGAGCTGATTCATAATTTCCACAAATTGTTGAGCCCTGTCAATATGATCAAGCAGCTTGCCTTGGTGACTGATCGCTTTTGGAATCTTCGGACAAAATCGAAACGCCTCAGGTGTCTCCGCGACCCACGCCTCGATCGTCTTTTGCGCCGGGACCGCATAGAAGGTAGTGTTGCCTTCAATGGTCGTCAGCCGCTGCGCGTATTCGCGAAGATATTCGCTCGATTTCGTACCTTTTGGGTAAAAATTGCCCACCCAACCTTTGAACGACCAGATGGGACAACCAAGGTAAAGGTTCACAAGAGTATTATATAATGGTTCTTAGCGTTCCCATTTGGGATCATTTCCCCCTCGTCAGAAATGGAGGCCGATCATGTCTGAAACAGTTGCCATCATCCTGCGTTTCCGCGAAGAAGATACGGAGCAATTTGAGACCCGTTTCAAAAAAGAGGTTTATCCTCTTTGGCAAGAATTCAAAGCAAAGGGAAAATTCATCACTGCATCCTTGACCCCTGTTATGGATGGCAGTGAAAAGAAGAAAGGATATCGCGACTACATCCTGCATGTAGAGGTTCCTTCACGAGCGGAACATGATGAATTCGATTCTGAGCCGCGTTTCCAGCCGTTCCTGGAACAGTTCCAAGCCTTGCAACCCGAGGAACCGAAGGTCTGGCTCGGTACCACTCTTATCCAAATATAACCATTAAATTCAATACGGAAAATAACATGACTCACCCTTTGGTCGATCAATTTCGCTTTACTCGCCGGGAGTGGCTGCGCGGACTCGCCGGCGTATCCGAAGAAGACGGAGCCCGTCACTTCGGACCTATGAACTGCATCAGCTGGACTGTGGGACATCTTGCCTGGCACGAACAACGTTCGTGGCTGACAAGATCACAGAACAAGACTCCTTTCCCAAAGCTGAACGAACTCTTCGCCTATGGCGCTCCGATGAACACTCCCTCGTTCAAAGAAATGCTTGAGACCTGGCACACTGTAACGCAAACCGCAGATCCCTTTTTGGATACTCTAACAAAAGAAACCTTGCAGAGTGACCTGTTGCTGAACGGTGAAGCTGTCGGGCAGACAATCGGCTCGGCCTTGCGACGCATCACCTATCATTATTGGTATCACATCGGCGAGATTCAGGCCATCCGTCAGATGCTCGAACATAAGAACCTGCCAGAGTATGTAGGCGATATTGAGGGCGAAGCGCCGTATCGTCCAGAGTGAACGGGTTTCGGCCCAAAATGAATATCACCAAAACTTTATACATTGTCAAACGCGCTGACTGGCGAAAGTGGCTTCGCCAGCACTACAAAACCGAAAAAGAGATCTGGCTGGTCTACCCCAAAAAAGCGATGGAGGAGCCTCGCATCGAGTACAACGACGCGGTGGAGGAAGCCCTGTGCTTCGGTTGGATCGACAGCATCGTGAAGAAACTGGATGACCAACATACTGTCCAACGCTTTTCGCCGAGGAAGCCGAAGGCTAAATACTCGCAAGCCAATATCGAGCGTCTGCGAGCCTTGGCGGCGCAGAAGAAGGTCATCAAAGAAGTGGCCGATGGTTTGGGGGATGTGCTAAATGAGAAGTTTGAATTCCCGCTCGATATTTTGAAGGCTATTCAAGCGAACAAGGAAGCCTAGAAGAATTATCAGAAGTTTTCAGACTCCTACAAGCGGATTCGGATCGCCTATATTGACGGGGCCAGAAAAAGGCCCGCTGAATTCAAGAAACGCCTAAAGTACTTTATTGAAATGACGGAGAAAAATAAGATGATTGGGTTTGGCGGAATAGAGAAGCATTATTAGATTCTTGCCTAACGGCAGCAATTCTCATTACGAACATGTCGCTGCGAGAAACGAAGCAGTCTCCTCGCTGAAATAGGGAGATTGCTCACCTACACTGCAACAAACGCACGAAGTCCCCGCAGCGTAGCGGAGTGGGAGTGCGGCGCAGTGTCGGGAAGAGCGCCCTCGCAACAACATATTGAGAATTGCTGCATGAGGGAAAAAAAACCATTTTCGATTGAACCGCTCAGGTAATTTATGAGGTGAACTATGGAACATCCGATTTACCACATTACGGAATTCGAGATTACAGTCCCCTACACTTTACGAATCAAGTTCAACGACAATACAGAACAAACCATTTATTTCGAGCCAATCTTACACGGCGAAATTTATAATCCACTCCGAGAAATATCGGTATTCAACCAGGTGAGACTCGACCCCGAAGTCCGCACACTAGTTTGGCCCAACGATGCCGATTTCGATCCCGCCGATTTGCACGACTGGCCTGAAATAGAAGGGGAATTCATTGAACACGCACAGAAGTGGAAAACGCTGTAGAACGCGACTGCGTCGCACCTGCCCGACAGAAGAATCCGTTTAAATGGACGAATCCAATCGAGTGGATTCATCCCATTAAGAAAGGTGCGAGGCACTCTCTGCGACCTACCCACCATACGGAACCCAGATATTCTTCACCTGAGTTGCATGTCGCAAAATCTCATCCATTTCGGGTAACTCACCTGTGACGGGCATGACCCAAGTCTGCTTCATATTCCCAGCGGAGGCGGTTTATGATTATAAGGAATAGAAAAGTCTCCAAGTAAAAAAATCTCGGAGACTTTTCCCATCACCCTGCCATGGAAGACAATTGATAAATGGCAGGACGATATTTCGGTTTAGGGGTGGGCTTGCCTTCAGTGCGGGCGGCTTCAAGCCAAACTTTTTTAGCAACCAAGGCCTGAAACAATGCCTCCTCGGGGGTTTCACCAAATGCGGAGCAATGTACTAAATCAGGGATGTCAGCAATATAACCCCCATCTGCCTCACTATAAAAAATATTGATATGATAATCTTTCATTTGTCTTTCTCCAAATCCAAACTGTATCTCTCAACCAAGTCCATAAATTGGCGTATCTGATACGGCTTGACCTGTCCTTTCACGTTTTGCAAATTAATCAGCTCTTTCACACTCTCGTGAATGAAAATGTGATGACTACCACTTGTCCGTGAAAGGCGAAACCCAAATCCTTCAACCAGCGAAACAAAATCATTGAAGGCGATATTCCTGGAACCATCCAGAATCTTCTTCAGAATTTTCTTGAGTTTAGCCATCACCGATTATTATACTACCCACCGTACGGCACCCAAATATTCTTCACCTGTGTGCTGTGATGTAAAATCTCGTCCATCTCAGGCAACTCACCTGTGACGGGCATGACCCAAGTCTGCTTCATATTCCCAGCGGAGGCGGCTTGCACAGCCTTCTGTCCTTCTTGCGGACCTGCGTACCAGATCACATCCACATCATCGTGTTCGGACAAGGTCTTGGCTAATTCATCGCGCACACCTGTGGCAATGTTGAACGTTCCCGCCGGCACATCAGACGTTTCAAGCACCTGATAAAAATCTGTGGCGCTTAGAGGTGCAACAGGTGACGGTACGATGACCAGCACATTTCCCATCGCGAAAGCCGAGGCGGCGAGCTGACATAAGGCCAGCAGAGGCTTGTCGTCAGGCAAAAGAACTCCCATTACACCAATCGCTTCAGGTAAGGCCAGAGTCACATTACGGATCGGAGTGTTGTGCACAACACCATCGTATTTATCCGCCCAGGCCGCGGCAGTGAACAGCGCTTCTATACTTGCTTCGATTTCTTGTTTGGCAGTCCCTGCATCTGCGCCGGTTTGCTGACCGATGCGCTTGGCAAACTCTTCTTCACGAGCGGCTAGGTTTTCACCGAGATAATACAAGATCTGTGCGCGGTTGTGACCTGTGGTCTTGGCCCATTTGTCCGCAACCCCGCGTGCGGCTTCGACCGCGTTGCGGATATCCTTGCGATTTCCCGCGCCCACTTCGCCGATCAAATTTCCATTTACATCATGGACTTCAATTGAATAGCCGCTATCAGGGCGAGCTTGTTTGCCGTTGATAAAGAGTTTGGCGGTGCGATCAATAGAGGGTTGCAGGTTGAAGGTTGCAGGTTGTGAGCCATTTGACTTTGCCGATTTCTTTTTGACAGGCGTACTTTCAACTTTCAAACTTTCAATCTTTGAACGTTTGACATATTCCCAGAGTCCCTCCTTCCCCCCTTCCCTTCCGAATCCCGATTCGCGATAACCGCCGAAACCAGATGCGGCATCAAATAAGTTCGTTGAGTTGATCCAAATTGTGCCAGCTTTGACTTGAGTCGCAATATCCAATGCGAGATTAATATCTTCACTCCAAATACAAGCGGCGAGACCAAAGCGCGTGTTGTTGGCCAACTTCACAGCTTCTTCGGGAGTCCGAAACGTCATCGCCGCGAGCACGGGACCAAAGATTTCCACTTGAGCAATCGTTGAGGCGGGCGCGACATTGGTAAATAATGTTGGCGGATAGAAATATCCTTCGGTGGGACAAGACCAGGATGGCTGCCACATGTCCGCGCCTTCGTCCTTGCCTTGTTGCACGAGCTGTTCAATTCTCTGCAATTGCACAGGCGCGACGATCGCGCCGATGTCCACGGCCTTATCGAGCGGGTCGCCCACGCGCAACTTCTCCATGCGCGCCTTCAGCTTGGCATACATCTTTTCGGCCAGGCCCTCCTGTACCAGCAAACGCGAACCCGCGCAGCACACCTGTCCCTGATTGAACCAGATCGCGTCCACGACTCCTTCAACAGCAGAATCCAGATCCGCATCGTCGAAGACGATGAACGGAGACTTGCCTCCGAGTTCGAGCGAGATCTTTTTGGCGGTACCAGCCGTCGCCTTGCGAATGATGCGGCCCACATCCGTCGAGCCGGTAAATGCAATCTTGTCCACATCCGCATCCACCAAAGCGGCGCCCACTTTTCCATCCCCGGTAATAATATTCACTACACCGGGCGGCAATATCTTTTCGCAAATCTCGGCAAATAGCAGCGCGGTGAGCGACGTAAATTCGGCGGGCTTCAACACCACGGTGTCCCCCATGGCGAGCGCGGGCGCGATCTTCCACGAGAGCATCAACAGCGGAAAATTCCACGGGATGATCTGGCCGACCACGCCAACGGGTTCGTAGCCGCGCAGTTCACTGGACATGATCTGCGCCCAGCCCGCGTGATAATAAAAATGACGGGCGACGAGTGGGATGTCGATATCGCGCGTCTCGCGGATGGGCTTGCCGTTGTCCATCGTTTCGAGGACGGCGAACAGGCGCGAATGTTTTTGGATCTGACGCGCGATGGCGTACAAATACCGCGCTCGCGCGTGACCTGATAACTGGCTCCAGCTTCGAAAGGCCTTGCGCGCGGCCTTGACCGCGTCTTCCACATCGTCGTCGCTGGCTTGTGCGATGTCCGCGATCTTCTGCGCGGTGGCAGGATTAATGGAATCAAACCATTCTTTTGAAGAAGGCTCGCGCCACTCGTTGTTGATGAAGAGCCCAAAACGGGCCTTGTGCGCGTCCAGCCATTCCTGCGCAGGCTTGGAGGCTTCAGGCGCAAGGCCGTAAGAGAGGGTATCGAGGATTTCAGGGATCGTTGTCATCGTCTTTACATTCCCATAGGTTCGTAATGCAAGACCAACAACTGATCTGCGCGCACAGCCAATTCAGCAAAAGTGCGTCCTTCGTTATCGGCAAATTCCACTTCGAATACGTCAGGCGCGAGAAGTTCCACCACTGTCCCTACTTGTCCGAGTGGTAGATCGCGGTCAGGAAGTTCCTGCGTCAACGCAACGACGTCCAATAGTTTAACTTTTTGTTTCATGGTCTTCTCCTACAATATATAACAACTGGTTAAGCGCGGCATATCTTCGCCCTTACGGACAATCCACGCGCTACGGATAATGGCTTCATTGCCTGAATGTTTCATCGAAAAATCAACAATATACCGTTGACCATACTCATCGCGCTCACTTGCAACTGCTTCTTCCTGACCCGCGGCAGACAATAAAGTGTCGCGCAATTCAATTACATCACTTGCCGTTAAACCCAACGCCGTTGCAAAAACGCGAGCTTTGTGCTTACCGCGTGGATGACTCTCGCTCAGGCAATAGTCGCGCAGTTTTTCAATATCTACAATCGCGCGTTCCGCGTTTGGTAATTTCATTAATGAAAATTATACCGCGAGCCATTCCTGTGCAGGCTTGGCGGCTTCAGGCGCAAGACCGTAAGAGAGTGCGTCTAATATTTCAGCTACTTTCATAGGTAAATCCTTTCTTACAGGAAGGACATAAAATTTTTTGTACGAGGATATTATACAGCGGTTGGGGCGAGGCGGAAAAAGAAGAAGTGCTATACTTACGAAAATGAAACACGAAACTGGAGATTTTCAAGGCGCAGACGGGTTGCGTCTCCGGGAACAGAGCTGGTCCCCCGAGGGCACCCCGAGGGCGGCGGTGATCCTGCATCATGGGCTGTGGGATTATTCCGACTATTACACCCCGTTCGCAGAAGAACTGACAAAACATGATTTCGCGGTATACGCATTTGACATGCGCGGGCATGGGAACTCAGACGGTCCGCGTTATTTCATCAAATCATTCGATGAATACACAGCGGACCTGGATGTATTTCTCAAACGTGTACGCCAGCGCGCCCCAGGTAAACCGATCTTCTTGTTCGGTCACAGCCTGGGTGGATTGATCTCCGCGACCTACGTCATCTCGCATTCGGAAAATGATCTGCGCGGCGTGGTACTTAGCGGGGCCGGCTTGAAGGAGGGGCATGACGTAACGCCGTTACTCAAAGCTCTGGTGCCGATCATCGGTGCCATCGCGCCAAAATTACCTTCCTACAAACCCGATTTCAACCTGGGCTCGCGCGACAAAAGCGTGGTTGAGAAGAAACTCAATGACCCGCTGATCGACCACAAGGGACTGCCCGCACATGCAGGAGCGGAAGGCTTGCGCGCCATCGCCAGCGCCCAGGCCAATATGGAGAAATTCACCGCACCCGTGTTGATCATGCACGGCAGGGATGATCATTGGACCAACCCGGAAGGCAGTCAACAACTGGCAAAACGCGCCTCGTCCAAAGACAAGACGCTAAAAATGTACGAGGGCTTTTATCACGAACTTCTGACCGATACCCATAAATCCGTGGTCTGGAACGATATCATCGCGTGGTTCAACGCGCACATCTAAATTCGAGGAAATCAGCATGTCTAACCTTGCGCGTTCGATCACAGTTTTCGGCATTTACCTTTCCTTCGCCGGCTTATCCTTTATCTTCATTCCCAATATCGTTCTTCCGCTGTTCGGTTTCGCCACAACGACGGAAGTTTGGATTCGGCTGGCAGGCCTGTTAACGGCAATTCTTGGGATGTACTTCCTCTACAGCGTACGCTATGATGACCGCCACTTCTTCCGCGCAACTGTGTATGCCCGCCTCATCTTTTTCAGCGGGGTAACTTCATTTGCCATTTTGAAGCTGGGCAGTCCATTATTGATCGTTTTTGGGCTGGTGGATCTGGCCGGCGCAGCATGGACTTGGACGGCCTTGCCTGCGTCCCAATAAAATATTCTGCCCATCAGCCTATATCTCTTACAACGATCAACCTTCGCACACCAACTAAAACCTCCGAGCAAACTCGGATGGTTTTTTGCCTACAGAACCTAACACACAGAACAGGGGTTATATAGACAAAGCATATTTTTTTACTGAAAGGAGAATTGCCATGACGTACGTACTTGTCCGACTTACGGTTGAGGATCTTGCAAAATGGAAGCCAGTGTTTAAGGAAGCCGCCACGCTCCGCAAGAGTTTTGGCTCCAAAGGAGTCCGCGCATTCAGCAAAGCGGGAACTCCCAATGAAGTCGTGATTCTGGGAGAATATGAAGACCGAGAGAAGGCCCAGCAGATGTTCCAGTCCCAGGAATTCCGCGAGGCGACGAAACGTGCGGGTGTAATGGGTCCCCCTGAGGTAAGTTTCATGGATCAGGTGGTTGATCTGCCCGCGTGACGAATAGAATTGCCTGAAACCCTCTGAATCAAACTCGGAGGGTTTCTTTCTCGGCGCATAATTTCAGCATGAACAGAGTAGAAAGGCTTTTCGCAGTCCTTTTGGTTTTCTTTCTCTCTTCGTGTAATTCCCCAGATTGCTCTGCTCTGCCCACAGACGTAAACACTGCTGAATTCGTCATGATCAAAACCGATCATGACCAGTATTCATCCAATGAAGAGATCAAGATATTGATTACGAATGTACTCAGCGAGACGGTCGAATGTTATGGATCATGCTCGCTGACTTTGTGCCAGTTCACGGATGGACAGTGGATCTGTCAGACGCCGCATGGACCTGGGCGGCCTGGCGTGCGTCCCAATAAAATATTCTGCCCATCAGCCTACATCTCTTACAACGATCAACCTTCGCACACCTAACTAAAACCTCCGAGCAAACTGGAGGTTTTTTCATTCGTGGTTAATTAATCGAACGCTGCATACGACATATCTACAAATTGCTAAATGCGGTCAGATTTTGCTCTTCTTCCGTCTCGTGTGGATCTTCGCAATTGATTTCGGTGTTCCCTTCCACTTCGCCGCGATAAGTTCTCCCTCACCCTGCCCTCTCCCACGGGGAGAGGGGTATGCAACGCGAGAAAAAGGAAAATCCATGTAGGCCGTCAAATCCGAGGAATCCGCCCCTGCATTTTTTTTCTTTGTGCACTTCGTGTCACTTCGACAGGCTCAGTGCAAGCCTTCGTGGTTAAGACCTATCCCAACGCCTGATACTGCATGGATGCATATCGTCCATAGGCAAAGTGCTCCAGCTGGCGTTCGATGTCAGTAAGCAACGAAGACGCGCCGATACGGAACAGGTCCGGCCTCATCCACTGCTCGCCGAGTTCTTCCTTCATCATGATCAACCAGTCCACGGATTGTTTGGCGGTTCGTATCGCGCCCGCGGGCTTGAAGCCGACTTTATAACCAGTGGATTCGTAATAGGCGCGGATGGCGCGCACCATCACCAGACTAACGGGCAATGTTGCATTGACAGCTTCCTTGCCTGTGGACGTTTTGATAAAGTCCGAGCCGGCCTGCATACACACGAAACTGGCGCGCATCACATTTTTCAACGTGCCCAAATCGCCTGTCGCCAAAATGGATTTCATGTGCGCGGGTCCGCAGGCCTCACGGAAGGCTTTCACTTCATCGTATAAAGCGTGCCAGTTCTGGGTCAAGACGTGCTGGCGAGAGATGACGATGTCAATTTCGGAGGCGCCTGCTCTAACCGAGGCTTCGATCTCGGCAAGCTTGACATGGAAAGGATTTAATCCCGCGGGGAATCCTGTCGAAACCGCCGCAACCGGAATCCCTGAGCCTGCCAGTGCTTCCACTGCCGTGGGAACCATTCCATGATAGATGCACACTGCGCCTACGGTAATATGCTTATCTGCAACCCCGAGATTTTTTAGCAAATCGGTCCTTATTGGCTGGCGCGCCTTGGCACACAGGCGTTTCACCGTCCCGGGTGTATCATCGCCCGAGAGCGTGGTCAGGTCCATGTCCCGGACGGCCTGTATCAGCCAGGCGGCCTGCCATTCGCGTTTGACCGTACGACGTGTGGCCATTGTGGCTGCCCGGCGCTCCACGGCAGAGCGATTCACTTTTACGTCCTCCACGGGCCCGAGGTCAAGGGGAAGGATCGGATTCCGCCCACTGTGAACGGTCATTGGTTTGGTATCGAGAGTTATAGTCATGGAAAACTCCTATTGTCTTGGGATATTATACAGCCGAATAATCACGGATGATGTTTAATAATAAAGGTCTGCTATACTCGGCAATTATCCCAATTGGAGGGAAATATGTCCGTGATCAATGCTTTCATCCTGAAATACATCCGTATTCTCGAAATGATCGGGGTACTTATGCGAGTTTTCAGCTTCAGCCTTGTCAGCTGGCTTGGACCGGCCAGTCCATTTATGTTCGTCTGGATATTTAACACCACTGACGCGATCATCCTTTCCTGGTGTTCCATCCTAAAGAAGGATAAAGCCTATACAGTTTTAAACGTCTTCTGGATCATGGTTGGGATCGTTGGGATTTTACGAACAGCGAATATCCTTCGGTGAGGTCATCAAGTAACGTATTGGGGATTAACATATCGACTATTGCAGGCAACGAATGCTATACTTGTAAAAAGGAGGCTGAGATGTCTAACATTGAGACCATCGTGCGGCAGATCAACAGAGAATTTGTCCCGCAATTCGAGGAAAAATTACGCGCTTATCTGGCCGACCAGGACAAGGACTGGCTGATCGAGCAGATCGTCCGCCTGACCTTGGACGCGCACAGTCTCGAAGAAATGGATCGCAAGCATTATAGAGAAGAAGAAAACCGAATGCGTACGGAACGCGCACAGCGCGTTCAGAAATTGGAGCTGGACAAGGCGAAACTCGAGGAATTTCTCCAACAATATAAGGGTATTACCCGCGACAGGTTGATCCAGGGTAAATTTCTGAAGACCAATCCCCCACCCAAAGGCACTGATCTGATCACGGAAAAATTTCGTTCCGTGGAGGGAAATAATTTGCTCCAACTTTCAAAAGACATGCTGTATGGTCTCTTGTTCGGAGATGAAAACACCCACACCCATTTTCATCGCACTCAGAAGGAGCTTCTAACCCTCACCGTACCACGCATGAAAACTGATGCGCTTGGTTTCATGAAGGCCACAACAGAACTGAGCGCCATGGGAACCTGGCAGGATCCGATGGGCGCGGCCAGTGATGCGCGCGCAGATAACGTCGTGCTTGAAATTGAATACGGAGAGATCGAAGGGGAACATATCGGCGACGGAGTTGTCGCGGCGCTCAGCCTCATTAATAATCTCGAGATCAATGAAGAGATCCTCTACGGACGCATGGAAAACATCGAACAAAGCACATTAATTTCATAACGAACAGGAATTTGTAGCAATGACCAACAATTTAACCCCTCCAACATCTGAAGAATATGCTCCTTACTATGCAGACTATGTCCAACTTGCAACGGCGAAGAAAGATATTCCTGCAACTCTCCCTCAACAAATAGAAGATATCAAATCTGCGATCGGGAAACTTTCAGACGAGCAAGCCCGCTTCCGTTTTGGACCTGCAGAATGGTCCGTCAAGGAAGTGATGGGACACATCAACGATGTAGAACGCGTTTTCTCTTATCGCCTGCTGCGCGTTTCCCGCAACGACGCCACGCCTCTGGCGGGCTTCGAGCAGAACGATTACGTGCGCGAATCCAATTTCGATCAATGTGATCTTGGCGAGTTGATCCAGGAATTTGAACATTTACGTCGCGCCAATATCCTGGCGATTAACAATATGACCGACGATTCCATTTTACGTCGCGGCACTGCCAGTGGAATGACCGTCAGCGCACGCGCGTTGATCTACATGATGGTAGGACATGTGGATCATCATATGGTCAGCCTGCGTGAAAATTATCTTCCCGGGATTAAATAACATATCTATATGAATGCAAGTCAAAAACCAGCATGTTATACTCTTATATATGCAATCCCCTCGTAAAACGTTAATCATCATACTGATTGCGGCTGGCGCTTTCTATCTCGCTTTTATCGTGGGCACCTCCTTTATAATCAAGGGCGAGCGTTATTTAACCCTCGTGGATGATGCCATGATCTCCATGCGCTATGCAAAGCATTTCGCGCAAGGCGACGGCCTTGTTTGGAATATCGGCGGAAAACCAGTGGAGGGATTCACCAACCTTGGCTGGACTCTCTACATGGCCATCCTGCACCTGCTCCCGGTGTCTGCTTCAAAAATTTCGCTGGCTGTCATGCTCACTTCATTGGCGATCCTGCTTGCAAACATCGTCGTCGCTTATAAAATCAGCGACCTGCTTCTCCCCCATTCAAAATATGCACCCATACTCGCCGCAACCATCACGGCATTTTATTTTCCGCTGGTCTTCTGGTCATTGCGCGGCATGGAAGTAGGCCTGCTCACATTGTTGATCGATTTTGCAATATTCCTTTCGATTTCAAGGAGCAAAACCGTTCTCGTTGGCCTTATTCTTGCGTTTGCCATCCTTGTCCGCATAGACGCGGTCATTTCCACCGCATTGATTGTTCTATACCTCTTCGTAAAAAACAAACGCACAGCCATCGTGCCCACGATCTTAATTGCCACTACAACTCTAGCGATCTTCTGGATTCAAAAAACATACTTCGGCGATTATCTACCCACTACCTATTATCAAAAAATCACGGGCTACACCATATGGGAACGCGTCAGGCACGGGCTTCTGGTCTTCAATCAATTCGCGGCGCGCGACACACTCCTGTTATTTTTGTTCTCGATCACAGGCCTGTTCTTTTACAAACCACAGCGTAATCTGGAATTATTTTTATTACTCGGAATCTTCCTCGCGCAATGTGCCTACTCCATTTATATCGGCGGAGATTACTCAGAACCGGAGACGAACGCCGCGAACCGTTTCATCACACAGGGCATGCCCGCGCTCATTATCCTTTTTAGTTGGACGACGAGCCGCATCCTGACAGACCTGGGCACTGCCCAGCCCCAATCTGAATTGTCAAATTACCGGGTGAATGCCGCCATTCCCCTGGCCTTGATGTTTGTGCTTGTGATCAGCGGTGAACCATGGTTTAACTACGCCGTTGAGAATGCCCCCCTCCTTAAAGCGGATATCCGCCGTGTAAAACTTGGCTTATTCATCGCTGAAAACACCTCACCTGAAGCGGTCATCGCGGTTCACGCCGCAGGGCAGATCCCCTACTATTCAGAACGAACCACCATCGACCTGCTCGGCCTGAACGACCCAGTGATCGCAAAAGGTCCAGGTCATGGCGAGTTTTACCCTGGCCATAATAAATGGAATTACGAGTACGGCATCACCGAATTGCAACCCGACCTGATTGCTGATAATTTCGCTCCGCTGGCTGAATTCATGCGCGGTAATGTCCAATTCACCAAACTGGAGAACGACATTTACATTCGCGTGGACAGTCCCTTCATTAATATCGAAGGCATATCCCGGGAATATAGGTAGCAGCGGCCGTACAGATCGTCCACGATATCGAATAATACTGAAAAGCTGCGAAAAATTCATGCCATCCATCCCCAGAGCCCCCAAGCGTCCACACGCGATCACACAACATGGAATCACACGGATCGACGAGTATTACTGGATGAAGGAACGGGAAAACCCCGAAGTCATGAAATATTTACGCGCCGAAAACGAGTATCTTGAGGAAGTTATGCAGCGTACCAAACCGCTTCAAGAAGAACTCTTTCACGAAATGAAAGCGCGCATCAAAGAAGTGGACAGCAGTGTACCGGAAAAGAACGGGGAGTATTTTTACTACACACGCACTGAAGAGAAGGAACAATATCCCTTCTTTTGCCGTAGGAAAGGTTCCCTGCATGCACCCGAAGAGCTCCTGCTGGACCAGAACGCGCTGGTCGAAGGAAGTGAGTTTTGCAGTATCGGCGCATTCACAGTCAGCCCTGATGGTACAAAGCTCGCCTACTCCATGGATCTGCAGGGCAGTGAAGTGTACACGCTTTACGTCAAAGACTTGACCAGTGGATCGATGTATCCTGAAGAAATCCACAACATTTTTGGCAGTGTCTACTACCGAAATGGGGTGGAATGGGCGAATGATAATCAGACCTTATTCTATCTCTCTCTGGACCACTCATATCGTTCCCATCAACTATTTCGCCACAAGATCGGCACAGATCCCGCGACCGACTCACTGATCTTTCATGAAAAAGATGATACCTACGGGCTCAGTATCTATAAAACGCGCAGTAAACGCTATATCATGACATATCATTACAACACGGTCTCGCCAGAGACACGATTCCTCCCAGCCGATGAGCCCCAGGCCGAATTAAAGGTCCTGCGTCCGCGCGAGCACGGCATTGAATATTACGCCACACATCACGGAGACTCGTTCTTCATGATCATCAACGAGAACGCGCAAAATTTCAAATTGATGAAGGCGCCCGTCTCTGCATTGGTCGAGGAGAACTGGCAGGAGCTAATCCCCAACCGTACGGATGTTTTGATCGAACACATTGACCTATTCGAAGATTACATCGTATTGCAAGAGCGCAAAGATGGATTGAAGCAACTACGCATCAGTGATATTGATGGCACGAGCAACGTACAGCATGTCTCGTTTCCAGAGCCTGCCTTTGATGTCTCCCTGGAGAACAATCCCGAATTCAAGACCAATTTTCTGCGATTCAAATATTCGTCGCTGATCACGCCTTTTTCGATCGTGGACTTTCACATGGATACCGGTGAATGGGAGCTAAAAAAGGAGGATCAAATCCCCAGCGGGTACGACAAGTCGCAGTACGTCACGGAACGGATCTACGCGACCGCGTCCGATGGGGCCCGCTTGCCGATCTCCATGGCCTATAAAAAAGGCATCGAAAAAGATGGAACAAATCCGACTCTGTTGTACGGGTACGGCGCGTATGGCGCGTCGAGCGAAGCAGCCTTTAACGCAAATATCATCAGCCTGTTCGACCGTGGCTTCGTATTTGCCGTCGGTCATGTTCGGGGTGGCTCGGAAATGGGTCGCACCTGGTATGAAGAGGGCAGATTGCTCAATAAGAAGAATTCATTCGCGGACTTTATCGCCTGCGCTGAACATCTCATCGAAGTGGGAGTCACCTCCCGGGAAAAAATATCCATCATGGGAAGTTCCGCAGGCGGGTTATTGGTCGGCGCGTGCATGATCCTGCGCCCGGACCTGTTCAAAGCTGTGATTTGTAAAGTACCATTTTTGGATGTGATCGCCAGCATGAGCGACCCGACCATTCCATTAACCACTTTGGAATATGACCAATGGGGTAACCCCGCCGACAAAAAAGCCTTTGATTATATGCTGTCGTATTCCCCCTATGACAACATCCGCCCGATTGAATATCCTGATATCCTTCTCACCGCAGGATTTAATGATCCGCGTGTGGCGTATTGGGAGCCAGCCAAGTTCGCGGCGCGGCTACGTGACGTAAAAAAGGGGGAGGCTGTGGTTTTTATGCAAACGAATTTCAATGCCGGACACGCAGGCGCAAGTGGGCGCTATGATTTCCTGAAAGAGAATATGCTGGATTTCGCATTCCTGCTCGACAGATTAGGAAAAACTTAATCTGTCAAAAAATTGCAGGTTGATATTTTGTCATAAAAGTTCTATAATTTTTGTCAATCAGCAGCCAAGGAGAACCCATGAAACGTTTTATGATCGAATCCCCGCATCCTGCGGAAAAGTGCGACCAGGTCATACAGGACCTGCATGCCGCCGGCTATCTCCATCAATTCGAATGGGGTTGCAAGGAAAATGATCATACAGGCTGGGCCATCGTGGAGGCGGAATCCATGGAGCATGCAAAGCAAATCGTTCCATGGTATTTACGAAATCAAGCTCGAATAGTGGAGGTGGCCAGGTTTGAGATTGCCAACGAACAGGAGGTTCATAAGAAAAAAGACGATTCATGAATAATAAATTCCGAGGTGTTGAATCTTCGGAATTTTCTTTTCATTAGCCGGGTGGTTTAAATTATCTCCACAAGAGTGCAATCATTTATAATAAACGAATGCAAAGATGGATCCTGCTTGCCACTATTTTGCCTTCTGCGGTCTTTCCACTTGCGGCACTCTTTATAGGTTTGCGAAATCCATCTATATTCAGCGCCCCCTCGCTCCTGGTCCATGCGCCCTATGCGGCGATCCTGTTTTTTCTTGCCATCTGTACTGGGTTGATCTATTTACACAGATCGACCCAGTTGCGCGAAAAATCCTGCGGCTTAATATTGTTCTTTTTATTCAGCATTGGCTATTTTTTGACCGCCAGTATTTTAAACAAACCGGATATCAACACAAATAACATATACTTTGCAGCGGACAGCTCGTCCTGGTATCAACGCATGGCTGCAGAAAATGGCGGGGGGGTCGGTACGCGTGCGGTACATCCCTACGCCTATATCATCTTCCGTCCAATGCTGGCTCTGTTATCCATCCTTACGGGCGGCGACCGTTTCCACGCGAATTTGATCCTTCTCGCGCTTGCTGGCGGGGGCTGTGTGTTTCTGATGTGGAAGATCGTTCAACAGATCTCGAGAGATCAAACCTATGCTGTATTATTTGCCTCCCTGCTGGGGCTTTCCTTCAGCCATCTGATCTTTGCCAGCGTGATCGAAAGCTACATCTTTTCCACATTCTGGCTGCTCTTATTTATCTGGCTCCTGCTAAATAATAAGCCCGCCTCCTTCCTGATAGCCACAAGTATTGTGACTCTCGGCATCACCGTCACAAACATCGCACAACAACTATTGACCGCGCTGCTCGTTCAACGAAATCTCAGACGAGTCCTAACCATCTTTTCCATTGTGGTCTTGTTGGGCATTGGCTTGAACTTCATTTCGCGGTTCATATACCCAGTTACAGAATTTTTCTTCATTCCACTGAATTTTACAGGAGAGCAAAGGTTTTCGCAAGAGCTCAACTTCAAACGCGTGGGCTTGATGGCTGAAAATCTGTTTATCTACAACATCGCCTCGCCGCAACCCTATTCCAATATGCGGAATCAAATGCCCCACTTTAATTTCCTGAACGGCACGATTACTGAATATGTTTGGTTTGGCTGGCTTCCATTGATATTATGGGTCGCAACTTTAGGATTTGCCTCCTTTTGTTTTTTCAAAAATCCAGACCCGCACACGAATAACAAATATCTTTCCATCTCGATGCTTGCCTGCTTGGTATTTAATTTTCTTTTGCACATTGGCTATGGCATCGAGCCCTTTCTCTACTCGGCAGGTTGGACATACGCCCTCATCCTTTTTGCCGCCATCGCCCTGAAGGAATTGGCCAAGTATACCTGGTTCAACTTTACCTTAATAGTTTTGGTGGCATCGGTTTTTGTTAATAACTTGTGGGTTCTATATCTTATCGCAAGAAGGGTCAGTGAATTTCTGGTTTAACAAGAAGCCCGTCCGGGTTTAGCAACCCGGACGGGCTTCTAAAAAAAAACTAATTTTATGCCGTCCTTGCCGCTTTGGCAACTTCATCCTCAAGCATTTTCGTCGTGAGGGATTTCGGACGTTCAATGGGCTGACCCAATGCACGCGCCCACACGTAATTGGCTGTCACACCGAGGGCGCGGCCCACACCGAATAACACAGTATAGAATTCGAACTTGCGCACACCGTAGTAATATTGCAATGTGCCGGAGATGGCGTCCACGTTGGGAGCAGGGTTTTTGGCCTTGCCTTGTTCTTTTAGAACGGATGGCACAACATCCAGCATCATGTCGGCGAGACGGAGCAATTCGTCATCGGGGAAACGTTTCTTCGCAAAATCCATCAGAGTTACAAAACGCGGATCAATGACGCGCAGCACGCCGTGGCCATAACCGGGGATGACGTGCCCACCATTCAGCGTATCCCACGCATATTTATACAGATCCGCCCGCGCAGGCACGCCGCCGAATTTCTCCTTCACATCAATCAACCACGCGAGGCTCTCCTGATTGGCAAGGCCATGCAAAGGTCCTGCAAGCGCATTAATGCCTGCCGAGAAAGAGAAGTAAACATCCGAAAGTGTGGAAGCCACCAGGTGAGTTGCATGCGCAGATGCATTAGCCAACTCATGGTCACTATGCAGGATAAAGTACAGGCGGGAGAGTTCAGCATAACCCTTCTTATCTGAGACCTTCATCATCCTGGAGAAATTCGCGCCGTAATCTGACCTGGGATTGTATTTCGGTTTGGCAGATTCGCCGAAATATTTCATGCGGTAAATATATGCCGCAATGACGGGAAGTTTTGCGGTCAGGTCCAGGCTGTCTTCAAGCGCGGCTTCCCAATAGGCGTCCTTCTTCATACTGTGATATTTGTTTGCAAAGACCGAGCTGTTCTGCAGGGCAAGAACAGCCTGCGAGAGCAGGATCATCGGATGAGTCTCTTTCGGCATCGATTTGAGCATCTTGAAAACATAATCCGGAACCGTGGCACGCCGCGCCCATTCATCTTCGACAGCCTGGGCATCCTCTCTGGTCGGCACTTCTCCGATCAGCAAGAGATAGTACAGACCACCCACCAGCGGCATCTTACCGCCGCGCGCCCTGGGGAGGGCTTTCAACAATTCAGAAATGGACAGGCCGCGAAAACGAATCCCCTCTGCGGGATCCACGGAGGAGATATCCGATAACAGGGATTTAATGTCGCGCATCCCGCCGACGATCTGCCCGACGGTGACATCATCGATAACGATATCGGCATGTTCCCTGCCGAGGGATTTAATGCGTTCGCGCCAGGCGGGCAATTGAACAGAGATTTTTTCATGCAAGATCATAATTCCTCCAAAGGGCTGTACGTCATTGTTTCACTCCTGTCGGAGCCCGCAATCGACTAGAATTTCACCAAACTCTTGAGCGCTTCATGCGTTTCCTTCACCGAGGCGGCCGATTTTTCAAACATGGCTTTCTCCTCATCATCAAAATTATATTCGATGATCTTTTCCATGCCGCCCGCGCCCAGCATGACAGGCACGCCGAAGTACATATCATTCAAACCATATTCACCATTCATATATGTTGCACAGGGCACGATCAGCTTCTTATCCTTCAAAATGGCTTCGGCCATTTGAGTACAAGCCATGGACGGCGCGTAATATGCCGAGCCGGTCTTGAGCAGGTTTACGATCTCACCACCGCCTTTGCGCGTGCGTTCGACAATGGCATCCAATTTATCGGCGGGGAAATAATCGCGCAATGCAATACCCGCAATATTCGAGTGGCGTGTCAAAGGGACCATCTCGTCGCCATGGCCACCCAATACATAACAATCAACATTTTCAACGCTCACACCCGCTTCCATCGCGACGAAGGCACGCATACGCGCAGAGTCCAAAATGCCGGCCTGGCCGATCACGCGTTCACGCGGCAATTTCGTCATCCTCATCGTGAGATACGCCATCGTATCGAGCGGATTGGTCAACACAATGAAGATGGCATTCGGCGAATGTTTCAATGTTTCCAACGCGGCTTTGCCCACGATATCCGCATTGGTCTTGAGCAGGTCATCGCGACTCATTCCCGGTTTGCGCGCAATACCCGCCGTAATGATGATGACATCCGAACCTTTTGTCTCGGCATAATCATTCGTGCCAATTACTTTCGTATCCCTACCGATGATCGGCATCGCCTCTAACAAGTCCAGGCTCTTACCCTGCGGCATACCTTCCACAACATCCAATAAAACAACATTGCCAAGTTCACGTTCGGCAAGCCAATGGGCGGCAGTTGCGCCTGTATTGCCCGCGCCGATAATAGAGATTTTCTTCATTCTGCCTCCAAGATTTGATCGGCTTGATTAACGCCGGTACTTTTTAATAATTCTATCCGAAAGTGTGCCAAATAAAAAGGAAAATATCAATTTCTGGAATGCACCTCTACGGACACACAAAGAGAAGGACTTCTCTTCCGAAATGGTCAAAGAAGTCCTTCTCTCGCTTCTTTCTTAACTTCAATCTGATTTTGCTTCGAGGAACCGAGTCGCCTGAATGGCCGCCGCGGCACCCATTCCAGCCGAAGTAACGACCTGGCGAAAGTGCGGATCCGCGGCCTCACCTGCCGCAAACACACCCTGCACGCTCGTTTCCATTTTGTCGTTCACTGTGACGTAACCGAGATCGCTCATGTCCAATTGACCCTTAAACATTTGGGTATTTGGCGTGTGACCAATGAATATGAACAACCCGTCGGTCTCATATATAGTTTCGTCACCGGTCTTCACATTCTTCAATTTCAATGCTTCGAGTTTATCCGTGCCTATTGCTTCTGTAACCACAGTGTTCCAAATGATGTCCACCTTTGGGTGTTCTCTGGCGCGCCTCTGTAACAGTGGGCTGGCCCGCAATTCCTCGCGACGATGGATAATGGTCACGGATGAAGCGTAGCGCGTAATGAAGAGGCCTTCCTCCACTGCGCTATCCCCGCCACCCACGATCACAACTTTCTTATCCTTAAAGAACCAGCCATCACAGGTCGCACAATACGAAACGCCGCGTCCTGTTAATTCGTTCTCGCCCGGGACATTTAATTGATTCGGGTTCGCGCCTGTTGAAATGATAACTGAGTCCGCTTTGTACTCACCGCTATCCGTCGTCACCTTGAACGGGCGTTGCGAAAAATCCACCTCCTGCGCCATATCAAATTCAACCTTCGCGCCGAAATGCTCGGCCTGCTTCTGGAATAGCTCGCCCAACTGGGAACCACCCAAACCCTCGGGAAAGCCGGGATAATTCTCGATCGTAAAGGTCAACGCCACCTGACCACCGAGTTGCATTCCAGTCAACACAACTGGTTCCAGCTCAGCGCGCGCTGCATACAACGCAGCGGACAAGCCCGCTGGGCCAGAACCGAGCACCAAAACTTTTACATGTTTTTCATCACCATTCGTGGACATACTTTTTCCCATACTCTGCAAATTTGATTTCAACCGTAGTCAGGACGTCTTTTCAAGCCTTATTATTACCGCCCCAGAATTTTATCATCAGGCTTAACAGATGAGAAGTTGCAAAACTGTTCGGGGTATGGCTTGCACAAGAAGAAAACAAGCCGCGAAGGATACCGAGATCTTTGAGAAAAAGTTCTTAAATCTCATTTTCTCATTGCGCTTAGATGCAAATTGCTTATATTCCTCTTACACGGCCTCCACAATCCCTGCCGCGCTCTTCCATAATGCCTCCACAATTAATTGATAGAGTAGATGCGAAAGCACAAACCAATCATTTACCAAATGGAGGTAAAAATGTATCGCAAAGGTCCTTTCATCGTGTTAAGACTGATCGGCATTCTGCTTTTGATCGGTCTCATCGCAGGCGGTGGATTCATGGCATATAAAGCCGGGTTCGCCGAGGGTGTCGCGCAGGCACCCGAGGTCGCGCAGGCCATCCAGCAGGCTGCTGAAAACGGACAGGCCGTGGCCGTTCCACCGATGATCTACCCGCATGGGTACGAATACGGTTTCGGTCCCGGCTTCTATCCCTATCACCACTTTGGATTCTTCCCGATTGGTGGGATCTGCATGTCGATCTTCTTCCTGTTCTTCTTCTTGGGTTTCATGAAGATGATCTTCTTCCGCGGCATGGGGTGGGGATATCGCGGCCCACATGGACATCAGTGGAGCGGCCCACCCTGGATGAAACCGGAAGATAAAGAAGGCGACAAGAAAGACGAATCGCCTGAAGAGAAGAAGTAAATCCCAGGGTTCCAGCGGCAGTTAAATCGCGACACTTGCGCCGCACTCCCACTCCGCTACGCTGCGGGGACTTCGTGCGTTTGTTGCAGCGCAGGTGAGCATCCCTGTGGGACTGCCGCTGGAACAATTCTCCTTTATACTATCCCCATGCAAGAGCTCATTCTCGTCGTGGATGACGAACCCAAGATCGTGCGCCTGGCGCGAGACTATTTGGAAAAAAATGGTTATCGCGTGATTGCCGCGGGTGACGGTCAATCCGCGCTGACAACTGCCCGTCGAGAAAAACCCGACCTCGTCATCTTGGACCTCATGCTCCCAAATATAGACGGCCGCGAAGTCTGCCGCATTCTGCGCCGGGAGAGTGACGTGCCCATTATCATGCTCACCGCACTCGCCGAGGAAGTGGACCTGGTCACGGGTCTTGAACTCGGCGCGGATGATTACATCACCAAGCCTTTCTCGCCGCGCGCACTTGTCGCCCGCGTGCGCGCCATGTTACGCAGAGCACGCCGCGGAGTCAAAGCCCCAACCCTTATCCGCCTTGGGCCACTCGAGATCGACTCGGAAAAATACATGGTTACGATAAGTGGCAAGCAACTGCATTTCACACCCAACGAGTTTAAATTACTTTACCTGCTCGCCAGCCGTCCCGGACAAACTCTCACGCGCGAACAACTGCTCGACGACCTGCATGGCGCCGCGTCCAGCATAGACCGAAGCGTGGATTCCCACATTAAGAATCTGCGCCGCAAACTCGAAGCCGAATCAAGAACCAAGATCATTGAAACGGTATACGGAATTGGATATCGTTTTGTTGAACAAAAGTAAGCATGCATTCTGACGGCCACCGCCCGCCCTTCCCCCCTCACTACTTTCCGCCAAAACATTGGCGGGGAACTCGTCGCTTCATCTTCTGGCCATTCGTAATCGTCTTTGGCGGCATCACCCTCCTTTTCATCATCGGTATTGGCCTCATCATTTACCTGGTCCTCACGCAACAGACGGAGCTCATTCGCGGCAGTTGGGTGTTTCTGCTTTGCGGCATTCCGTTTATCTTTATCTTCATCGCCTCCATGATCGGCAACCTCACCTTCAGGCGTTTCGGTCGGCCGATGTCAGATATTTTCTCTGCCATTGATTCCATCGCGGAAGGCGATCTCACAGTCCGCGTGCAGGAGCATTACCCGCGCCAAGTTGGTCTTCTTGCCCGGCGCTTCAATCACATGATAGCTGAACTCGAACGCTCAGACCAGCAACGCCGCAAGCTGACTGCCGACATAGCTCATGAGCTTCGCACCCCGCTTCACATCATTCAAGGCAACCTCGAAGGAATTATCGACGGCGTTTATCAACCAACCCCCGAACATATCAACAACACACTGGACGAGACCAAACTGCTCGCGCGCCTCGTCAATGACCTGCAAACTCTTTCGCTCGCCGAAGCGGGACAACTTCCGCTTCACCCCACCCGCTTCCTGCTTGCCGACCTGCTAAATGACCTCACCACAAGCTTTTCCTCCCAGGCCGCATCTCTCGGCATTTCTCTCAGCACTAACAATCCCGACTCATCCCAGGAGCTCACAGCGGATTACGACCGGCTCAATCAGGTGCTTTCCAACCTGATCTCGAACGCACTTCATCACACGCCTCCAGGTGGGACAATTTCTATTAAAACTGGATCAATCGTCAACGGGATCCGAATCGTAGTAAAAGATACGGGCTCAGGCATCTCCGCGGAAGATCTCCCGTTTATCTTCGATAGATTCTGGCGCGAAGATAAATCCCGCACACGCGAATCAGGCCTGCACAGCGGACTCGGCCTCGCCATCGCCAAACAACTCATCCATGCACATCACGGAATCATTGAAGCGCAAAGCAAAACAGGCGAAGGAACGACCTTCATCATTGAGCTGCCCGGGTAAATATTGTTTGTGTTATAATGCACTAATTGAACAGTTCATTCAGCCCATGGTTGCTTATACAGAACGGCTCTGCTTTTGCCCTGGTTGGAAAGCGAAAAAGTCATGAATTCACCTGAGATTTTATTGGTATACGACAAGGAGTGTCCTGTCTGCAGTGCCTATTGTCGCATGGCCCACATACGCTCATCCGTGGGAGAGCTCCGATTGATCAATGCACGTGATGCCGGTGCGGTTATGGATGAGATCACTTTGAAGGGTCTCGACATTGATCAAGGAATGGTACTTAAGATTGAAAATAATTTGTATTACGGTTCCGATGCGATCCACGCATTGTCCTTGATGAGCAGCCGATCAGGTATCTTCAATCGCATCAACTACTGGATCTTTCGATCGAGGCCCTTATCTCGATTCCTGTACCCTGTGCTCCGTTATTGTCGAAACTCACTATTAATGCTGCTTCGGAAAACCAAGATCAATAATCTAGAAATCGAAAATAACGAAAGGTTTTAGTAAGCCATCTGACTAAGGTGTTGCTGAACAGCGCGAAAACGGCCGCCAGGGCGGACCCGGCCTCACCATCGCCAGACAATTGATCCACACCCATCATGGTACTATTGAAGCACAAAGCAATTTAAGGGAAGGAACAAGGAGCAACCCATGGCCGCTCTGACCAATTCCTATCGCGTCGTTATTAATGCCCCACCTGATACCGTCTTCGCTTACGTCTCGGATCTCACCCGGCATCCCGAATGGAGCGGAGGCCGTTTGAATATTGAAGCCCTCGCTTCAGGCCCTGTCGGTGTCGGAAGTCAGTACCTCTCCCACGGCGATGTGCCCGGCCAAAAAGATCGGCCAAACCAACTTAGGGTGACTCAATACCAGCCTCCGAAAGTCTTCGCCTTCGTCGCTCAAGACGCGGATTTCGGAGAAGTACCGCATGTATTCACCTTTACTTCCCAGGCTGGCGGTACACTTGTGGAGCGTACGGTTACGGTCACGCTATCTCCGCTTCGAGCCTTTGCGTTCCGCATCTTCATTCGACCATTGATCGGCAAACCCATGATGGACAAGGCTCTGGCAGCACTAAAGTCCAAAATGGAACAACCCACTTCGTGAGGATATTGCATAACCTTGATCTGTGCTCTGCGCCAACGCACCTTCCTGATCGGCACTCATACGCTGGCGATGCATGTAAAACTTACGGAAGCAGATGAAAAGCTGCTCATCCCGAGCGTGATCCTGGCGATCCTTTACGAACGTCAACAATTGAAAGACTTGTACACATCATAACGCCAGTTCGGGATAAGACCAAACCAAATCTTTTGGACATCGTTCATGCCGCGCACAACGGCGGCACGTCGATGCGAGACGGCACGGATCACACGGCTTATACGGATTTTTCCGTCAATTTAAACGACGTCCGTGCCTTCCGTGACATCCATGTCCAATAAAAGACCTTATCCCGAATTCACGTTAATAGACTCTCGTCCAAAAAAAGGCGCGGTGGTACACTGCGCTTTTTGATTTCATGGAAATCCTCCCTTGATTGCTTTTCAATTCGAAATCTTCTATAATGCCACAATCTATAAATTCCTGGCTGGATGAGGTAACTATGAAACGAGTATTGATCCTGGGTGGTGGTTCACGGCATAAGAGAAGCGAGGCACTATTATTATTCAAATACTACAGCAGCGGTCATGCCCCAGCGCATGGCGGGATTCCCATTCATCAGCAGAACAGCAACTTCATAGACCACGTCACCCTGATTTTCTGAATAACTCTGTCCAATGGAAAAGACAGTGCCCTTCAGTTCCACACCAGGGATCGCATCCAGCGTGACCGTTACGGACTGACCCTCTGTCAATTCCACAACGTCTATCTCGGTCAGGTCGGTGGTTTTGACCACCCAAGTCGAAAGGTCGGCGATTGTCACCACCGGCAGGCCCAAGGTGGCGAATTCTCCAACTTTCAGCTTCAGGTCTGTGATCACGCCCGGAAATGGTGCACGGACTTCGGCATTCGCGAGCGCGGCACGCGCGCCCGAAGTATCCTCGCTAAATGAAGGATCGGTGAGGCTGGCGTAATCATGTTGTGCCTGTTCCAAACGAGCCTGCCCGGTCGCGAGGTTTGTTTCGAGTTCGAACCATTGAATCGCTTTGCGATATTTTGCCCAGGCGTCATCAAGGCGTTTCTTGAACACTTTCGCTGTACCTGTAACGACTCCACCATTTTTCTCTGCATCAGTTTGTTCCAGGTTCCTGTCGTCGATATTTTTATAGGGTTCGAAATCCGCGCGCGCCTTGTTCAAGTTGACCAGCATGGCCTCGACCGCCTGTGAGGGAGTCATTCCTTTAAAATCAGAAGGCACATCGAAATTGTCGAGTTTGAATTGCGCGTCACGCACCTGCTGGTAAGCCGCGGTCAATGCCTGTGCGGCATTGGCCTGTGCGCTTTCAAGAGTTTGTGCCTCGCTGGCTTCGAGACGGGCGATCACATCGCCTGCCTTGACTGTATCGCCTTCGGTAAACAACACCTCGCTGACGAGCGCGTTCGCGTTCAAGGCCAATTCCGCGTAATGGATTGGCTCCAAATATCCTTGAGCGATGATTTTAGGGGAGTCAGTGACTGCTGGTGGTGTGGGGGCAGGCTTAAGCGAAGGGGATATGGAGCCGCAAGCAGAGAGTGCCAGCACAGCTGCAACCATGAAGATCGTCAATGAAAAAAAATTAAGTTTCACTATTTTCTCCTTTATTCTTTATTCGTATGCCAGGCTTTCGCGCACGCTGATCCTTATCGCGCGATGGGCAGGCAACCAACTCGCGGCAAATGACAACGTTATAACTACAGCAAGCCAAATCCACGCGCCTTGCAAAGAATAGAAATAGATGATCGGAAACCTGATCGCATGGCTAATAGCCCCGACGAAGAATTTGCCTGAAAGTAGGCTGATGGGCACGGCGATCACCCAACTCAGCAGCCCCAACATCAATCCTTCACTGATAAAGATGAAGCTGATATCACCGGATGAAGCACCCACCGCCCGCATCACCCCAATCTCGCGCTGTCGTTCCAGCACATTGATCGACAAGGTGCCCGACAACCCAACTCCTCCCACCACAGCAATCAGGTAAGTCATGATCAATAACAGAGTTGTCAGGATGTTAAACTGTGCGGCCGCCTCCTCTTGATATTTGAGCGCACTGTCTGTGAAATTGATTGTGTAGCCTTTCGACTCTAGATATTCCTTTATATCTTTGGCAACCGCCTCTTGACCGGCGACCGTCGCGGCATTGCTACTAACCACCACTGCCCCGGCCCGGCCCACCTGATTCACTTCCTCGTTGTAAGTATCAACATAGACAAAAGCAGTGGTCTGCCAAGACGACAAATCGAACAACAACCCTACGACTGTCCATTGCGATTCACCATCTTCGTCCAAATCCAGCACTACGTGATCGCCTACTCTCACATTCATATCGGCGGCGAGTTTTTGATTCAACAGCAGAGCGTGACCATCCTCAGGCATCAAGCTGCGGCCCGCGATTAGTTGAGGCTTGAAAAGTTGCGTATCGCGTGGGATAGCGCGCACATTGACTTCATAGCTGATGTCCTCAGCCCCATCTGGTTTGATCAAGTGCAGCTCGCCACTACGGAATACCCACATCTCCGCTCGTTCGACATCGGGGCGCGACTCGACTAGGGGCACAACTTCGTTAACACGTTGCTGGTGGTGAAAGCCGACAAGAACATCCCATCTGAAACCTTTGAATATCTGCGCAATGGTTTCACGGAATGAATAGTTGGTGCCGATTACCATCATGAACACCACTCCAGCCATGACCAATGTCATTTCAGTTAACAGCACCCGCTCTAGGTGGCGGAAAGTATTGCGCAGAGCAATGAGATACATGCGCGGGATGCCCTGGATTCGTCCCAGGGCACGATCCAGCAAACGTGCCCCATATCGCCCCCTATCAAGACCATAGGTATTGATGGCTTCACGCACGGAGATGGTAACCCCTTGCAAAATCGGCCACATTGCCGCTATCACCGGCGTGAGCAGCCCGGCAAAAATCTGAACGCCTAGGGCCTGAGGCAAAATTCCAAATGGCGACGATGGCACATTCATCAAAGTGAGCATCCAGTGCGAAAGTACCATCCCGCCCAACGCGCCGAGAGGAACTGCTAACAGTAAGCTTAACACCCCATAGACCATGACCCCAGCCAGATACAATATGACAATCTCTCGGGTGAGCCCGCCTACTGTTTTCATAATCCCGATCTGAGGAATCTGTCGGGTGATTATCGCCGTGAGAGTGTTGATGACAAGAAGTGTGCTCAAGACAAGCGACATGGCCGCCATTACCGTCAGCACGAGTCCAAGACCGTCCAGGATGTCCTCTGCCGGGTGGCGATTTGGATCATTGATTACCGGAACACTTGCCGAGACGCCGATTTTGATCAGCTTATCTTCTACTTTTTCAGCCGCGGCGCGGGCTGTGTCTTCGTCAAAATTAGGGATGGTAAACCGAATCTCGTTGTAGCCACTCCAGCCCACTAGTTTTTGCAACATGGGTCGCGTCACATAGAACACGACATTCTCAGTAAGAGGCGGTGGCGATTGTTCGGGGTCGCGGACGGTGCCACTGATTGTGACGGCTTCAGAGCGTTCATTGACCTCAAAATAGACCGCGTGCCCATTCCCAGGTATATTGTATGGCTTGACGTGATTAAATTCGACCGCGACGGAATTCGAGTCGGGCCAAGCACCGCTCTTGAGTTCGATGATGTCATATTTCTGGAACGCGTATTCGTCGCGCATAATGAGGAAGGCATCCTGCCATTCGTCCTCCAGAGTCGGCCTCCATTCGATCCTGACAGAGGCACGGCCCTCGACATCCATCACTTCAGGTATTCGGGCCACGCTACGAACGGTGTTGTCGTCCACCCGAGCGCTCAGAAGCAACTGCACATGGGCTGGATTCGCAACGATTTGCGATGCCATAAGTTGCTGTTTGAGCAGGATATTGGTGGAGATAGTCATACCGATAGCGGTGGCACCGACAGCTATGCTCAGCACCACCAACAGGGTGCGCCCCTTGTTGTTCCATAGGTCGCGCCACACTTTGCGAAGGGCAGTTCTCATGCTCCTCTCCTCTGCCCGTTTTCATAAAGCACACCGTCGTATACTCCGACGAGACGAGGCACGCGTTTTGCCAGTTCGGTGTCATGAGTAACCATAATGAAGGTTTTACCCTGCTTAACCAAATCCTCGAACAAAGTGAAGACCTTATCCGCCGTTCGGCTGTCAAGATTGCCTGTTGGTTCATCGCCCATCAACACTGGCGGGTCATTAGCAAGGGCGCGGGCGATGGCTGCGCGCTGTTGTTGGCCGCCAGATAAAGTGCCAGGTAGTTTGTGAGCCTGATCGGCCAGTCCAACTTTCTCGAGCAACAGCATCGCACGTTCGGAACGTTCTTTGGGTTTCCACATCCTGCAAAAATCCATCGGCAGTATGATGTTTTCGATAGTGGTCAGAGTTGGTATCAGTTGAAAGAACTGGAAGATGACACCAATATTCTTGCCCCGGAAACGGGCCAGTTGGTTCTCGCTCATCTTTTCAATGTTCTGCCCGGCTACCCGCACTGCGCCGCTCGTGGGACGGTCAATACCTGTCATCATATTGATTAGCGTGGACTTACCGGAGCCACTGGGGCCACGTATCCCAACAAACTCGCCAGGATTCACTACAAGGTTCACGTTTTTTAGAACGTGGATTGCGCCTGCCGGGCCTTGAAAATCTTTATTGACTCTGGAAACAGTAACTAAGGACTCGGACACGTTAGAGAATGCCTTTCAAGCGATCCAGAGCCGGGTTGAGGATTGATCTTCTTTAGGTTGTTTCATTAAACGATATGGCAGTAAAATAAACAACACTTGCCCCTTATCTTGCCAGTGTCGCAAAAAGATAGTAACATGAGATTAAATCAGCAGTCAAACAGCAAAGGTAAATGATGTGTTGTATATGCAACAGGAGATGCAAAAATGACGCAAAAAGCGGAAGATTTGAGGGTGCGCCGCACGAGAAAGCTGCTCCAAAAAGCGCTCATCGAACTTACAATCGAGAAGGGATTTGCCGATGTTACAGTGCGGGACATTACCGAGCAGGCCATGGTCAACCGGTCAACCTTTTACCGCCATTATGTGGACAAGTATGATCTGTTGCGCCAGTATATCGAAGAGCTCTTTGAATTGCTGAACTCCCAAGCAGGAGAAACTTCCTGGGCAGGCAGGCTTGACCAAACTCCCGATGAACCACCTGCCGGCCTAGTTCGTATTCTCAGGCACGTGCAGAAAAACGCCAATTTTTTCCGCGCTATGCTTGGCAAGAAGGGAGATCCGGCGCTATGTGCGCAGAGCTTTCGCAAGTTTATCGAAAAGGGATTCGGCAGTATGTTGCTTGGTAAGGCCACACAGCCGGAACCCACCAACCCTCCAATTGATCTGAGTGTGAACTACGTATTGCATGCCGGAATTGGTGCGATTGTATGGTGGTTGGAAAAGGGCCAGTCATGGACTCCCGAGCAGGTTGCTGTATGGCTCAACAAGCTCACTATGGCGGACCTTAGTATTTCTTTCGAACCATTTGAGAAGTCGCAGGTGATCGTTAGCGAAGTCGCCCAGCAAGCATTTTGATCAAACCAGCGATGTTTTCTAATTACTGGATACCAACAAAGTTATGAAACGAGTCTTAATTTTAGGTGGCGGCTTCGGTGGTCTGGCAACGGCACATAGCCTCAAGCAGAAACTGGCCGCAAACGATGAGGTTATTCTGGTGGACCGCCGCTCCCATTTTATGGTGGGCTTTCGCAAGACCTGGGCGCTGGTGGGCGAGTCTCCGCTCGAGGCCGGGGAACGACCGATTGATAATCTCACGCGCATCGGCGTGCAAGTGATCCATGATTCGGTGACGGCGATAGACCCAAAAGCACGGGCGGTGGAGGTGGGCGGCGAGCGACTTGAAGCCGACGCACTGGTGGTAGCCCTCGGCGCTGAACTTGTACCGGAGGCAGTGCCTGGTCTGCAGCAATTCGCCTTCAATGTATACAATTCTCTGGACATCCCCCGCGCGGCAAGGGCTTTAGATGAATTTAAGGGAGGGCGGTTATTGCTGGGGATCTTCGGAATCCCTTACAAGTGTCCACCCGCGCCTTACGAGATGGCGCTGTTGATTGCCGACTCTTTGAAGGCCCGCGGGGTCAAAGCAAGCATCGAAGTGTTCACTCCCCAGCCCATGTCACTACCCATCCTGGGCCAAGTGGGTTGCGATCTGATCGAGAGTCGGTTGGAGGATAAGGGCATCAAATTCCTGCCGAATCACAAAGCGACCGCGGTCGAAGCCGGCCAGGTACTGTTCGCGGACGAGCAGCGGCCCTATGAGCTCCTGCTGGGCGTCCCTCCTCACCGCCCTCCCGCGGTTGTACAGCAGAGTGGGCTGGTGGACAAATCGGGTTGGGTATCGGTGAACCCACGTACGCTTGAGACTCAATTCCCCGGTGTCTATGGCATTGGTGACGTGGTGCAAATCGCGATGGCAAATGGCAAGCCCCTGCCGAAAGCCGGAGTATTCGCCGAAGCGATGGGTGAAACTGTGGCAGGCCGTATCGCTGCTGTACTTACCGGGCACGAACCGGAAGCCACCTTCAAAGGCGAAGGAGGCTGTTTCCTCGAAGTGGGCGCGGGACAGGCAATGATGGTTCAGGGAAATTTTCTCGCGGAGCCAGAGCCAGAAGTGACGCTCACCGAGGCTTCGGTTGATTATATGAAGGAAAAACGCGCTTTTGAAACACAACGATTGCAGACCTGGTTTGGGTGAACCGAAGTGAATTTATTACCCGCGACGCCTTTTGACTTAGAGTTTATCTAGAAGATCAACCACCATGGCACGAAGTCTCACCGTGCGTGCCGTGGTGGCAAATCCATTATGTTTCGGAAAACTCTCTAGGTTTTTCCTACTTCGCTGCTTTATCCGGAATCGCAAGCGCCTTATCAAGCACATCCATTCCCTCTTTCAATTGCCCCTCGGTAATGATCAACGGCGGGATAATCAATACCGTATGCCAGTGAGTATATAAAAACAGGCCATGATCGCTGCAATATTTTTTCAACGCGACCATCTCAGCCGATGACCCATTCCACGGCGCCATCGGCTCCTTCGTCTTTCTATCTTTTACCAACTCGATGATCCCGAACAACCCGATACTGCGGACTTCGCCGATGGAGGCATGCGCCTCACCGAGATCGGTCAGCATGCGCCTCAAAACGGACCCCATGCCGGCCGCGTGCTCGACGAGCTTATCATCCTTAATTACAGTGATATTTGCAAGGGCCGCCGCCAATGAAATGGGATGCGAGGTATAGGTCAGGCCGCTTTCAAAGACCTGCTCATCAAAGGCCGCGGCAATTTCAGGTTTCATGGCGACCGCGCCGAGCGGCGCATATGCAGAGGTGAGTCCTTTCGCCATCGTGATGACATCCGGTATGACCTCCCAATGATCGACTGCAAACCATTTTCCTGTGCGGCCAAAACCGCTCATTACTTCATCCGCGATCATCACAATTCCATATTTATTGCACAAGGTACGCACGCCCTGCATATATCCATCAGGCGGGATGATCAGGCCGTTCGTGCCAGTGACCGATTCCATTAAGATCCCCGCGATCGACTCTGGTCCTTCATATAATATTATTTCTTCCAAATGATTGACGTAATCGTGCGCGAACTCTTCTTCAGAAATATCAGGGGTTGTGCGATGGAACGTGGAACGATAACGATACGGGTCAAGGAAATGCACAACGCCGGTCATCAGGTTCGGCTCCCAGGCCACGCGGCGCGGATCACCTGTTGAAGCCATCGCGCCCGCGCTCGCACCGTGGTACGACCGATAGCGAGCGAGAATTTTGTGCCTGCCTGTATACCCGCGCGCTAATTTGATAGCGTTCTCGTTCGCGTCTGCACCACCGAGCGTGAACAATATCTTGCTTAACTTTCCTCCCGGAGTGACACCTGCAACGGCCTGGCTCGCCAGCGCGCGGATCTTGGTGGTCATGCCCGGCGCGGCGTAACATAATTCCGCGGCCTGCTCCTGCATGGCTTTGATCACGCGCTCGTCACCGTGACCGATATTCACGCACATCGTCATCGAGTTGAAATCGAGGTAGCGTTTGTCGTCCACATCCCAAAAATACACGCCTTTTGCGCGTTTAACGGCAATCGGATTCACTTTCGACTGAGCAGACCACGTCCAAAAGACGTGCTCCTTGGAAAGTGGAAGTATTTCATCATCGGGAAGGTCAAACATGGAAACCTCATTTGGATTTGCGATTTTGGATTTGCGACTTTGGATTGGGGGAGATGCCCGAAGTGCAGAAGGAGAAAATTCCCGCCCAGGCAGGCGCGGACGCGTAGTCAAATCAGAGAAGTTTTAATTTTAGAAATGAGAGAATGTGCTTTTTGAACAAGCCCGTCAAGACTTAATTTCACTTGCAAAATCTGCGTCATGAATTCTGGAGTCAACATTCCTGCTCTCGATCTTTCCAATATTTCATTTTCCATTGGTAAAAGTTGCGTTTTTATGACTCCGTCAATGAGTCTTATTGTTTCGGTTAATTCCTCTGACAATTTTCTTGTCTGCCATGTTCTTAGAGAATTAGATTGAAGCACACCAAAAGCAAGATTCGATTTTTCAATCATGAACGGCATTGGTGCATGAAAGGCTAGACAAAAGAGGCGTGACCGTGTAAGTTTGGTTT
>CAZSVR010000019.1:0-47191 GCA_964610295.1 uncultured Anaerolineaceae bacterium
GGACGTCGTTCGGATGGTCAATTTCGCGCGAGAACAGGGGATCAAGATTGGGGCGCGCGGTTCCGGGCATACGTCCTTCGGCCAGTCACAGGTGGAGGGTGGCATCGTCGTCAGGATGAGCGCACTCAACAGACCCCCCGTCTTCGAGGCGGATCGGGTGGAGGTCAGTTCCGGGATGACCTGGAGTGAAGTGCTTGCGGCCACTCTCGAGCACAGGCTGAGACCGCCGGTGTTAACGCAAACGAACTATCTTTCGGTGGGTGGCACACTCTCGGTCGGTGGGATGGACGGCGGCAGTTACCGCTACGGCGTGCAGGTGGATAACGTGCTCGAACTGCTGGTTGTTACCGGTGAGGGCCGGCTCGAGACTTGTTCGCTATCACGGCTGCCGGAGTTGTTTGAGGCTGTGCTGGCGGGCCTGGGCCAATGCGGCATTATTTTGCGCGCAACCCTGCACCTGATCCCCGCCCACACGCATACTCTCTTTGTCCAGATGCTCTATCGCGACCTTCATACGATGCTGGCCGACCATCGCCTGATGATCGCCGACGGGCGCTTCGACCGTATTTCGTCGCAAGTCATGCCCTCGTCAAAGGGCGGGTGGCTTTATTTTATGAACGGTGCCTGCAACTTTACATCCCCGGCATTGCCGGATAAAGATGCTCTTTTAGAGGGTCTGCATCATCTGCGCGGCTTCGAGCGAATATCCACCCTTACGTATTCAGAATATATCGAGCAGAGCCGTCAAGATAACGATGTCTTTACCGGCCGCGGCAGCCTTCCGCATCCCTGGTTCAATATGTACCTTCCAGACTCGGCCATCGACGAGTTCGCTGCGGAAGTTTTTGCCGACCTGGTGCAGACCAGGACTGCGGCCGACTTTAGGACGGAGATCTACGGGTTTAACACCCACCTTTGTACCCGACCACTGTTCCGCCTGCCAGACGCGCCGGTGGCGTTCCTATTTAATCTGCTCGGCACAATTCCCGACCTGGTAGCAGCCAAGCAGACGATCGACCGGAACCGCCGGTACTTCGAGCGGGCCCGCGAACTGGGCGGCAAGCGCTACCCGATGAATGCCATCCCGATGACCCGGCAGGATTGGCAGAAGCACTATCATCCCTACTGGGAACAGTTCGAAAACGCGAAACGTCGCTTCGACCCCGATAACATCCTGGCGCCGGGTCCCGGCATTTTCTAGATCTGTAACTCATGGCGATAGAACGTGGCGTGCAAATTATTTTCGGCGAGGATCGAACGCACGGAATAATTATCCGCATCGCCATCGTCGAAGGTGAGACTCACAACCGTATTCTTGAAAGAGATACTTTCTTTTGTTGGAGCGGGAATTTCTTGTGTAATAGGCGCGCGGCTGCGACCGAGAATCACAAAGATAATTAATATTGTTTGGAAAATGGGGAAAGATTTCACGCAAACAGTGGGCCCGGTAGGATTCGAATATCATCCCCTTTAGGGGGCCTTCGACCAAGCGTATTCTGGGTCAAATTCAGTTAGGCCATGATTTTACCGTGAATTAGATAGCAATTCTCAACCTATGTATTTGCTATTGACAAGATTGGAAAATGTGCATATAATGTGCATATAATACACATACAATGATCGTAGATTGTGCTTTATCCAAATGTATGCATTTTTAGATTGGAGGTGTGCCTGAATGTGATGTAGTCTAGTAAAGTATTAATAGAAACTTCAAAGCTTCTGAAAAAAAATTGTAAGTCCCATGCACTCAATCTCGAGGAGGAGATCTAACATGAAACCAGTTTTTCCTATTGGCAACTCAATAGGGCATCCATTAATTGCACCTAGGAGAAAGGAACTTTTTTGTGAACAACAGCGAAGCAATAAAAAGATATAACTTAGTTTTGCCTGAAGCTATCTATGCAGAAGTAGAAAAGGTAGCAGAAAGTCGCGGCACAACAGTCGTTGAAGTACTTCGCAAGTTCATAAAATTGGGCCTTCTTGCTGTAAAGGTTGAAGAAACTAATGGGTCTGCCTTGTTGATCAGGGAAGGCGACACTGTCAGAGAAATCATCCTACTGTAGAGTATTCGTCTTCTCCATATCCCCCTTTGGAGATTAACAGATGAAGAAAGCCCAAAATCAAGTGAAGTTAGAAGATCTTGCGAAAGGAGTCCTACCAAAACACTTAACAGACTCGATTGGACAAATGAAAATTACCGTCGAAGAATTAAGTCTATGGAATAAAACTAAACCCCCTATATACATCGCTTTCAAGCAAGGATACTTTATTGTAGACTTGCGAATTCGGTGGTCAATAAACAAGTTGATTGCAATCTCTGGCAGCGCTGTTGGGCTAGTATGGGCAATACTGAAGTTTTCTTTAGACTATTTGCCCAAAATTAGGGAATGGCTTCTGAAAATTTAATATAAAGTCGATAAGGGGAGGAGATAATCTATCTATGTCAAGGTCTAAAGAACAATAAACTCCTATTAATGGAGTTATTGTTCTTTTAATTTGTTAGTAGGAATTCTCTATTTTTTTCTAGGCTTCTGGATTGGCTATCTTATGTACTTCAGCACCAAAGACAAAGCTAGATAATCAATTAGCTTTTAGGCGTTTGATCTTCTGTGGGGGAAATGTAACGGGTATAGTAAATTTGATTCTGCTTACTTTGGTATTTGTATCGTCAATTTTGGCTTGAGTTCCTATTCCTATGGCGCCAGCAAATACACCTATACCAGCCTTCGTTTCTCCCCCTTCGGTCACCGTAACCGCTACATCGAAGTCTATCATTTGGGGAATTAGTTCAAATTCTTGATCTATTCTAGTGTTCACTATAAGATTTTGTCCACGAACTTCTTGCTTCCAATCCAATCCAAAAGGGTTAACTGATGCTCCTTTTTCTTGGGCATATTTTTGAGCATTGATAACACCATCTATAATTTGATTTAAGGATTTCTCAACAAATTCGCTTAGCTCCATTTTGCATTCCTTTCCCTAGCTTTGTGATGATCTTACTAGCAGATGTTAACTACACTCTAAAAGGAGATTCAAAAGTGGGCCCGGAAGGATTCGAACCTTCGACCAAGCGATTATGAGTCGCCTGCGCTAACCGCTGCGCCATGGGCCCGCTGTAACACAACTTCCATATGGTCTACACGTCCCATATTTAGTGGTTTTGTCTGAAAAGTACCCATATATGGAAAGCCAAGAGTTTGAGACCATAGAAGTAGTCCAATAATAACATGTGTTCCATTCCATTTGCAGTAAATTTGCAGTAGTAAATCGGGGATAACACCACAAAGAGAAGAGCCGCTCGATTGTGCTTAGGGCGATGATGAACAGATTTCTGTTCATCATCGCCTATTTTATTTCATACATACGAAAAGGAGAGGACTATGCCTATTTTAACCATAGCCAATCAAAAAGGTGGTGTCGGCAAAACGACCACGGCGGTCACTATCGCGCACGGATTAGCAATCGCCGGATGGAAAACTCTGTTAGTAGATCTTGATCCTCAGGGACATGTTGCCTTTTCTCTCGGCTTGCCCAAAAGCCCTGGCTTCTACCGTTTGATCGTTGATGAAGAGCCAATTGAGAAAGTAGCTATACCTGCCAGAGGCAACCTTGAGATCATTCCGGGGGACAAACGTACAGAAAAGGCCAAGCGAACAATCGTCGTATCGAACTTTCCAATGGAGACGATTACACGTGCCCTCAAACATGCAGAATATGAGGTCGTGATCCTTGATCTGGCCCCATCTCTGGATGTACTCCATGTCTCGGCGCTCATGGCAAGCGATTGGGTTTTGATCCCAACGAAACTGGAAGCCATGGCCGTAGATGGTGTCAATGAGGTCTTGCGGTCAATGGCCGAGGTGGCCGAACGAGGCCATCGACTTGGATACAGTATTCTGCCTACGTTCTTTGATCGGACAACGCGCGAAACAGTTGTCCAACTGAACTCTCTTGTTGAGACTTTCAAGGAACATGTCTGGCCACCTATTCCCCAAGATACGAAAGCTCGCGAGGCTCCTGCATATGGAAAGAGTCTTTGGGAATACTGCCCGCACTCTACTGTGATTACCGGTTTTGGAGAAGAAAAAGTAGGTGGCTATGTTAGCACCATGTCACGCCTGATGGAGGTGTTAGGTGAATAACTTGAATCGTCAGCAGGCGGTTGATCCTGCAGTGGCAGACTTGCTCTCCGATATGGATCGCAAGAAGCGATTGTCCAGTTTGCCGCGGGCAATGCAGAAGAAGGCCAGGAAAGATGCGGCGCGTCATAAGGTCGGGCTGGATTTTCCGCCTGCTTTACACGAAGAGCTGAGGCAGGTGGCCGACAAAGAGAAAATTTCAATCTCCAGCCTGACGGCCTTCTTTGCCAAACGCGGGCTCGATGAATATAAGGCCGGACAGATAGATTTGGTGCCTTATATGCGCATTTCCCGTTCAGCCCGATTCGAGTTCGTTCTGTCATTGGAAATAGTACGGGATTGAAAAACCGACGCTTCCGTTTTAGGGAAGCCTATAGGTTGGCCTAATAGGTAGCCTATGAGGAACCCTAAGACGGGAGCCTATACGGCGACGCTAGCCTCAACAGGAAGCCCTACGAGCGATTTCGTTGCACAAACGGATGTAACCCCACCTTTGCCCTAATAAAAGCCTTTCTGGGTCAATTCCACGATCATCATTATGTCTCTTTCGCCTGAACAAGCCTGGCAATCTGTCCTCGGACAACTCCAGATGGAGATGCCAAAAGCCTCATTCGATACTTGGGTCCGGGATACCCGGGTTGTTGGATTCGATAAAGATGTTCTCAGGATTGGGGTTCGCAACAGTTACGCGTGTGAATGGTTGGAAAGCCGACTCACCAGTACGATCAACCGCTTGCTGATCGGTATTTTGAACCAGCACGTCAATGTTGAGTTCGTCGTCAATCAGAATAATGAAGAAGAAAACATCGAGAACAATTCTCAGGCAAATGAAGAACAAGCCGAAATCAGAATTGTCAATCGGCTGAAATATGATGAAATTGTTGCCCCTTCAAAGGTTGTCGCCATCCCTGGTTATTTCAGCAGACTCATCCCGGAAATCGGCGTGCGCAATGCCTGGCTTTATGTCGGTTGGCGGCAGGCATTTTGGGGTGCAAGTCGAGGGAATAAGAATAGCACGTATACCCAACGCGTGGCACTAAAGCACGTGATCCGTTTCAGTGGTCTTAGCCGGAGAACTTTCTTTCGAGCTATTGAGGATGAGGCCTCATGGAAGGCTCTGTTGGGTCTGGTGGATCGTGAAGATACTTCTCCATGTTGGGCACAAGGAAATGACCATCGTTCCCATCGCCTTCCCAACCGCTATACGGTTCATATGACCTTGCGGCTATCCCGAGTGGACAGTGCAGCTATTTTTGAATGGTTGAACGAGCGCGTTCAAACCGGTTTGTCTCCGCTGGAAGCTCTTAAACTTGCATTACAGATTAAGGATCTGGTTGGTGAGCTGCTGCCACCGATTGGATTCATCGCCTCCGGTAATCCGCCGCCCGCCTATTTTCAAACTGCGATGGACATTGCTGAAGCACTGCATGGAAGTTTGACTCCTGAGTTGCAAGAGGCTGCAGAAGCACTCCATCGCAAGATCATCACTGGATTTGGAACCATCCTGCTTACCCATTATTTTCTTGAAAAGGTCATTCCCCGATCTGGCCTGACCCCGGCTCAAGCATGGCTTGTGGCACTCTTACGGGATCGTTGTTACCTCAATCCACAAACCGGCGAGATGCGTGATGAAGTTTTGATACGTGGTGGTTATGCAGAGCTTGCAAGTTGGCTCGGGCTGTCTCGTCCCAAGACCGTCTGGGAATGGATTCGAGATCCGGTCGGGCCAGGAGGAGCATTTATCGCGTTGTTGCCTCGCCATGAAAATGACGAATTCGATGCACTGCGCATGAGGATCCGCTTGGATGAACCAGTATTTATGGATGGCGCGTCTGACACCAATAGTCAGGCGCAGGTGGCACCGATAAGCGGCGAAGTTGACACTATTAAGCAGGCCGCACCTGGCACTCATAGCGCGGCGCAAATGACACCGATGGAAGGCGGCGTTGGCACTCAAGATTGGCGCGAATGGCACAGTCTTAAGCACTTAACCACCGTTCCAAACACCACTGAGTTAATCACATCCACCACCCAAACTCTGGCAGCAGCGGTTTTGCCTTCAGCATGGGTATTGAGAAAATTGCTGGTCCAGAATCATGTGCACCCAAAAGTCACGAAAGAATTGTTGTCAGCGAACGCCTCTGCGCAGGCGTTTGTATCCTGGGTGCTGTTCTCTTGTAGTCCCGCCGGAACAGGTATTGATGATCCGGTAGCCTATGCAATTGCAAGCCTGCGTGAAGACCGATTGCTCGGCGCCGGTGGTGTGTTTGACCGTCTCGCCGCAAAACATCCGGCTGATTTGATGCGGTTGCTAGAGTCGGGGCCGAAGGATCGCTTCGATGCCCTATCAAGAGGGACGGGAGACACGGATTGGGATTTGGCTATGGGGTTCTACAACCCAAAAATAAAAGACCTTCAAAAAATTCTATTAGGAGAATAAAGCCATGAATCGTGTATTTCTTGTTGGAAACCTAACCGGTGATATATATTTCGACCGCCTACTTATCAAGGGAGTTGAACGCCCCTTTCTGCGGGTGATCCTGATGGCCAGTCGACCACGGGTGGTCAGCGGGATGAGGATTGTTCTATGGGACGAAAAAGCAGAGTTTTATTTTCCATACCTTCAACGTGGGTCGGAGATTGCAGTATTCGGATTTCTACAATCTCGTCAGTTTAAGGGAAAACTGGTACATGAAATAGACGCAGTCAATCTGATCCTACTTCGAAATATCAACTGGGAGCAAGGGGAAACCGAGCGTCTGAAGCACAATGCGCCCTTACCAGAATCCGCGGGAAACCACGTTTTCATAGTAGGCACTGTCGGAGAAGATATTTATTACAGTCAGTTCCGGCGAGGGGAAGGAAATGGGGAGTATGCATTTCTGCGCATGCTGCTGACGAATGATGAATATCTCAAGGGTTTGCGAGTTGTCGTCCGGGGATCGCTCGCCGAACTGTCTTATCCTTACTTACAGGAGGGTTCGAAGATCTCGGTTGATGGTCATCTTCAAACCCGTGAACGGGAAACAGGAAAACAGGTCGTCGAAGTAACTGCTGAACATATTGCATTTCTGGAGAACATTAACTGGGAAGCTGGAGAGGCTGCTCAGCGCGCCAGAGAAGAACAGGGAGCGAAGGAGTCCGTCCATGAGTCTTGAGCTAGAAGTATCTCGAAGCTTTCTTCGAAATGTATTTCTTGGCATTTCTACAATTGCCTTGACAGTCCTTGGGTATTTTTCCTCTCCTCAATCTGAGGACTATAAGCCAATGCTCCTTACCCCCAGCTTGGCACGCGTCGTCCGATATCAGCATTCAGCGCAGAAGTGGATTCTACAAATCGAGGATATCAATGCGGAATTAGCCGCCATCCAGGAACAACCAACGATGGATCTTTTCTCTCAGGATCGTCAAATCAGTAATGTTTATGGAAGATTGGTAACTTTGCGTGAAGAAATGGATGGCACAGAGGCGCCTCCGACTCTTGAAAACCTGCACTCCATTTTGATAGATGTCGTAGCCAAATATTTAGATGCAACTTCGTGGACTGCAAAATGGGCGAGCGAGCCCACAGAAGTAAACTTTACCAAAGCGATAGACTCTTGGTATGCGGCTTCCCAACAACTCCAGCAAATCCTTGTGAATCCGTGGTTACAAGTTGGCCCATGAGTATTGGAAACGTGACCATCCGGCAACTTCAAGACAGTATCGAGGCCCATCGACGGTTGTTGTCTGCGGCCAACAAAAAGGCGGAGGAAGCGCAAGGGCAATTGATCAGGATTGGTTTGGATTATTGTGGCCAGCGATTCGATCAGATGCAGAAGAATGGACTTGTTCTCGAAACCGCATCCCCGGAGACCTTAGGGGAACTTATTTCCAATTCCTTGAAAGTCACTCTTACAGGTGTCGATCATCAATCTTTGAACTGGCCGGAACGCCTTAATGAACTTAACCGAAGAGTCGAATCGTTACAAAAGGAAGTGGACGTGCAAACCCGCCGTGCAAATCTGGGTGAAGAGAAAGTCCTTCAGCTTCTGAAGCAGGCATCCTCGCTTGACCAAAGCCTAATTTACGAACGAAAGAAGAAAGGCAATGATCCCGTACTAGAAATGCCGAAGATGCCCGCTGTTCAGCATGCTGAATGGTTTCAATTATGGAGGAAGAAGAAAGGGTTTGAGCGGGACAAACAAGCTATTTTGCTGATTGGCGAAGCTGGTTATTCGCGCCTGTCTGAAATTCAACAAATGCTTGTCCAAAAGTTTGCTCTCGGAGAGAGGGCCGCCTACCGTGGTGTTGAAGCATGCCAGGAAGAGGAGCTGATCTCTCGGCGCTCGGGTGTTTCTGTACAAGGACGCCCAACCGATTTGGTGTTTCTCACTGAAAAGGGGAGGTGGGCTTATACACAGTTGACCGGTAAATCCCCGGTACCCGGAGAACTCGAAATGCTCCTAAGGTCTCATAAATCTGAGCGGCACACCTCACTGATTTTGAAAACTGCTGACCATTTTGCGGCTCTGGGCTATCTTGTTGAACGGGAGCCTGTGGAAATCAAAATTGGCGAAAACCGCTACTTCCAACCGGATCTTGTCGTGAGGAAGGATTCCGAAGTCTTCTATCTGGAGGTTGAGACTGGTGAACGTGAAGATCGGGCATCCCTGCTTCACAAGTGGGAAAATGCCTTCATAGCGGGGGCCGGACGCCTATGTATAGTTGCTCCACGACCTGGAGTAATGAACACAGCCCAAAGCATGATTTTGAATTGGGCAACGGAGAATGGCAAGAAGCCCAATTTATACCTGACTCATCTTGATGCTCTCAAGAAATGCATGCAAGGTGAAAGCCCGTGGGTGCGGATACGATAATATGCTATCAAAAATATGGATTTATTATGTCTCCCCCGCATAATGTTTCAAAGAGTTGGTTGGCTAACGACATTTATCAGCAAATTATTACTAGCGGTCTCTAATGTAAATTTGTGTTGCTAATACTTTTATCTATTTATGCGTTCAAGCAAAATAACTTTGTTATTTTAGGATTGCTTCCAAACCTATCTTTGCTACTTCTATATCTTCTAGTTCTGCTGATACGCCACTTACCGCGATTGCTCCAACAACTTTTCCTTCAAAAATAAACAGGAATCCCACCACCCCACGCGATATAGCGATGATCGCCAAAATAAGCAATATCATATCCACTTTTCGGATCACGAACTGCTTTTCCAATTTCCAGAGTAGGTTTTCGTTCTCTGGTTGCTGTCCAAGCTTTGTTGGTTGCAATGACAATTGAAGGCAGTGGCGCTCCATCCAGCCGGAGTAAAGCGATAAGTTCACCATGATTATCAGCGACAGCAATTACTGCGGTTCTATTATGCCGCAACAGCTCGTCCTTAATTGCTTGGATGACTTTCTCAGCTTCAATCTGATCGAGACTTGTTTGATTTTACTAGCCACCTGACAGTTTGGTGTCAGAGGTAAATACAGAGTTGAGAAGTAACCGAGAGTGCATTGGTCAGTCTCCTTTGGATAAAACGCAAGCCGATTTGAAAGATGCTAAGATCACGGCGGTCATTTCGATCAACCAGATGGCGCAGACCAGCATGAATGATGCGAACACCAGTTGCAATAAGCCAGACATACAAATAAGCAACAGCCAACGTCAAGCGTGATAAGCGTTGGAAAGTGTGGAGCATAGTGCTCTCCAAGTCAAAGCCATGTTTTTTCATATCACCAAACATTTCTTCAATCCACATGCGACGCTTGTAATAGCGTAAGGCAGTGGGCAGATTGGGCAGGTTGGTAGCCAGACACCAAGGTTCTTTTTCTCCAATCTGCCAATACAGCAAAAGGCTGGTTGGGCAGGCTGATTGCTGGGTTAGGTAGCCTTGCCCAAGCCAAACGCTTTGCCCTGATTTCTGAATGTGTGTAGAAAAGGCATGCCACGCAGTTTGTCTGCCTACTCGAACCAACGTATTTGTCTTTTGACGTAACACATAGAACCAGCGCCATTTTTTGAGTTGTTTTATGACCGCTACAGAGCCAAATTCGGTATCACCAACCAGAAAAACAGGTGTTTTTCGTGGAATCAATGTTCGGACATAAGCAAGCAGGGCAAGTTGTTTATTGGCTGTACTATGCCCACGAACCTGTTTGACCCATGTCCAGACGATTGGAATGGCCCGCTTGCGATAGGCCATACTAACCATCAGGAGTTGATGACCAAAGCCAACTTTTGAGCCATCTACAATCAAGCGAATTTCTCCCAGCCAATGAGCTTGCGCATTCAGCCATTGACGTGCAATCGGCTCATACCATTCTCGAACTTGAATAGCTGGATTGTCCACAAAGCGGCTCAACCTGCGGGTCGCACTTAACAACTTGGCTTGTCCAGGTATCTTGCCTGCTACTTTGCTCAAGTGCACCGAATGACTTTTATAAATGCCGATCATCAGCCAGACAAAGTTGCGAATTTGCGTAATTCGCTTGCCTGCGTGCAATTCACGAATTTGAGCAATCCATGTATGATAGAGTTGGTTGGTCGGCATTGGCTTCTCCTGTAAATCCGTTTTGTCGTAAAAACAAATTTACTCGATTTTTCATGCCGATCAACTATTCAATTGTTAAAGTGTCAGGTTGCTAATGATTTTACATTGTTTTCCCTAAATTTTTCTGAATTCTACAGAACCAATATCGTAAGAATATGCGCCCAACTTTCGAAAGACAAAAGAAATTCTAGCGTTCATGCTTCGCTATTTAAAACAATCCAGTTTAATTCGAACAGGGATAGGGAAGGTCACCAACGCCGGAGTAAACTTCACCTTTAATTTGAATCAGTCCTTGCTCTATGTTGATGCTGTGGAGAACGGTCGCAAAACCTTTTGACCAGGTAGATGTTGATTCCTAATGGCCGCTGAAAAGAATGGGTGAAAGAAAATTTTCTTGTTCGATAGAAGTCAAACAATCAACAATGTCTTTAATGTAAGCCATGAAATAGGTCTTGTTATCCTATCATCAACTTCGGACGATACTGCTAAGCCTTCCCAGAGGCGTGGATTGAAAGTAACCGCAGGGGCAGGGTTACACACAATCGACCAGAGTTTACCTGCTCTCTCAGGGAGAAAAAGGTGACTTTGAGAGCTTTTCTCAAAACCACTGTCAATTTGGCTAGGTGATCTGTCCATATTGGGAGGGAGCTGGCCGGTGCGACTGATAGGTTATTGATCACTCCTGTTCAAACAGGATATCAATTGCTTTTCGCGATTCCTGTAATACTTGCCCAGAAATCCAAAAAGTTGAAATTGCAAGATCGTGTACTAACGTAGATTCAACTCACAAATACGAGCGGATGACCGAAGTAGCCAGCGCAAGTCATGCGCAGTGGTCATGAAACTGTTGCGCCTCTCCAAACGTGCGACCAGGCCGGGCATCGTTTAGTAGTCCTTGAAGAGCATCAAAACAGGAGGCCGACGATCTTCTTGGTATAGCGGTTTATGAACAAGTTACCTTTTTCGAGGATACTCTCGCTCCGGTCGTCTTCAGGAAACTAATCCGAGTAGATGCATATCTTAAGAGTATGGTCGATGTCCAGCAGCCCACTCCGGTGGCAGGCTTTAAGCACAGTTCGAACGCTCTGGGACTCCAGATGCAGGAGCAGACCTTTCTTACCTAGCAAAACGAATTTGCATGGCGGCATTCTGATTATGGGTGGATGTTATAAGGTTCGCAGTTGGTTGGTGACTACAGCGCGGTTTTCAAGTTGGCCAATGCGCTCCACTTCGACCACTACCTGATCACCATCGTGCAGGAACACCGGGGGCTTTCGGAAGACCCCAACCCCGTCAGGTGTCCCGGTCAAGATCAGGTCACCAGGTTCCAGGGTAAAGGCTTGGGAAAGAAAAGAGATCAACTCTCGAACACCAAAGATCATTTCTGATGTATTTGAATCCTGCAAAACCTGGCCATTCACTGTCGTGCGCAGAGCCAACATCTGGGGATCTAGAATCTCATCGGCGGTCACAATCACTGGACCCAAGGGGCAAAAGCTGTCCAGGCTCTTACCGCGCACCCACTGAGTGTCAGAAAACTGTAGATCACGCGCCGAAACATCGTTCGCCACGGTGTAACCAAACACGTAATCGAGAGCCCTCTCTTGCGTTACCCGGCGGGCGGTTTTGCCGATTACCACGCCCAACTCCACTTCATAATCCACCTGGTCGGTCAAGGTGGAATCCCATTCTATAATATCGTATGGTCCGGTTACTGCATTGGGAAACTTGGCAAAGACCAACGGGCGTTCAGGAACTTTAACGTTCTGCTCGCGGCAATGATCCATATAATTCAGTCCAATACAGATGATCTTGCTTGGCCTGGGCAAAGGCGCCAGCAAGCGCACCTGGCTTAATTGCAGTTCAGGTTGTGGTGAAGATTGGCAGTAAGCAGCCGCTTCCGCCCAGGCATGCTCCCCGGCAGCAATAAACTCCAACAGCGTAGACGGAAAACCCTGCCCAGCTAGTTCCACCACTCGTTCGCCGAGCAGTATCCCGAATTTCAGTTCGGTACCATCGGTAAATGTAATGTATCTCAATTCTATTTCTCCTGAAATTTGCGGCTGTTAGAGGATGCGCTCCCGTGTATTATTTAGCTACCCATCCGCAATCTACCAATAAATCACTTCCAGTAATAAAGGATGCAGCATCGCTCGCCAAAAAATATACAGCTTCAGCTATTTCCATAGGATCGGCCCAGCGGTTAAATGCTTGCTCGGCTTCCCTGATCTTCTTTACTTCTTCAAAAGATTTCATTGTTCTATTAGCTTCCAGGGAAATATCGCTTCGCAACATAGGCGTATCAACAGAGCCCGGGCTAATGGAATTTACTCTTATATTCCATTTGGCTACTTCCCAAGCCAATGCTCTTGTAAGTGATAGGATTGCACCCTTTGTCGCTCCATAAACGACATGTTCGGTTTGACCGACATGCCCAGCGACTGAAGCCATATTTACAATTGATCCTGACCTCTTGCCTTTCATGATCGGCAGAACATATTTACAAAGTAAAAAAGTTCCACCCAAATTAACATTCACCACACGCATAAAGTCAATCCATTCGATTTCATCAAATGGACGAACAAGCACTATGCCGGCATTGTTTACGAGCACATCGATACCGTTATATTTTTTAACTACCTGATCGACTGATGCTTTAACCGATGCTTCAACAGCTACATCGCACAGGATGAAAAATACGTTTCCACCCTCTTTCACGATCTCCCGCTCAGTTTTTTTACCCTCAATTTCGTTTATATCAAGCATGCCAACACAATAATCCTTGCGAGCAAAGATCTGGGCGCAAGCCTTCCCAATACCGGTCGCTGCACCGGTGATGATTGCCACATTTTTCCTGTTCATTTCTTACCTCGCGGGATATCAAGCATTTTCCTTGCCTGATCTGGTGTCGCGATCGTCCGGCCTAAAGCTCGGGCAATGTCGGCCAATTCCGCCACCAATTCATGACAAGTAGCAATTTCACCTATATGGTTGTATGGATAATCCTCGGTTCCGACGCGAACATGGTCACCCATTAAGATGGCAGCTGTGGCTATATCCAATTGTTCCTTACCCATAATACTTACATTTATGGCGCAGCCCTCGGGCATATATTTTCGCCGGTAAGAGTATTCTTCAATCGTCGGTGGGGACCACGTACCGCCCGGCCAACCGAAGAATAAGGTTGTTATATATGGTTTATCAAGCAGTCCTTTCTTTATTAAATAATTCAAGTTCCATATAGATCCGGTATGCCATACTTCAAATTCGGGAGCCACCCCATACTTTCGACAAAGGACTGCATATTCCTCAAGTTCCTGGCGGGAGTGTAGTACCAGGCATTCAGTTTCTGCAAAAGATTCATCGTGATGGTTGAGAATGATCGAAATCATCTCGCCATGGCATTGGTAGACTTCGTCCCTCTCCGGGATTGACAGGCTGGACATACCCAGTTGAATGACTATATCGGTTTTGGCTTGCACGGCTGTAATAGTTTCTTTCCAGAGCATTTCAGCATGGGTATGCAATACTGAAGCGCCGGCCTGGCGGCAAAGCACTGCTTCATCTGCAATCGCTTGCGGGGTTCGAGGGTAATCTACTTCGCGTGGGTTTAGCCAGCAGATATTAGGTGTTGCAATAATGATTAAGGGATCCATTTTATTCTCCTGTGAGTTCCATCGTCATGGGTTTTTCCATAATGACATATTTGCTGGCCAATAAAGCTGCCTTTTTGTCACGTATTTCATCCAGCCCAACTTCATGAGCGTCAGAAATTATTCCCAACCCAATTATGCCAATTCGTAATTTCCTTTCCAAAATCATCACCTCGGTAGAAAATAAGTTCATATCGCTCGTATCTCTCTTGGTAATTGAGTAATACGTTCAGAACCGCTACTTGTTACGATATAAGTCTCCTCATCGCCTATATTTTCCCCGCTTGACATCATTGAGTAGAGTTCTATGTTAACCACCATGCCAGGTTCAAATTTCATCTTGTTCTTTCGGTCACACCAGACCTCTTCTGTTTGCAATCCCATGGTATGACCAATGTGCGTGAAATTTGACTCCAAACCGTTTCGAATGAATAGCAGTTCTGCCTGGACACACAGATCCTTGACCTCCACCCCTGGAACGATTGCATTCCCTAGTGTTTCAACGATATTACACATAATCGCATGGAGTTGCTTCATCTTTTCAGGGACTCGTCCGCTGTACAGCATTCTCCGAATATCTGAGGCGTACCCGTAATACATGCCGCCAAGATCAATGATCACAAGTCGATCTTTCTCAAGCGCCTCATTGATTTCCACCTCGGGGTTTGACGCGCCAAAAGAGATTGTACAATGCCCTATGCCACTGGCGCCGTTATGAATCATCCCCGCTTTGGAGGCCTTGATCAAATCACTACGGTACAATCCGGGTTTGATAATGGGAAGGATATCTAGGAATGTTTGCTCAACGATCTGGCAGCTTTTTCTCAAATTGGATAATTCTGTCGGGCTTTTTATCAATCGAAGCTGGTCAAGGATTTCATCGACCACAGTGAATTTGGCTGGTGAAACCCAATCTTGAATAAAGGTGGTCAGTTGGAAAGGGCATGTAGATTCGAGCCCCAGATTTCCCCCCAGTCCTAATTCTTGCTGCAATAATTCAGACAAGCCTTTTAATGCCAGATCTTTATTGACATGCTTGATGAGATGATCTACTCCCAGATCAATATCCAGTAATGAATATTCCCAGGCAATAAGAAATGTTTCACCCTTCTTATTTATATAGGCATAGAAAGGATAATGATTGCGAATGGCAAACAAAATTGGGTTTCCGCTGCTGGGCACACATGGATAGCCTGTTAGGTAAGAAACATTCTCTGGTGAAGCGATCAATACTCCATCAACGGCCGCATTTTCCATCAGGTTCATGAATCTGTTTATGTTAAACCCAACTGGAAGGAATTTTGCTTCCATAATCGCTCCAAAATGAATAATTCTTTCATCTTTCAGGGGGTCATTACCCTGTCAGCTCAAATGTGACGCCAGCATAATCAATACAAGTGCTCAATGGGAAGGCAAAAGGTGCTTCACATATTGTGCCCGCATATTGAGACCAATCACAGGGCATCTCGAAACAAATTACCGTTTGCGCGCCAGCGCCCGCTTCACCGCAGACACAGTATCCCCACGCTAAGCCCGCTGGCATCCATGAGTGTTTCGATATCGGGACCTGTTTGGGTAAAAGTATCTTTTAGCCCAACCGCTTCCATTCTTGCCGTGTGGTGAGAGCAATATTCGCATTCAGGGATTTGAGGCGGGGGCCTCCCAGGATGTCCCGGCTGGGAAAAACTTCAGATACGTCAGGCCGCGCTCCAGCGCTATCAGGATCTCAGTGGTGGGCAAAGCCAGGATATTCTGCTCCAAACACCAATCATTCACCTTCGGGCCAAAGCCGGGTGACACGATGGATCGCGCGCCCGGACTTCTATTGCTTTTTGAGCCTGCTCGGTCTTCAGCACCGTGTTGGCCCCCACTAGCATCTGCGGGAAATCTCGCACGATGGCAGAGATAATAGCCCCTGCCGTGGAGGCGGTCAATCTACCTCGGACGGCTGCCGGATGTAGCTGTCAAACCCCAGCACCCGCTTGGGCGCCCAGGCGTTCGCTTTGGGATCAGACCATGTATCCAGCGCCTCCCGCACCTGTTCACTGACCCGCCGCACCCCGTTCTTCACATCCTGGTAGCCTTCTTCCACCTTTGCAAAGCGCGGATCCTGCTCTGGTCGGACGGTAAAATCGGAGGTGGGCTTGCCTTCGCAGGTCGGCCCGTCCAGGATGCCGGTTTCAATATTTTTGAGGGGAGCCGGCAGGGCAGGTAGCGCGTTTAAGTCCACGGTTTTCGAGAAGTAAGCCTCCATAAAGCCGGTCTCGTAGCGCTCGGCATGGCCCCCCTTACCGGGGGCGATGTCAAAGGCCAAGGCATGCAAGACCGCGTGTTTGCCCGGCTCACTCTCTTCCACTGCCACCCGCATCAAGCCGCTCATGTGGTATTTGGCGCCGTGACCGTTGACGATCACAATCACCCGGAACATCTGGCGCTTTAGTGCCCGCACCAGTTCACGCACCGCGGTCATAAAGCTGTTCTCCACCACATACAGGCTGGGGAGGGAAAGACCGGGGAAGTCCATCCCTTCGATCCGCTCGTGACCCTCAAAACCGCGATGCCTGACCCGATCCGGCTCCAGGATCGATTCGGTGCCTAGTGGCAGAGGTGGCAGTACTACCCCGCCAATCGAGCGCGCCGTCTCCAGAGCGATCGTGTAGGCGTGCAGCATATCCACTCCAAACGGCAGGTGTTCGCCGTGCCATTCCATGGGACCAAGAGGCAGGTAAACCACCGGCAGCTTTTGGCGGGCAGTGATGATCTGCTGGGGTCGCAACAACTCATATCGAACTTCGTCGGACTGTGTTTCTTGGGGTTGGGTACTCATCGTATACTCCTTCATCGCATCTTGTCTGATCCAAATCCGTCGGCCGGGGCAGACGCAGCAGTTAATCCATGCTAACCGGCCGGCCGCTGGCGACCGATTCGTATGCCTTTTCGATCACTTTGATCACGTAGTAGCCTTCCATAGGATCAATAGCAGCCGGGCGGTCGTCCCAAATGGCTTGCACAAAGTCTTTCACCTCTTCGATCATGGAGTTGGTTTTCCAGCTCTCCGGGTCATAAGGAACATCTGCGATTGGCCGTCCGTGATAATCCGCCTTGTTTTGGTAGAACCTGGCAGGCGGGTTGTTAAGTTGATCAATGATAATGGAACCTTTGTCGCCATACACCTCCAACCGTTCTCCCCAAGGGATTTCGACGATCTCGGTGTATTGAGTAGTAAAAATGGCGCCGCTAGCAAGTCGGCCGTTGATTACGGCGTTATCCGGCGTTTCGATGAACGGAACATACTGCCATTGGGTAGCCTGCAGGTCGGTAATCTCGCCGAACAGCCACTTCAGCAGAAAAATGCTGTGGGCAGCCATGTCTATCATAGCCCCCCCGCCGGATTCTTCCATCCGGTGGATCCAATTAGTCTTATCCTGGATCCGCTCCATCTCGGAGCCGTAGATCATGGTGCGGATCAGGCGCGGATTGCCTATTTCGCCAGCCCGGATCAGCTTTTCGGCTTCGACGTAAGCAGCTACAAAACGAGTGTTCTCGGCCACGGTGAACTTCACGTTCTGCCGTAGGGCAAGTTGGCATAACTGCAGGGCCTCGGCAGCCGCTACCGTGAGAGGTTTTTCCATTATTACATGTTTCTTCTGCTCCAGTGCTTCTTTGGCGATGCGGTAGTGGAGATAGTGCGGCACCATAATATCCACGGCTTCAATATCTTCGCTGCGGAGCAGTTCGCGGTAATCGGTGTAAACTCGTGCGTTGTAAGGCCGGGCCCGGGCCTCGGCGACTTCCCGATTTACATCGCAGACCGCCGCAATCTCCGCTTTGTCGGTACTGGCCTGGTAGCCCTGTTCGTGCGCGACCGACACTTCGCCCAAACCGATCAGCCCGTATTTTATCCTGTTCCTGGTCATTGGAAAATACCTCCTTTCAAAAGGGCAGCGCAGCGAATGATATTATCCTTTGAGAGCTCCGGCCAGCATGCCTTCGGTAATATACCGGTGTGCCAGCAGGTAAAGCAAAATGGTCGGCAGCTGCGCCATCATGAGTGCGGCCGCCGGTGTGTTCCACGCCGAGAAATAGCGCGACTGCTGAATGGTGATCATGCCCACCGTAACCGGATAGTTGCTCTGCGAGTTCAGCAGGATGATGGCAAAAAAGAACTCGTTCCAGATATTGATAAAGTTTAAGGTTGCAGCGACCGCAATCGCCGGCAGCGTCAAGGGCAGGATGATATGCCGGTAGACGCCAAAATCCGAGCAGCCATCTACCCGGGCTGCGCTTTCCAGCTCGCGCGGAATGGTGGCGATAAAGCCACGCATTATGAGCATATTAAACGGCATCCCATAGGCGGCATGAACGATCATCAAGCCAAATAAGTTATCCAGCAGGCCCAGGCGCCGAAGCACCTCATGCAGCGGGAGGATTACGGTTTGCTGAGGCAGCATCATGCCGGTCAGCAAGAGGATGAATAGGATACTGCCCCCCGGGATTTGAAAGCGGCTGAAAGCAAAAGCCGGGATAGATGACAGGAATATGCCGATCATCACACTACCGGTGGCGATGATGAAACTGTTTTTCAAGAGACTGCCGAAATCCAGCAGCTCCCAGGTTTTGAAGAAGGCATCCAGGGAAGGTTTTTTGGGAAGAGCCAGCGGGGACTGGAGAATTTCCGCCTCTGTTTTCAGGGAAGTCATCAGAGTCAAGATCAGGGGATACAGCCAGATGAGCAAAATGGCCAGGGCGATAAAAAAGAACACCGACCGACTGAAGCTGACCCTGAAGCGTCTTAATTTATTGGCGCTGCTAATCGGAGGCATGTAAGGATTCTCCAGCGATGTGTCGTAGGTAAATATAGGCGAAAACCGAGCTGATCACCAGCATGACGATGCTGATGGCAGCCCCATACCCATACCGGTAGCTGAGGAAGGATTGTAGGTACATGTAATAGCCAAGTACGTTAGTCCGCCCGTAGGGACCGCCGCGGGTCATCGTAAAAACCAGATCAAATGCTTTGACGGAGTTGATCACCGCGATGACCGTGACGGAGGTAATTACAGGTCGCAGCAAGGGCAGGGTGACAAAGCGGGCGGTCTGCAGGAGGTTGGCGCCTTCTAACTTCGCCGTCTCATACAGCTCGGCCGAGATCTGCTTAATGCCGGCATAAAACATTGTCAATGGGAAGCCCACCCACAGCCAGGCGTAGGTGAAAATCAGGGTGTAGAGGTTGATGCTGGTATCGCTCAGCCAGTCGCGCTGTAAGACCCCCAGGCCGATATTTTTCAGCACTAGGTTCATGGCCCCAAAGATCGGGTTGAGAATCAGCGAGAACATAATCCCGACTGTGACTAGCGACATGGTGGTGGGCAGGAACAATAAGGACCGGATCGTGCCGCTGCCATAGACCTTGGCCGAGGTTAAAAAAATTGCCAGCAGCAGGCCGATCGAAACCGGGATCGTCAGGGTTGCAAGGGTCCAGATGGTTGTGTTCCGCAGGGAGAGCAATAAATTCTTATCGCTCATCAAGGAGCGATAATTTTCGATTCCGATAAAGGTTTTTTCGAAGCCGATGCCATCCCATTCAAATAAGCTTAAGAATATAGTGTAGAGAATGGGGATTCCGACAAAGGAGATGAAGATGAGCAGCGGTACTGCCACACCCACCAGATAGACAAATTTGTGGCGTCGGTATTCCTGCCAAAGGCTTTTCAGCCAATTCAGTTGACCCCTGGAGGCGATACTGGGAACAGGTTGATCCAAAGCATCATTCATGAAACCGTCCCTCTCTTAGTTCTTGCTGTAATTATTGGTATTTGGCGGCGGAACAGGTGAGCCGCAATTTTACTGGAGGGTGCCTGGAGCTTTGGCAGAGAGGAGAAAGAGTGCGGCAGGCACCCTCCAGCGAGAGAAATCAACGGATAACGCTAAAGATCTTACTACTTCACCTTACCTCGAACCTTGATCGCCTCTTCTTCCACCGCCTGTGCCGCTTCCTCCGGCGTCACGGCGCCGTCCAGAACGGCCTGCATCTGGTTCAGGAAGACATCGGCAATGGCCGGGTCGAACTGGTGATCGACGTGCATGAAGCTGAACTCGCTGGCGCTCGCCACAGTCTGGCCTACCTTTTGCGCCAAGGGGATCAAGGTCGTCAGGTCGACATTGATATTGGCCGGGTACGGCAGTTGGCTGTTCACCTTGTGCTGTTGGGCCTCCAGGGAGATTAGGTAGTTGACGAACTCAGCGGCCTCATCCTTGTGCTGGGACTTTGCGTGAATCATCACTGTATTCTCGGCGAAAATGGATGTGACCGGCGGGCGGTTTCCAACCTGGGGGAAGGGAAAGAAATCGACCTTGTAGGGGATATCGGCTTCCTCGCCTTTGAAGATGTTGATCATCCAAACGCCCTGGAACCAGTTGGCGGCCTCACCCTTAGAAAAGGGGATGTTTCCCGGGGTTAGGTCAATGGAGTTCCAGCCAGGGTAGAGGTAGCCTTTCTCGGACAGGTTGCGCATGGCGGCAAACGCTTCCACCACACTGGGGTCGGTCCAAGGGATCTCATTCTTGTACAGCTTGGTGTACATGTCCAGCCCGGACGAATTAACGTAGTAACTGGTCCATTCAAACTGGGACTGCCACTTGCCCTGGTTGGCCAGTAGATAGCAAGCCACGCCGTTCGACTTCAGGACTTCGCAATTGCTCAAGAACTCGTCCCAAGTCTTCGGCACACTGATGCCATACTGCTCATACACGTCTGGCCGGTACCACATCATGGCAGCCGACATTTCGTAGGGCGCAAAATACTTCTTGCCATCGAATGTGGCCAGCGAGACGGCGCCCTTGCTGAGCTGTTTCTCCCAGCCGTACTTCGCATAATATTCGTCGAGCGGGGCTGCAAAGCCGGCGTCGATCATCTTCTGCGCCCAGCCGCCTTCCCACGAGAAGAAGACATCGGGCGGGGTATCGCTACGGAGCTCAATCGGGGCTTTGGTGCGGAAGGTGACCCCGTCCACACCGGAGATAGTAACATGGATCTTATCTTTGAATTTCTCATTGAAAGAATCGACCGCCCAATTCATCTCGTCCCAAGTGGCGGGAGCGTTGTTCCGCTCGAAGAACGTCAACTCTACCACGCCGGAGGTGGGGGCTTGGGTCGGCTCCGCGGTGGAGGGCTGCGGGGCTGGCGCTTGGGTTGCTGATGATGTGCAAGAGGCGAGGATGAGGCTGGCTAGGATCATTAGGTAAAAGAAAACGGGGGTTTTTTTGTGAAACATCGAAACTTCTCCTTTTCAGTAAATTAAATGGATCAAGCGTTCAATAGGTTTATCGGGGTTTCAGATGAGAAGACAGATGGACTTTGGCCTCCTTTCTTGCAGAGGTTGTCAGTGAAAGAAAATAGGGTGTCGTGCCTAAGCTGGTTTTTATCCATTCAATTATCCATCTTTCAGCCGCTGAAAGGCTTGTTTCTCTGCGGTTTTCGGACGAAAAGGCCATTTTTGCGATGTCACTACAACATTGCGAAGCCCCAAAACAACGATAAAAGATGAAGAATACCAATTGTGACTGTAGATATTGTCTATTCTCTTTGTCAAATGGATAAAGTCCAGCTAAAGGTAAATTGGTAATACCATTAAGTTTAATTTACCATAATATAAATGGCCTGTCAACAGGATCTCACCGTCGGCAGATGGGTCACGTATTCACAAATTCGGCAATGTTCTTGTAAACCAATTCCGCCAGGTTGTTCACTTCTCTGGCAAAGCTCGCCTGGCCTTCTTCCTTCGAAGCATACCGGGGGTCCTGATTGGAGCGGACGCTGTAATCGCTAGTGGGCTGCCCAAAACAGGTTGGCAGGTCGAGAATGCCGTAATCGCGGCTTAGGATAGGCTCAGAGAGGGGCGGCAGGGAGCCAATATCCACCCGGTCGCCGTACAGGGCCATCATCAGGCCGGTCTCCGATTTTTCGGCATGGCCACCCTTATTCTCGCCCGGGTCCAGGTGAAAGGCGTGCATCACGGTGGCTTTCCCGGGCTCGGTCTCTTCGGCGGCAATCCGATTAAGGGTGATCAGGTGATATTTGCCCCCGTGGCCATTGACCACCACGATCAACTTGAAGCTCTGCTTCTTCAAGCCGCGGATCACTTCGTGGACAATCACCCCAAACGCGCTGTCTTCGATATACAGGCTGGGCAGCGCCAGACCGGGAAAATCCATCCCGATGATCTTTTCATCCCCTTTAAAGCCGCGATCTCGCACCCGGTCGGGCTCAAGCACGGTTTCCGAACCGAGCGGAAGCGGTGGGAGGACTACTCCACCGGTTTTTTTGGCGGTTTCCAAAGCAAGGGAGTAAGCATGCAGCATGTCCACTCCGATGGGCAGGTGAGGTGCATGCCATTCTAGCGGCCCCAACGGAAAATAAGCAACCGGGAACCGGTCCCTGGCAGCAATGATCTCCTTGGGGCGCATAAACTCATAGCGGACTTCAAGGTTTTGACCATTTTGGTTCTTTTCGTTCATCGTTTCCACCTTTCTAATGTGTTTGTCCTAGAGGATTCAACCTACCTGTAACTCTTGATGGCGCGCAGTGTAATTGAAGCCGGCCTGGCCGAGATGGCTGCCGAGAGCTTCTCCGATGAGAAAATTAAGCAGCTGGAAGACTGTTTGGAAAGATCGAGCCACCTGATCGATGATGCGACCGCCTTTATGCGGGTAGACATTGAGCTAAACAAGATCATTCATGGAGGGGCAGAGAATGCAGTCCTGTTCTGGTTAATGAACGCCATTGTTAAGCTGAGTTACCACGGCCGGGCTTGCACCGGGCAAATTTACGAAATCCGGTGCTAGACCTTGATTGACCACATGGCGATTGTGGATGCGATCAAGAGAAGAGACCCCAAACCAGCTGGCTAGGCCATGCGTGATCATCTTACGCATGTGGATGAGATTCTGAAGGAGTCTCTTGCCAGGACTTAGAAGCAGTTAGGGCAATGTCAATTGGTTTTTTCATTTTATATTCTCGATGCCCTCTCCACTAAATACACAACTGAAGTGTAATCTTTTTGCGTCGCTTCAGACATACCGATTTCGCAGGGAATATTGGAGGAGTAATAGCCGCCATATTCCCGCGCGCTAACTTCGGCGGATTCTTTTTCCGTGGCGGATTGAGTCAGTTCAGGGTACAGCAATCCGCGGTCACCTGCGAAGGCACAGCAACCCAGGTTTAATGGCACAGTCGCAGATTGGGCACATTGTTTGGCGATGGCTAGTGTCTTTTCTTCCAAACCAAGTTTTCTGGCAGAGCAATTGGGATGCAGTATGGCCTCTTCCTCAATGGGTTGAATTTCAAGTTTAGGTAAAGCATGGTCATGCAGGAATTCAACGCCATCAAGGATTGATAGTTTTTCCCGGAGTTCCTTGTCATCGGCGCTGAGGTCGTCACTGCATGTGCGGAGTGTGTGTGTGCAGGAGGTTGTGTCGATGACGATGGGATATCGTCCCTGCTCGGACCATTCCCACATTTGTATCAGGATTTTGTGCAAGGCGAGTTGGTAGGCTTTCTTATATCCTTTTGAGGCGAAGGGCATTCCGCAGCAATGACCTATCACGTTTTTGGGAATGTGTAAGTTAATGTTTGCGCGGTCCGCAATGGTAAAGAAGGTATCAGCAAGCGAGGGGCGGCGGTTACTTTTCGGTGTTCCCAATTGCCGTGAGATGCAGGAGGGGAAATAGATAAAATCTTTTTTACTACCAAGAACACTAAGGGCACGAAGGTTTGGAGTTGGGGAAGGGATGTGCGGATTCCATTTGGGTAATCTCCTTCCTGTTATTTTTTCAATAGTTTGAATAATGGACGTAACTCCATCCGCACCAATCATTGATTCTGCAAGATGTCCTAAACGAACACCAACTCCAAGAGCTGATTCGGTCCATGAAAAATGTTCGGCGAGCCAATTGGCGATTCGTTCTCCGTGCGGACTCACCGCCTCAGCGCGCAGGCGTTTGGTCAGGTCGCCTGTGTTGATGTCCACGGGACATGTAGTCGCGCAGAGTCCATCAACGGCGCAAGTGTCGATTCCTGAATATTCGAAATCGTTGAGAAGCGATTTCATTAACTCGATACCACTCACAATAGCACCTCCGCCCCCGAGGAGGACGGCTTGAGCAAGTTTAGCGGAATCAAGCATGGATGAGTCCGAAGCGAGTGTCTTTAAGCGGGAAATCTCACGCTGAACGACAATCCTTTGGCGTGGCGTCAAGGTCAAGCGTCGCGATGGGCATTTTGATTCGCAAAAACCGCATTCGATGCATTTGTCCACTTCGGGTGAGACGAGTGACATGGATTTGAGATTCGTGACGTGGGTCTGCGGATCGGCGTTGATCATCACGCCAGGGTTGAGCATGTGATCGGGGTCGAACAATGACTTGAGGTCGCGCATGATGGCGTAGGCATCCGCGCCCCATTCGGTCTCGACGAAGGGTGCCATGTTGCGACCTGTGCCATGCTCGGCTTTGAGCGCGCCGTCGTATTTGCCGCTGACAAGCCCCACCATTGCGCGGATGAAGCTATCGAAGTGATGCGTATCTGAATCTGTGTTGAAGGCTTGGTTGATCAGGAAGTGCAGGTTGCCATCTTTCGCGTGACCGAACACAACACCATCTCGATAACCAAAATCTGTGAAGAGGTGCTGCAGGTCAGTCACCGCATCGGCGAGACGAGGAACGGGGAATGCAACATCTTCGTTGATGCAGACGCTCCCTGGCGTGCGCATTGCGCCGATGGATGGAATGATGCCTTTGCGCGTTTTCCACAACGCCGCTTGCGCGATTGGATCATCGGTGAATTCTGGATCATGCAAGAGTTTAATTTTCTTGACGACTTGCTCCGCCTCTTTTTTGAAGCCGATAATTGATTCCGCGTCAGCGTCTTCAGCCTGATACTCCACTAAAATCGCCGCCGCGTCGTCGGGAAGTTGTCTCAAAATCGCGGGGACGCCAGGATGATCTTGAACAGAACGAAGTGCAGCCCTATCCATAATCTCTGCGGCGCGAACGCCTGAGTCTTTAAGCGGCGCGATGGCAGATGCGGCGTCTTGAATATTCTTGAAATAAAGTTGACCAGTATAACGTCGCGGGTAATCGGGCAGTGTGTTCAGCACGGCTTCGGCGATAAATCCCAATGTTCCTTCGGAGCCAATCATGATGTGAGTGAGGATGTCGAGCGGCGTGTCGAAATCGATGAAGGTGTTGAGGAGATAGCCGTTTGTGTTTTTCGTCTTGTACCGCGCTTTGATACGAAGAGCGAGTTGAGTGTTGCCTTCTATCCGTCGCTTGAGTTCAAGCAATCCTTTTGGGATATGCGGTTGTTCGTTTTCAAATATTTGATTTGCGTTTGGCGCGGCGGTATTGAGAACAAAGCCATTCGGCAAAACGACGGTCATGGAATGAATCGTACGATAGGAGTTTTCTGTCACACCACAGCACATACCACTGGAGTTGTTGGAAAGGATGCCGCCCATCATGCACGCCTCAAGGGAGGCGGGGTCAGGTCCGATGCGGCGACCAAAGGGTTTGAGTACGTTGTTGACGAATCCGCCGACGATGCCAGGTTGGAAACGGATCAACCTGCCATTCTCCTCCAAATTGTAATTTCCCCAATGTTTGGAAATATCCACGAGAATGCCATCGGTCACGGCTTGCCCCGAGAGACTTGTCCCCGCCGCGCGGAAGGTCATTGGAATTTTATTTTGTTGTGTAAACTTAAAGAGGGCTTGAATTTCACTTATAGAATTCGGCTGAACGATTGCCTGCGGGACGAGGCGAAAGTAGGATGCGTCGTTGGCGTACGCGATGCGGTGCATATAAGAGGTGAGGACACGGGAGGGGTGAATGATCTGCGAGAGTTGATCGTGGAGATCCATGGCTGAGACTTTCCAATCCGATTTTACACTCTAGTAGTGGTTATGGATAAGTAAAAGCGACTTCGAAACCCAGAAGACTTTGTCGCATCGCCCTGATTTGAACGCGAATGCGGAGAATTCGGCGAATCACGCGAGTCTTTCTGGATTTTTCGTGCCATTCGTCCGATTCGCGTCCTGAATCATCACTTTAAGCAATCCACTACCTACATTGATTCTACGGATGACTGCTCGGAATCCTTGGTTGCTGTCGCAGACTTGAGACCCTTTTCGACATGATTCAAATGGTCAAACATTGCCTGACGGGCAGCAGTGAAATCTCTGGCCGCTATTGCTCTAATGATTTTTTCATGGTCACTAACAGTTTGATTTCGAATTTCGCTTATCTGCACAGTGCGGCGACGGCTATGGATGCTAAGTTTAACGAGAGATGCCATGGTCCTTTGCAGTATGGGATTTCTCGAAGCTCTACAAATTACGTCGTGAATTTCTAAATCTGCTTTGAGAAATTCTTCGTTGTTGTCAACAGATTTAATTGAATGCTCGTGGAACTTATTTAATTCATTAATTTCCAAATCGGTGATACGCTGAGCGGCGAGTTCTGCAATTCCAGCTTCAATTACTTTACGTGTCTCAAGTAGATCCAGATATGTGCTGTCATCCAATGCAAAGACGAAATCGAGGTGCTCAATCAGATAATTCGGTTCTAAAGAGGTTATGTATGTGCCAGAACCCTGGCGATGGTTGATGACTTTCATTATGGATAGGGCTCTGAGGGCTTCCCTGAGCGAAGGGCGACTTACGCCCATTTGTTCTGAAAGCTCTCTTTCCGGAGGTAACTTATCGCCTGGTAACAGCTTTCGCTCTTTGATTAAGTCAAGGATTTTATCTGCGATCTGCTCGGCGAGGTTTTCCCTGCCAAAGGTACCGTACTCGACGTCTTGCTTTTTCATGTTTACACCTAGCCGTCCAAAATATGGGATGACCAAGGGCCCAATATTGATACTAAGGCAGGTCACACTTTTCAGTTTGTTAGCTATCTCCGGTCTAGAGACTGGGTATGAAGCCTCACCTAATAATAGGCTTGTACAAAATCAAATTGAAGTTTGAGCTTCTTGAGAAAATGCCGTCCTTTTTACCAGTTTTTCAACTTAATACACCGATAATGTAAATAACTCCAAACTCTCTGTTGACTTTTCACTGTTATATGTTATCATATATCTGTAAATTGGTAAGACCACTTATCCAATGTGACCAATAAGTATCCTCGTAAAGCAATATATCATACAACTTATTAATGAGCGGAGGTAGGATGACGCGTATAAATAGTTAAACCATAATTTACTCGCTCATGCTAAGTAGTAGGGTGTTACGCTAATGCGTACTAACTGACCCAAAATCATCCGAAGTTTGAGAAGCTGGGTTTCTCGCAAATCAAAGCCTTGGCATTTTCCAACTACCATCAGGACTGAATTGAAAGGAAATGAGATGAACCAAAAACGTGCTTTCTCCTATGTTGTGACCTTGATGTGTGCAAGTGCAATTCTGCTGTCTTCATGCGTGGGTATTCCAGCAGCCACTAGTACACCGATTCCCGCGACTGTTGCGCCCTCGGATGAAACAGGCACCGCGGGGACTGAGACCGGGATCCAAACTAGTGGTTTTGAAAACTTAGGCCCCGTGACGCTAAATGTCGTGCAGGGCGAAACAGGTGAATCTAGACTTAATGCAACAAAGTGCATTGTGGCTGCCTACGAGGTCAAATACCCAAACGTTACCGTCACTGTGGATTTCAAAGATTTATCATCTTATCTGCAGACCGTCAAACTGCTTATGACAGGGGATAATCCCCCGGATGTTGCCCAGGGTAACCAAGGTAGGGACATCATTCCACCATTGATCCAAGCCAATGCGATCGTCAATTTTGATACCTACAACAGTGCTTATGGATGGGATACGAAATTCGCCCCGGCCGTCATTCGTCCGAACCGCTATTCAACTGATGGCACCAAATTCGGCGAGGGATCGTTGTGGGGATTAAGCCCCTATTCTGAGTTTGTAGGCTGGTTCTATAACAAGGAACTGCTTCAAAAGGTGGGCGTTACAGATATCAATCAGATCAAAAATCTGGATGAATTTGAGAAAGTCCTTGAGAAAGCAAAACAAATGGGCATACAGCCTATCGTTTTGGGAGATTCGGACAAATTAACCTCGAACCATTTCTGGGCCAATATGGTCGTTGATAACTGGGATCCTCAGAAATACAGCGATTGGGTCTATGGTGTCGCAGGATCAAATATCAATAATGATCAGGTTCTTGCTGCCACCGCTCGACTCGCAGATTGGTACAAGAAAGGATATATCAACGAGGACATAAATGGCCTGCAGCGCTCTGATGGATATGCGCGCTTCGGCGCTGGAGGTGGCTTGTTTATCCCTAGTGGCAACTGGGCCGCATCCGATGTCTATAACGGGCTCAAAGATAAAGTAGGGTTTATGCTATTTCCGGCCGGCACGACAGAAGGCAAGAAGGCCGCAGTCGGATCCGTCAACCTGCCCTGGGTGGTATCAACCAAGTCCAAACAAATCGACCTTGCGATGAACTTTGTTGATTTTGCGACGACCAGCAATGAGACTGTTGATTGTATAATAAATAATGCAACGCTTCCCGCCGTCGGTATTCCACAAGGCAAGACTTTCCCGATACCTCTGACTAACGATGTTGCAGCAGCGTACAACGACCTAAGCGCAAATGGCGTACTGGTCCCCTGGGGAGACTGGCCCACTCCGCGAATGCTTGACGTACTTGGGTCAGGCGTTCAGGAGGTAATGGTCGGTCAGGTGACACCACAGGCCTTCGCTGAATCGCTCCAGAAAGAGTGGGACTCGTTTTACGTACAATAACTAGTTCCTCAAGGTGATATTTAATGAAAGCAGCAATCCTTGAGAAACTACCATCGGAGCAACTTGTGGTTGGGCCCATCCAGGGCCCAACCACAAATCTTGGTCGCTCCGAAATGCTCCTTCGCGTTGAAGCATGTGGCATTTGTGGGACGGATTTACATATTATGGACGGGAAATCTTACACTCCTGATTTTCCTTTCGTGCTGGGACACGAACCCGTTGGTGAAGTGGTTGCTATCGGCGAAGCAGGTTCCAAAAATTGGCTGGGAAAGCGGGTAACCATGACCCTATTCAGTGGGTGTGGGAACTGCGACCAATGCCGGCAGGGTAATGAACGCCTGTGCCCCAACCTAGTGTCGATTTCTGGGGTCCTGAATCGCTGGGGCGGCTACGCGGAATATATGGTTATTGATGAGCGGCAGGCTGTAAATGTCCCCGACAACTTGTCCAGTATTGAGGTCGCAACTCTGGTAGATGCCGGAGCAACCGCCGCCAATGCGGTCGGGAAAGCGCTCGAGGCAGGGAAAAAGAAAACAGTGATTATCGGGGCTGGTCCTATCGGCGTCATTGCCGCCGAGATTCTGCAGAATGAAGGTGTGGAAACCGTTATTGTTGAGGTAAATCAAAAGCGTAAGGAAGCAGCGGAAAAGTTAAGTTACAGGGTCTTGAGAAGTATGGATGAGTTGGATTTTGCTCCAGAAATCGTAATCGACTGCGCAGGAGCTTCAACTATCCCGGAGAGGTCTGCGGAGATCTTAGCTCCCCAAGGCTTATTTATCGTAGCAGGTTATACGGTAGTCCCGGAGTTCAACTTCGCTTATGTCTCTCGAAAGGAATTGACTCTGCGAGGTGTTCGCTCAGGAACGCGCGATGACCTTGAAAAGACAATTCGCCTCCTGTCAGAAGGAAAGATCCGCCTCCCGGAGATCTTCACCTGGAACTTAGAGAAAATTAACCAGGCGTTAGATGCCTTGCGCCAGGGGAATGTTGCCGGAAAAGCCGTGATCGTTATTTGAAATCTTGGGGGTGTTACCTGGAGATTGGTAAATGAAAATATGCTTGGACCCAGCGATGATTCGCGGCTTGCCTGTTGAGGACGTCTTCCGAATCGCACGCGATGTTGGCTATCGCTACTTGGAGTTCACCTGGCGGGATGATTTTTTGCCTTCCAGGCATGGTCGGCAACCATCATTTGAGACAATAAAACGAATCGCCAAATCAAGCGAGGATTCAGGGGTTGCCATTGCTTCCATCATGACCATCTACGAGTGGTCAAGCCCAGACGAACGAACCAGGAAAGAAGCAGTTAATTACTGGAATAATGCAATCCAGGTAGCCAACGATTTGGGTTGTAACCGCCTGAATACGGAGTTTTCAGGTGACCGGTTTAATCCGCTGGTAAGTGAACAATCATTCTTAAGGTCTGCCGAAGAACTGGATTCTATCCTGAAAGAAAAAGGAGTCCAGATGTATATCGAGCCCCACCCGGGTGATTTCGTGGAGAATGGTGAGCAAGCCGCGCATATCCTGCGGGGCCTTCACAGTGACCGTTTTGGATATCTCTTATGTGCGCCGCATACTTTCTATCTTGGAGGCTCACTTCAAGACCAAATTAGGAACACGAAAGATGTTCTCGGACATGTTCACCTTGCGGATACCTTCAAACCCACTCGGGTGATCTTAAATCCCTCGGCAGAGGTCCGTATTCACGAGCACCTGGATATTGGCCAGGGAGAAATTGATTGGAAGGTGTTCTTTAACACGTTAGCTGAGATTAGCTATAATAGCGTAATGACGGTAGCCATCTTTGCCTGGCCGGAGCAGGCTGTCGAGTCTTTTCAGAAGAATTATTTGGCCGTCATGCAATTATTGAAAGAGTCAAAATTAGTAAATGATTAAAGCCCCGACAGAAGCAGATCTACATGTAAAGAAAGCCATGCCTGCGCTAAATGCTATTCGCAGGTATGCTGTTGACAAGGTGTTGATTCCTTATCTATTTTTGCTTCCTGGTTTGATCATGTATACGTGGTTTACAATCATCCCAGTTATCAATACCCTTTTGTTGTCTGTGTATGAATGGGATGGCATCTTGCCGGCGACACCGGTGGGTTTCGGTAACTTTATCGATTTATTCACAAACGATCCGGTTTTTATCGGGTCATTTATTCATGCGTTGATTTTTGTGATCTATTACACGATTATCCCGATAATAGTTGCCCTCTTTTTATCTGTGCTAATGACACGGCGGCGTATCCGGGGTTTAACTGCATTCCGTACCATCCTTTTTGTCCCAAATACTCTGGCTCTTGTTGTTGTTGCTATCGCGTGGCGATGGTTATACCTATCGGACGGCCCAATCAATCAGATCCTAAACCTAATTGGACTTGGTTTCTTGGCCCGACCTTGGCTAGGTGATTTCAATGTTACGCTGCATGCCATCGGCCTGGTAGCTTCGTGGGTCGCGTATGGTCTCCCTATGGTTTTGTTTATCGCCGGCATCCAAAAAATTCCTCGCGACCTTTACGACGCTGCCAGGGTCGATGGAGCTGGAGCTTTTCGGGAGTTTTTGCACGTGAGTTTGCCTGGCCTGATGACTGAATTAACGGTCGTAGCTTCCCTTGAGCTGATATACGCTATGCGCGCCTTTGATCTCGTCTTCACCATGACCCGCGGTGGTCCAGGTTACTCCACTTATACCCCGGCACTGTCTATGTACCTAAACGCTTTTCAATACGGGATGGTCGGCAAGGGGTCGGCTATCGCGGCAATAATTACGCTGATAAATTTCATTCTCGTTCTTCTTGTCAACATGACGATTGGAAAAAGAGGCGAGGTATGACCAAACGAACCGAATTGACCATCACTTATGTTTTGTTGGTTATCTTTTCCTTTTTCGCGATTTATCCCATCTTTTCAATCTTTCTCCTTTCGCTTAACCAACCCAATACTTTAGTGATCGGAACCAAATTGCCGAACCCGATTTCGTTCCAAAGTTATATTGCGGCGTGGGTTCGAGGCGGGTTCGGCCGTTCTATAATGAATTCGATGATTGTAGCTCTGTCAGTGGTGGTTTTAGCGACTTTTCTATCCATAATGATAGCCTATTCCTTGGGAAAAATGAATTTTCCCGGGCGGACATTTATTTATTTTTATTTCATTATTGGCATCATCGTGCCTTACCAAGCGACTATTATCCCGCTGTACTATCAATTTAAGAATCTTGGCCTGATCAACACATATTGGGCATTCATCCTGCCTCAGACGGCAGGATCAATTGCATTCGGAACCTTCTGGTTGCGGGGATTCTTTCTCACCTTTCCCGATGAGCTGGTTGACGCTGGCCGAGTGGATGGGGCTGGCCCATGGACTATTTTATGGAGGCTTATCGTGCCGAATGCGGGTCCCGCGATTCTGGCAATCGCCGCGATCCTCTTCATCTGGACTTGGAATGACCTTTTTATTGCCATCGTAATGGGTCAGAGCCACGATATGTTGATGGCACCTGCCTCGCTCGCCTTCTTCGCCGGAACAGTCAAGGGGGAAGATTTACCGATAATTGCGGCGGCGGCTGTGCTAACAGCTATCCCGGTTGTTCTTATCTATATTTTCTTACAACGGCAGTATATCGAAGGTATTGTGGCAGGGTCCATAAACAAGTAGAGGGTCCTGAATTAAAAACCGACTTTTTCCATAGTGAGTAAGGTATTCCTTTACATTTCCCTTTTTTATCGACCTCGGCGTTTCGAGGCAACCTGAGATGCTATCTAGGTCAAGCGAAGGCTTCCAGATCTGTGTTGTATCAGAAGAACCACAGACGATTGATTCCCGAGAATCCTTTCTATAACCACAATACGAACACTAATAAAAATGAAGACCGCCAGGCTGGGGCGTGGACAAGCCTGGCGATCTTTACTGACTGCGGTCGGTAATGATCTTTTCCTTAATTTACCTGGACAAAATCATCTGTTTTGATTGATTCATACGCATTTTCAATCACTTTAATAGCGTAAGCGCAGTCACGCGGATTGATCGTGGGTGGTCGGTTTTCTAAAATCGAATCAACAAAATCGACTACTTCGTCAACGACCGATTCATAATGCCAACCACCCGGGTTCCACCCATCGGGCCCAAAGAGAGCTGCGTCGCCCTCTTTCCCATAAAAATCATAATGTCCAGTAAACACCTTTACCACAGGAGAGGCCATCTGGTCGACGATTATACCGCCCTGGGTGCCATAGAGTTCCAGACGCTCACTATGAGGGATTTCAGATGTTGAGGTAAAGCCGCAGATGAAATGTGCTCCGTTATATAATTTCCCCGTCACCTCCGCGGTATCCTCTACTTCAACACCCAACGGAAAAACCTGAGTTGTATACGCTCTGACTTCACGAATTTCCCCGACTAACCACTTCAAGAGATAAAATGAGTGGGGTCCGCAGTCGGAAATGAGCCCCCCACCCTGGTTAAAATTCCGTCCCCAATAATCGGGTCGGGAAAGCCGTTTTTTCTCGTTGGATGATAGAAAAGTCCGGACATGATTTACCTCGCCGATAACCCCTTCATGTAATATTTTTTCAGCAGCAATGTATCCTTTCACAAAACGTGTATTTTCTGCCACCATAAAATGCGTACCCATCTCATCGGCCTTGTCGCAAATATCCATTGACGTCTGATAGGTCATCGCAATAGGTTTTTCAATGAGGAGATGCTTACCGGCATTTAATACGTCCATTGCAGCCTGGTAATGGAGGTGGTGCGGTAATATCACATCCACAATATCGACTTCTGGATTTTGGATGAGGTCATGAAGATTATCATAAGCGGTTCCATGATATTCTCCGGCAAATTTCTGCGCGCGGTTGATATCCACATCACAAAAGCCAACCAAATCCACCTTATCCTTGATCTTTTGGTAACCTTCGGAATGGGACCTCGCGATCAAGCCCAGGCCAGCAATTCCCACACCCAACTTCGATCCTGACATACCGACACTCTCCTTATCACTACAGGCTACTAATGATACGTTGGATATGTTGTTTGAATCAACCAACCATTATTGAGGAACCCGAGTGATTCCTCTCTTAATCTTTGGCAGAGTAATATTATCCCAATTGGATAATTGGTAAATCCATTTATTCAATATATATCAAATAATAAGAGATGTCAAGGTAATAACAAATTACTGTGTTTCCACCTCATACAGGATGGAATTCCGTGTTGATGAATAAAGTCTTCGAAAGTCGCAAAGAAACCCGTTAGGCAATCTCCGCTTCCAAACTGTGGAGTTCGTTCTTCAACTCATTGATGATTGCCATCAGATCTATGGGCGACTTTCGCTCTACCTTTTAATTTGGCGATTGTCTTATCATGCCGTTCATAGCACTCATTTTTCGTTAAAGTCGTGACCTGTGATATATTAACAATTACGTGCCCAGTTGAAAATGGGCACGTAGGGAAGCCAACCAGTTGCATTCGGTTTTAGATTGGCAACGGTTCCTTCAGAGTCGCTAATAAAAGATTGACATTTTCGCGTCGGCTGCTGAATCCCATCAACCCAATGCGCCAGACCCTACCTTTTAGTGGCACCAAGCCACCGGCAATTTCGATATTGAATTCATTGAGTAGCCTTTGTCGCAAGGTCGCTTCATCTCTTACTGATCTTACTGAAGGCGGAATTTGCACAGTTGTTAATGATTGGAAGCGATGTGAAATTGGTAGATGAAGTTTTAGCCCCATAGCTTCCAGCCCATCCCATAGAAGTTCAGCCTGTTTGCGATGGCGTGCGAAGCGCACATCGGTAAGCCTCCCCTAAAATAGCACCAGTGAAAAGTGGAAAACTCGTGGCACAAGTGCCAGACCTGCCATTCATGGCAAAATAGAGCCAGGAGAGATCCAGATGAAGAAGTCAAAGTTTTCGGAAAGCCAGATCGTGAATTTCCTGAAGGAAGTGAAAGCCGGTGTATCGGTGGAAGAGCTAAGCCGTCAGCGTAACTGAGCGAAGTGAGCTGGCTGGCTATGCAATGCAGGAATTCGGACTCAGCGAGCGGCAGGCTTGTCGAACCGTTCAGGTGAGTCGCTGTGCTTATCGTTACCAAGCCAAGAGAACGGCCGATGAACCGATCGCACAGGAGCTGCAGCAGTTGGGTCACTGCCAGCCTCGTTGGGGCTGCGGCAAGATGACGGACTATCTGAGGAACCAGGGCCACAGTTGGAACCACAAGCGGATCCGCAGAGTGTATCGTGCCCTGGCGTTGCATCTGAAGAGAAAACCCAGGAAACGATTGCCTGTCCGGTTTGCACAGGCACTGGTGGAGCCTGTGCAGGCGAACCAGACCTGGTCGTTGGATTTCATGACTGACAGCCTTTCCAATGGCAGAACGTTTCGGACCTTGAATGTGATCGATGATTTCAACCGTGAAGCGCTCTGGATCGAAGTCGATACTTCGCTACCGGCAGAACGTGTAGTGCGAATCCTAGCGCAGTTGCTTTTTTGGCCAGGGAAGCCAACGCGCATTCGCATGGATAACGGGCCGGAGTTGATCTCGCAGCGGCCGGCGAGCTGGGCAAAAGACCGACAGATCGAGCTACGCCACATCCAGCCCGGCAAACCGGCGCAGAATGCCTACATCGAGCGCTTCAACCGCACCTACCGTGAAGAGGTTTTGGATGCTTATTTATTTGATGATCTTGAGGAGGTTCGCCAGATCACAGGACGTTGGTTGGAAGACTACAACGCCTTCTGTCCACATGAGGCATTACAGGGTGTATCACCCCGCCAGTTTGCAATTCAACCTGCCTGAGTTTGTCTACTTTACAGTGGTACTAAGTTTGGGAGGTTGACTACTTCATAAGACGAAAGGGAACAAATATCATGGAAAAACCAAAACTAACAGATTTAAATCCTTCACCCCGTACCTTGCTCGGTCTAGGCCCAAGCATGGTCCACCCGCGAGTTTATCATGCTCTGGGTATGCCAACCATCGGGCATCTTGATCCTGAATTCCTAACCATAATGATGGAACACGGGTTCATTATATGAACCCGTATACCTGACGGCGCTATATCTCGTCAAGCCATGTTTCTTCAAAGATACTGTGGACACGAGCCCACCTTTCACCCTAAAGCACTCAACCTCACATCAATCTCGCAGGAGCCATCCGCCCATGACTATTGACCTCCACGCCGACCCACAAGCGCTGGCCGACGCCGCCGACGTGCTCACGCCCGACGCACTGGCGTTCATCGCCGAACTTCAGCGCGCGTTTAATACGCAGCGCTTGGAATTGCTTCAGCGCCGCGCCGAACGGCAAGCGGCCATTGACGCGGGCGAGCGGCCCACCTTTCTCGCTCACACCGAATCTGTCCGTTCCAGCCACTGGTTGGTAGCGCCCGTCCCTGACGATTTGCAACGGCGGCGCGTGGAAATCACCGGCCCCACCGACAAGAAGATGCTCATCAACGCGCTCAATTCTGGCGCGGATATGTTCATGGCCGACTTCGAAGATGCCAACTCCCCCACCCTGGCCAACATGGTGCAGGGGCAGGCCAACCTCACCGCCGCTATTGAACGCACCTTGAAATTTACCGGCCCGGATGGAAAAGCGTACACGCTCAAACCACACTTGGCCACGCTCTTGGTGCGCCCGCGCGGCTGGCACCTGACCGAGCGGCATGTGACGGTGGATGGGCAAACGATGTCGGCGTCGCTATTCGACTTTGGGTTGTACTTCTTCCGCAATGCCCGCCGCTTGCTGGCGAAAGGCTCTGGGCCATATTTTTATTTACCGAAGCTGGAGAGCCACTTGGAAGCGCGGCTATGGAACGATGTGTTCAACCTGGCGCAGGATGAACTGGGCCTGCCGCGCGGCACCATCAAGGCCACGGTATTGATTGAAACGGTGTTGGCCACGTTCGAGATGGACGAGATTTTGTACGAACTCCGCGAACACATGGCGGGGCTCAATGCAGGCCGCTGGGATTACATCTTCAGTTGCATCAAGAAATTTCGCCTTGACCCCAACGCGCTCTTCCCCGATCGCGTGCAAGTGACGATGACCGTGCCCTTCATGCGCGCCTACACGAACCTACTGGTGCAGACTTGCCACAAGCGCGGGGCGCACGCCATCGGCGGCATGGCCGCCTTCATCCCCAGCCGCAAAGACCCACAGGTAAACGAACTGGCACTGACCAAAGTGCGCGAGGACAAACTGCGCGAAGCGGGCGATGGCTTTGATGGGACGTGGGTGGCGCATCCCGATTTGGTGCCGACGGCGATGGACGTTTTTGCACAAGCCCTGGGCGACAAGCCCCACCAAAAAGAGCGCCTGCGTGAAGACGTGCACACCCGCGCCGAAGACCTCATTAACTTCACGGTGCCGGGCGGCCAAATTACCGAGGCCGGATTGCGCTTAAATATCAATGTGGGCGTGCAATACCTCGAGGCGTGGTTGCGCGGCAACGGCACGGTGGGCATCAATTACTTGATGGAAGACGCGGCCACCGCCGAAATTTCACGGGCGCAGGTGTGGCAATGGACGCACACCCCCGCCGCTCGCCTAGCCGATGGTCGCCCCGTGACGCTTGATTTGTATCGTCAATTTCTGCCGGAGGAGATGGAGAAAATCAAAGCCCTGCTTGGCCCGGCCTTTACGGCGGGCAAGTTTGATTTGGCGCAACAGTTGTTCGACCAATTGGTGACCGCACCGACGTTTGAGGAGTTTCTGACGGTAGGGGCGTATCGACATTTGGAGTGAGGGGGCGAGGGCGAAAAACGGGCGTATACTGGGCGCGATTTGAAACTAAGGTAGGCTTTAAAGATGCCTAAGTCGATGCTGTTATTAATCTTTGACCGCCTAACGTCCTAAATCAATTAGGACGTTAGGCGGCAGGTGACTGTCTAAAGGCAGTTATGCGGCGAACCGCCGCATCAATCCTTAATTCGTTAGGCACTTACACCAGAATTTCATCCATTCGGCATATTCTAAAAAACCTCACAGGAGCAAGATGAATGAATCTTGAAATATGGAACGAAGTAGATAAGCGCATTCAAAACCCTAATGAGGCTTGCCCTGGGTGCGGATACGATAATAACCTGTCAAAAACTGGAATTTTTCTTGTCGTTTAAGAGGATATATGCTGTCGAATACCGCCATGATCTGACAAAAACAGGGGGTGCCCTGTTAAGTCGTATTTCCGACAGTCAATAAGTGGCATGGTTTGGCATACTTTATGGAACTGCGACCGGGTGGGGTTTTGAGGTTCATTTTGCAGCCGGACAGCAGGCAGGGCTCTCTGATGATCTCGTTTCCTGTCCTGATAATACGAATAACCATTATTTACAAATCCAAAAAGAAGTGATAATATGGAATGGCCTTATTATCACTTAGATATCAAAACTATAATAAGAAAATGAACCCAAAAGACTTCAAAAACCCAGAAGCCGGCCAGGTTATCCGAACCAAAACAGGATATTGGGCGTTTTTACCCTCGCCTCTGCCTCCAAAAATAGGCTGGCCCCTGCCATTGGTAACAGCGCTCTCCGATGCCGATCGTGAATTGGGCAAGCTCACTACAACGGCCGGCAATTTCCGGTTTCCAAGGCTGCTGATACAACCATTCGTCCGGCAGGAAGCAGTGCTGTCGTCCCGAATCGAAGGAACCCGCGCCTCCCTTATGGATCTATACGCATATGAGTCGGAACAGATTGGGTTCATCGAGAGTGCAGACGACGTGCGCGAAGTTCACAATTACGTCCGCGCGCTCGACCATGGATTGGAGCGTCTGAAGAAACTGCCAGTCAGCTTAAGATTGATCCGCGAGATCCACGGGAAGCTATTGGAGAATGTACGCGGCGGGAAACTGGCGCCCGGCGAGTTTCGACGCACCCAGAACTGGATCGGGCCAGCCGGCGCGACCATCCAGACCGCAACGTTCGTACCTCCACCGCCTGATCAGATGGAGACCGCGCTCAATCAGTTGGAGAAATTCATCCACACCGGAAGCGACCTGCCTGCACTCGTCCGAGCCGGCATGATCCATTACCAGTTCGAAGCAATCCATCCGTTTCTGGACGGGAATGGGAGAGTTGGCCGGCTGTTGATGATCCTGCTGTTATGTGAATGGGGCATCCTGCCGCAACCGCTGCTAAATCTCAGCGTCTATTTTGAGCGCTATCGTCAGGAATATTACGACCATCTACTGGCGGTCTCACAGCGCGGAACATGGGAGGAGTGGCTGCGGTTTTTCCTGCGCGGTGTGAGCACCCAGGCAAAGGACAGCCTCCGCCGGCTGGCCAAGCTGGAAGGATTGCGTATCAAATATCAAGCGATTGCAGATGGGGAACGCAATCCCAGGCGCATGGAACAGGCACTCGATTTTCTATTTACACGCCCTGTGCTGACTGTTCGCCAGCTTGAAAGTGGATTGGGGACCACATACACAGGTGCGAAACGGTATATTGAAAAGTTGGTGGAAGCCGGCATCCTGAAAGAGGTAACTGGTTACGCCAGAAACAGGATCTTCCGGGCTGATGAGATTTATCAAGCACTTGAAGAGATAGGCAACTAAGCGTATGAAATCAATCGCATCATTAATCAAATCAATAATCAAAGTGGCATTCAAAATCTGCTGGCTGGGCTTAATATTCATGCTGGCTGCCCCTCTGGCATATTTTGTTTGGCAGGCGAACCAGCCCATGGAATTGTCGTATTTCGATGGCCGCACATATTTTGAATGGCTTGAGACACGGCGCGCCGCCTACGAAGATTTGGCACAACAGTATCGGTTGAGCCACCCAAAACAAGAGGTAAAAAATGGAATATGCTTTCTCACTGAGGTTGGGGTACAACTAGTGGCCGCAGTTCCAAACTCTGGTTTTTATGCTCTGGCCGGCATTTATCCGTCGTTACAATCGTTTACAAATCCCCGCGATCTTCGCGAAGGGTTGGTGCCACAAGGAGTCACTTGGCAAGGGTTCCTGCCGGCTTGGTGGGAAACATTTGAAAAGTTCGTTTGGGCAATGGCAGAACATGCTCCTCATGGGCCTGTTCCATATTGCCGCATTGCCCCATAATTGTGACGGTTACATAGCTACATCGCCGATTTTTAGTTAATGAGTAAATTGAAAGGGCGATCGGCCATCCTTGGAATGGCCCGTGGTTGCCTAGATCGAGGCAAGCTTTGCGGCTTACCCTGCTTTCGTGAAAACGACAAAAGACAAAGTGAAGTGTATTATGGGATAATCAGAACCAAATGGAAAATGGCTTGATCAACAAAGGAAATAGTAATTACTAAGGAAGAGCGGTACGAGGAAGCCATCCGTTGTTTTGACCAGGTCTTGAAGACGGACACACGCGATGTGATTGCTTTGTTCGACAAAGCATTTAGCCTTGATAATCTGGGTCGAAAGCAGGAGGCAGTGGAATCCTACCGGTAATTTCTCATGCTTATCCCAACCCAAGACTCGGAATTAATTGAAGAAGCTCGTCAGCGAATACGGTAGTTGGATGGCAGCTCGACCTGCTAGAGTGATCCAGAAATAGTTGTCAGGAGAAAACGATGACAGAGCTATCCTTTAGCGCATACCTCGTCTGGCAACTGGCTGCTCAAGAAGCGGCAGCGTCTCAATTTGAGTTTATTGATCCCGTGCATATCCTGATCGGGATCTGCAGTCTGGAGAAAATATTGGGGCAGGAAGAAAAGCTTGATCCACCTACCCGTCAGGCTTTGCAAGGAGAAATAAATTCCATCCAGGATATTCTTCTTGATTTCGATCTCGGCGCGACTGACCTGCGGCGCCGCCTGCGAAAAGAGCTGGGTCAAGGTGTCTTCAGGCACACCGAGAAAACTGTTCACCGCAGTCCGGCCTGTAAACAGGTTTTTGAGCGGGCGAAAGCGTTGGCGTTATCCGCAGAGGAATATACCTGCATTCATCTTCTGGCTGCGATATTGGAGCAACCCAATCTGCTTATCTCTTCCGTGTTGGACACAAAGGGGGTTGCTATGAGCGAGCTGAGTAAGCGCGTCATGGCAAATGTCGGTGTGCCTGCGGCAGTTGAAATGGAACCAGTCAAGGTACACGCCGAAAAAAACAAACGAGCGCAGGAAGGCACACATTACCTCGAACGTTATGGACGCGATCTGACCCAGATGGCTCGTGATGGGAAATTGGGTCCCTTCGTTGGTCGTCGCCCGGAACTTCTACAATTGATCCAAACCCTTGCCCGTCGTTCAAAGAACAACCCGGTCCTGGTGGGTGAAGCGGGTGCGGGCAAAACTGCAATTGTTGAAGCGCTGGCTGTGCGAGCTGTGCAAGGCAAGGATTCACAAGCACTGGGGGGCAAGCGAATTATTGAATTGAATATGAGCGCACTGATGGGCGGGACGAAATATCGCGGAGAATTCGAAGAGCGCCTTGATCGTATTTTGAAAGAAGTACAAACACACCCGGAGATCATCCTCTTCATTGATGAGATACACATGCTCGTAGGTGCGGGGCAGGCGGGAGATGGCAGCATGGATGCGGCCAATTTGATCAAGCCGGCTTTGGCGCGAGGTGAACTGCGTTGCATTGGCGCCACAACCGTTACTGAATACCGCCGCAACATCGAAACAGACCCGGCATTGGAACGGCGTTTCGAAAAGATTATCGTCAATGAAGCCAGCCGCGAGGAATCAATCGAGATTCTGCATGGTTTGCGTCCCAATTGGGAAAAACATCATCAAACGCGTATCACAGACCAGGCTTTGCAGGCTGCAGTGGATCTCTCCATCCGTTTTGATGGTGATCATCAGTTGCCTGATAAGGCGATTGACCTGATCGACAAGGCCGGAGCCCGCACAAGGATTCCTATATTGAGCATGATGGCGGGCGATAAGGTGGCGAGCGGAACTCGAGTCTCTAGAGAGGTGACAGAACTAACAGTTGCCCGGGTGCTTTCCGAAAAAATCGGTGTGCCGCTTGATGTTATCACCGGCCATTTGGAGAGTGGGGAGAAGTCGCGTCTGTTGGAGCTTGAAGCATTTCTGAAAAGGCGCATCATTGGCCAGGATGAAGCAGTGGAACGCGTATGCAAACGGTTGATCATGGCCCACGCGGGCCTGGCTGAAAGAGATGGGCCGTTGGCGGTCTTCTTGTTCCTCGGTCCCACCGGTGTCGGCAAGACAGAAATGGCGCGTTCGCTTGCCGAGTTCCTGTTTGGAAATGAAGCGGAGATGATTCGATTGGATATGTCCGAGTACATGGAGGAACATAGTTTCTCAAAAATGATCGGCTCACCGCCCGGGTACATTGGTCACGAGGAGGAAGGCCAACTGACAGGCAAACTGCGCACGAAGCCTAACTCCATTGTCTTGCTGGATGAGATTGAGAAAGCCCATCCCAAAATCTTTGACCTATTCCTGCAGGTGTTTGACGAAGGCCGCCTGACTGATTCGAAAGGCCGCACAGCAGACGCCAGGAATGCAATCTTTATCATGACTTCAAATATTACTGCAGGCGAAAAAGCGAATTTGGGTTTTCTATCTTCCAAGCTACCCGAGAATGAAACCCTGCATGGGGTTGCGAAGCACTTCCGTCCCGAATTCATCAACCGCGTGAGTGAGCAGATAATATTCAGATCTTTGGGCCAGGCTGATGTGCAAAGGATTCTAAAGCCAATGTTGGAGGAAATTCAGCAGAGCCTTGAAAAACAATATCAAGTTACTTTGCAGATTGATGAACAGATTGAAATATACATCGCCCGGGCAGGATATCACCCACAGTATGGTGTGCGCGAGTTGCGCAGGGTTGTGGAGAAATTAGTCCAGATTCCTTTGAGCGAGTTAATCCTCGCAGGAAAACTTGCGAAGGCCTCTCACTGGCAACTCGTGCAGCAGGGCAAAGCTCTGGAGTTTAGCCCAAGAAAATAGGTCCGATTTCTTGAGCATCCGCCGCTCAATGAGTATTGTATTTATAGTCACCTTCAATATTTCTTGTATTAAAATTGTTTCGGAAATATGAGTATTTCATTTCCGTACAGGCGCTGATATCCGATGTTTAGTCGATAAGAATTTGAAAAGGTTGAAAAGCGAGATTGGGTTTTCCACTGCAATTAGCTGTTCAATATATGCGGGCATTCCTCTTTTCAAAAGAAAACTACCTTCGATATGATTATCCACTGAAATGGTTACTTCTTCTGCTCCAATTGACGAAGCGTCATGTTTGCGAACTCTATCAGCTGTTTGTTTTCTTCTGGGGAGGCCTCAAGAACAGCTAAGAATCGCCGCCATGCGCCCGCCGCAGCAGGTGAACCAGTTCGTCGCTCAACTTCAGCCAGTGTCCACAGAGCCTTTTCGGCTTGTGAGTCCAGTTGGAGCGCCTTATTGGCATATTCCCGGGCTGCGTCAAATCTGCCCGCATAGAGCAGAGTCCACGCCTTGGCCCCGAGAAGCCGGATATCGTCCGGGGCTAACTTGAGAGCCCTGTCGTAGAGAGCGACAGCCTCGCCATCACGCTTCTTTTCGTGAAGGATACTTGACATCCAACTCAACGCCCGAAGATTCCGAGGGTCGATTTCCAGAGCCTTTGAAAAACAGCGCATCGACTCTGTTCCGTACAGCGGATCCGAGCCACGCACCCCATCCGGATTAATCATTGCCTGGCGGGTGAGGTCTAGCTGGTCAAGACAGTTGCCCTTGAATGCCCAGGCATCAGCGTGCTGGGGATTCAGCGAAAGCACCTTCTCAAAATAATGTAACGCCTTACGGAATCGCTGATCGTCGTAAGGTCCCTGCACCTGAATCCAGCCGAGACGAAACCATGATTCAACATGTTGAGGATCTAGCTCGACAACCTTTTCGAAGCAGGGTAATGCGGCCCAATGATGGTGACCCTGTATCAATGCTTGCCCCTTCGCGTAGTACGCAGGCGCATAGGCCGGCTTGTGCTCTATCACCTTGTCGAAACACGGAATTGCAGACTCAATATCACCCATCTCATAGACAAGAATACCTTTGTCATACCAAGTTTGGATATCGCGCGGATCAAGTTTTAGAACTTGGTCATAGCATCGAACAGCCTCCTCCTGTCTTCCCAGGCGCGCCAGGGCGCGACCCTTGCCATGTAAGGCGTGGGTGTGGTGTTGGTCAAGCTCTAAGGCATTGTTGTAGCAATCCAGAGCATCCTTAGAATGACCTAGGGCAAAACTCGCATTTCCCTTATTGAGCCATGCTATGGCACTGCGGGGATCCAGCTCAAGCCCGCGGTCATAGCATCGGATCGCTTCCTCTTTTCGGTCCAAGTGGTAGAGACTAATCCCCTTGTAGATCCATTCTACAGCTTCAGCCTCTTGAAGTTGTGGAGGGATGACCACTTCCCCATTCTGGGCCTGCAGGAGCGTTTCTAATTCCTCTCGTATCTCATTAAATGTCTGGTATCGGTTTTCAGGCGATTTTTCCATGCAGCGAAGAATAACTGGAAAGAGGGGTGACCGCAAAGGCGGTACAGAAGCACTCATATGCATGCGCCGCATTGCGGGTATGAAATTTGGATTCCATGGGGCGAGGAATGGCGGTGCGCCACCAACAAGCATTTGGTAGAGTATGATGCCGAAACTGTAGATGTCACTGCGCTCGTCACAAGCAGCTGCATTCTCGAACTGTTCAGGAGCCATATGAGTTGGCGTTCCAAAGCCCCGCCCGATTGTTGTAAGCGCTGTTGGGTTGATGGCACTTGGGTCAGACCCACGTACAGCTTCCCCTGCAGCCAAGACCTCGCTTTCCCAGCCTGCCAAACCGAAATCAGTGACTTTGGCTGTTCGATCCTGAGTAATCATGATATTTGCAGGCTTGAGGTCACGATGCGCTCGAAGACCCATTGAGAAGGCGTACTCCATTCCAAAGCAGATTTGGATTGCCCAGCGGAGGCTTTGCTGCAATTCCGGGGGATGTTGCTCCAGGTACCCTTGAAGCGTATTCAAGCCTTCTTCATCAGACGGCACATATTCCAGTGCAATGTAAAGCCTTCCGGCAATCTTCTCAACGAATTCAGCATGTACAAGGTATGGGTGGTGCCCAAGTTCCACCCAAATGCCCGCTTCGCGTTGGAAACGCGCTTTTATCTTTTCGTCGCCAAGGAACCAGTCCTGGAAAGTCTTAAGGGCGTAAACATCTCCCGTTTCGTGCGAATAAACAAGGTATACGATGCCGAAGCCGCCCTCACCTAGAGTCTGATAAACCTCCAAGTCTTTTCCAATAAACTTGCCCCCACCCGACATGGGGCGAGGCAGCGACGCTTGTTGCCGCATTGGCTTCGTTGCTGTGCTAGGAACCGGCTTGTGTACCAGCTGCCCAAGGCTGTACATAAGTCTTCGGAACCAATTTTCAGATGAATTTCTCATATTTCGGAAGAAAGAATATAAAAAACAAATTTCTTAGGATTATAACAAAATCGCACTCCGCATTTAACCTATGATGATTTCGTTAGTTTCTACAAGTCATCTCAAAAATACCCGTGGTGCCGATTTAACCCCCATATGTGGTGATTAATCCACGTTCCCGATCCACATCTTGGTTTTTGAGATGACTACTAGTAAGCCACAAAGGAAAGTAGTCGGATATCGAATATAGCATAGACTGTAAGCTATGGATGACAAGGACAACCTAATAGTGCTAATATTGCGGAGCTAATTTTTTCACCCGGTTGATTGCACGCTTCAACCAGCCGCTGCAACTGGCGCTGGGAGAAACCTTTCGTTTGAACCGGTCCAATCATGGACCTTGCCTGATTTCAGGCCAAACCGAGATGTTCTCCTGCCGCCAGTTTTTGTTTCTATAGTAAAGGATGCTTATGGACATTGATGTCAATTCAAAAGGCGTTCGTAACGCGGCTGTAGCATTTGTCCTCGCGTTATTTAGCATAACAGCTTTGCTGGTTGTTCCAGTCATAATGGCTCCAAAGCCACAAACCGCGCAGGCAATACCTCCGGACGCGATGGCAGCCGTGAAAGGAGCAACTGCTTTTTACACGCTCGACTACACCGAGCCTCCGAACCTTTGGCCGTTGCGGGTCTGTGGTTACACAACTGAAGAGGGTTGTCAGGCTATTCGAGAATTCTTTGCACCCTCGGTCCAAGCTGCCATTGATAAATATCGAGTACAGACCCATGCATTTGTAGAACCAGTTCAGCTGATCGCGGATGATGGAGATCGTCGTATCTGGAAATTGAAAGTGACGTTGACTCATCCCTGGAGCGAAGGTTCTGAGGGTATGCAACAAGATGTATATGCAGAGGTAGCAAAAGAAGGTGGGCGGTGGTTGCTTAGTCGCATCCTTTTCGAGCAGGAAATTGCTCAGTTCCTAACACCTACTCCATAAGGCGTTTCCATGCGGATCAAATTCTATTTTCTTCTCACACTTACGTTCTTCCTAATCGTCATCGCTTCACCTGCTTTTGCTCAGGATGGAGACGGTCCATGGGGTGAAGTGGTGGATGCAGATGGCAACATTCTATATGACAACCTGACTGATCTCGGCGAGACTCATGAAGCCGTTGACTGGATGCCGGCTGTTCCCTTCATTGATGGGCAAGCAACTTACCACGAATATCTCACCCCAAGCGGTAACCTGGTTGTCCTTCCTTCGGCCACGACTTTGTTTTTCATGGCCGCGAATCCAGAGGCATCCGGGCTTAACCAGGCTGATTCGTCGTTGGGCAACGGGCTGAGTGTTCTGGAAACCATGTTGGCTGGCTATCTCTCACCTTCAGATCTGGCTAATCACGGGTACACCGACTCCGCTGATTTCTTTCAAGCGGTCATTGATGGTGATGCAAACATCTGGACGTTGGGCGGCTTAACGACCATCCACTTCATGACCGATTTGCTCTCCGGCTCGCTCGCGGATCAAAATCTGTACACGATGATCCTGCTATATACACAGGGAGGGTGTGATGATTCACCTGGTGGTTGTCCCGCAGAATTAGTGGAAGCTCTGCCGACTCCAGATGAAGTTGAGTGTCCGTCACCGTTTATCCAAACCGGTCCAATCGCCATCTCAGGCGGTTC
>CAZSVR010000019.1:47291-56091 GCA_964610295.1 uncultured Anaerolineaceae bacterium
ATGTTTGGTATGAATGCGAGGAACACACACGTTCTTATACAGATCGGGTTGCATCGACGCATGTAACCATCAATTTGACACGAGTATCGCGTCAATGGATTCTGATCGAACTTGAACAAGCCTACCCCGGTGCACACCTCATCCATCCAGATTTTTCCTTTTCCTATGGTGGAGGCGGCGCTTCATGGTCAAAAGTCATTCCACATATTCAGACTGCCGATCCCGGTAACTATGTAGTCAATGTCTCCGTGCGGACAACAGGAACCCCGGTCTCTGCGCCGCGTTCTGCGAGTGCCGGCCTGGGGCAATTCCTGGTGGAACTGGTCCGCGTGACCCTGATCGAGGGACCATGACCATCGGAGATTTTTTACTTGCACTTCCAATGTGGTTTCTCAATGGATTGTTGGTCACAATTTATTGGTTAGGCGCGCACTTGGCAGAGGCCGTCTCATTACTTTCAGGCATGGTCATCGCTTTTGGAATTGACCCAGTAATTCAAACGCGTGCGACTGAGCGTCCGCGCCGTTATGAGCGTGGCGGCGTTCAGACCTCCTCGCAGGCTGCCACTTATTTCACATTGGCCGTCCTGTCGGTCTGGCAGACCGCATCGATCTTTTCTCGATTCCCGATCCCGCTCCTCGGCGCTGCCATGTGGGTCGTTGGGCTGGTTGCGATCCTTGCAGTTTCAGAGGAACGGTTCAACCTTCTTTGGTGGGTTAAGACAGGCATCCTGACATACGCGATCCTTTGCTTCTTGCTGCGCTTTGGGTTGCCGGCTCTCGAGACCACCAGTCCAGCAGCCTGGGCATCTGTTGTTGGCAGCAGTGCAGACGCGCAAGTTGTGCTTGAGCAAACACGCGGCAATGTTGCCATGATCGGGATGCTCTTTGTGTTTGTCCTGTATCCAATTGGTTTTTCTGCCATGCTCTTCAACCGCTTTCTGCGCAACCCAAAGCCGCTGTACAACTTTCGGATGGAGGCCGGTGACGTGCTGCGTCGCTTGCGAACCAGAATATAAGATCACGTGCCGGGTGTCAAGTGACATGCTGTTCCAACTCACCTTGATACGTGAAACGCGGCACTTGACACTTATCTGAGTCCGTGCCTGCTGGCCAGGGAACCATGGATAAACGGTTCATTGCAGGTTCGAATCCTGCCGGGCTCACTGAGACCCTCCGCTATTCGCGAAGGATCTTGCACGCTCAACGGGACCCTCCCGTGTGCACGACAAATTCCTATTTCCACGTTGTCCGGCTGTGTTTCTCTTTCAGCGCGGACGCAGACAGATCGGAGGCCTCGTATGTCTGCAACCTTTCCACAGATGGCCTTTTGGGTCATCTTCCCTCTTGCGGCTCTCATCGTGGTGACCGGTTGGACTCTAACCATCTTCGTCGCGATAAAAAAGCTAAGAGCAGGGAACAATTTTGAGAAAAGCCAATCTTCCCAGCCTCAACCGCAGGACGCCTGCGATGTGATCGACACGGCGACCGAAGACGGCATCCATTTTTCTCCTCTCCTCTAGGTGCATGGAGGCTGGTTATCCAGCCTCCATCCCACCCTCAAATTTGTCGGATGGACATGGTATCTGCATTCATTCTCGGATTAATCATTGGCTATTTTGCCGGCTTTATCATCAGCCGTTTTACTTAACTCGTCATGCCTGAACTGTTGACCTGGTTAGACCATCGTATGGAAAGTGCTCTGCAATTCGCGCAGAACATCCTGCCGCGCCTATCGGCTTCCTTTTCATCCGCGAAGATGGAAATCCCGGACGACTTGACCGTTGCGGACAACGGCCTGGTTTTCGCAGGCGACCGGCAGGAATTAGATTATCTGTGGTTCGAAGTGATCGAGCGCGAAGGTGGACAGCTCTATCACGAGTTTCGGGTGGTACGTCTGCTGCACCTTGTGGCCATTCCCTTTAACGTTCGCAGTGAACAAGGTGCGTTGGCCAAAATGCGCACGGTCTTGCGAGGCCTGTATAACGCGCAGATTGATCTCGTATTTCTCGTGGCCGGCATCTACCATCCCCGGCGTTTGGGAATTGTGCAGTGTTATGGCGCGGTTGGTAGGGCAACAACTTTGGAGCAGGCAATTGCGCAGGCGCGAAACGGTTCTGCCTCTATGGAGGCTGCCTTGACCGCCGCCTACCCACAGGCACGGCTGGCGCCTATGGAAGCGGAGGTTGCGGAATGGGTGAACACTTCATTACTTGAAATGCCCTACGGCGTTCTGGCGGTAGGGCATCCGGACCCACGTGAGAATTCACGCGCCCAGGCGTCTGATCTCACGCCTATGCTCTCTGGTGGAAAACACAACCAGCAAGAGATAACTCTCCAACAAAATGAGCTGGTAATGCGAGGAATGGCACAGATCGAAGAGGATTTCCTCCTGCAAGTCATCCTCACCCCTCTCAAAATGCAGGACGCCACCCGCATGCTGGCAGGTCTCGCCGAATACACCTCCACCTGGGCGGCATGGCAAGCAGGCAACCGTTCCTTCAATTTAGGAACTGCATTGCCGCTGATGTTGAGTGGCGCAATTGCCCGCAATGCCGGCTCGGGTTTTACGCAAGCCGAGTCGGAAGGTCAGGCGGATGGCGTCTCGCATGTAGATAGTCAGAGTCACACTGACGGTAATGCTCAATCACATACAGAAGGGTTTGCGGTGACAGACGGATATGCCGACACGCACACCGATGGCAAAGCTCACACCGACAGCCATTCAGAATCAAACAGCAACACTAGTGGGCACGGTCAAAGTTCAACGAGCGGCGAAGGCTGGACTGTCGGTGGAGCTCTCAGCTTCATCCCCGCCATTGCCACTATCAGCGGCAGCCACCAATCATTTCACAGCGGGACATCGAGCAGCTTCTCCTCCCATACAAGTACAGAGACCGAAGGTCAGGCTGATACAAAATCTGAAAGCGACTCGCATACAGAGATGCACTCGGAAACCCACAGTCAATCGGATACCGAGACAGTGTCTGAGTCCGACACGAAAGGAAGCGCGGAGGGTGTGTCACATACTGATAGCCAGAGTCAAGGGGTTGCGACAGCTCGCGGACTATCTCGTGGATTTACCGAAGGGATCGCCTTTGGACTGGCTCCATCATTCTCGGTGGGTGAGTCCAATCAATGGCAATTCGATCCGGCAATCCTCCTGACTTCAATCCTGCGCAGGCAGCAGGACATATTGAACACTATCACGCTGGAAGGCGGCTTTTATACCGATGTGTACGCATTGGCGCGCAGCGAACGCGGCCGGCAAGCTTTATTGACCCTGATCCCCGAAGCCTTTCACGGCACCGAAGATGTTGTGATGGGCTTACAGACCCGCACCCTTACTCCTCAAGAAGATGCTTACTTGCGTCTGCACGCCAAGGTCATGGTGCCTTCCACGCGGGAGATACATATTCCCGAAGCGATGACGGCTTACGCCGATTCGACCTTGTTAACGATGATGCAGGCGTCGGCTTACATGACACCTGGCCTTTTTGAAGAAGGTCTGGCGCGCACAGTACAGGAGGCTATCCCGCCATTTGCATTCGACCCTCATTTGAAGGGCGATCCCTCGTCAGGAGAAATAGTTGCCTTGGCGCATCAATACTCGACCGAACGCGGCCGCCTGACAGATTCGATCCTGCACCTGACAGCCGAACGTCATTTCCATACTGCGTTCGTCGGCGATACCGGCTTCGGTAAATCAGTGGCTGCTGAAAGGCTGGCCTATGAAACTACATCACGCTGGCATTATCGCACGATCGTGTTGGACTTTGGTCAGGGCTGGCGCAAAGCCTTGAATTGGCCGGGCATGCAGGGACGCGTTGACATACGGCAACTGCATCCGGGCAGTGTCCGTCCCATTCGCTGGAATCCCCTTCAAATTCCCAAGCGAGTAGATCCCGGTCGTTATCGCACTTTGGTCTGTGAACTGTTTGCCAACGCCGGACGCATGGGACCTCGACAGTTGGGTTTTCTTCGTTCTACTTTGACACGTCATTATCAACTTCGCGGTGTCCTGCCGATGGACGACCGAGATCACCTCAACGAGGAGTTGAGCACGCGCGGGAAATCCCGCCGCGATGATGACTTACTTAAATGGGAAACTGTTTACATCGAAGCGGAAGAAGCGGTGATCAACACTGCTCGAGTTGAGCGGGGGCTTGAAGAACGAAAGACACATCTTTCCAAATTATCTGAATTGGAACCGTTCGAGCGGCAAGCGCTGGTCGTGTATCGAAGCCGAGCTGCCAGTCTTTCGGAATGGATTGCACTTTTGCGGACGGAGTTCGAGAAAACCAATGGCCGCGATCAGGCCAGCCGGTCATCGCTCCAAGGTGTGTTGTTGCGAATCGAACCACTTGCAGAAGGTGAGATGTTACGGATGTATGGTCCGGGCTACGACACGATCTCGGTTGAGGACCTTGGGCTGCTCGGCCCTGAGAATGACCGCTGGGGTGTGACGGTCATTGAGGGTGGGGCAGAGATGGATGAGTTCTCGAAATCCGCTCTGTTATCCCTCGCGGCTTCAATCCTCTATCTGGACGCGGTCGTCCGTAGGCGAGAGACATTGAGCGGGGCGCACTTCCCTCCGATGCAGATATTTTTTGAGGAGGCAAATAAGGTACTGACCGGGATCGAGTCCGGCTCAGCCGCTGACCGCGATGGTGTAACGAGTAATCAGACCGCGCAAATCTTTCTCGATATGTGGCGTGATGGGCGCAAGTACAAATGCTTTATGCATGTTTTGGCTCAAACCGTGTCTGAACTTCCGGCCGGCATTCTCTCTTCCTGTAACAACGGCTTTTTCGGACAGACAAAGAACGACCGGGATCGCCAAGCAGTCCTGGCACACATTGCCCGCAATACGAAAGGGTTTGTCAACAGCGAATACGATCGCTTCCTGGCGCGCATGCCGATCGGCATGGCGATTGCCAAGCTGGGCTATGCCCAGGACATGCTGCAGACGGAGCCATATCTGGTCCGCCCCCTAATGCTGACTGTGCACGAACCGAGTGACATGGAAATCCACCAACAATCTCATGCTTTGGGACTGCTGGGATGAACACAACAATATTTTGGAGGAACTGTTTATGAGGAAACCAAGAAATTCATTTTTAGTGATCGGGGTTCTGGCATTGATTGCCTTTGGGTTAACGTATGCGTTGCTCTCTGGCATCGTTCAACCAAGTCCTGTCGTCGTAGCCAAGCTAGACCTGGCTGCCGGCACGCGACTGTCCGCCGACCTGATTGAACTGAAGACCCTGCCGCGCGGCGGTATCCCGTCCGGTGCCTATACATCCGTCGAAGAGGCGGTGGACAAAGTTTTGACAACTGCTCGCGTGGCCGGGGATCCAATCACGTCTTATGTGGCCGGCGAATCTAATGCCTCAGCGGGAATACCGGCGCAGCTCGCACCTGATAGCGTTGCAATCTCAATCAAGGTGGGCCAGGCCACGGGTCTGGCTGGAGTCGTGCGGCCTGGCCAGCGCGTTGTCGTGATCGGAGTGATTGACCCATCTCGAATCCAACAAGGAAATTATCAATCCATTTCCGGTCAGGCATATCCGCTGCCCGACGAATCCAATTCAATTGTGCGGTCGTCGCCTATTCCACCCACTCCCACGCCTCAGCCACCACCTGCCGCGTTTGCGCGTATTGTCATAACAGGCCTGCGCGTCCTGGTCGTACCGCAATCATTTCGATATGAAGAAGCGCCTCAAAGTGGGGAAGGTGATGGATTTCTGCCTGCCCGTACTACAACTAATTTGCAGGATGAAAGTGTCATTCTGTTAGAAGTGCCCGTGACACCCATTGAAATCAATCCGGGATTGGTGATTAGCCCTGCAGAATTGCTCGCGTTGCTTAATCAAACCGCAGTCATCCATCTTGCTCTTGAGCCAGCGGATGGCCTGTCGATCCGCGTCGAAACGTTTCCAACTGTTGATCTCGCCGAGCTTTACGAGAGCCTGAGCGGTCGTCATCTGATTCCTTAAGGAGGAGATATGCAAGAGAAAATACCGATTGGCATTGCCGGCCCCGATCTGAGCTTGATCTCACGGGAATACACTAATCTCGTCGCGAATGATGGCCGCTTTGTCTTGTCTATGCTTTCGAATACATGGCGGGCTTTGCTTGACTCGCTACAGGAAAATGAGCCTTCCCTATTGTTGATCTACGCTGATCTGGCTCCAAGCCCGGAGGCGTTGGCTTCCTTACTTGCCGGACTCAAGCGAGGACTGGCCATCGTGCTCCTGCCGCCCGCATGGGCCCAGGTCCAGGGCAGCATCGAGCGCATCCAGACCGTGCGCAAGATCTACATCTTGCCGGCGGCGCCAGCTGAGGTTCTGAACTATGGATACAGCGTGGTGCAGACCGACATTGCTCGCACGCGAACCATCGCACCTTTGCAAAATATTGCATCCACCGGTCAAGGCGCGGCCGCGGTTGGCACGCGCGTCATTGCTTTCGTTTCCGCGCAGGGTGGTGTTGGCCGCTCGACGCTGGCGGAAGCTATGGGCTTTGAACTGGCCGCACGACGGAGTATCCGTTCACTTCTATATTCATTAGATTTGGCGACGCCGGCTCCCCTTCGCCTCGGCGCCCGCTACGCGCCTACCGCGGCGGAATTCTTACAACGTACCGAAGGTGGTTTCCGTGATTGCATTCAGACCACACCTGATGGCCTTGATCTGATAATCGCTCCGCCCGAATCGACCGCGCACGCAGCAGCCACCAAGGATGGTGAACAGGCCAAAATCCACGCGCTGGTGACTGAGGCTTATAAGAACAATTATGCTGCCATCCTGCTCGATCTGCCTTGCGGTGAATCAGCGTGGATGCTGCAGCCGCTGCGCGCCGCCAGTACTATCCTTCTTATTTCACGTCCCACAACGGAAGGCGTGCGAGCCGTGGGGCATCTCTTGAAATTATTGACTGAAGTGGTTGGCTCGCAACATCGCTTTGGCCGGGATGCTTTCTTCCTGATATTGAACCAGCGCACCACCAAATCCATCTATACGGCCACGGCCTTCGCCGGTGAAGTTGCCAAATATGCGGGCTGGTCTCCGCCTGTGCTGACGACTGTGGACTACGATCCGGCAGTTCCGCGCGCCCAGGATGATGGCCGGCCTGCGGTGATCGCCTCAGAACCATTAGGACGCGCCGCGGCGACGTTGGTTGAGACCTTCTATGGAACAGCGCGCGGACCAGAGTCGCTGCGCAAAGGCTTCAAGATCGGCGGATTGAAGATCCGCACTTCGGGATAACTCATTTATGGTAATGGATTTACTTGACCCTTTGACCGCCCATGGCGGATTGGACGACGCACAACGCCAGTCTATTCTGGATGAGGTGATCGATACTGTGAACCGCGAGTTCGTTGGACCCGTCTTACGGTCTCCGAATGAGGTTGAGCGTGAGCAGGTTATTGCTCATGTCCGTTCGCAGGTCGCGGTCGCATTTCGGGCACGTGGGCTACCTCCTTCCTCTGCCGAACAGGCCACGCTGGCTGAAGAAATCGCCCGCCGTGTATTGGGATTGGGCTTTCTGGATTTACTCCTGCCGCCGGCTCGCGCCGACTTATCTGAAATCACAATCTATTCCAGCGGCCTCGTGCAGGTGATGAAGAAAGGAAATGTGCGCTGGGAAGATGCTGGGATGGATGTGGAGGCGAGTGAAGTCTGGCGGGTGCTGAATCTGATTTTGGGACCGCAGTCGCGTTCAATAAATGAAGCTACACCATCGGTCAATGCCAAGCTGCCGGCCACGCGACATAATCCTGGCGGCGGACGTGTCAAAGTCCTGCATCCCGCCATTGCACCGGGCAATGGTTATCCATCCGTAAACATCCGTCTGTTTGAACAGAAGCCGGTACTCCCCGACTGGCTGCTGGAACGGAGCGTGATGTCTCGTGAAATGATGGAATTTCTCGGTGAAGCAATGCAGTCTGGAAAGCGCATCCTGATCTGCGGCGCCACGCGCACCGGCAAGACTACTTTGCTTTCAGCCTTGTGTAATTATCTGCCGCCCGCCTGGCGCATTGTGAAGATTGAAGACCCGGAAGAAATCTGGATTGACCGCAAGACCGTTCAGACTGTAGAAGCCCGCCCGAAGATCCCGGGATCGGAAGTGCCGGCTTACACCCTTGCCGACGGTGTGGACGATGCCATGCGCATGTCGCCCGATTATCTGATCGTTGGAGAGGTCCGTGATGGGCGCGCTGCAATGGCGCTGCTTAGGGCTTTGATGACTGGCCATGCTGGGGCCTGCACGCTGCATGCCGACAGCCCGCGCGAAGCCTTTGAACGCTTAGCGACTCTCATGGGCAGCGATATGGGCGTCTCTCCGCGTGATGCGGCACGCATGATCTCTGCCAGCGTGGATATTTTGGTGCAGATCGGGATTGTGAATGAAGCCCGCCGACTCACATCCATCGCTCGTGTAGATAAGAAGCTGCACGGTGGCGAAGCCTGGTTTGTCCCTCTCTGGCGTTTTGACGAATCATCATTGGGTGATGATTCCCGTTGGTCGCGTCTCGAAGAAAAGGAATCTATTGAATGACTGCTATGGAAATGATTTTTCTTATCTCAAGCGTGATTGCGTTTATGGTCTTGATTTGGGGCTGGGAGATGTCTGGCCGTTGGGCTTTGCTTTCTTCACGCGCTCAGCGGCGATTGCAGAAGGCTGAAACCCCGATCGCCCAAGAAGATTCGCTCCTCCATCTACCAGCGGGTTCCCTCGAACGCAGATTGCTGGAGGCAGGACTCCCCTGGTCAACTTTCCAGTTCCGGTTGGGC
>CAZSVR010000020.1:0-8133 GCA_964610295.1 uncultured Anaerolineaceae bacterium
CGCAGCGTAGTGGGCGTGCGGCGCAAGTGTCGGGCGAAGAGCAAAACGCCCTCGCAATGACATGCTAGTCCCAAACGATCCTGGTCATAAAATCCGCTTCCAATGAAGCGACGAATTCCGCGAGTAAACGTCCCGCCCTTTGAATATCCTTTATTGCCACCACTTCCACCGGCGTGTGCATGTATCTTTCTGGAATGCTCACTACCATTGTGGGTATCCCCTCCGCGGTCAGTTGGATTGCGTCCGCATCGGTGGACGAAGCCGCAGGCATGGCTTCATTCACAACCGGGATCTCAACCCGTTCAGCCACTTCTTTAAATCGCTTGTGCAGGAACGGATGCATGCTTGACCCAATGCCGAGTGTCACGCCTTTCCCGAGGGGGAACGCGGAATGATCGTTCGCGCCGGTGCCCTTGCCGAAGGTCACATCCACGACAACGGCGATCGTCGGGCGCAATTGATAGGCCGAGGTGTAGGCACCCGCGTAGGTGATCTCCTCTTGAACGGACGCCAGTGCCCAAACGTCCCAAGCGTGGGATTTGGCCTGCAATTCTTCGAGGCAGATCGTGAGCGCCGCGACAGATGCGCGATTATCAAGAGAATGACCGCTGATGCATCCGCCGGACATCTCAACTGGCTCTGTATTAAAAGAAACCAGGTCGCCGACACGTATTCGGCTAAAGACCTCACGCGGGGCGAGGCCTGTATCTATAAACAAATACTTTAAGCCGACCGCACCAGCGGCACTTCCCTCAGGCAATAGATTGGCGGGAGGCAAGACCACCACGCCATCCAACTCCTCGTTGCTCCCCGAAGCATGCACCTTTACCGGCGTACCGGGCAGAACGCGCGGATCCACATGACCGATATCCGTGACATACAAAAACCCGTCCACCACGCGTGAGACCATCAAACCGATCGCGTCCATGTGTGTAGCGATCATCACCGAAGGCCGCGGTGATTTCGAACCGGGCGTGGTCGCAGTGCCTTTTTTCAATCCATGCAGGGAACCAAGTTTGCTGCGGCTGATCTGATCCACAAGCGGGGTCCACTTTTGTTCAATGAGTTCCGCAACAGGCGCCTCATGGCCCGAAAGTCCGGAAACGGAGATGATTGATTTAAGGAAGGGAAGGATATCGCTCATGGATCAATAAAAAATCGCCTCGTAGAATACTTATGAGATGTAGACCTGCGAGACGAACTGATCTATCCGCCAAATGCGGTGGGAGAAGGAGTCAGCGTCGTGGTCTGCGTGGATGTTGGCGTAGGTGTCGATATGGAAGTAGACGTTGACGAAGGAGTCGAGGTTCTTGATGGGGTTGTGGAGGGTGTCAATGTTGGCGTCAAGGTAGAAGTGGGTATGGTTGTGGCTGTGTTGGTAGAAGTGCTCGTTGGAGTGGATGTGTTCGTATTCGGTTGGAAGGGAGTCGGTGAAGGCGTAAAGGTCATTGTTGAAGTGGGGGTTTGTGTAAGGGACGATGTCGGAGTTATGGTACTTGTTAAAACCAACGGGGTCAGGCTGAGAGTTGGAGTGGCAGGCGTGCCGGTCAGCGTGAGGGTGTGTGTCAGCGTTGCGGTGCCGGGGTCTGGCGCCAGGCTCAAGGTAATGAATCCGAGACAATAACAGGGGATCGTGGCAAGGACAATCGCGAGGATGATTGTGCGGCGGCGCGTGTGGGGTGCTTCGATCTCGAACATGGCGGTTCGATTATAATCCATCATCCTCTTGATACGGTTTGTCATCTTCAGGATACACTAGATTATCCGCAGGATACGCTTCGCTATGATCCCCATTCAACTCCGCATTGCTGGCTTTATGTCCTATCGTGATCCTGTTGAGCTCGATTTTAATTCATTCGATCTCGCCTGTATCTCAGGCCCGAACGGCGCGGGAAAATCATCTTTGCTTGATTCGATCACGTGGGTTTTGTTCGGTGAAGCACGCGGCAAAAGTATGGACGTTATCAACCTGCACCCGGAGGTGAAGGCCGCAGAGGTTGCACTCACCTTCGAATACGAACGTAATGTGTATCGCGTCCAGCGCGCATTGCCGCGCAGCAAGAGTACAGTTCTTGAGTTTCAGGTATTAGACGATGGACAATCGACGCTGGACGATAGTCGATACCCTTCACCCATCCCCCGTTCGGGGACCTTCGGCGGGTACTTCGCGGGCACGATGTCGTCTGCAGTCAATGGTCGTTGGAAGCCGTTAACTGAAAAGACAACCCGCGAGACCCAGGCGCGCATTGAACAAACCCTGCGGCTTGATTACGAAACATTTATTAACGCCTCCTTCTTCCTACAGGGCAAAGCCGATCAATTCACGCAAAAAAAAGCCAGTGAACGGAAAGCGGTCTTGAGCACCATTCTCGATCTGGAGGTCTGGGACGCCTACAAGGATCGCACTGCCGAAAAAAGAAAACGGCTCGAAACCGAGGTCATCGAGATCGAAGGCCGCATGGCAGAGATCGACGTGGAACTTTCAGAGGAGGACGCGCGAAAAAGCCGGCTTGTGGAACTTGAGGGCAATCTGAAACAGTTATCGTCGACGCGCGCCGCGCTGGAGTCTGCTTTGGAAAATATCAAGAGGAACGCAGCCCTATTAAATGAACAACGTAGATTTGCTGCAACTCTATCCAGCTCACTGGATCGATCGCGTTCGGATTTTGCCTCGCTTGAGAATCGTCTCGTCGAAAAAGAGACCGAGCGAGCCGCCTTCGCGGATCTCGTGGAGCGTGCAAAGGAAATCGAAGCCTCCTATAAGACCTGGCAAAAAACGCGCAAGGAACTCGAGGAATGGGAACAGGTTGCCTTGAAATTTCGTGAACATGAGAAGGAACGTGATCCCTTACGCGAACAGATCACAGCTGAAAGGGCACGCTTGGAGCAGGAACAACGCGGGCTGCTTATCGAAGAGGCGGCCATGCATGCTCAAAAATCCGCGGTGGAAGACCTCAAAGCCGAGATCGAAAAGGCGGCCTCCTTATTAAAAGAAGCCGAAAAACATATCAACGAACGCGTGGAACTGGACAACCAACGCAATATTGCGCGTGAAAAACAGATTGAATTGAAAGCTGAGAACGACACGTTCAAAAGCAGCATGAACGAACTTAAGCAGCGCATGGATACCTTGAAATCCGCAGAAGGCGCGGAGTGTCCACTCTGCGGACAACCCCTCAGCAAGGATCACCGCAAAACCACGCTTAAACAACTGGAAGATGAAGGCAAGGATAAGGGAGACCGCTTCCGGACCAACAAATCGAACATGGATGCTCTCGAAAACCAAATTAAAGCGATCGAAGCTGGGATCGTAAGACTTGCCAATGCAGAGAACGAACGCCTCCAGCATGCCGGCGCTGTTTCTCAACTCACAGAGCGAATTGAAAGCCTTCAATCGACCGCAAAAAAATGGGCGAAGACGGGCAGGAAGCGATTGGCGGATGTGACCAGAGAACTTGAAAAGCAAACCTTTGCAGCGGAGGCGCGCAAACAACTATCCAAACTGGATAAAGAACTTGCCAAACTTGGTTATGACGCGTCCGCCCACGATGATGCCAGACGCGCAGAAGCAACCGGACGAAGCACTGAAGAGGAATATGGCAATCTAAAGTCTGCGCGCGAAGTGAGCAAGCAGATCGAGAGTGAGATTGCGAATATTAGTTCCGAACTCGAAAAACGAGGAACAGAGATCGTAAATCTCGAAGCGGAATACCAGGCCGCAAAAACCAGTTTGGAATCGGCAGAGGCGCAGTCTCCCGATCTCAATGAGGTCGAACGCCAATTATTCTCAGCGCGCGAAGATGAAAACATCACCCGCGATCAGGTGGGCGCGGCGCGACAGAGAGTGGATGTCCTTTCCACGCGCCGAACGCAAAAAGCTGGATACGAAAACCAGCGCGAAGAACTCAACCAGCAGATCGTGCGACACAAAACCCTGGAGCGCGCCTTCGGCAAGGACGGTGTGCCCGCCCTGCTCATCGAACAGGCACTTCCGCAAATTGAGCAAAAGGCAAATGACCTGCTCGAAAGATTAAGCGACGGGCAAATGTCCATTCGCTTCGTCACCCAGGCTGAGTACAAGGACAAAAAACGCGACGACCTCAAGGAGACCCTCGATATTCAGATCAGCGACTCGGCAGGTACGCGCGATTATGAAATGTACTCCGGCGGCGAAGCCTTCCGCGTCAATTTTGCCATTCGGCTCGCACTTTCTGAAATCCTGGCGCAACGCAAAGGCGCGCGCCTGCAAACCCTCGTCATAGATGAAGGTTTCGGCTCACAGGACGCACAGGGCAGGCAACGTCTCATCGAGGCCATTAATCTTGTGAAAAATGATTTCGCCAAGATCCTTGTCATCACACATCTCGATGAACTCAAAGACGCGTTCCCTGTCCGAATTGAAGTGGAAAAGACCGAGCGCGGCTCGACCGTAAAAATCATTTAACTAATTGCGCCGGCCGCCTCGAGCATCTCAACTCTCCATGCCATACTTTATCGTATCCACCATCCTGTGCGTCCTCGGGCTGGTCATTATCTATTGGATCCACAGCCAGTATCACCTCGATATCATCGTCACGTCCGCGCCGCCGCCAAAAAATGCGCCCACCATTTCCATTTGCATTCCAGCGCGCAATGAAGAAAGCAATATCCGAAATTGTGTTAAGTCTGCGCTCGTACAGGATTATCCGAATCTCGAAGTGATTGTTTTGGATGACCGTTCCACCGATTCGACTCATGAGATCCTGCGCGACCTTGCGGCTCAGGATGACAGCCTAAAGCTAATCGACGGCTCGGACCTGCCCGAAGGCTGGGCCGGCAAACCCCATGCCTTACATCAGGCCGCGGTAGTTGCACGCGGCCAATGGCTGTGTTTTATCGATGCAGATACATTCCTTGCTCCTCAAGCCATTTCATCCTGTTATGCAAAAGCAATTGAATGCCAGGCCGATCTGTTCACTACTTTACATCAACAGATCACAGAGACCTTCTGGGAAAAGGTGGTCATGCCTCTGATCATGACCGCGCTCTCAGTAGGGTTTCCTGCTCGGAAAGTGAATGATCCAGGCCGCCGCGACGCCGTCGCGAACGGACAATTCATCATGATCAAGCGCAGTGTATATGATGCCATCGGTGGGCACGAACGCATCAAAGACCAGATCGTGGAAGACAAGGCCATCTCCGAACAGGTCAAGTGGAATGGTTATCGGCTAATCATTGCAGATGGCAGGCCGTTCATCAGCACGCGCATGTATACTTCTCTGGAAACCATGTGGGAAGGCTGGACGAAGAACATTTACCTCGGCCTGCGTGACCACCCGTTCATGTTGGTGCTAGGCGCGTCTGGCGCGACGCTTGCATTGATCGCGGCATTCGTTCTCCCCATTTGGCCGCTGTTAGGGATGGTTTGGTATTTCAAAGGCGGTGATTCGCCTGCCATGGGTGTAATCCTTGAGTCACTCGCTGTCTGGGGAGCTTTGCTTTTTGCACGCGGCAAGGTAGCAAAGAAAATGAACATCGCGGTGGGATATGCATTCACCACACCCCTGGGTGCAGGTATATTCGCGGCCATGATGCTGGCTTCCGCGTGGAAAGTGATCTCGGGTCAGGGTGTCACCTGGCGCGGTAGAATATATCGTCCTGAAAAAAGGAAATCAAGTGCAAATTAACAATTGGCGCCACAAATTCAGAGAATCAGGAACTTTTCCTTTGTAAACATCGTCATGTTCTGCAGGATCAAAAAAATGAAAAGGCTATTTCTTCTCACCCTAATCGTTGTGCTCACGGCTTGTTCCGGTGGAGCATCCACTGTACTTGAACGCAATCGTCAAACATGGCGGGATTCCGGCATTACACATTATCGTTTCTCGCTTTTTGTCGGGTGCTTTTGTCCGTTTGGGGACCGAATGCCATTAACAGTTGAAGTGCAAAACAATGAAGGCATTTCGATGACCTACCCGGATGGGACCCTTGTCGCCGCAACGGATCCAAATTATGAGACTTTCTCCCGTTACGCGACGATCGAGCGGGTCTTCTCCGAACTGGAAACTGCACAGTCCGGCGATGCAGACGAGGTCACGGTGACCTACGACAGCGTCTACGGCTTCCCCGGCGAAATTTATCTTGACTTCATCAAAGACGCAGTGGATGACGAACTATCGCTTCAGATCTCCAACTTTGAAGTGTTTGAATAAAAACAAAACGTGATTAAGCCCAAACTTAAGGATTCAGCCACACCGTTCGTGCCGCGAAGCACGGCAGCACGCCGGTCCACAGGATTGCTTCGCTTATGCGAGACGGCAGATCACACAGATAAGCACGGATTTTTGAAATAATTGTCCGGAAAAGAGTCAAACAATTAGCCGACCCTCCATACTGGGCCGGCTAATTCTGTGTAAATCTGCCTGCACTGAGCCGCAGGCACATGTGTGACAACGTGCCCGCGAAGTATCCGAAGGGTGAAGCGTAAATCCGTGGCTAAAATTCTGGAAGATTAAATTCGGGGTGAGCCATGTTTTGTTTTCCGCACCCCAGCCCATATCAATTGCTATTCTAGACTTCACCAAGCAAAACCCGGTCCGCGCCGCGATCGATCTCCCACGGATAAACGATGAACGCGTCGGTGACTGCGGCGAAATAATCCGGCCGGACGCTTCCAAATAGATTGCGATAGGGGTTGAAATGCAGGACGCAAGTTTCAGGGAAACCACCCGCGGCCGAGACACGATTCTTCACCGCGGTGATCGTACGTCCCGAACCCCACACATCATCCACGATCAGGGTCGGCCGGCCGCGCAATTTATCCTCCGCGGGGAATTGGATGAACTCGGGCCAGGCCATCAGCGCGGACCTCTCACTCTTGAACTTCGCGGGAAAGTCAACCGCCGCGGTCAGGATGTGGGTAATATCCATCGATTCAGCCAGCAGGCCGCCGAGTACGATCCCGCCGCGCGTGATCATCACCATCGCGGTGAATTCGCGATGAAATTGCGGGAGGAGATGGTCAATTAATTTATCCAACTCCTCCCAGGTGATCATTTCACGACGAGGTTCGGAAGGCATATGGGAATCCTTGACGAGTCATTATGATGCCAATGCAGCTGCAAGCGGAGCCGGCGCGGCCACCTTCACAGAACTGCCTTTGGCTTTGGCTGTTTCCACCTCGCGCGCCCAGATATACAGACAGGTATGATAGGCTGTGCTGGTATACGAACTGAACACACTTGCCACCATCACGAACGTAAAGAAGATCAGGGCGCCGATCGTAATGCCAACAATGGATATCGCCGTTTCACCACCGGAAACATAAGCCAATCCGCCGCCAACGGCAAATCCAATACCGAACCCGATCAGGCCCGATACAAACCCAATTAGGCCTGTCACCCAGCGCACACCCACCGTGCTGATGCCGATCAGCAAAAGGTTCTCCTTGGTGATCTTCCAGATACGCTGCATCCCATCCTTAAGATTAAGATCGTCAATGATCATTGCGGGCAGAATGAGAGCTGCGGCTTCCGTCCACAAAACTTCAAGCAGGCCGGTGGCGGTGCGCGCCAGATTCGCCACGACCCCGCGATTGCGGTTGCGATTCGCGGCGCTGCGGATCAAATTCACCGCGGTCGAAGCTGCGGCCAGCGTAAGAATATCGAAGAAATCGCGGCGCACGATCGCCCAGGCTTTGTCCATGCGGCCATCCCCCTCGGTAAGGTAACCATAGATCAAATAGACAGTCATGCCTGAAAAGATGTATGTAACGACGAACTGGACAAACACCAGTATGGCGCCAAGAACATAGAAAACAATATTGCCAGCCCGGCTACCGCCCAAAATAAAATACGCGCCGATCAGCGGAACGATACCGATAACAGTCACGATCATCCCCACGACCAGCGCATAAATCGACGGCTTGAGCAGGTCCTTATCCTTGAAAGCCATGCTCCAGGCCTGTTGCAGAAAAGCCCAGCCACGTGAAAAACTCTGCATAAATCACTCTCCTTTTGGATGGATGGGTCGATTATAGCAAAATTGAAGAAAGATGTGAGCAGAATAAGGCAATACAGCTCCAGGCGGATTTCGCACATTCAGCTAAGAGATTTGTGCGGATGATGGTTATTTGCACGTTCGGCGACCGGGTAT
>CAZSVR010000020.1:8143-24441 GCA_964610295.1 uncultured Anaerolineaceae bacterium
GTATAATCGGACGACTCCACTCTTCAGGATATTAGATGAAAAAAGCATTTCTCTTTTTACTTACGCTGATCGCATTTCTGCTTTCGGCCTGTTCCAGCGCGTCACCCGCAGAATCAACTCCCACACCCGATCCGCTCGTCGTGAAGGGACAACAAGTCTTCAATGCGCGCTGTGCAACCTGTCACGCGCTCGTGCCCGATACGATCATCATTGGCCCATCGTTATATGGGGTTGCCACACGCGCTGCAACGCGCGTCGAGGGACAAAGCGCGCAGGAATATATTCAACGGTCCATCTTACGACCCGGAGATTATGTAGTGGATGGATTCAAAGATGTGATGATCACCAACTTCGCAATGGAAATGACCAGCGAAGATATGAACGCGCTGGTCGCATTCCTGATGACGCTTAAGTAATACAAGGTGACAGCCGCCCCTAAAAGATATCGGAGGAGAAGGTATGAAAACCTGGATAAAACGTATTTTCACAGGATCCGGCATTGTTTTGCTGATTAGCGTGCTTTATGCCGCCTTCGTACCTATCCCGCTGGATGAAGTACTGCCGCCCGAAAAATGGGGCGCGGGATCAAGCAGTGTTGAGACGGCTTACAGCGGATTGCAGCGCGATTTCCCCGCGAATAATGAGACCAGCGAGAATCCCACCACGCCGGAAAAAGTGGAACTCGGCCGCCTCTTGTACTTCGACCCGATCCTCTCCAGGAACAATGACATGTCCTGCGCGACATGCCACAATCCTGACCTCGGTTTCACAGATGGCTTGCAGCAAGCAGTTGGCGCGGATGGAACAGTGCTTCCGCGCAGCGCGATGAGCTTGTGGAACGTGGCCTATAACACGAACTTCTTCTGGGATGGACGCGCCTCCACGCTCGAAGAGCAAACCAATACCCCGCTTACCGCCTCAGACGAGATGGCTGGCTCGCCCGAAGAAATTTTATCTGAGCTGAAAGCGATCCCTGCGTATGCCTCGCAATTCGAGAAAGCCTTCGGAAGCGCAGGCTCGGTCACGTATGAAAATGTGCAAAACGCAATTGCCGCGTTCGAACGCACACTTCTCACCAACAATTCTCCCTTTGACCGGTATGCCGAGGGCGAAGTCAATGCCCTCACCCCCGCCCAACGCCGCGGACTGGCCATCTTCCGCTCGGCCGGCACACGCTGTTTTGAATGCCATGCCGCGCCGACTTTTGCTGATGATTCATTCTCTGTAACTGGCGTTCCCGACCTGCCCGGTCAGGAACATGATGCAGGCCGAGCTGAGGTTGAAAGCACAAGTCTGGATGGCGCGTTCAAGGCGCCCACGCTTCGTAACATCGCATTGACCGCTCCCTATATGCACAACGGCTCCTTCTCCACGCTGGGAGAAGTGGTGGACTTCTACGCAAAGGGCGGTGGACGCGCGCACGGCGGTGAGAATGTTGATATCCAGGTTTTGGGCTTTGACCTTAGTCAACAGGATAAATCCGACCTGGTCGCGTTCTTGTATGCACTGACGGATGAGACTAGCCTGCCGGAGTTTCCTGAATCGGTTCCATCCGGCTTGCCGGTGGTCGCGCACGCCGAAAATCCCGCGCGCGAAACCGTCAGTGAGATGAATGCCGGGGCCACAGAAGCAGGCACACCATCCACGCATGCAGCGCAGGTTTTGAAAGTCGGTGAAGGTCAAACCATCCAATCCGTGGTGGATCAGGCTCTGCCGGGGGATACCATTGAAGTCACCTATGCCGTATATCATGAGCATGTCGTCCTGGATGTGAGCGATATTAAATTCCTCGGCATTCCAAACGACAAAGGCGAGTGGCCGGTGATCGACGGCCAGGGAGTGTTCGCCGATGGCGTGATCGCTTCGGGAAATAATTTTGAAATGGCGTTCTTCGCAGTCAGGAACTTCACGAGCAATGGCGTGCTTGTGGAAGGCGCAAGGAAAATTTACCTGCACGATATGTACATTGAAAATACAGGCGTGTATGGTGTCTACCCCGTGCGTTGCACGGATGTATTGATCGAGCGCATTGAAGCCACATTGATGAACGACGCCGCGATCTATGCAGGCAAGTCTGAAAACGTCGTCATTCGTGATACGCTCACCTATGGCAACGTGATCGGCATTGAAGTGGAGAACACGGTGAACGGCGAGGTGTATAACAACGTCGCGCACGACAACACCATCGGCATCTTTATTGACCTGCTGCCGCAATTGCCATCCAAGGTCTCGTTGTATACGAAAGTGCATGACAACATCTCTGAGAACAATAATGGCGAGAACTTCGGCAAACCTGGTTCGTCGATATCGATCATCCCGCCGGGCACAGGAATGCTCATGCTCGCGGCTGATTATGTGGAGGTGTACAACAACACCATCCGCGGCAATAAGAGCGCGGGCCTGGCCGTGTTCAATTTGACGATCGGTTTTTCAAGCGAAGAGATCGATGTGGGCCCCAATCCCGAACATTTCTACGCACACGACAACATCTATGAGCACAACGGCTACGACGCGGATAAGTTCGTGAAGGACCTGCTTGGCAGCGGCTACGACATCATCTGGGATACCTCCGGTGCAGATAATCACTTCGATGAGCCGAGCGCGTCCACGAGCTTCCCGCCCATCTTACCGAAGAGTTCATGGCCTGACCCGTTATACAACTTGTACTGGCGTCTGTTGAATTTTGTCGTCGCAGCAATAAGCTAAATAAAACATGACTCACCCTGAAATTAATCTTCGCGGGCGAGTTTTTGTTTTAAGAGCAAATGGGACGCGGATAAACGCAGAAAACGCGGATTTTTCGCTTTTTATCAGCGTAAATCCGCGTTCATCTGCGTCCAATATTAGATTTGGGGTTAATTATGTTTTATAGCAAGCTGATCGGGTCAACTTCCGCGCGCCAGCCGTCCAGTTTCATCTCTCGTAATAAAGACGCTGGGCCCGGCCCGCGCAAGACGATCTGCCAGCGGTATTCGCCATTTTCTTTTGCGAAGAAACATGGGACCGGGCCGATCAATTCCGTTTGACGACGATCTTCCGCTTCCATCTTTACTTTGAGCCTGCTCGCGACCTTCCGTGACTCAGCTTCCGCTTTGACTGCGTCCACGTGGCGATATTCCAGCCGCACCAGTCTCGTAAATGGCGGATACCCCAACCGCTTGCGATAATTTAATTCCTTTTCATAGAATCCATTCACATCATGTTTTGAAGCGCAGCGGATCGCGTAATGCTCAGGCATGAAGGTTTGCAAAATTACGCTACCTCCAAGCGAGGAACGTCCTGCGCGTCCCGCAACTTGTGTAAGGGTCTGAAATACTTTTTCACTCGCGAAGGGATCCGGCAGGTTAAGTCCCACGTCTGCGAGCACAATACCAACCAGAGTGACCAAAGGCAGGTCCAGCCCTTTGGCGAGCATTTGCGTTCCGACCAATACATCGGCCTGGTGATTGACAAAATGAGTCAAGATCATTTCGTGAGAGTCTTTTCTACGGGTCGTTTCCCAATCCCAACGCAGCGTCCGCGCTCGTGGGAACATGGCGCGCACTTCGGCTTCCACTTTTTCACTACCCAGCCCATACGCGCGGATCTGTGTACTGCCACAAATCTCGCATTTCTTCGGCATTTGACGTTCGTATCCACAGCGGTGGCACATAAGAACGTTCGCACGTTTCAACGTTTCAACGTGAAACGTAAGAGGCGTATCACAGTTCGGGCACTTGACCGTCGTCCCACAATCGCGGCAAAAAATATACGTGGCTGTACCGCGACGGTTGAGGAATAAGATCGCCTGTTCGCCGCGTGAAATGGTCTCCGCAAGAGACTCAGCGAGTACCCGCGAGAAGATCCCGCGATTGCCGGATTTAAGTTCCTCGCGCATATCCACAACCTGAACAGATGGAAGACCAGTTTGCACAATCCGGCGAGGCAAATCCAGCTTTTGGATGTGTTTATGTTCAGCCGCAAATCTTTGTTCCACCGTTGGCGTGGCGGAGCCAAGTACACACACCGCCCCGCACAGACGCGCGTACTCCTGCGCGGCGGTCACCGCGTGATAATACGGCGGCTCGGATTGATAATATGAACCATCGTGACATTCATCCACGACGATCAAGCCAATATCCGGCAAAGGCGTGAACAAGGCAGAACGTGCGCCAATAATGACTTTGAGCCTGCCCGTCCGCGCGCGACGCCAGGTATCGTAACGCTCCCCCTCCGATAATTTTGAATGCACCAATCCCACTTGGCCGGGGAAGCGCGCCAGAAAACGACGAACCGTTTGCGGGGTCAATGCTATTTCAGGGACAAGAATAAGGGCTTGTTTGCCGCGTTTGATCGTCTCATCCGCGGCGCGCAAATAAATTTCCGTTTTTCCGGAGCCTGTGACACCATACAACAAAAACGTTTTACGCTCAACGTTCAGCGACATCGCGTGCTTAATTTCTGCAAGCGCAGAATCCTGTTCAGGTATAAGTTCCAGCACCTGTGTATCTACGTGCTTACCTGCCTGGTCACTGGTCCTCTCCAACGGATCTCTGAAAATTTCATTCTCAAACAATCGGATCAACCCGCGCTCTTCGAGCTCCTGCAAGTCCGCAAGATTGCATCCTGTTTCAGCATAAACCCATGAAAGATTGATCGCTTCGGGTTGTCCGATGAGAAATTTCAAGGCTGACTGGCGACGCGCCAAGGTTTGTTTTGTTCCCAGCGCTGACATTTGCCCTTCAGCCTCTTCCGGCGGGACTGCAAGTTGCGCGACACGAATGAACTTCGGCCTTACCCGCGGAGCAGGCAGGACGTGCCTCGTTGAAAGGATGCCTTTTTTGACAAGGATCTGCGCAGTCCTGCGCCAATCCACTTTAGAGAAATGCGAGTCAATTTGGCGGCCGCGTAAAATTCCGCGATCGGTCAGCAATTTTATTAAGCGACCACTAACGACAGACGGCTGAGCGGGGTCCGCGGTCTGTGGTCCGTGGTCATTCAATGCATAAAGGACATCTGCCTCTTGACCCAGTCCCACCGGAAGCATCAGGCCGACGACCGCGGCCAGCGGATTCCGCGTGGATTCCGCCAATCGGAGCGCAAGAGCAATTTGCGGCGGGGTCAGCACGGGTGCAGGATCGAGCAGGTCCAGGATCAGTTTGGTGTTCGCGACTGCGGGAGATTCTGTCAACTCGAGGACGACTCCCTGCACGACCTGCTTCCCAAAAGGCGCAGTGACAAGACAACCGGGTTGAAGATGGGACGCCAACTCGGGAGGGATGGCGTAATCAAAGATCCCGCTGATCGCGGGGACGTTTACTGCAAGTCGTGCAAACATGATTTGATTATATCGGTTTTAGTATTACGGCCGCGCCGTAGCCAACAACCGAGGAGTGATCTCCCGTGATATCCCCCGAGGTTGCGTAGTTGACGATCTTCACCCTATTCGCGCCGAGCGCGCGGCTTGCCCATAATACGGCTGCAACCGCGGCGTGTCCACACGCGAAACCCGTACCTGAATGCTCGGCTTCAAAGATGGCGTCGGGGTTAAAGGATTCGAATCGCTTTAACATTTCATGATCGAGGACGTTCGCCATTTTTTCTGGCTGGAAATGAGACAGGTCGGTGGAGGCGATCAGAAGCGATCGCTTATTTTTGATGACGTTTGCCAGCGCCCGGCCGAGTTTTTTTGAAACTTCCGCTTCTTGTGCTCGGATCATGATGGGTAACAGCTTGAATTCACTGCCTAACACGCGTTGAAGAAAAGGAAGTTCTATTTCAAGGGAGTGCTCTTTGTCGTTTGAAATGGGCGTAATCGGGATATCCAGATTTGATCCCAGCTCGACCAGCGCGGCCTGATCCACCTCAATATTTCCCAGGGGCGTGGAGTAGGCTTGATGTTTCGTTGTAATCAGGGGATAAGGCGCAAAGTTGTGAAAGGGTGATATTATCGCGACCAGGTCCGGGTCCAGTCCGCGCAGCGAAGCAAAGGCATGCGCAGCGACCTGGCCTGAATAACGATGTCCGGCGTGAGGGGCGATAACCGCGATCACCTCTCCGTTGAGTTCAGGGAGCCGCACATTGGCGAGGTATTCGTCGATGGTTCTTGCAAGGGTTTGAGGATCCCCTTCATACCATGTGCCTGCGATCGGTGAGGGGCGAACGTCTAGTGCTGTCATAAAAATATTATAGCATTTCCGAAATAGATAAAAAGAGACCGGAGAAATCCGGTCTCTTTTTCTGGTTCATTTCTCTTTTCGTCTCACTATTAATTCTACTGCGACTGCGTCTGGTATGTGTTTATTGCGTTATCCACCATATCTAATGTGGCTTGATCTGCTCCATTCCCCCAGTTCACAGTCCACATAAGAAATGTTCTGGTTCCCCTAACTTCGAACCAACTTATTCCTGTATAATCGCCGCCTTTTGAAGTCCAATCAAAGCGTGTACTGCCGTCCTTAGCGGTTGAGGTTTTTGATATTCTTATATCCCCTTCCTTTCCCGTTGAACTATAGTAATAGTTCAACATATCAAGGGCAACTCTCGTGCTGGTAGTCCCATCAAAATTAAAACCGTCCGAACGCCCAGAGATACCTTCTATCACAGCACTGCTATCCGGGGATGTCCAAGTATCTGAAAACATATAAACATCTGAATAAACTGCATTACCCAAATCATTGGCTTCATACGACCAGTCCGGTGCAATATCAAACATATATAGCTTATTTTGATCTTCAACAGTGACGAATCCGGAACTATTCCCACCGGATGGAGTAAGATTATCCGACGAAGGGTTCGAGGGGGGATTGAGCTCCGAGGACCCTTTCGTCGGAGGAGGCGGGATCGTGGGTGCAGGAGCTGGGGTTGCCGTACTGCCCAAACACGCCAGGCTCACGAGCAGCATCAGCACAACGAAAGCAAAGAGCATACGATATGGTTTCATGATCTATTTCTCTCCTTCTGATCGTTTCTAAAAATTTTCCGCAAGGATACCCTATAAATATGTAATGGGGAAGGTATTTTGGCGACAGGACGAACCCGGCCTTTTTCCGAAAATGGGGCGCCTGCACTCTTGCACTTCCATCTGGTGACGTGCTATGATTTAAAATCAACGAGGATTGCCAAAGGAGGCGCTATTATGGGAAATCGGTCAAAGTATGGTGTTCCGGCGATTTTGGCTGGGATCGTCATTTGTCTCGCGATCGTTTGTTGTTCTGTGGTGCTTTTATATTTTTATGGAGATACATTGCTCAGGGGTATGGGCATTTCCATGCCGATCAACCCGGGCATCTCCGCACCCATTGTTCCGTCGGATACCTCCAACCTGCCCGAATGGACGATCATCGTCTACTCGGCTGCGGATGATGACGTGCTCGAGGAGGACCTCTGGTTCGACGTCAACGAAATGGAACTGGCGGGCTCAAATTCACAAATGAACATTGTCGTCCAAATTGACCGCGCCGAGGGGGCCTTCAGTGGCGATGGCGATTGGACCGAGACACGCCGACTGTACATAACCCAGGATGCCGATCTCAACCAGGTCACATCACAGGTGGTTGAAAACATCGGCGAAGTGGATATGGGAGATCCGCAAACCCTTGCTGATTTCGTCACGTGGTCGATCCAGAAGTATCCGGCAAAAAAATATGCGCTCATCATGTCTGACCACGGTGGCGGCTGGACAGGCGGATTCTCTGACCTGAAATCCGATTCTTCACTAACCTTGGCAGAGATCACCAACGCTGTCGGGCAGGTTCAAGGATCCATGGGTGGACAAAAATTCGAGATCATTGGGTTCGATGCCTGCTTGATGGCCATGATCGAAGTGTACGGCTCTTTGTACCCATACTCCAATTGGATGGTCGCATCCGAAGAGGTGATCCCCGCCACAGGCTGGTCCTATGCAGCCTGGCTGGGTCAGCTTGCGCAGAATCCAAGCATGGATGGAGGCGGCGTCACCCAGGCGATCGTTTCCACCTACATCGTTGAGGATTCCGTCCTGGCCCAGCGTGCCTCTGCAGCCGAGATCGCCGAGATCGAATCCGGCACTACATTAAGTGCCATAGAAAGCGCACGCATACCGGATGTGATCAATGCCATGAATCAGTTCATTTCAGCCATGGCTGTCATTGACCAGTCATGGGTGGCCCAGGGACGCGAATATGCGCGTGGTTATTACAGCATCTTCGGTGAAGACGTACCCTCCTCCTTCATTGACCTTGGTAATTTTGCCGAGATCATGGCCACGACCAACGACCCGGCCGTTCAGCAAGCCTACAATCAATTACACGCTGCCATCTCGTCCGCGGTCATTGCGGAAAAACATGGCGCTAGAATGGCTGGTTCCAGCGGCATCTCGTTTCACTTCCCCATCTCGGATATTTATGTACTGACGGAATTTACCGACGAAACCCCCGTCCGTTACGCAACGGACGCGGCCAAATTCCTGGAGCAATCCTCCTGGGATGAATTCCTTGCCTTCCACTACACGGGCCAGGCATTTGTGCCACAGCAAGGACAGGCCTTCGTTCCAAACCGCACTGCAGAAATTGTTGCTCCGGGCGCATCTGAGTTGTCCATTGCACCGATCCAACTCTCAGATAACTTCATCAGCGGGGATGAAACATTGACGCTCTCTACAACGGTGACCGGAAACGTCTCATACATTTACTTCATCCTCTATTACTACAACACAGATGCAAATGTAACCTGGGTGGCGGATACCTCCTTCGTGATCGCCCCGGATGTGACCACGGTGGGTGGTGTCAGCGCGCCCGATTATGGTCCAAGCCCTGTTCAGATCACGTATGACTGGACGCCGGTTCTCTACGAACTCAAAGATGGACAACACGACGCGTATGCGCTGTTTGAGCCTGATGAATATCAGAACGCAGCCGGGGTCACCACTTACTCTGTTTATGGGCAATATACTCCGGTTAATGAGGTAGCCCCGGTGGACGCAAAACTGGTCTTCGACCCGGATGGCAATTTACTGAATATCTACGCTCTGCCTGATACAAACAATGATGGCATCACAACACCCGTCGCGCTCACCCCCCAGATCGGTGATCATTTCACCGATTACGTCCAATCCTATACCTTTGACGAAAATGGCGGCTCCACTTTTGAATACGCCTTGAGCGAGGATGTATTTACCTACGGAGAACAGGGCTTTTGGTTCGAGTCCTACACACCGGTAGATGGTCAATATGCCATCGGCTTTTATGCCGTGGATTTTGACAACAATACAACCGAACAGTACGAATACATCACGTATCAGTACGAAAAGTAAAATGTTTCAAAAAAGACTTCGGAGCCGGAAGCTCCGAAGTCTTTTTATTTTGACAATACTTTTTGCGTAGCCTTGAACGCAAGCGGGGGCAATTCCCTGCTCGGGAACCATTCTGCCGCATCCGCATCATCCGCGGGACTCAAGTCGCCAGAAAGAATATCCGCCTGATACACAATGATAAAATCCGCGCCGCGTTCGTGCTCACGACCCGCGATCACATCCAGGACCCGCTTCACGCGCACACGCAGGCCTGTTTCTTCCAGACATTCACGCTCCGCCGCCTCGGCAGGGTCCTCGCCAGCATTCACAAATCCGGCCGGCAACGTCCATAAACCGCGGAAGGGCTCATCCGCGCGGCGTACCAGCAGAACGCGGCCGTCCTCTTCTATAAGAACAGCCGCAGCGACTTTCGGATCCATAAAGTAGATCCACCCGCACTGCGGACAAACCGGGCGCACAAGTCCAAACTTCTCCACATGTGCCACCTTACCGCCGCAACGCGCGCAAAAATTGATAAAACTATCGCGGGACATCCATTACCCACATGAACACTAACTCCATTTTCGTTTTGCTGATCGATTGATGATGAACGCGCTCAATGCGCTGAGCAAGCCAATGATCACCAACACGATCTGCCATATGGATGGGACAAATCCCGCTCCATTCTGGACCTCAGGCTGATCTGGCGGTGCCAATCCTGACCCTGCCTCTTTGGGCAGAGCCGGTTCTATTGTCGGAGTTTCTCCCTGGCGCGCGCTATCTGCCACCGAGGAAGATAGCTCAGTCGATAGTGGTGCCAACTCCATGACAGGCGCTTCTGTGGCAGCCGGAGCCTCAGTGGCTGCACCTGCAAAAGGAATTTGTAAAGAAGGGCCATCTCCACAACCATCACCGCATTCCCCACCCATACCAGGACCACCACCCGATCCAAAAAGCGGAGCGGGCGCGGCCGCGCCAAAACTTATGCGTGAACCCAAAAAATTGAAGGCCAAGGTGATCATCAACAAGACAGTCGCGAGCGCGGACGAAAAACGAAAGAACGAATATATACGCGGCAGCGGCGGCCTGGCTCCCACCATTTTGCGAGTGAGCATGAAGTTACGCGGGGCTTTGCGTGCAGGCAATTTTTGAAGGATGCCTCGGGCAGCGCGCAAGTCATTGAAAGCAGAAGCAAGTTCGGGGTCCGAAGTGATGCGTGATTCGAGGCGCGCAGAATCGGGTGGGCTCAGTTGTCCATCCAGATAAGCGGAGAGGAGTTCAATATCGCGGATTCCGTTCATGTACGTATCTCTTCTTCCAGACGGAAAGCCGACGGCAAAAGTTCCGCAAAGCCGCGCAAACATTCGCGCAAACGCAAGCGTGCACGCGCAAGGCGACTCTTGACAGTGCCAAGCGGAACGCGTGAGGCGGTTGCGACTTCACTGTAATCCATTCCCTGGATATCGGCGAGCACAACGACGGTGCGGAATTCAGTTGGCAGTGCGTCCAGGCAGTGTTGAACGGCGTGTTCAAGTTCGAGGGCTTCGGCTTTCTCTGCAGGGGTCATGTTCGGGTCTGCCAGCCAGCGCGGGGAATCAATCTCATCGCCATCATCGGTTTCAGGTTCAAGCCTTACGGTGGGCCTGCGCTTCTGGCGACGCAACTCGTCGTAACAGGCGTTAGTGACGGTCCTCATCAGCCACGCCTTGAACGACCCGCCGCGATAGGAGGTAATACTGCGAAACGCCGAAATAAATGCCTCCTGGGTTGCGTCTGCGGCAAGATCTTCATCACCAAGGATGCGCATTGCGGTGTTGAAGAGCATGTCCTGATAATGCAAGACAAGGGAATTGAATGCGTCAAGATCGCCGTGTTGTGCTTCCTGAATAAGTGTTGATTCGCTCATGGGGTTATTTTACCCACAAATCAGTTTTATTGCCCCACCGCGTAACTTTTCAATTCAATGGTTCCCGCCATACTTTTTGTACTTAATGGAAATGAGATTCCGAACACATTGAGGTAGGCATAATCACTTTGTGATCTTAAAGGACCGATCCTGGGGGCAAACCATTGAGTGGCCTGGACATTTACCGAGCCAGTCACCTGGCCATCGCCCCGGCAAATCACTTTAGGTGCGCGAAATGTACCAGGCGCCACGGTGATAGTTTCAAAGGAGGCATCGCCTGAAGCCAGCGTCTGCCAGGTCAGAGTAACAACCGATGGGTCAAGTGTAAAATTAAAATCGGTCCCGCTGTAATTGACCACGCCGTTCTCGTAAAACCGGTGTTGACTGACCCGCTTCGCTATTTTTCTCGCCATAATGAGTTATTTTATCATTCGATTGCAGGGCTTGTCATTATAGAATCAATACAAACCAGGGTCTTATATTGAGCCGCGCTTCATGATGAAACTATAGGCAGCGCGCCACACAAGCATCCCCAGCGCGAACGAAGAGCCAAGAATGATGGTAAATAAAGGCAGGGCCGCACTCCCAAGAAGAGCGGCACGTAAAACTGTGGCGAGCGGCGCGGCAAGAAGCATGGCAAGCGGAACACGCCAGAGCAATTTGGGGTCCGCCGTTAATTCTTCATCAAACAGGCCGAACCACGGCGCGAGCAGCAACCAACTTATCAAAACAGGAAAGAATGTGGTTCCGATGCGCGGGATAAAGGCAAGATCTGTTTCGCCGTGAGACGCAAATCCAATGACGGTGAGGATGGCGATCATAAGAATATCACCAAAAATGAGCTTTGTTTTTTTGTTCATTCAAATTAATATCAGATATTACGGGGGCGAGGTCACCCGGCTCAGATCTACTTCCCAAATTCTTCCTTTCGCAAAGCAGGGAACAACAACACTTCACGGATGGAATGCTTGTTCGTCAGGACCATTGCAAGACGGTCCACACCCATGCCGAAGCCGCCGTTGGGTGGCATGCCGTAACGCATGGCGCGCAGATAATCTTCATCGAGCGGGTGCTTCTCGATATCGTCGTTTTCGTAATCGCGCCCCATCTCGATGAAGCGTTGTTCCTGATCGAGCGGATCGTTCAACTCGGTGAAGGCATTACATAACTCAATGCCGGCCGCATACCCTTCGAAGCGCTCCACTGTGGGCGGATCGCCAGGGATGGATTTTGCCAGCGGCGAAATATCGCGCGGATAGTTATACAGAAAGGTTGGCTGGATTAGAGTCGGCTCCAGATATTCGCCGAGCAGGAAGTCGATCAACTTACCGCGCGTGGATTTTGGATCTGGTGTCGCTTTCGCGTGTTTGGCTTTAATGGCCTTGAGCAACCCAGAGGCGGTTTTGTACTCGGCAATCTCAATGCCGCTGGTTTCAAGGATTCCCTGGCGCAATTCGAGACGTTGCCAGGGCGGTTTGAATTCCAACTCATGTTCCCCGTACTTTACTTTGGTAGAGCCAGTCACCTGCTTCGCGGCAAAAGCCACCATTTGCTCGGTCAATTCCATCACTTGCAGATAATCCGCGTACGCCCAATAGAACTCAAGTTGAGTGAACTCAGGGTTATGTTTGAATGAAACACCTTCATTACGAAAATCGCGTCCAATTTCATAGACGCGCTCAAGATTCCCCACCAGCAAGCGCTTGAGGTACAACTCGAACGAGATCCGCAAATACATATCTTGCTCAAGCTCATTATGACGCGTCACGAACGGACGCGCGGCTGCGCCGCCGTATAAAGGTTGCAGGATGGGAGTCTCCACTTCCAGGAAATCGTGCTCATCGAGGAAGGTGCGTAAGGCCCTGATCAATTTGGCGCGCTTGCGGAAAGTCTCACGCACTTCCGGGTTGACCGCGAGATCGGAGTAGCGTTGGCGCGCGCGCAGCTCAGGGTCTTCCAGCGCGGCGTAACGGACGACTGTGCCGTCTTCCTGGGTCACGTCTTTGTCAGCCGGGAGAGGCGTCACGGATTTGGCGAGCAACCTGAAGTCGTGGACGTGAAGCGTCACTTCCCCGGTCTTGGTGCGGAACATCGCGCCGGATGCTTGAATGAAATCACCGAGGTCGAACATCTTGTTGAAGAAATCCACGCGCGCCTGTGTCAATTCGTTAACGCGGAAGAACAACTGCACCTTGCCAGCAATGTCCTCGATATGGGCAAAGGAAAGCTTGCCCATGGCCCGAGTAGCGCGGATGCGGCCGACCAGGGTGACTTTAACTTCTTTGCCATCTTTTTCGGCGGCTTCAAATTCAGCAATGGCCTGCGCGCTGGTATGCGTGCGCTCGGCGCGCGTTGGATATGGCTCGATCCCCTCGGCGCGCAGTTCTTTCAGTTTCTGTATACGGATTTTTTCAAGAGAAGAATATTCGGGCATGGTTACTCACTATTACAAAAAAGCCCCGCGTCCCGCCAAAGGTGCAGGTACGCGGGGCCATCGGTTGGCGTCCTGTCTTATCCGAGCTTCATGATCTTCACATTGTACGTTCCGCCGGGCGTTTCAACTTTCACTACATCGCCCAATTTGTGACTCAAAATGGCCTTACCGATCGGAGATTCATTGGAGATCTTGCCCTCGCGCGGATTGGCTTCCGCCGCGCCCACGATCACAAAAGTCTCAGGTTCATAGTTGCCTTCTTTAATGGTCACTTTGGAGCCGACCTGGATCGTATCGCCCTTTTTCCCCTTGCCGTTCTCTTCGATGAGCTGCGCGGTGGCAAGCAGGAGTTCCAGTTCCTGAATTCTACCTTCCACAAAGGCCTGCTCATTCTTGGCGGCCTCGTATTCGGCATTCTCGATCAATTCCCCACCCTCCATCGCCTCATGCAGGCGGGCGGCTACTTCCAGCCGCTTGGTAGTGTGCAAATGATCCAGTTCCTCTTGTAGCTTCTGAAAGCCGTCTTTCGTAAGGAAATTGGTTGACATGATATTGTCCTGCTAAATAGAATTTTGCATCTCTTCTCAGAGATGCAATGGGGTAAAAAATTTCCGGGAATTCCGGAAAAGCGGGCTTACTATATCACGATTCAAAAGCAGATTCAAGACCAAATCATTACAGGATTTGTCTAATCAAGAGACCAAAGGCGGACTCCCCCGCTTTCAGACATGTATTTTCTGATCTTTTCCCGCATCACTTCGGGACTTTCAAACAGCATACTCATCTGGGACGCATACGCCGCAATCCCCTCCTGCCAGGCCTTCAAACCTGCCTCTGAGACCGCACGAACGGTTTTCTTCATCCCAGCGGTCTTCGGGGTCATCTCATCCGGAAAGTTGAAGTGATAGGGAATATCCGCATCATAAAAGAGCGGGCGACCGACCAACTCGGTTGCACGGCGGACGAGGACATGGTCGAGGTGGCAACCGATCGCGAGCTGGCAAACCAGTTTATCGTCCGGTTGAAGGCGGCAGGTTATGGATTGTGCGATTCGAGCGGCCAGGTCTGCATCGTCATCACGAGGCGGAATAAAGACATCCGAATACAGCCATTCACCATTTTTGCCGCGCCGATAGATGCAGTCCAGATAATCGCAGTGAACGGCTTTTGCACCGACGCGCTTGGCGGCATCTATATCCTCCGCGCGGCGACCACGTATCACTTCATCCGCCGAGGACAGGCCCCATTGCTTATGAAGTATTTGTGCAAATGGAGATAATTCCGCATCCGCTGGAAAACCACACATGAATGTCCAGATTTCGACCGGATCACCGGCCTGAGTTTGTTCGTAGATCAGGCCGCCTGCCGAGAGCACGGCATCATCGAGGTGTGGGGAAATATAGATCCAGCGCATAAGTCCATTTTTACCATAAAATGGCAATGAACATGCAAGTAAAGTTAATGTACACTTATTGAAAATTGGAGGCGTTATGAAGGAAAGACGGAAGGAACCCCGCAAAAATTTGATGGCGTACACACAGGTCTTCGATCTGTATGGAGTATATTTGATCGGGTATTTGGGAGATCTGACCTTGCAGGGAGCCATGGTAATCGGTGACAAGCAAATAAAAGGTACTGCGGAAATGACGCTTGCGATAGAATTGCCCGAACTTCCCGAGATAACCGCCTCCCGCATGACGATCCCTGCGCACGTGGTATGGTGCCAGAAGGATATCAGTCCTGAGTATTTCAATGTTGGGTTTGAATTCAAGGAGGTCTCCTCCGAGCAGAGGCAGATCATCCAGGCGATCATTGAAAATTATGAATTTCGCAGGGGCTCGACCGATTACCCTTTCCGTCCATTCACTGGCAAATGAACGAGTTGCAGCCAGATGACAGAAACGTTGCTCAGAGGCTCCTATCCCCTGCGGGGTCCTTCGGCGGGGTGCCTGGAAAAGTGAGTGTCATCTTTTATGTTAAACTGTGGGGATGCCCAAAGCACGAACGCTGATTTTCACGGCTCCAAAACAAATCGATGTCCGCGAAACATCCCTGCCTGCGCTCAAAGAAGATGAGGTGCTGGTGGAAACCATCTGCTCCGCGATCAGCGCTGGGACGGAAATGCTGGTCTATCGCGGTCAATTCCCCCATATAGCCGAGGCATACGACAAGGTAAGCAGTGATTTGGATTATCCGCTGGCATACGGATATGCTTGTGTGGGGAAAGTTGTGGAAATAGGTAAATTGGTTAAGGGTGAATGGTTGAATGGGATGGTGTTTGGATTTCAACCTCATAGCTCTCATTTCATCTCAAAGACCGAAACCCTATTGCCTATTCCTCATTCACTACAACCTGAAACCGCATCCTTTTTACCGAGCATGGAAACTGCCGTGAATTTGGTGCAAGATGGCGCACCGATCCTGGGTGAACGCGTGCTTGTGCTTGGCCAGGGGATTGTTGGTTTATTGACAGCTTCTCTGTTAAGTGAATTTCCGCTTGAAACCCTAATCAGTGCCGACCATTTTGAGTTGAGGCCCATGGCACTTGAAGCAGATGTTCGAGAGGATCGGCTTGATCTGCCGAGCGAAGTCGATCGGCCCAGTTTGTTTTACGGTCTGCTTTGCCGGCGGCTCGCCCCAGGCCGCGGAGCACCAATGGCTGAGAATGCCCAGGCCAACCAGGCACAGCAGCTTTCGCCCAGGCGCGC
>CAZSVR010000020.1:24451-45034 GCA_964610295.1 uncultured Anaerolineaceae bacterium
CGCTTGAAACCCTAATCACTGCCGACCATTTTGAGTTGAGGCGCATGGCACTTGAAGCAGATGGCTCGAACACCAAAGTTCACTCTTCACTTGATTCAACTGCAAAAGATTTTCGTAAGCAGGCAACGGACCTGCTGAAAGGCGGCTCAGACCTGACCTTCGAACTGAGCGGTTCCCCCTCCGCCTTGAATGATGCAATTGCCCTTACTACATTCAGCGGCCGCGTAGTCATCGGTTCATGGTATGGACAAAAGCGGGCGGAGATCGACCTGGGCGGCGCTTTCCATCGTTCGCGTATTAAACTCATTTCGTCACAGGTCAGCACCATTGCACCAGAGTTATCCGCGCGTTGGGATAATGCACGCAGGTTCGAGGTCGCCTGGGAGGCGTTGAAAAGGATCAGACCTGAAAAATGGATCACCCACAGATTTTCATTGAATGAAGCAGATATAGCGTATCAAAAGCTGGATAATAATCCACAGGAAACAATACAAATTATCTTTGCATATTAGAGATGAAATTTCATTACAGCAACCTGGAAACCTGTCACACAGCAACTGGCTTCGTCATCGTGATCGACCTCACCCGTGCGTTCACGAATGCGGCGTTTGCCTTCTCCACAGGCGTGAAGGAAATCTATCCCGTCGGTACCGTGGAAGAAGCTTTGCAATTCAAAGCAAAGAAACCGAATACGCTCGCCTGTGGTGAGGTAGGAGGGATTCCCCCTGAGGGATTTGATTTCGGCAACTCCCCCTCACAAGTTTTGAACATGGATTTACAAAGAAAAGCCGTCGTCCAGCGAACGGGCGCGGGGACGCAGGGGGTTGTCCGCAGTGTGCATGCCGGGTGTGTGGTAGCGGCCAGCTTTGTCGTAGTAGGTGCGACCGTAAAATATATTCAAAAACTTGCTCCGGAATGCATCACGTTTGTTGTAACCGGCCAAACATTTTCGGAGGGCGGCGATGAAGACCCGGCCTGCGCTGAATATTTGGAAAAATTGCTTAAAGTTGAAAAGCCTGATGCTGCATCTTTTCTAGAACGCGTACGCAACTCCGCCGATGCGACCGTATTTTGCGACCCCACAACGCCGGAGTTCCCCATCGTGGACATGGATCATTGCACAGGCATCGACAAGTTCGACTTTGCCATGCCAGTAAAAAAAGAAAATGAACGAAATGTCATGCGCGCCGTTAAATCTTGACCCTGAACCCTGACCCCCTGATACTGGAGCACTCTTATGTATACACTTGGAGTACGTCGCGAATTCATTGCACGCCACTATTTGATTGGCGGAGACTGGGGGCCGGAGAACTTCCCCAATTCTCATCACTATGTTCTTGAGTTGCAACTCCAGGGCCACGAGCTCGACCAGCACGGCTATCTCGTGGATATCGTGGATGTGGAAAAACATCTCAACGACGTAGTTGACTACTACCAAGAACAGATGCTCAATGAAAGACCTGAATTTTCTGGGTTGAATCCATCCATTGAACACTTCGCGCGCATCCTTTGCACAACGCTCAATGAAAAAATAAAGGCGAAAAACATCACCCGCATAAAAGTTGTGCTATGGGAGCACGAGAACGCCTGGGCGGCTTATTCGTCAGAACGGTAGATCGTTTCAATGTGCAGACGATGAAGATCGGACTGATCATCTACGGCCCGCTCGATACACTAAGTGGCGGATACATGTACGACCGCAAGCTGGTTGAATATCTGCGCTCGCGCGGGGATACAGTTGAGTTCATTTCGCTTCCCTGGCGCAATTACGCCGCTCACCTAACGGATAATTTTTGGTTCAAGTTCCCTCCTAATCTGGATATCCTGATTCAAGACGAGCTCAATCATCCATCTCTCATCGGCGCAAACCGTGGTCAACATCCCTACCCCATCATCAGCATTGTCCATCATCTGCGATGTTCTGAGTTGCGCCCCAAATGGCAAAACAAGTTCTACCGCATGATCGAAAAGAAGTACCTGCAAAGCCTGGACGGATTTATCTTCAACTCGCAAACCACAAAAGGCGTGGTTAATGAATTAATAGTTGCTGGAAAGCCATCGGTCGTGGCGTATCCACCCACAGACAGGTTTGGAGATGCGATCCCGGAAGAAGAGATCGAGTCACGCGCGGAACAAACCCCACTAAGAATACTATTTCTTGGCAACATCATCGAACGCAAAGGATTACACACACTGCTTAAAGCTATCCGCTTTCAGCCATCTACTCTAAAGTTGGACGTGGTCGGCTCGTTAGAATCAGAACCCAAATATGCAAAGACAATGCAGAGTTATGTCGCGGGCAATGGTCTATCGTCCATCGTCACATTTCACTCTTCGCTTGACAATGAGCCACTCAAAAAAATCTTAAAGGCTGCCCACGTGCTGATTGTCCCCTCTTCCTATGAAGGCTTTGGGATTGTCTATCTCGAAGGCATGGGATTCGGCCTACCCGCCATCGGCACGACAGCCGGCGCGGCAAGTGAGATTATTTCAAATAACGAAACGGGTTATCTGATCAACCCAAACGATTTCGCGACACTCGCGACGCACATCGACTGGCTTTCACAAGACCGCGCCCTGCTCACAAAACTTTCGATCAACGCGCGCAGACGTTACATTCAACAGCCATCGTGGAATAAAACTGCAAATCAAATCCGCGCTTTTCTAGATGGTTTAATCTGCAGTTGATTTGTGGATTAAACAAGGACAATAATGAAACGACTTATCGGCAGCCTGCTCATCGCGGTCTCGGCGGCCTCATTTGGGACCCTCGCCATTTTTGGACGTTATGCCTACACAGACGGCCTGGACATCTTCACGGTGCTCTTCCTGCGATTTGGAATTTCCGCTGCCTTCATGACCGTGATCCTGCTCCTCCGAAAAGAGTCTTTCCCACGCAGGCAGAGCCTCGCGCAGCTTGTCGGCATGGGCGCATTAGGTTACGTGGGGCAATCCTTCTTATACATGACCGCCATTAAATTCGCATCTTCCGGGCTGGTCGCGCTGCTTTTATATCTCTATCCAATGTTTGTTTTTATTCTCTCGGTCATCGTCTTACACGAAAAAACATCCCTGGCAAAATTCATCGCGTTGACCCTCGCGCTGACCGGCACGGCCCTGACTGTTGACCCCGCAGGCGGGCAACTCAGCGGCGCGCTCATGGCGATCGCGGCGGCTTTGATCTATTCGGTTTATATCATCGTTGGGACAAATGTAATGAAACATGTTTCGGCAGTGCAATCGTCAACGGTCATCTTCGCTTCCGCGGGCGTGGTTTATGGTTTACTCATAGTCTTCAACGGCGTGCACCTGCCTGCGAGCAACACGGGATGGTTTGCCATGCTCGGTATCATCGTGATCTCCACGATCATCCCGGTTGTCACCTTCCTCGCAGGTCTGGAGCGAATCGGCCCCACCAACGCCGCCATGCTCTCCACACTGGAGCCAGTGGTCACGGTCTTGCTCGCGGCGTGGCTGTTTGGGGAAATATTAATGCCGATCGTCATGCTTGGAGGCGCTTTGATCCTGGTCGCCGTGATTCTATTGACGAGCAGTGAGGTGAGGAAGAGCAATTAGTCACTTACTTCACGCGAGAGCCACGCTGAGCGACGCGATCTCGGTTAAGTGGTGTATAATCTTTTCACATCAGTAATCTACTCACATCAGCAGTCCGCGCTGTTTTTATCTGAGCATTCGCTCATTTTCCCAACATTGATAGACTTCTGAAGAAATGGAATATTTTGAACTTCGAACAATTTAATCTAGACCCTCGCCTTATGCAGGGAATCAAACGGGCCGGCTATGAAACGGCCACGCCCATTCAGGAAGCGGCCATCCCCGCCGCCGTACGGGGACGAGATATCATCGGCACCGCACAAACAGGTACAGGCAAGACAGCCGCCTTCGTATTACCGATCTTGAATAAACTACTCGATGGTCCGCGCAATGTGACCCGCGCGCTGATCGTCACGCCGACGCGCGAACTGGCTGAGCAGATCCACGAGGTCATCAAAGCACTGTCAGTGGGGACCAAGCTTAGGAGTGCAAGCGTTTACGGAGGCGTCGGAGCGAGTCCCCAAATCCAGGCCTTGAGAAACGGCGTAGAGATCATCGTCGCTTGTCCCGGACGTTTACTGGACCTCATGGAACAACGTCATGCGCGCATGGAAAAGATCGAGATCCTCGTGCTCGATGAGGCCGACCGCATGTTCGACATGGGTTTTCTGCCCGACGTGAAGCGCATCATCAAAGCCGTGCCGGCGCACCGACAGACCATGTTGTTCTCGGCCACCTTCCCCTCCGAAGTGGAATTTCTCGCCTCGCATTCACTCAAGAATCCTCAAAAGATCGCGATGGGCATCAGCCGCCCCGCGCATACAGTGACGCACGCGTTGTATCCTGTGCCGGCGCATTTGAAATCATCACTATTAATTGAATTGCTCAAGCGCACAGATACCGATTCGGTGCTGATCTTCACCCGCACAAAATATCGCGCCCAAAAAGTGACGCAGCAGATCGAGCGCGCGGGATTCAAGGTCACGAGTTTGCACAGTGATCGCTCGCAGGGTCAACGCCAATCCGCGCTCAGAGGCTTCAAGGACGGCACTCATCACATCATGGTCGCCACCGACATCGCTGCGCGCGGGCTGGATGTGGAAAGCATCTCGCACGTCATCAACTACGACATGCCCGATACCGCCGACGCCTATATCCATCGCATCGGACGCACAGGCCGCGCACAACGCACTGGCGACGCGTTCACACTGGCCACGCCTGAAGACAAAGACATGATTCGCACTCTCGAGCGCATCATGGGGAGCCCCCTACCGAAGGAAACGCTCGCGGGATTCAATTACACGCTTCCCGCGCCGCCCAGATCTGCTCAGTCTCCGAGGGATTCTCGTCGCCCCCCGCGCCCCGCACCTACGCCAAAGAGTTATGGAAGGAATAGACTCGCGCCGAGGAGGAAATAAATTTCGCTATAATGAATCAAAAGAGCCCGATGCTTTCGTATCGGGTTCTTTTCAGTCTAGCTCAAAACCGTGACGTTGGTCGCTTACGGGCCCTTCGGCCTATTTCGACAACGAACTCAACCTTCTGGCCTTCTTGCAGGTTACGGAAACCGTCACCTTGAAAAACAATACAAATATTGAACTCATCAAGCGTTGAAACTTCTTAATGCTATAATCTTTTTTACCATAAACTTCTTAATCACCGGAGCCGCGGGATACCTCAGCTCTACTCTTGACAGCTCTTTCAAACAGAGTGAGGAGGCTTATTCATGCAAATCGCTGTGATCTCAGATATACACGGAAACGATTTTGCCTTTGAGAAAGTCGAAACCGATATAAAACTACAGGGCATGGATCTAATCGTCTGTCTTGGCGACGCGCTCCAGGGCGGGGCACAACCCGCGGCTGTGGTTAAACGCCTGCGCAGGTTGAATTGCCCGGTTGTGATGGGCAATGCAGATGACTGGTTGATCACCGGTGTAGATAGCGGACGCGAGGCAATCCCACCCGAACGGCTTAAAAAGATGGATGCGATTCGAGAGTGGTGCCTGTCTCAACTCACCGACGATGATCTGAAATTTATGACTGGTTTTCAGCCAACCATTACAATATCCCTCGAGAAAGACCTCGATCTATTATGCTTTCACGGCTCACCCACAGACTTTGATGACGTCATTTTGCCGACCACACCGGAAGATGAATTTCAAAAATTCCTCGGCGCCTATAACAAAAATATTCTGGCGGGTGGTCACACGCACACGCAGCAGGTCCGGCGCTGTGGCGAGCGATTCTTCTTCAACCCCGGGAGCGTTGGGTTTCCATTCAGTTCCTATCAATCCGATGGCCAGTTCCATGTGGATGCATGGGCTGAGTACGCGATCCTGAAATTGGAAAGTGGCTTGATAAGCCTGCAATTTCGCCGCCTGCCTTTCGCTGCAAATGACGTGATCGGAATTTATCGCAAAAGCGGCCGTCCCTTCGCTGAGGATGCCATCGCACAATATCAAGGATAACCCTTATAATCCCAACCCTATGAACTTTCTCATTACCGGAGCCGCGGGATTCCTCGGCTCTTCTCTTTCCAACCACCTCGCCCGCGAGGGACACCAGGTGCGCGCCCTCGACGACCTCTCCACCGGCGACCCGCAGGTGCTGGCGTCGGATGTGCACTTTACGCGCGGGGACGTGAGCGACCGTCCCAAGTTGTGGACCCTGCTCCAGGATGTGGACGTGGTCTATCATCTCGCGGCGCGTGTTTCAGTGCAGGAGTCTATTCTGTATCCACGCGATTACAACAATGTCAACGTCGGCGGCACGGTCGCGCTGATGGAAGCCATGCGCGATGTGGGCGTCAAGCGCGTGGTGTTGGCTTCTTCGGGCGCAGTGTATGGTGACCTCGGCGAGCAACCGCTGCGCGAAGATGTCGTCCCCAACCCGCGCTCCCCGTATGCAGTCTCAAAACTCGCAGCGGAGTATTACGTCCGCACGATCGGCGGTCTGTGGAATATCGAAACCGTAAGTTTGCGTATTTTCAACGCGTATGGACCGGGTCAACACTTGCCGGCGTCGCATCCTCCGGTTGTGCCGCATTATCTCAAGCAGGCCCTGCGCGGCGGGACATTGGTCGCTCACGGAGACGGCGCACAAACCCGCGATTACGTCTATGTGGATGATGTGGTCAGCGCGATGGTGGCCGCGTCGACTGCCCCAAATATTAACGGATCCGTCATCAACATCGGATCTGGGGTGGAAACATCCATTCGCGACCTGGTCCACATTGTTTTGGATGTGACCAACAGCAATACCAACGTGGTCTACAACGCGCAGACCTCGGGCGGCGTCTCACGCATGCGCGCAGATATCAAACTCGCGCAGGAGAAATTGCGCTTCCAGCCTTCGATCAAATTGGAAGATGGGTTGAGGTTGACACTTAATCGGGATACGAGATTCAAGTAACGTTCCAACGTTAGAACGTTAAAACGTTATGACCCTTCCCAAAAGTTTTTACGACCGCCCGACATTAACCGTCGCGCGTGAACTCATCGGTGCGCGCCTGGTTCGGATTCTCAACGGCCAGAAACTCGTTGGCTTGATCACCGAAACCGAGGCATATATCAGCCAAAAAGATCTGGCCTGCCATGCAAAGGCAGGACTCACCCCGCGCACCGCGCCGATGTTTGGACCTGCGGGGCATGCGTACGTCTATTTTACGTACGGCAATCATTGGATGTTGAACGCAGTGACCGAGCGCGAGGGATTCCCCGCCGCGGTGCTGATCCGCGCGATCCAACCCGTTGAGGGAATGGATATTGTGTCGAAACGCCGTCAGGGACGCGATACGTTTGGTCCCGGCAAACTGACCCAGGCACTCGGAATCACTAAAAGCGAGAACACTGTCGATTTGACGGAAGCAAATTCGAGTTTATGGATCGAAGCGGGGATTTTTGTCCCCAACAAAAACGTGACGATTGGCCCGCGTGTGGGTTTAAATAAAACACCGGAGCCATGGTTGTCCAAACCGTGGCGGTTCCTAGTCAAAGGTTGGAAGATTATATAACATGTCATTGCGAGGGCAATGGCCCGACACGTGCACCCTCGCTGCGTTCGGTGCAGTGCAGGTGAGCAATCCCGAACGCGATCAGGGGATTGCTTCGCAAAAAGCGCTCGCAACGACATAACAAAGGAGACATCATGGGTTTACTTGAAGGCAAGAATGCACTGATCTTTGGACTTGCGAACGAACGCTCGATTGCATGGGGAATTACGCAGGCTTTCAAACGCGAAGGCGCAAATTTGGGAATCAGTTACGCCGGCGAAATGCTGGAGAAACGCGTCAAGCCGCTGGCTGAACAGGTGGATTGCAAATGGGTCGAAGAATGTGACGTCGCCAAGGACGACCAGATCACCGCCGTGGCTGAAAAAGCCGCGAAACATTTCGGCAAAATTGATGTGCTCGTGCATTCGATCGCCTTTGCAGGCCGCGATGAATTAAGCAAGCCGTATCACGAAACCAGCCGCGAGGGATTTAAGACTGCCATGGATATCAGTGTCTTTTCTTTCGTCGCGTTGACCAACGCCTTCCTGCCTTATTTCAACCCGGGTGCTTCAGTGATGTGCCTCACATACTACGGCTCGGTCAAAGTTGCGCCGCATTACAACGTGATGGGCGTGGCAAAAGCCGCGCTGGAATCTTCGACTCGTTATCTGGCATATGACCTCGGCCCACAAAAGATCCGCGTGAACGCCATCTCGGCCGGTCCGATCCGCACTCTCGCAGCGGCAGGCGTGGGTGGCTTCCGTGATATGTACAAGCACTTTGCAGATATATCCCCCCTGCGCGAGAATGTGACTATCGAAGACGTGGGCAATTCGGCCGTGTTTTTGGCTTCTGATCTTTCGAAACGGATCACTGGCGAAATTCTGTATGTGGACTCTGGCTTCAATACGGTTGGTGTGCAAATGAGTGGCAAAGAAGAAAAAAGTGAGTAGGGAAGAGAATGGGGGCGGACGTTGCACCCTTCGGGTGTGATAGCCGCCTTTTTTTGTTTTAATGCTCTGGTAGGAGCTAAGCTCATGCCGGAGCGACATTATTTATTTAAGGTAAAATTGACTCAACATGTTCAAACGCGGCACAACCCCTACTACTGACTCACCACAACCCATTCAGGCGGTCGAGCGCATCACCTCCGTGCTTGGCGCGGGCGTCATCTGGCATGGCAGTATCAACGGCTCGGGCGGCGTCCGCATTGAGGGCGCGTTCGAAGGCGAGATCGCCCTGCGCGGCATGCTGGTCGTCGGCGAGACGGGACGCGTTACCTGCCAGAATGTGCGCGCCAACACCGTCATCGTGGCAGGTGCAGTGCGCGGCAATGTCACCACCCAGAAACTGGAGATCCGCTCTTCGGGACGTGTATGGGGCGATGTGATCACTACAGCCTTCGTGACGGAAGAAGGCGCGTTCCTGCGCGGCCAGATCCGCATGGAAGAAACGGTCGAGCTGGATCTCGAGCCTGCTCCCGAGACCACGCCTTCTGAGGCGGCACAGGCCGAGTTCATTGCACAGATCCCAACTGCCGTTCCTGAACCCAAGGCCGCTATCGAGGCCGCACAAAAGATCATGCGGAAGAAAAAGAAAGAATCCTGATCGAAATCACCCCCTCTCCAACATGGAGAGGGGAAAATGTATGCCATGAAATACCGCGACCTGCAGATTCAAACCCAGCGCCAGGCTCCGAACAACGCACGGACGGAAGGATTCTCCTGCCTCGTCCGCGCGGGATACATCACGCGCGAAAATGAGATATTACCGCTTGGGCAGCAAGTCATCTCGCGGTTACGAACGCTCTCAAATGACCCATCCTTCCTGCCCCTTCTTTCTTTACCCACCATCGGCAACGAGAACGAAGCTTTCTTGCCCATCAAGTCCGGTTCAGTTGAAGTCATCCATTGTGCGGCTTGCAAATACACGGAGCGGATTGAACTCGCACAATTCAAGAAAACACCTTTTTCGAAGGAGGCACAACTTCCACTTGAAAAAGTATTAACACCGGATTGCAACACGATCGATTCACTCGCGAACTTTCTGAATATTCCCAGGGAAAAAACCGCCAAAGCTCTGATGTACACACGCATATCAGACAATCAATTCGTCTTCGTGCTCATACGCGGAGACATGACCCTGAGCGAAGCCAAACTCAAGGCCGCGATCGACGAGTTGAGACTGGCAACACCCGAAGAGATCATCAGCGCAGGCGCGGCCGCGGGATACGCGTCTCCCGTGGGATTGAAAAACGTTCTGATCGTCGTGGACGATATGGTCCCTCAATCGCCAAATCTCGTGGCGGGCGCGAATGAGACAGGGTATCACCTGCTGAACACCAACTGTGGACGCGATTACACACCTGAGTTTTTTGCGGATCTCACGCTGGCAAAACAAAACGACTCATGCATCAATTGCGGTGAACCGCTTTCAGAGGTATCCACCATTAGCCTGGCTACACGCCCCAACTTCAATTTTGAAAATATTATGCGCGCCCTTGCAGAAACTTATCACGACGACAAGGGACTTACCCTTCCGAAATCCACCGCGCCATTTCAGGTGTATCTCATACACATTATCGGTAAAGAGATGGATACGCGCGCCCGGGCTGAAGAAATATATAATTCTCTGGAAAGCGCAAAGATATCTGTTTTATTCGACGACCGCGACGAGCGCGCCGGGGTCAAATTCAACGACGCGGATCTGATCGGTTGTCCAGTGAGGATCACAGTTGGGGAAAAGAATCTCAAAGAGGGAATGGTAGAATTGAAAAAACGGACTGAGAAAGAAATTCAACTTATTGCAGTGGAGAATATCGTTTCACTTTTGACGAATTAAGCATGCTCCCAATTCGGGAACATTGTGGTACAATCGGCCCATGCGTATTATTTCCCGAAAGATGCTACGCGAATTCTGGGAAAAGCATCCAGACTGCCGCCAACAATTACAAGCCTGGTACATTGACGTCAAACATGCCAACTGGACGAGCCCAACAGATATAAAAGAAATCTACCCCAATGCCAGTTTTCTCGTAGACAATCGGGTTGTTTTCAATATCAAGGGAAATAAATACCGGATTATCGTGATCATTCAATATCGTTTTGGACAAGTCTACATTCGTTTTGTCGGTACACATAACGAATATGATCGTATCGATGCCAAAACGGTTTAGGAGAAGCTATGAACATAAAGCCAATCAAGTCAAATGCAGATTATGAAGCTGCACTAAAGGAAATTGAAGGATTGTTCAAGGCAAAGCCTGGCACATCTGAGGGTGATCGTCTTGAGGTCCTCTCTACTTTGGTTGAGGCTTACGAAGATGAACATTATTCGATACCCATGCCTGATCCCATCGAAATGATCCTTTACATTATGGATAGCCGCGGCTTGACTCGAGCTGATCTGGAACCCTATATCGGGAGCCGCGCACGTGTCTCAGAAGTCATCAACCGTAAACGTCCGCTTTCTCTATCGATGATCCAACGCTTGAACACAGGGCTGGGCATTCCCGCAGATGCGTTGATAAAACCATATAAAATTTCAATTTCAAAAACACACCGTGCCCATACCCGCGTTGCTGTATAAATCACCATTTCTTTATCAATCCAAAATGTCTAAAATTCCCATGTCTTCCCCCGACCTGACAGATGCGGACCGTCAGGCAGTCATAGACGTTATCAACACGCCCATCTTAAGCATGGGCAAGTACACGACTGCATTTGAAAAAACATTTTGCGACCTGACCGGGGCAAAGCACGCCATCTCGGTTAATTCCGGCACCGCCGGCCTGCACTTGTGTGTCCGCGCGGCCGGGATCGGCCCAGGCGACCTTGTCATCACCACCCCATTTTCCTTTGTCGCCTCGTCGAATGTGTTGTTGTTCGAGAACGCGATCCCAATATTTGTGGATATTGACCCGCGCACCGGGAATATCGATCCCGATCTGGTGGCGGACGCGGCGAAGAACATCAAAAAATATTTACCCCGCGTAGGGGTGGCTTCGCCCGGCCGTCCGCCCAAATTGAAGGCAATTCTCCCCGTAGACGTGTTCGGTCAACCCGCGGATATGGACGCGATCAACGCGGTCGCGAAACAACATGGCGTAACTGTCATCGAAGACTCGTGTGAAGCGCTTGGCGCCACGTACAAGGGAAAGCAAGCCGGTACGCTCGGCGACTATGGAGTCTTCGCGTTCTATCCGAACAAGCAGATCACAACAGGTGAAGGCGGGGTCGTCATCACGAACGACGACAAGGCCGCGAATTTGATGCGGGCCCTACGCAATCAGGGTCGCGCGCCGGGCGATACGTGGCTCCAACATACCTACCTGGGTTATAACTATCGCATCGACGAAATGTCCGCCGCGATGGGCGCTTCGCAAATGAAAAGGCTGGATGAACTGATCTCGAAACGGGAGCAGGTTGCGGCGTGGTATGAAGCGAGACTTTCTGAAATTGCGGGAGTCGAGATCCCATTTGTTGAATCCTCTACAACGCGCATGTCGTGGTTCGTCTACGTGATCCGCTTTGATAAAAAGATCGATCGCGACGAAATTGCAAAACGCCTTGAAACGCGCGGTGTGCCGGTGCGTCCCTATTTCCTGCCCATTCATTTACAACCTTACATGGCCGAGCGATTCGGTTATCAAGAAGGTGACTTTCCGGCGACGGAAGATCTGGGAAAACGCGGGTTGGCGATCCCGTTCAGCGGCGTGATGACCGAAGAACAGGTGGATACGGTTTGTGCCGTCCTGCGCGACGAATTGACGAAAGTATGAACGTCGGACACTTCCCTCCGCCCAAACGACGCGGCCTGATCGTTCATGGCGTGATCATCCTCGTGCTGGCGATTACCGCCGTCATTGGGTTCATTAATCTCGCGCGCGCGGATGTGGGCCCCGCTTTTTTGATCTCATTATTGGTTGGGCTGTTCACCTTCGCGCCGATCCCATTATTTATCTATCGCGCCTATTCGTTGTTACGGGCCGATTATCACATGGACCGTGACAGCCTGGCCATCAACTGGGGCCTGCGCGTGGAGAATATTCCGCTCACAGATATCGAATGGATCCGTTCTGTGAACGATCTGACGCATCCACTTGTGCTGCCTTCGATGTCCTTGCCAGGCGGGTTGTTGGGTGTGCGCCGTCATCCCGACCTCGGCGTGGTGGAATTTCTGGCGGCCGATCCCAAAAAACTTTTGCTGATCGCGACCGCAAGGCGTATCTTCGTCATCTCACCTGAAGACCCCGCCGCGCTCACACAGACCTTTGCGCGTGCGACTGAAATGGGAAGCATCACGCCCGCCCAGGCAAAATCGGTGTATCCATCCTTTATCGTCATGCAGGCTTGGACGAGCGGACTTGCGCGCTATCTTTGGTTGACCGCCTTATTCCTTAATTTAGGTCTGTTCATCTGGGCAAGCCTGATCATTCCGTCCACAGCGCGCGTTGCGCTGGGACCGCAATTCGTGGGAAGCGCGCTCGAAACGGTTCCATCTTCCCAACTCATCATCTTCCCCGTGGCAAGTCTTTTGCTTTCCATTGGAGGCTGGATCGCGGGTTTATATTTTTATCGTTGGGATCGGGAACGCGTACTTGCCTTCATTGTATGGGGTTCGAGCACGCTAACAAGCTTGTTGTTTTTGCTTGCAGTCTTATTCATCATCACCACTCCTGTTTGATCCATTGACCCAGTTCAGCGTTGGCCTCCTGCTCGCCGTGCTCATCGCCCATCTCGCGTATCGTGCACACAGTCTCAACAAAAGCGGTGCGGTTGCCGCGGCCTTTACAGGTGCGATCGTCTTTGGCATGGGCGGATGGCAATGGGCCACTCTTTTGCTCACTTTTTTTATTTCATCGTCGGTATTAAGCCGTTCCTTTAAGGATCGCAAACAAGGCCTCGATGAAAAATATTCAAAAAGCCATGAGCGCGACGCGGGCCAGGTCTTGGGCAACGGCGGTATTGCCACTGTATTCGCCGCGCTTCACTTCTTCTTTCCAAATGAAACCTGGCCCTGGCTCGGCTTTTCCGCTTCGCTTGCCGCGGTCAACGCGGATACTTGGGCTACCGAGGTCGGCGTCCTGAATCCAAATCCGCCGCGCCTCATCACGGACTTAAAAAAAGTTGTGGACAAGGGCACCTCCGGCGCGATCTCCTTGGTCGGCACACTCGCATCCCTTGCGGGCGCGGCCCTAATCGGCATTCTCGCTTCCCTGCTTGGACCTCAACCTGCCGCTGTTTCAACGGGCATCTTCGTTACTTGCGCAGGACTCGCTGGCTCGCTGTTCGACTCATTCCTGGGCGCGACGGTACAAGCCATTTACTTCTGCCCGAAAGATAACAAAGAGACGGAGCAACATCCAACACATGCCTGCGGAACGCCCACAGCCCAGATCCGCGGCTGGAGCTGGCTGGATAATGACCGGGTCAATGTTGCGTGCGGGGTATTTGGGGTTGTCATCTATCTCTTGATTCAAGGATTCCAATAATCATGTCAGCTTCTTCCAAACCCATCCTGGTTACCGGTGCAGGCGGATTCCTCGCGCTACACACCATCATCCAATTATTTGAACAAGGCTACCAGGTCCGCGGAACCATGCGGACTCTCGCGCGCGAGACCGAGCTACGCGAGACAATCGCAAAACACGTTCAAGCAAATGACAGGCTCGAATTCGTAAGCGCGGATCTATTACAGGATTCAGGCTGGGATCAAGCCGTACAAGGCTGTGAATACGTTTTGCACGTCGCGTCTCCATTTCCGTTGTTTGCACCAAAAGACGAAGACGAATTGATCGTCCCCGCAGTGCAGGGGACTCAGCGCGTCCTGCGCGCCGCGCACGAAGCAAAGATCAAGCGGGTTGTGATCGTTTCATCAAACGCGGCGATCTCAGCCGGGCATAACGGTGAAAACCGGACCTTTAACGAAAATGACTGGTCTCGCGTTGAAAATAATATTGGCCCATATTCAAAGAGCAAGACTCTCGCCGAACGCGAAGCGTGGAAATTCATCAATGGCGCGGAAAACACGAACAAACTGGAGATGGTTGCCATCAACCCACCCTTGATCTTCGGCCCGGTTCTCACCAGAGAGTTCCCCACCTCCGCAGAAATGATCCGCATTTTTATGCGCGGTGAAGTTCCAGGTGTTGCGCGGCTCAAAATGGCAATTGTGGACGTGCGCGATGTGGCCTCCGCAATACTCCTCGCCATGACCATACTCGAAGCTGCAGGGAATCGCTTTGCCTGTCCCACCGCGACCATGTGGTACAAGGACATAGTGGATATCCTATACAAGAAGTTTGCCGGGCAAGGGTATAAAATTCCAAGGATCGTTTTCCCCAGTTTTCTTGTCCGTGTTATGGCTTTGCTCGACAAAAAGGTTGCCTTCATCAGTCGCGATCTCGATTGGGATTACGAACTCTCAAACGAGAAGATCAAACGCGTGCTCAAATGGAGTCCGCGCTCAAAGGAAGAATCGATCCTTTCCATGGCTGAAAGCCTGATCGAACAAGGGTTTGTATAACCTGATCAAGGTGACAGTCACTTTTCTTGCCGTCTACCGTGAGTAAAAATCGCCCAAAGTGACTGTCACCTGTTATTAATTATTTTTGGAGCAGACATGAATTATTTACCCAACGATTCTCGGTACAACGCCATGCGTTACAACCGTTCCGGCCGCCGCGGATTAAAACTTCCAGCCGTTTCGCTTGGCTTGTGGCACAACTTCGGCGGAGTGGATACGTTCAGCAACAGCCGTGCCATGGTCCTGCGCGCCTTTGACCTTGGCATAACCCATTTTGACCTTGCCAATAATTACGGTCCGCCGCCCGGCTCGGCTGAAGAAACATTCGGCCAGATCATTGAAAATGATTTGAAGCCTTTCCGTGACGAACTCATCATCTCCTCCAAAGCAGGTTACACGATGTGGGATGGACCTTATGGAGATTGGGGTTCGCGCAAATATCTCGTCTCCAGCCTTGATCAAAGCCTCTCACGCATGGGTTTGGATTACGTGGACATTTTCTATCACCACCGCCCCGACCCTGAAACACCCCTGGAAGAGACCATGGCTGCGCTCGATTTCATCGTCCGCAGCGGACGGGCACTCTATGTTGGCATCTCGAATTATCCCGCCTATACAACAAAAGAAGCGGCGAAGATCCTGCGCGAACTCGGCACGCCATGTTTAATCCACCAACCCGTCTATAGCATGTTCAACCGCTGGGTGGAAGATGAATTACTAGATGCGCTTAAGGATGAAGGGATCGGTTGCATTGCCTTTTCTCCCCTCGCGCAAGGCCTGCTAACCGACAGATATCTTGCCGGCATTCCCGAAGGCTCACGCGCTTCGAAACCACATGGCTTCCTCAAGCCTGCCAACATCACTGACGACAAATTGGCAAAAGTGAAAAAATTAAATGAACTGGCAAAATCCCGCAAACAAACACTCGCACAGATGGCTTTAGCCTGGGTATTGCGGCATGAAACCATGACCTCCGTTTTGATCGGCGCGAGCAAAGTGGAACAAGTTGAAGACGCGGTCGGCGCGCTGAAAAATCTTGAATTCTCGTCTTCGGAGCTTAAACAGATCGAGATGGTCTTAAAATAAAGCCTCTCCGAGTCTAAAAAACTGGGACATGCTTCTCTTTAACCTCTCCAAATCTTGAAATCCTTTAAGCTTGATTCTCCCAGAAACTCGCGCACGATCGAATTCGCGGGGACGAGGCTGGCGTCCAATGGCAGGAACCATTCAAGGAAGGCAAGCAATCTGCGCGCCTCAATGAATTCGGGCGTGCGATAGGAAACCTGCCTGAGCAGTGGTTCGACAAAAGGCTTGAGCGCGGCAAGCTCATACACCAGAGCAGAGTTGAACATCACATCTGCGTTTTCCTGATAGGGGAAGATGTGCTTCTTTTCGCCGCGACGGACGGATTCCCAGCGGGCGATGGTTTGCGTGGCGGAGTAGCCGCGTTCGCGCGCGTCGCGCACCATCCGCCGGATCTGGCGCGTGTCGGTCGTGGAAACCCGGTTATGGCGATCAAGATTGATCTGGGTCAAAGCGGAGACATACACCCGAAACGCCGCACCGGGCCAACGGTCCGGAATGAGGCGGGGGTTCATCCCATGTATGCCTTCCAGGATCAACGGCTGTCCATCCTTTAGCTGCACGGAATCCCCCACTTCGCTCATCCCAGACATGAAGTTGTAACGCGGCAATTGGACTTTTTCTCGGTTGAGAAGTTTTTCGATATCCTGCGCGAGACGTTTGAGATCCAATGCTTCGATGGTTTCAAAATCGGGCTTGCGATCTTCACCGATCGGAGTCTTTTCGCGGTCGAAGAAATAGTGATCCAGTTCAAGCGGATACGGCGAGATGCCGCGTGCCAGCAATTGCACTGCGAGCCGGCGCGAAAATGTTGTTTTGCCGGAGGAAGAGGGACCCGCGATCAGGATGATGCGTGAATTTTTATGTGCGATCTGCTGCGCGATATCTGCGACGTTCAGTTCATGCAATGCCTCGGAAACAAGCACGATCTCATCGGCGCGGCCAGCGACGATCGCATCATTGAGCGCGCCGAGGTTATCAATGCCGAGGCGTTCGAGCCAGTCTCCATATTGACGAAAGGCTGAAAGCAGTTTTGGGTAATCGCCCATCGGCTCAAGTTGTGAGGGTGAATGACGGCGCGGGAATTGGATGGTAAAACCTCCGTTGACCAGGTTGAGGTCGAACCAGCGCAAATAACCTGTGGAGGGCACCATGTAGCCGTGCAGATAATCCATGCGGCCATTGAAACTGTAGAGCGTGAGATAGTCCTTGTTTCGATGAGCAAGCAAACGGACCTTATCGTTAAAATCATGTTGCTTGAAATATTCGATGGCTTCATGAATGGGGACCTGCTTGCGTTCGAATTTTTGATCCTGCTTGATCAACTTATGCATATACACTTTGAGGGCGTCCAGTTCTTTTTGTGAAATTGGGTTGCGGCCTGCGACCTGACAATAAAACCCGCCTGACGAAACAGAGTGGTCAATGTTGAGCCTGCCATTGGGGAACAATTCGGCAAAAGCCATTTCAAGTAAGAAAACGAGGGAGCGGCGATAGATGCGCGCGCCGTCAGCGGTATCCATGGTGACGGGCTGGCAATGCGATTCGATCTCGATCCGATAGGTCAATTCATGGATCTCGTTATTGATGATCGCGGCCACGATCGGCGCGGGGAAGTCCGCTTTGACCTGCCGGAGAAACTCCCCTACTTGGGCGCCGCGCGGTCCGGAGAGCACGCGGCCATCAGGGAGATGGACCTCAACTTCGTTGCCTGGCTGGACGATCTTAATGGACATGGATGCTTGCGGCACGATGGAACATATTAACGCTCTAACGATTCAAGGCGTTCAACAATTTCTCTGGCTGATGTGCGTATACTTCCAACGGAACTTCCTTCCTGGTTAAAGCCAGGAGCGTCTTCGTCAGCAGTTCATTCACAGGTGTGGGAATGCCGTGCTCTTTCCCCGCGCGCACGACCGCGCCATGCAGGAATTCCACCTCACTCTGACCGCGGCCGGTATGCAGGTCAATGTGGAACGAGGGCATCTTACCGCCGCGTCCACTGCCAGCGGCGCGGGAGAGAAAAGGTTTGGAGAGCCAGGGAGGCAATTTCGTAGCAAACGCCAATGCTTTGACCGGCGTACCTGGCAGGTCAACTACTTGCAGGTTTTGGGTTTTCATCACCGCGAGACATTCGCGCAGCATCTCGATCTCAAGCTGATATAGCTGCCTGTCCGCAAAGACTTCCACGGCGGTCATATCCAGGATCGCCGAAGTGGGATTTGCAATGAGATTGGTCAGCATCTTCGACCATTTCATACTGTGGGCTTCGGGGTAGAAGCGGGACTTAAGATACGCACCCTCCAACGCGGCAACGAGTTTCTCAGAAAGTGGATGTCCGGCCGCGACGCCCACACCGCGCAGTTTTTCGAGAACAATATCCCCGGCATTTCGTCGGCCTATGGCGGTGGTCACAGTGCCGTAGATCACTTTATCCTGCCCAAGCACGCGCGCAAGTGCCTGCTCGTTTTCCACGCCATTGGATAAACACAGGATGGGCGGCAATTTAGCCGCAAGGAGTCTCATCCCCTCCAATGCGGTTTTTGTATCGAAGGATTTCAGCGCAAAGATCGCCACATCAAAGGGTCCGAAGTTCAAGGCTTCCTCCAACGAGGGCGCGATAACAAAGGAACGCGCATCGATCACGTAGGCATCTTTTGTATTCCGTCTTTCATCGATCGTCAGGTCAAGCCGCAGGCCGCGTTCGCGCAATTCGGTCACAATTTTCGGTTGTTCCAGAAAGACAACAGTATGTCCAGCCAGGGAGAGCGATCCGCCGATGTAGGTTCCGATCGCGCCCGCGCCGAAGCTGAGAACCTTCAACGATTTTTGGGGATTGAATGATTGCAAGATGACCTCTTGATAAGAAACTTATTCCGCAGCCTTCCAATGTGCGTGATCGTTAAGTTTATCGATCGCCCAGCGGTGTTGATGGGGATAATACATTAATTGTGCGAAGGCGGTATTACTAAAGCGGAAGCGGGTGCCTGCGTTGTTGGCCTGCGGAGCAACGCCTACGACCGCGTGCATGAATTGATTCAACAGGCCGCCGTGAGAGACGATCAAATACCGGGCAGGTTTGCGTTTCAACAAATTCTGTAAAGCCCGTCCGGCCCGCAGGAACAACTCCCAATCCCCTTCGCCGTCGCGGCCCACAGGATCATACGGTGTGGTAAAAGGAGAATGTTGAAAATTCTCGCGAACTTCGTGCGCAGTGAGGCCAGAGAACTCACCAATGTCGCGCTCCAACCAGAGCGGGTCGAACTCGATCTTCAAGTCCAGGGCCTCTGCAAGGATCTCCGCCGTTTCCCTCGTACGAATAAGGGGGCTGGAGATGATGAGGTCGAAGATCACCTCTTCGTTCTTCCAACGTTCGGCCAGGGCACGCGCCTGCTCACGACCCGTATCCGTGAGCGGATATTCCGACTGCCCCTGCCAGCGCGATTCGACGTTCCCGACCGATTCTCCATGACGCAACAAGGTGATCTGAAATGCCTGCGGACGAGGGTCATTCATCACTCTTTTTCCCTCTGATCAAATAAACGGGCCTGCGCTTCACTTCCTGAAAGATATAACCGATGTACACGCCGATGAATCCCAGTAAAGCCATGAGCACTCCCCCGACAATAAGAATTACGAACATCAGGGAACTCCAACCCGGTACAAGGCTGGAGGTACGTCCCGTTACCCAGAAGGAGAGCACATATACCATCTCCACTGCGGCCAGGCAGAACAATAACGCGCCGAAACTCAAACCAATATACAAAGGCACCAGCGAGAAGGAGAAGATCGCGTCCATGGCCAGGCGCACCATTTTGCCAAGCGAGTACTTCGATGTGCCGCTGATGCGGTCTTGCGGTTGATACGGCAAAATGATCGTCTTAAAACCGATCCATGAAACCATGCCGCGCAAAAAGCGATGATACTCAGGCATGGACTTGAGCCCGTCCACGGCCTGGCGTGAGAGCGCGCGGAAATCAGCAGTACCGGGCAGGATTTGCGTACCACTGATCGTGTTGATCAAACGATAGAACAAGACCGAAGTCCACTTTTTAAATGTGGCGGGTTGGCCTTCATCCTTGCGTTGCGTTTGGACCACGTCATATCCCTGCGCGATCAGGTCCAACATTTGCGGGATCAACTCCGGCGGATGTTGACCATCGCCATCCATTGTAATGATCACCGCGCCGCGCGCCGCGTCCATGCCTGCGGTGAGCGCAGCCTGATGACCAAAGTTGCGGCTAAGTCGAAGCAGGGTCACGCGCGGGTCATTGGCACCGATCGCTCGAAGCTTGTCCGCTGTCCCGTCGCTCGAACCGTCGTCCACATAAATAAACCGGAACTCATGCGCGAGTACATCCACGACGGCACAAACGCGCTTGTGAATGTGTTCAACAACTCCCTCTTCATTGAAGAATGGGATGA
>CAZSVR010000020.1:45044-54826 GCA_964610295.1 uncultured Anaerolineaceae bacterium
TTCCGGGCAGACATCGAAACGATTCTACCACGCCCCGATTGCGTCACTCCTCGAGGGATAGCTCCAGAAGATAATCTCCATAACTGTTGTGCTGAAGGTTTTTGCCCAGCTCGCGCAGTTGCTCACGGTCGATAAAGCCCATGCGATATGCAACTTCTTCCGGACAACCGATCATTAAGCCCTGCCTTTCCTCGACCGCCTGTACAAAATTGGAAGCCTGCAGCAGTTTTTCGTGCGTACCAGCATCCAGCCACGCGATACCGCGACCAAGCTGCTGCACGTGCAGTTGACCGCGCTCAAGATACTGGCGATTGATGTCTGTGATCTCCAACTCGCCGCGCGCTGAAGGTTTTAAATGAGCAGCAAAATCCAGGACCTGGTTATCATAAAAATAAAGACCCGGCACTGCAAAGCGTGAACGCGGTTTTGCAGGTTTTTCCTCAATGCTGATCGCCTTTCCATTTTGATCAAACTCGATAACGCCGTAGGAACCTGCCTCGCGCACAGGATATGCAAAGATAAGCGCGCCCTCTTTGAGTCGCGCGGCTTCCTTGAGCTGATCCCACAAACCAGTCCCGAAGAAAATATTATCACCCAAGATCAAGCTGACCGGTTCCCCTCCGACGAATTCACGGCCAAGGATGAACGCCTCTGCCAGACCTCGGGGATGATCCTGCTCTGCATATTTAAACCGCACGGCCCACTGTTCGCCCGTCCCAAGTAAACGTTGATACTGGGGCAGATCGTCTTTCGTGCAAATCACGAGAATATCGCGTATCCCCGCGAGCATCAGCATGGAAAGCGGGTAATAGATCATGGGTTTGTCATAAACTGGCAGTAACTGTTTGCTCACCCCGAGCGTTAACGGATACAAGCGCGTGCCCCGCCCGCCCGCGAGAATGATACCTCTCACTTTTCACCTCTCTGCGCATAATTCCGTTCAAGCCAGTTCTGAAAGTCATTCTCTTTCAAGATCGCCTGCACCCAGCCCGGGTTATTTAAATACCAGCTCACCGTCGCACGCAATCCGCTTTCAATATCATGTTTCGGAAGCCAGCCAAGTTCTTCACGGATCTTTGTAATATCCATCGCGTAACGGCGATCATGACCGGGACGGTCTGCGACATGCGTGATTAACGAAGCGTAGGGTCTTTTCGTCGGTTGCAATTCATCCAGGATCGCACAAATCTCTTTGACCAGGTCGAGATTGTATGGCTGGTTACCGCCGCCAACATTATATGTTTCGCCGGGCCTGCCTTTCGCGATCACCAGGCGGATGGCTTCACAATGATCCTCCACGTAAAGCCAGTCGCGTATCTGCATCCCATCGCCATAGATCGGCAGTGGCTTGCCCTGCAAGGCACTCAAGATTATCAACGGGATCAATTTCTCGGGGAACTGATACGGGCCATAATTATTGGAACAATTCGTGATCGTGACAGGCAGACCGTACGTGTGGAAATAGGAGCGCACGAGATGATCGGACGCCGCTTTGGATGCAGAATAAGGTGAACGCGGATCATACGATGTGGATTCCGTAAACGCAGGCCCTTGCGGGTTCAAGGAACCGAAGACTTCATCCGTTGAGACATGATGAAAATTCCGCCCGCTTCCTTCCCCCCTCCAAACCTGCCGCGCAGCTTCAAGCAGCGTGAACGTCCCTATGACATTGGTCTGGATGAAGGGCGCGGGTCCGAGGATGGATCGGTCCACATGTGACTCTGCTGCGAAGTGAACGATCGTATCTATTTCATGCCCGCGGATCAAACGGCTGACCAGCTCGAAATCACAGACATCCCCCTGCATAAATGTATACTGCGATCCATCCGGCAGCGCGCGCAGACTTTCAAGGCTGCCTGCATACGTCAACGCATCGAGATTGAGTATGTGAACCTGTGGCTCCCATCCAAGCAAATGGCGCACAAAGTTCGAGCCGATAAATCCCGCTCCGCCGGTGATCAGGACATTTTTCATGAGAACTTGAATTCCCGAATCGATTCAATTACCAACTCCTGATCGTTACCTGTCAGAGCATTGTGGAAAGGCAGCCGCACCAATCGATCACTGACCTGTTCTGTCACCGGACAATCGCCGGGCCGGGCACCGAATTTCCGCCCCATGTCAGATAAATGCAACGGCAAATAATGGAACACGCTATAAACGCCACGATCACGCAAGTACGCGATCAATTTTTGTCGCAACTCGAGGTCTGGTAAAAGCATGTAAAACATATGGTAGGCCTGCTCGCAATCTGCGGGAATTACCGGTAATTGCACACCGTTCGATTCGGCCCAGTCCTTCAAGCCAGCCTGATACATTTCCCATACCCGCCTGCGGTGGGACTGTATCTTCTCGCGCTGTTCGAGCTGTGCATATAAGAACGCGGCCAGGAGATCAGACGGGAGATAGGACGAGCCGATATCCACCCAGGTATATTTATCGACCTGGCCGCGGAAGAAACGCGAACGATTCGTCCCTTTTTCGCGGATGATCTCGGCACGTTCCACCAGTAAGGGATCATTGATCAGCAATGCGCCTCCCTCCCCGCAGGAAAAGTTCTTGGTCTCATGAAAAGACTGTGATGCCATCGAGCCAAACGTGCCAAGATATTTATCTTTGTATTTACCAAATAAACCATGCGCATTATCCTCAACCACGGCAATCTTGTGGCTGTTGGCGATATCCATGATGGAATCCATTTCAGATCCCACGCCCGCATAATGCACGGGGACGATCGCCCGGGTTCGCGGCGTAATGACAGATTCAAGTTTGGATTCATCCAGATTAAGTGTATCAGCCCGAACATCCACAAAAACCGGGTGGGCTCCGCGCAAAACAAAGGCGTTGACGGTCGAGACGAATGTAAAGTCTGGAATGATTACTTCGTCGCCGGGTTGAATATCCAACAAAATAGCGGACATCTCCAAGGCATGCGTACACGAGGTGGTCAGCAGGGCTTTCGTCACGCCAAGTTCATTTTCAAGGAAGGCATGACATTTCTTCGTGAAGGGCCCATCGCCGGAAATATGCGCGTTATCGAGCGCCCGGCGCATGTATTCAAATTCGTTTCCCACTGTAATGGGCCGATTAAAATCAACTTTGATCACAGATTCTCCAAAATAACATCGCAGATTCGCTGTGCTTTTCCTTCCTCAAAATGGCGGTCATTGAATAAATTAACAACTTCAGCTGCTAGTGTGCTTGCTTGCAGGGCGATTCCCTCAGCCAGGCTGTCTGCCATGGATGCATAATGGGAACTGGCAAACAAGCCAGAGTTAAAGATCGCTTTCAACACCCGGGACTTGTTTTTAATCCGAATGTTAAACCGCCAGGTTTGGTATTCCTGTGGCAATTGTATTTCCCTCGGCAAGCGAGAGGCATAAATATGGTTCAAAAGAGCGCGCTGTTCTAGTGAAGCTTTCAATCCAGCCTCGATTTGCTGCTGATAATCATACCATGCAGCCAGAGGCGTGGCGGTTTCCAGCCAGTCGCTATCTTCATAGATATATTTTTCGCGGGCTTGCACCGCTTCTTTATAGAGTTTCTCGAGCTCGTCGTGATGGATTGGATTGAAAGGCAGATGCACAGGCTGGTATCTCAAACCATCTTTGACAAATGCATAGCCGCCGGAGTTCAGCTCCACAATTTTAGCGTACCCCGTGCTATACAAAATAACGTCAGCAGGATGGGTCGGCTCAAGGTCTGGTATGCACAGACAGCGATCGTCCACAATGAGAAACTCTGGGTCCAGGTTTTTAAGCGTCGAAAAAAAGCCCACGGGTGTGGATTGTTCACCGTACGTATGTGCGTATAACAATCCCCCAAACCTGCGCGTCTGGATTTGCGCCTGCACCAGCTCCAGATCAATGTGGAGAGTCGCGGCTGAAATATCCACAAGCTGAAATGGGACACGCGCCTTCAAGAATGTGATCGGAACGATCGGACAAATATTGGCTGGCAACAGCCATGGGCGCGAATCCGCGCTCTGGGCTAATATGCTATATAGAATAGCCGAAGCCCGCGGGGCCTGAACGATCTGCATTAAAATTATCCGCCTTTACGAACTATAAGGGTGAAGTCATAAAGACCATAATCGTGGAGCAGGGCCACATCTCGTGAGAAGTTGCGTTTGCAAAAATCAAAAAAGAAAAGCGGATCGCCATAGAACAGGTCCGGGCGTTGCGCCATACGGTCAACCTCAGAGTATTTGGTAAGCATATTAAAGGCAAAACCCTTTGAGCACAGCGCGTTCATATGCGGCAGGGTTTCGCATATAAAATTTTGCCAATCATCATATGGCAGGTCGAGCTTAATGTTGAAGATGCCTGCTGCAACGAGATAATCAGCCACTGGCAATTCTTTTTCATCTGTGGTGAAATGAACCCTGGGAAACTCGTTATATTTTTCACGACCGGCAAGCACCATTTTCTCGATCAGATCAACGCCGTAATACTCAAAATCCCAGCCGCGCGCGTGGATAAAATCGAACATCGCGCCATATCCGCAACCATAGTCAATAACTGAGAATTTCTCGGCGGGGTTTATGACTTTAACCAGCTCGGCAAAACGGGTCTGTTGGGCTTTCTCGCCGTTGTAGTCCACGCCCCTGGCCGTCGCGCCGAATGTCTCAAGCTTTTCGGTGAAATACTCATTCAACTTCTTCTGGGTTTCATCAATGCTCATGCCTGTGTCTCCTCGGAAAATTGCAAATATGCCCGCGCTTTATCCCCCATCATATAAAATAAATCGATGATGCTGACGTACGGGTCGAAAGGAGGGTAAAGCTGGTGATATTCAGGATAATCATATTTTTTGTATTCCAACTTAATGCCCTCACGCTCCAACATATCAGGAACGAGGTAGGTTCGCGCGGCAGGGCCGGATAAATACACACTGGCATTTACCTGCTTGAGGATTCCGATCAGTCGTTCGGTCTTCGTGCCCCTGGGTGCATATTCGCGCGAGAATTTGATGGGCGTGTCGATTTTCAGGTGCTGGCATGCCCAATGGAGCAGTCGCACGTTCAGGTCCGAGATGGACGCGGCGGGTTCGAGTAGCAGTTCACTCAGTTCGGCAAAATAAATATCCAGGCAGGGCGCAAGTCGATAAGATGCCTTCATGCGGTTAAGCATTTTTTGACGCCAGGCTGTGGAATAATCGATGGTGGTTTCTTCGATCAACTGGCTGGTGTGTTTATAATTAACTGGAACGGTGATCCATTCTGAACCGTGTGATGTTTTGATCTTGTTGCGGTTGCGCCAGTCCCCTTTTGTGTATTGCAGATCATCGTGAATGATAAAAAGATCCACTTCACGGATAAAATCCAAATAACCACGCCACGGCAAGAAGTTTGATTGAATGATGCCAACCTTCATTTATCCAACTCGTAGGTTGTGTGTCCGATCGTATAGGCCTTGCGGCCGCTCGATCGTTCGAACAAGCGCGCCAGATACTCACCAATGATGCCCAAGGCAAACAACTGAGCGCCACTAAAGATCGCGATGATCGAGGCGAGGAACGGAAAACCATCCACGGATCCGGCTGAAAAATAAGTGAACAAAACATAAAGCAACACAAAGAAACCGAATATCGTGAAGAGAAAGCCCAGGATACTCGCAAATCGCAAGGGGATGGTCGTATAACTGGTAAGCACCAGCAATGAGACCTTGATTAATTTGATAAAGCTGTAGTTTGATTTTCCCACGGTGCGCGGCGCCTCTTCTACCGACACAGACGCAAAACGGCTGGTACCCCATGATAACAAAACATCCACCAATACATCGGGGCTATTAAATGCTTCAAATGATGTTCGCAGGCTTGCTCGAAAAACCTTGAACGCGCCTATATCTCGCACCGTATGTTGTCCCATTACATAAGCAATAGACCTCTTAAGAAACACGGAAAGCAGGTTTTTGATCCAGGCCTGTTGACGTTTGTGGGCGACACCGTATACCACATCATAGCCCTCATTTAATTTTGCGATCAATTTCGGCATTTGTTCAGGCAGATTTTGCAGGTCATCATCCATCGTAAAGATGACTTCATAGCGCGCAGCCCTGATTCCACACAGAATGGCGTTATGTTGTCCATAATTTCTCGTCAAGTTTATCCCGCGCACCCAGGGCCGTTGTTTCGCAAGCCGTTCAATCACGGACCAACTATTATCCGGACTGCCGTCATTAACCAGTAGTACTTCATATGTGTCCGCCACATTCGGCAGAACCTGTGCCAGACGCTCAATTAAGGAATCCAGAGTATGTTCACTGCAATAGACGGGAATGACGACAGAGCAATTCATACGGAAGGTATTCTACCACCCACCTCAAAACTGGACCCCGTGTCTGTCCCCCAACAACCGGAACGTGCGCGCCGCTTCGGCATTTTTCTGCTCACTGCTCCAGCCAAGTGAATCGCCCAGTACCTCAGCAAGTTCTTCGACGCAATCCTTCGTAACGCGGCCGAGCATGGCAAGCATTGTGCGACGCAAAATCAGATCATCCAGATGAATGGTTTTTTCATGGAAGGCCAGGAAGGCGATCTCGCGGTGGGTAAGGTCCGGCAAAGATCTAAGAGGTGCATCGGCAGCACGCTTGATAAATGAAGCAACCGCCTCGGTGCGTGAACCATACCGCGAATACAAAGCTTGCAAAAGATCCTTATCAAGGCCTGTCCACGCGGCAAAACCATCGATCTGGCGTTTCTGTTCATTGCTGTCAGCGGAGAAACCGCGTCCGCCGCCGATGGGCAAGTCGCGCGTATGCTTCCGGCGGGTCTTGCCAAGATATACCAGTGCTTTATCTGTGACTTGCTCGGCGAATGCACGAAAAGAGGTCCACTTTCCGCCGACAAGCGAATAAACAGGGAAGGTTAAATTCGTCCAATCCCCGCTGAGCACTTCAATGCTGTGATCACGGCTGTATTGACCTGTGGCCTGCGCGTTACTGCTCGCCAGAGGGCGTACACCCGTAAAGCGGAAGACCACATCTGCGCGCGTCACTTTGATCGATGGAAAAACGCGCGCGATCATATCAATGAAATAATCTACTTCTTCATCTGTGCAACGCGCTTCATCAGGGTTGTCGATCTTTAGATCAGATGTGCCAACCAGCACACGGTCGTATAACGGAAAGATGAGCACGATCCGTCCATCCTGGTTCTCAAAGAAAAATTCGTGATCGCCGATGGCGGCACGCAGCTCGGGATGATCCAGCACAAGATGGGAGCCTTTTGTGCCTCCAATATAGCGCGTGGACAAACCAAGTTGGTGGTTTGTAAAATCGATCCATGCGCCTGCCGCATTGATAAGCAGCTTCGGGCGCACCTCACAAGTTTCATCGGTCAGTTCATCGCGCAGGAGCACCGTATCTTCTTCTCCGCTTACCATGCTCACGTAATTCAAGGCGCGTGCCATGGAGTTATCGGCCTCGGCATCCAACACGAGTTCAAGTGCGAGCCGCTCTGGGTTTGAGATCAGGCCGTCATGGTATGTGGCCGTGTTGACGATCCCGGGATTGACCTGCTTCCATCGTTTTAATGAAGCCGCGCGTGACAAAAACTGATGCCGTGGTACTGTACGGTTCCTGCCTGTGTAGGCGTCGTATATCATCAAGCCGAGTTTGATGATGATCGAACCGCGTTCTGAGGGCTTATCCAGCCAGCCCAAAAACTTAAGCGGCGCGTTCAACAGGCCGGAAAAATATTTGAAAATGGGAATCGTGGTCGGAAGCGGCTTCACGATGTGCGGCGCGTTTTGGATCATGCGGTTGCGTTCCTGCACCGCTTCGCGCACGAGTCGAAATTCACCGTTCTCAAGATAACGGAGGCCTCCATGCGCCATATGGGAGGAGGCCGAGCTCGCGCCCGAACAAAAATCGCCGCGATCAACAAGCAGCACATCCACACCGTTAAGCGCCAGGTCGCGGAATGTACCAATCCCGTTGATCCCGGCACCAACGATCAACACGGAGATGCGGGGGTTATCCTTGAGAGCGGCGAAAATTTCTTTTCGATTCATTTTTATCCAGACTTCGGAAGTCTTTGATCAAACTCCAGCATTTGAACATCGCCAGAAAAGACTTCCGAAGTCTACTATTATGTTGATTCAACCCAATCGAACGTACGCCTGACGGCCTTCTTCCAGCCTGAGTATAACTTCTCCCGCCTTTTTGCGTCCATTGCAGGTTGCCACGCTTTGTCCCTGCCCCAATTGGCGCGCAGTTCATCAAGATCTTTCCAAAAACCAACGGCGAGCCCGGCTGCATAAGCCCCACCGAGCGCGGTCGTCTCTGCCACTTTCGGGCGCACGACAAGCACATCCAAAATATCGGACTGGAACTGCATCAGCAATTCATTGAAGACCATGCCCCCATCCACTTTCAACGCAGTGAGCTTCACGCCGGAGTCGGTTTCCATTGCATCGAGCACTTCGCGCGTCTGATAGGCGGTCGCTTCCAACGCAGCTCTGGCAATATGGCCCTTATTGACATAGCGCGTCATGCCCACGATCACACCGCGCGCGTCAGACCTCCAATAAGGCGCGAACAACCCTGAAAACGCGGGGACAAAGTAAATGCCGCCGTTATCCTCAACGGACTTCGCCAGGAGCTCCACCTCCGCCGAAGATTGGATCAGCCCCAGGTTATCTCTCAACCACTGGATCAACGCCCCCGTGATGGCAATCGACCCTTCCAATGCATACACCGCTTTTTGGTCATTGATCTTATATCCAAGAGTTGTAAGCAAACCTGCTTTTGATGGCACCGCTTGGACGCCCGTGTTCATTAACATGAAACAACCCGTGCCATAGGTGTTCTTCGCTTCGCCTGCGTTGTAGCAGGTCTGGCCGAAGAGCGCGGCTTGCTGGTCCCCCAGATCCCCCGCGACCGGCACGTCCTCCAGAATTATTTTTGCCGTGCCATATTTTTCAGAGGAAGACCTGATCTCAGGCAACATCACACGCGGAATTCCGAGCAATTTCAAAATTTCATCATCCCAGTCTAGCGAGTGCAAATCCATCAACAACGTGCGTGAAGCATTGGTCACATCTGTGACGTGTACCCCCGTCAGGTTCCAGATGATCCAGGTATCGATATTGCCGAACAATAATTCTCCATTTTCGGCTTTGGCACGCGCGCCTTCTACATTATCAAGAATCCATTTAATTTTAGGGCCAGAAAAATACGTGGCCAGAGGCAATCCTGTTTTATTTCGAAAGCGGTCCTGCCCGCCATCCTGAGCCAGTTCATTACAGATCACATCCGTGCGCGTGTCCTGCCAGACAATGGCGTTGTACACAGGCTTACCCGTCTTCTTATCCCATACAACTGTCGTCTCGCGTTGATTGGTTACACCCACTGCGGCAATCTCCTTGACCGCAGACGATAGACCCCCGACGACTTTTTGCAAAGCACCCTGAATGACAGATTTTGTATTCTCCCAAATTTCGACGGGATCATGTTCCACCCAACCCGGCTTTGGATAGATCTGTCTATGTTCCTTCTGATCAACGGCGACCACATTTCCCCCGTGATCAAAAATGATGAATCGGGTGCTGGTCGTACCCTGGTCAATTGCGGCAACGAATTTCGGCATACCACCTCTGAAGGAGCAATTGTAAATCGAAAATAAAAAATGGGCTGAGAGATCTCAGCCCCTGACGAGCTTATAAAATGATGTTACTTCTTATGCGCGGATTTCTTTGTTTTCGAATGAGCAGATTCTTCGGCGGCCTTTGCCTCCGCATCGGTGAAGAAGTTGAAGGCCATGACTGCCAGAGTTGCACC
>CAZSVR010000021.1:0-51845 GCA_964610295.1 uncultured Anaerolineaceae bacterium
ATCAATGCATACGCCTGCAAGCCAGTCGCTTCGGTGGCGTGATTTTTTAATAGCCTGTGTGCCAGATTAACATCCGATCCGATCAACTCCCGATAATCTCCCACCTTTTGTATGACATACTCTCCGTGATGGACGATGAATTTCAATTCGAGCGTGGGAAGTGACTGACAGGCTTCGCAATCGCAAAGAGTGCGGCGATAGACCTCCTGACCTTCGCGAAAGGCAATATAGGTCGACTCGATTAATTCCATCAACGTCTCGCCTTGGAGTGGTATGGACGAACCAGAATAGGCAAAGACCGCGTCGCCCTCTAATCTGGAGATCTCCACGACTGACTTGAATTGCCCCACAATTCTCGTTAAGAGCTCTGCAAGCAAAGCTTGCGCGTTCTGGATTTCAGTTTTTGCTACATAAGATGTGTATCCTGAAATATCGGCGATGATCAGATAACCGATTTGAGAAGCACTTTTCATGAGAAATGATCCTTTGTTTTGAGGGCGCCTATTCGCCAGGCGCCCTCTTATTTTGGAATTAACTCGCGCCCTCGACTAATTCCTTCAACTTGACCAGCTCCTTCGCCTCGCCACTTCTGATCTCGCCAGCAATCAGCGGCTCGGACAACTTCAAGAGCCCATTGAGGCGGATCTGACCCGAGTTAACCACACGCGTTGAAGATGGTCCCTGGGGTTCGAAAGTGTATTCACCGTCCCATTCCATTGCGCCTTTGGAAACGGTCTTAAAGGCCATGCGGCGATTCTCCTCGAGTCCGGTTAGCTCAAAGACCATGGTTTGCTTCATCGGGCCCATCTTGATCGAGGTTTCCATTTGCCCACCGACTTGCATTTTGCTGCCCGAAACGAGGTGGGTGCCGGTCATTTCGGTCCAATCATCGAAGCGGGCCACGTCGGTCACCAGTTTGTAAACCTGCTCCACTGGCCGGTTGATAATTACTTCGGTCTCATAGTTAATCATTTCACACACTCCTTTTTGAGTTATCAGACACGGATTGCCTGATTTATGAAGCGAGTGTAGAATGTCAAGTGCACTTTAAGTCAAGAGGCAATTTGGAGGCTGGCATGGACGCGTTGAATATCGGTGAACTCGCTGAAAAGGTGGGCATACGGACCTCGGCGATCAGGTTCTATGAAAGCGTGGGACTCATCCCCAAGCCGCCGCGTCAAAGCGGATGGAGGCGCTATGACTTATCTACATTGGATCGATTACAGGTGATCCATGCCGCTCGTGAAGTTGGTTTTTCCATCGAAGAAATTCGCACCTTATTGAACAGCTTCCCGAAAGGCGACTCTCCTTCCAAGCGCTGGCAGAAACTCGCCAAACAAAAATTGCCCGACCTGGAAGCGACCATCCAGCGTACGATGGCATTGAAGTATCTGATCGAGGCAGGCATTGGGTGTGATTGCAACGACATTGCATTGTGTATTAACAGCGAGGGGATGGCTTGCCGACCGGCCTCCAAGGGAGGCAAGAACGCGATGGAAGCAGACGATTGCAACTGTGATTAGAAAGCCCAAAATGAATCAGTGGATATACCTTCGCGTTGAGCAAGCGCGGAGGTATTTTTTCTGAACGGTTTTCTAGAAAATACTTTGGGCTTCGAGAGTTGAAAATAATGTTATTATCGAAGGCAGGATTCATTATAAATTTATGTCCTACTTAAACACCTTCATGGACAACCTTCGCAAGTATCCCGATAAAGTCGCGCTGGAATTTATTGACCCGCCGCTTCAACGCGTCACGTATGCTGAATTAGATGAGTTGGTCGGGCGCACTGCTGGCTATCTGCAAAGCCTGGGATTGCGGCCCGGCGACCGCGTTGCTTTACAACTTACCAATCCAAAGTTTTAGTTTCCCCGAATCTGATATTATATTGTTCCTTTCTCCCGCAAAGAGGCCACACCCTTAGGTGAATAACCCAATAAGCCTTTAAGCACTTCTTCGGTGTGCTCACCTAGCAGCGGCGGCGGTCGGTAGATTTCTGCTGGGGTGTGGGAAAATTTATAAGGGAAGCCGGGCAGTTTCACCGTCCCGGCAGAGGCGTGCTTGGTTTCCAACGTCATCTCGCGCGCCTGTGCCTGCGGGTGGGCAAAGACGTCGGGAATCGAATTGATGCGTCCGCAGGGAAGACCAGCCTTGATTAGGTCGGCAAGCCAGTCATTGACGTCCCGTTGGGAAAAGATCGCGTTGAGTTCATCCACCAATATTTTCCGGTTGGTAACCCGATCGCGATTCGCGGCAAAACGGCCCTCGGTTTTCCACTCGGGGCGGGCAAGCAGGTCGCATAACAAACCCCATTGTTTATCGTTGGCAACGCCTACGATGAACCAGCCATCGCGGGCAGAAAATGAGTCGTAGGGAACCAGGTTTGGATGGGCGTTCCCGAAACGGCGAGGCGGATCTCCTCCGACGAGGTAGTTGGATGCCACATTTGTCAGGAGCGCAATGTGCGAATCAAAAAGAGAGATGTCCACGAGTTGGCCCTCTCCCGTGATATCGCGGGCGCGCAAGGCAGCCAGGATCGCCGTGGCAGCAAACATCCCGGAGGTGATGTCGATAATAGGGATGCCCACCCGAGAGGGAGGTCCATTCACTGGACCGGTGATGCTCATCATCCCACCCTCGGCTTGGAGAATCGCATCATAACCGGGACGTTCGGCGAAGGGACCGCTGCGCCCATAGCCGCTGATCGAGCAATAGATCAATTTGGGGTACAGGCTATGCAAATCAGGGTACCCCAGGCCCATCTCCTCCAAATCCCCAGTGCGATAATTCTCAACCAGCACATCAGAGATTCCTGCCAGCCGGCGGACGATTTCCTGCCCTTCTACAGTTTGGATATTAACGGTCAGGCTGCGTTTATTTCGGTTGGCCGCGATAAAATAAGCGGATTCGCCGGGGTAGGGGCCGTACGATTTGCCTACAAAAGGAGGCCCCCAACCGCGGCTTTCGTCGCCGCTACCGGGCCGTTCCACTTTGATCACATCTGCACCCAAATCTCCCAACATCATGGTGCAGTACGGGCCTGCCAGGGCCCGGGTAATATCTAAAATTCGGATGTTATTGAGGGGTCGCATGGTCTCTTTTCAACTGTGTTCGTTTTGGCTTGGTCAGAACTTGGAGAGAATCTTACGATTGGCAGTATAAACCCTCCTTTCGCAAAAAACAATAAATCCTGCCAACTTTCATCATATCGTTGCGAGCGCACATTCCTGGCGCCATCCTTCCGAGGGTTGAGAAGGGCGAATCAGCTTCGGGCGAGGAATTGATCGCTTCTTGTCGTAAACGCCTCGCACCGTATAAAGCTCCCAAGTCTATTATTTTTAAGGATGATCTGCCACGTAACGCTATGGGCAAAGTCCAAAAGGCGCAATTGAGAAAAGAAATATGTTCGTGAAATTATCGCGATGCCCGGCGCGCAGTCACGGACGAACATGAGGCCCGAAGTCGAAGGGCAGACAGGAAAAAAAAGCTTTGAAAAGATGGCCTTCGATCAGGCCGCATAACGAACAGGGGGCTCCGCTCAAGACTGCGGTTTTTATGTGAGGACAGACGGTGTGTAACCACGAAACGGCCCCAGGTTTTCTGGAGCCATTTCGTTTACAAAAAACGCGTTCCCGTTTGGTCGCCCAGGGCCTCGAGCAATTTGTCGGAATTTGTGACCAGCGCCAATTTTTCTTATTCTGCCCTGTTGATTCTCCTAAAAGGAAATAATTTCTGCTCCCGCGCTTTTTTGAACGCAGGAGTTCTTTAAAAAATTTAATAACCTTATTCCACGTAGGCTACCTCGCCGTGCAGGTCGGCGTCCAGCCCGCTCAGTTCCACTTTCTCCGGGACACGCACTGACCCGAACATGCTTTGGACCTTTAGGATCAGATAGGTGACTGCGAAAGTATAAGCGATGGTGATTCCCACGGCCAGCGCCTGCACGCCAAACTGGTGAGTGTTGCCCTCAATCAATCCGCTGACACCGTTCACGGACGCGACCGCAAACACGCCTGTCAAGAGACTGCCCAGCGCGCCGCCGACGCCGTGCACGCCCCACACGTCGAGCGCGTCATCCCAATCCATCTTGATGCGAAACTGGATCGCCGCGTAGCAAATGATGGCTGAGAGCAGGCCGACGATCGCGGCCGCCCAGGGCTGGATATAGCCCGCCGCCGGCGTGATGGTGGCGAGTCCCGCCACCGCCCCGGTCATTGCGCCGACCATGCTTGGCCTGCCCTCGCGCAGCCAGGCGATGACCAGCCAGGTAATCATTGCCACCGACCCGGCGATGTCGGTGTTGACGAACGCGGCCGCGGCCACCCCGTTGGAGGCCAGCGCGCTGCCCCCGTTAAAGCCGAACCAGCCGAACCACAACAGCCCCGTGCCCAGCGCCACGTAGGTGATGTTGTGCGGACCGGTCTTCTCACCCTTCTTGATTTTTCGCTTACCTACAATGAACACGGAAGCCAGCGCCGCGAATCCCGCGCTGACGTGCACGACCATGCCGCCCGCGAAATCCACCACGCCCAGCTTTTGCAGGAAGCCGCCGCCCCAGATCCAGTGTGTGAACGGGACGTAAACCACCACGCTCCAGATCACGAGGAAGATCAGGTAACTCTTGAAGTTGACACGGTCCGCGAACGCGCCGGTGATGAGCGCGGGTGTGATGATCGCGAACATCTCCATGTAGACAAAGTGCGCCAGCATCGGGATGGCTGTGCCGGGGAAGGCGTCCAGCCCCACGCCGTTGAGCGCGAAGTAGCGCAGGTCGCCGATGAAGCCGCCGATGTCCCCGCCGAAGGCCAGGCTATACCCACCGAAGAACCAGACCAACGTCACGATGCCGAGCGAGACGAAACTCTGCATCATGATCGAGAGCACGTTCTTGCGACGGACGAGTCCGCCGTAGAAGAACGCCAGGCCGGGGGTCATCAGGAAGACCAGGGCCGCGCTGATGAGCACGAGAGCCGTAGAACCAGAATCAATTTTGTCCATTTTCTTTTCTCCTTTTCAATAGAAAGATTTGAAATGTAGTCTCATCGAGGAGCGTGTTCTTCCCGACGGAGCAATCTCCGAATTAAGAAAGCATTGCTTTGCCGCCGCAATGCGGACGCTAAACGCTCTTCCCTGCCGCGTTCACCGCCTGCGCAAAACATTCCAGCGGCGCGAATGAGGCCCTCTGCACCGAGGTGTGCGCGCAGTTTATTTAAGATGTCCTCAGGTATTTGATCGGACATAAGGCAGAAATCCACCCTGGCAGAAGCGCCTGCAGGTTGGACTGTCTTCGAGCCGGGGCCTTGATATTCAGTGGTCAATCCACGAAAAACGATTTGTCCGGAATGATCCATGAAAAATCCACAACTGTCAACTCACCATTTCCCTCAAACGGCGCGAAAGGGTCCGCATCACGGATATCGCAACATTCTGACGATCGCGCAGGATGGCATTAAAAGCGTCGCCGTCAATTACGAGCGCACGCACATCACCTTGTGCACGTAGTGTGGCTACGCGCGGCCCGGATTCGATGATCGCCATTTCACCGACAAAATCGCCCACCCCACGAACGGCCAGGGTTTTTTCACTGCCTTCAGCCCCCTTCAGGATCTGAACCTGACCCGCAACGATGATATACATGGAATCACCATCTTCCCCATCGCGGCAAATAATTGTTCCGTCTGGAATCCATTGCTCTTGAGCGATCTCGGCCACCTGCTTGAGATCCTCCGGCGAAAGGTCGGCGAAGATCGGGACCTCGCGCAACAGCAGAATTCGTTCAAGAGTGGAGACGGTTTGTAATGTGTTCATGGATTTTTCCTTATCAAATTGAATCAGGGTTTCCCGGGCAGACTGCCCCACAAATGGATGCTGATCGGATTGTATTTCACTCAGTTTCGGAATGAATCTGCGCAGATCAAGTTCATAGATCGCGCGGATTGACAATACACGCACCCAATCATCGTAGTCGGTTAATAAGATGCCGAGCGCATCGGCCGGACCTTCCGGAGAATGCCCAACGCTGTGACCCTGGTTCAGGTTTTCTTCAAGTAAAGGAATGATTTCCTGCGTTAATCGTTTATCCCCGAGCGTTTCGAGCGTTTCCAAAGATGCGGCGCGCGATTCATTGTCGGGCGCATGCAGACTCTTGCGAACCAGGTCCATGGCCTGTGGATTCCCAAACAACCCCACGGTTTTGATCAATCTTTCCTCGGATGAAGTCATGCGGATTTGAAGTCGATCCCTTAAAAACATGAGAGCGCGTCCATCGCCCGCGAGACTCTGAAGTTGAAGACGCAGTGATCGGACATCAAGAATTTCCTGACGGACATATTCCAGAAGCGCATGATGGATCGCGGGGTCATCAGCGGAAAGAGCATCCAGTGCGGCTGCCTGTGCGTACCCCTTTTTTGATTGCAGGACCTGTATGATGCTCGATTGGGCAGAAGCTCCAAACCCATGTAATGATTCTGCCGCGGCGCGTCGGACTGAAGCATCTGTGTCGTACAGGCGTTGGAGGATGTTTTTGATTACCATCTCATTGCCAAAATGGCTTAAGACCTGACAGGCCGTTTTCCGAATCAAAGGCAGTGGATCTTGCAAGGCAGAGACAACCGGTTGGATATTGAATAATTCCCTTGCCTCTTTGTTTAAAACAACGGAAACTTGCGCAAGCATCTCCAAAGCCAGGATGCGATGGTTAAGTTCGCTGGCCTCAAGTAAATCATTCAAGATTGTGGATGCGCGTCGGCCAGAATCGAATTTTGCCAGAACGACGGCTGCCTGCATCTGTACTTTGAGATCGGGATCGTTGGTCAGATTTTCGATCTTGGCCAGCAGACTTGGGTTGGACTCAAGTTCAAACCCGGACAACGCCGCGAGCGCGGAGACTCGCACGTCACCTTCTGAATCCTCCAGGCATGTTAAGATCGCGTCGATGGAATCACTGACTTTCAACTCCCCCAAGGTTTTAAGCACAGCGGATCGTACACTTGCGTCGGAGTCGGAAACCGACTTTAACAAAATAGGGATAGCCGAGACCGCTCTCATCCTGCTTATTATCTCTGCAGCCAAACGGCGCGTCGTTGGTTTGGGATCCTGCAATGATTGAACGACCATGCTGACAGCAAAGGCATCCTCCTGAAGCCCGGCAAAAGCCGTGTCTTGAGCATTGAAAACTTCAACACGGCCAGCGCGTAACGCAGCGATCAAAGCCTCGCCATAAGCAGATCGCATACGCCAGATCAGGACCGCGCAAACGAGAGCGAGGGCGATGCCCATCAACAAAACTTGTTGGGGATTGAGGGCCTTCTCCCCGACGATCAGCAAGACGCCGGAGAGCATGACCCCGATCTGTGAAGGGACACCGTTTTGGAATGCCAGGACCTGTGCGCGTTTTTGGGAGGGAACGACATTGAACAACGCGCTCCAGGCAGTGCCTGCGACCCCGGAAAGAATGACCAGTTGAGCAAAACGCGCCGTCGTGGCGCCAAACAGATTGTAACTAAAAGCAAATGCTACAAAGCCAAAGATGTAAGCGATGGGCATCAGCAGGACACTGTTGACGATCCCTAGGCGCGCATAAAGCCGGTTGGCAATGAAGAGGGAGACAATTAATGTCGCGGCGGTCGTCAGACTGCTAAAAAGCCCGAGAAAACCTGCAACCTGTGCCTCATCCGGGAAAGAAGCGGAGACAACTTTATTAAACGGGAAGGCGATCGCGAAAAACAGAATCGAGAACAAGATGGAAGCGTATGCGATGAGTCGCATCAATGACGAACCGCGCACAAAGTCGAAGCCGACGCGTAGATCCTTCAGCAGGTTTTGGCTTTTGGCTGATCTCGTCGCGGGCTTTAAGTAAGATCGTGTAATTCGGTAGGTTAATAAGAATGCCAACCCGAGAAGAGCCGCGTACAGCAGGATCAGATTATCCGTCCCAAGGAGTCTGGCGATGACCCCAGTGATGGAGTTGCCCAGCACACTGCCAAGGATGCCGGCGCTGGTGAAGAGCGGGAATAAGCGCTTGGCTTGCCGCGCGTCGCACACTTCGCCGGCCAAATTCCAGACAAAGGTTCCGAGGATCAGGCTTAGACCATTGATAGTCAACCAAAGTGTGGGATAAAGGAACGAACTGGGACGCAAGATCGCGGCGCGTTCCAATACCAGGATACCCGCAAAGCCAGCCAACATCCAAAGAAAGAACTGTCCTTTTTTAAATCTACCCAGAGCAGCAGTGTAGGCAAGGATGCAGATGAAGCTAAAGCCTCCAAGAACCAAATACATGTAAGGCAGGAACTCTGCACCAAAGCGCAGGAGAAATAAAGCCGAGGCGGCGTTGTCCCCCATCCCACCGCCAGCCTGAATGCACATGAACAAAGCTCCGACCAGGATCACAAGCCGGGTCTCTTCAGTGCGGATCTTGAACAACGAGGCGAGACGTTGAAAAATCATTGGGTCATAACCGATCAATTATGATGGCATGGCGCCAATCTGTTGTAACAACCTCACCGAATCTTCTTCGCCCCAGTGTTCGACGATCCTGCCATTTTCGATGCGGGCAAAATACATGCCGGTGAATTCCACCTTTTTTCCCGTGGCGGGAATGCCCATGAAGGTTCCAGTATGCGTGCCCGTCATGGTGATGCGCGCTGCCACTTCATCGCCCTCCGCGATCATATCGTCAATCATTGTTTGATAATCTGGAAACCCCGTCAACATGATTCGATGCGCGGCTTTCGCACCTGCGAGTCCGCTTGGGACACCCGGCATGATTCGAGGGGTGAGCAGTTTTTCCGCGACCACTTCGGTGAATGCATCCAAATTATTACTATTATAGATTTCCTGATAGCCTCGGACGATCCCTTTGTTCTCGGCGATGGACATGGATTCTCCTTTTATATAATGCACGCGTCATTCGCGGACTTTGGCTTGTTCCAAAAACGATAGACGCAAGCCTGCCCCTTCAAGGCGGTCCGCGATCGTGTTGATGATTTCGCGCGCTTCAGCCCGCATTGATTCGGCTTCCTGGTGACGCCCGAGTTGATTCTCGAGCTCAGCCAATGAAGATAATATTTGCCAAAGATGCTGATTGGATCCCATTGCTGTAGCCAGTGACTTTGCTTCGATCAAAATTTTATGAGCATCTTCGACACGCTTCAATCCAAGCAAAGCCTTTGCTTTGTTATATAACACCTCGGGGATTCCAGCTCGTGTGATTGTCAATGCCTCCGCTAGTAACTCATCAACGAGGGATAACGCCTCCTCGAAATTTTCCCGTGCAAGAGCCAGCTCAACATTGGCCAGGCTAACCATAATCGTATAATGCGGATAAGGAATGGATACTGGCTGAAGCACGGAGTTGCCAGCATACTCCTCCGCCTTCTGAAGGTTGCCATCCAGCAATGCAAGACGGATCATGACCGCCATTGAGATCGGTTTCCAGTCAGGATTTTTCATGTTGGTGATGGAAAGAGCCTCTTCTGCAACGGTAAAGCCCTTCGCTATTGCACCATAACACCCGTAAGCCCAGGCCAGGTCACATCTCAGGGCGATTGAACTCGCCAGCAGACCACTCTTGTCGCCCAAAAGGATCGATTCGTTTGCCATTTGAATGGCCAGATCTGCGTCGCCTCGATCAAAATGAACGATATGTAAGAGCACCTTTCCATAAGATCCCCCCCAAAGATTCTCGATCTTCTCATTAATGCTTAATGCCTCATGAAGCAGCTCGATCATTTTCTCGTACTCGCCCGCGGCATGACGAGCTTCTGCTTCTGCACCAAAACTGTCTGCTAGCATGGCCTGGTTATCAAGATCACGCCACAAGCGCCGGGCTTCATCCACGACGGCATAGGCCTTCTCGAATTCACCGCGGCAGGTATAAACACGTGCGAGGTCGTTCAGTACAAACGCCAGTTGCTCACGGTTCCCTAATTCACGCGCAAACTTTAGAGCAAGCTCTCCGTGATATACGGCTTGTGACACTCGTTTGGAGAATAAAAAAGTGAGCATTAAGTTCCAATGCAATTTAGATTGTGTGCCACGATCCCCGATCGCGCGCGCCAGTTCAACGGCCTGCATGGTCATCGCTTCAGCCAGGGTCGGGTTGTGCAGAGAGGTAAATGTCGAGTACATGGTCCCCAGTGCAGTCAGAGCGGATATTTCCACGGGGATGTCGCCGCGCTGGCGCGCAAAGGATCCCAATTCCTTATAGTTCCCCAGGGCCTGATCGTATTGCCCGCTTTGTTCAAGAGCGCCCCCGTTCTTGATATACAGTTCGGCGATCTGATTCGTCTCGATGCCGCTGCGTTTGGCGGTTTCAATCGCACGGGTGTAATGAATGGCGGCTTCAGAGTTGGCATACAAGCGCGCGGCTGAATCTCCGGCCAGCATATCGAACTTGAGCGAACGTGGGTCTTCTGCCGTGTAAAAATGATAGGCGAGCAAAGGCGCGAATTCTTCGGCACGGTCCGCAAACGTATCTTCCAAGGTCACCCCAACACGCTGATGGAGCTGGCGGCGTTGTTTGAGCAGGATCGAGTTGTAAGCCGCATCCTGGACGAGAGCATGTCGAAAAATATAGCCCGCTTCAGGGTCTGCCTGGGCGGCGATAAGCCCGGCTACTTCCAGTTTCTGGATGTGAGCTTCAAGGTCAAATTTGGAGTCGGTCATGGCAGTCAGCACGCGGCGCTCGAATGATCGTCCGATCACCGACGCGATCTGAAGGATATGTTTGGTCTCTTCGGGCAGACGGTCAATGCGCGCGCCTAACACGCCTGTCAGTGTATTCGGTAACGAGATTTTTTTGATCGCGCCTGCAATGCCCCAATGCGTGTTTACCCGAACGATCTGTTTCGTTTCGATCAGCGAACGAATGATTTCTTCGGTAAAGAGAGGGTTGCCCTCGGCCTTTTCCATAATTATTTTCAAGATCTCAGGCGGGAATTCCCGCAAGCCCAAGAGATTGGTGAGAAGCGTGCTCGTCTTATCTGCCGGAAGAGGTTCGAGCAAAATTTGATTGAACCCGCCCGCGAGTTGCCGGCGGATTTGCTCGATAAATTCCCAACTGGCCGCCTCATGATCGGGCCGTAATAAACCAATGAAGAGAATAGGATTCTGGTTGACCAGATTTGCCAAATTGGAAAACAGAATCAAAGAGGCCGCATCCATCCAATGCAAATCATCGAGCACGATGACCAATGGCGATTCATTTGCGAGTCCGCAAATGTAACCACGCGTCGCATCGGTCATTCGTTGGACCAGCGCCTCGCCCTGATAGCCCGATACTTCCTTCAGGCTTTGCTCGCTCTCAACGGCCAGCATTGCTTCGAGAAAAGCACTGTCACCTCCAGGAAGCTTGCAACAAGAACAAGCATATTGAAGTTTGCCGCGCACTTCAGAAGGTGTATCGCTATCACGCGCACCGATGGATTGACGGATGATCTGCCGCCAGGAAAAATAACTGATGGACTGGGCATAAGAGAGGGCGTGCCCCTCCAGCCAATTGAGGCCGGCTTCTCCCTCCACCCGCCGGCGGGCTTCCGCGATCAAGCTGGTCTTCCCCAAACCGGCTTCTCCCAACACAGTCACGAAAGCGCCTTCGCCGTGCAGAAGGCTTTTAAATCGCTTCTCCAACGAGTCCAATTCGCTTTCGCGCCCAACCAGCGGGGAAGAGAGTCCCTCCACGCCGCGCAGCTGGCCCGCAGCTCCTTTCGCGCCGGTCACGCGAAAGGTCCGGACAGGAGCCGCTTTCCCTTTGATCTGCGATTCGCCGAGTGACTCAATCTCGAAAAATGGCGCGACCAGTTTATAAGTCTCTTCAGTGATCTGGATCGTGCCGGGTTCAGCAGTTTGCTCCATGCGCGCGGCAAGATTAATCGCGTCACCGATGGCGGTATATTCCATTCGCAAGTCTGAACCGACCTCACCCACTACCACCAAACCTGTGTTTATCCCCACGCGGACCTTGAAACCTATTCCACGCTCCTCCTGAATTTGCTTGCTATGCGGTTCCATGTTGGATTGGATATCGAGCGCGGCCAGGACGGCGCGCTGCGGATCGTCTTCATGCGCAATGGGTGCGCCAAAAAATGCCAGGATGGCGTCTCCCATCAGTCGCGGAACAAAGCCTTCGTATTTATAGATCGGACGGATCATGCGTTCGAAGGTGTTGTTCATGATCTCCGTCCATTCTTCGGGATCAAGCTGTTCCGCCGCCGCAGTTGATCCTTTCACATCGCAAAATAAGATCGTGATAATGCGCCGTTCGCCCGCTCTACCCTCCTGGGCATGTGCCGAATTCAATTTGGACATCAACTCACGTGGGATATAACGATCCAGATTAAGGCCGCCGGCTTGCACTTCGTCGACTCTGGATTTGGCAGCCAATGAGGTGCCACAATTCATGCAGAACCTGGCGTTCTCAGGATTGGCTGTCTGGCAGTTTGGGCAATTCATCTTCTACCAATCTGCGGCCAGGCAATTCGCCTTTGGCCGCGATGAGAGAATAAAATTAGGCTAAGTTTGGTAGATTTTAGCACAACTACTCATAACCCCTTTGAACGATTGGATGATTAAAAAATTCAGTGCACAACCGTCGACTTAGCAGGGCGTCTTCTTTGTAAAGAAGATGGCTAGTAGTTTGTCAACGCTGATTGTATGATTTCGACATCGGCGGACTAAAGTCCTGCCTCAGTACGTGGAAGCCCTAACGGGCTACGAACCAGCCCCGCAGGCGGTGTGCTGAGCCTGCCGAAGCAGGCTTTGATGACCTGAGCGAGGACTTGTGCGACACTTGCGCCGCACTGCGTTTGTTGCAGTGCAGGTGAGCCCCCTTTAGGGTATGTCCGAACGAATTGAAGCAAAGATTCGTGATCGACACACTACTAGCAATAGAATACCCCTGCTAATTGTCTAGTCCAGAAGTGGGCGATTACACCAAATCGCCCGAAGACCGCGGCGTCATAGTAAAGACTCTGCATCCTGCCATTCATGTCGGCTTGCTCGCGCGCCCAACGGATGAAGATCGGCAGCGATTGCCGGCGCTCGGTTGGGAATACATCGACCTCGTTGCCGTCAACCTGTATCCCTTCGAGCAGACCATCGCCAAACCGAATATTTCCCATACAGACATCATCGAGAATATCGACATCGGCGGTGTCATGCTGATTCGCGTTGCAGCGAAGAATCATGAACGCTTCACCCTCGTCGATGATCCGGCGGACTATGCTTCAGTATTAAAAGCGCTCCAAAAAGGCGAAAGCCCCTTTGACCTTCGCAAATCCCTCGCGGTCAAGGGCTTCAAAGCCGGCGCCCATTACGATACAATCATCTGGGAACATCTCAGCAAAGCATGAATGACTTGAACGCCCTCTCGCCTTTGGATGGCCGCTATGCGGAGTTGACCGCGCCTTTGAGCGGATACTTCTCCGAATTCGCTTTTCTACGCGATCGCGTCCGCGTCGAACTGGACTATTTTTCTGCGCTTTCCAAAACCGGCCTCTTGCGCGCTTTGACCGATCCCGAACTTGCCCAGCTCGAATCGATTAAATCGAATTTCTCCTCGGCCGACGCAGAATCGATCCGCACCCACGAGCAAAAGACACGTCACGATGTAAAAGCCATTGAATATTTTTTGCAGGAGAAATTGCAGGGCGCGTCTCTCCACGACCTGTTACCCTGGCTGCACCTCGGCCTGACCTCCGAAGACGTGAACAACCTCGCACAAGTAATTGCATTGCGCGACTCGCGTGACGCGATCCTGCTCCCCGCATTGGATGGGTTGACTGACTCATTAAGTGACTTTGCCAGACAAACGCGCGCGCTTCCGATGCTGGCGCGCACCCACGGACAGTTCGCAGTACCGACAACTTTAGGAAAAGAAATCGCTGTTTATATTGCAAGGCTGAAAAAAACTCGCGACGAGATCGCCGCGCATCGCTTTGAAGCAAAATTAACAGGCGCGGTTGGGAATTTCAACGCCTTGCAAGCCGCCGCGCCAAAAATGGATTGGCTATCTTTTAGCAAAAAATTCATTGCTCAATTTGATCTGGAACCGAATCTCATTACTACTCAGATCCTGCCATACGATAATTGGATCCGTTACTTCGATGCTTTGCGATTGACCAACTCCATCCTGATCGATTATTCGCAAGACATCTGGCGCTACATCAGCGACGGCTACCTTCGGCAGGCTGTCGTCGAGGGCGAGGTTGGTTCTTCGACCATGCCGCAAAAAGTTAATCCGATTGACTTTGAGAATGCTGAAGGCAATCTCGGCATTGCCAATTCCCTATTCGTGCACTACGCCCAAAAACTGGCGGTCTCGCGGTTGCAGCGTGACCTATCTGATTCCACTGTCCGCCGCACATTTGGGACCGCGCTCGGGCATACCCTGATTGGCTGGGTTAATCTCGCGCGCGGCATGAGTCGCATCGCGGCGGACGAGGAAAAACTCAAAGCCGAGTTAAATGCACATTGGGAGGTCGTTGCCGAAGGCGCACAGACGATCCTGCGCGCGGCCGGCCGCGCCGACGCGTACGAGTCGCTCAAGCAACAGACGCGCGGCCGCATTTTGACAGAAGCAGATTATCGGTCTTGGTGCGAAGCGGTCGATGTGGATGAGGAGACACGCAAGCGGCTGAAAAACCTGTCGCCGGAATCCTATATTGGCCTCGCCATCCAATTAACGGATTTGATGCTTTAGAATTTAACTACTTCTTACTTTTGCCGTCGCTGCGGAACGAGTATGTACATCCAATTTTTCAAAGACTGATTTCAAATGTCGTTTGACGGTGTTCGTGGTAATGACCAGCTTTTCCGCAATCTCTTTATTCGCCAAACCCTGGGCCAGCAGATCCAATACTTCGCGTTCACGGGCGGTCAACGTGCTTAGCTCACTGAGCGATTGATGTGTAACCCGGGTCTCTTCAACCACGCGGCGAAATGTGGCACGGTCAAATGCCTGTTTCTCAATATAAGCTGAGATGGAATGCTCGGCATAGATCCGTTGGATCTCCTCTGGTTCGGTGCTACCACTGACAACGATCGTCGGTATGCCTGTAGAATTAGTAAGGGCAAGCAATTGATAACCATCCAGATCGTCTTTGTCAGTACCCATGTCACTTATCGCAGGAATTGTCGCTTTCAGGGATAGGTCAATGACTGCCAATGCAAATTTTTCTCTGCGCAGATAACCCAAGGCGTCACCAAAGCTTGCGCAGGTCCGCACTTGATATCCGGCATCGCTTAAGAGCTCATCCAAAATGTTTCTCCAGCCAGCATCATCTTCCACGACCAAAGCCCTCTCGGTCGCATGCTTGGTTGGGCTCGTTTGACCTTTGACAGAAGTAGAAGATGTTGAAGTGGAAGGATTAGCAGAAACTGACGATTGCGGAGCACTAACCAGGATGCGATAGACAATATCTCGAAACTGGCCGCGATGAAAACTTTCCTTTCGGAGAAAAGTGAATGCGCCGTAATCTGTCAGTGCGGTGACGGCCAGTTCGACAGTTGCAAAGCCGGTTAGAAGAATTGTGCGGCAATTCGGGTCAAGTCTGCGGACTGCATCAAGCACTCGCAGACCATCGTAATTATTATGGTCATTCGGCGAGAGCGAAAGATCAACCACTGCAAGCCGATGAGGCTGGGCTTTCAGGCTAAGGGACGCATCATCCAAACTCCCGGCAACATCAACTTCCAATCCGCAATCTGAAAGGATCTCACTTAAGATCTGCTGCCATGATTGGTCGTCCTCAACAACCAGTGCGCGAAGAACGGAGGCCGTCATGATTTCTGCTCCGCGCATGGCAGGCGCAACCGGAAGGTTGTCCCATGCTGACCATCACTCTCAACTGTCACAGAGCCACCTAGGCGGGTCATCAAAGTCTTGACCCACCAAAGACCAAAACCCAATTTCCCCGGATGTTTTCCTGCCCGACCGGAAAAATCCAGCTCAAAAATCCTGTCATGAAGTTCGGGTGAAATTCCGGGGCCACTGTCGCCAATGGTTATTTCGACCCACCCGGCGTCTGTAACGCCCTTGATCACGATCAAACCTTTACTCTGCATTGCATCCACTGCATTTTCGATCAGATTCTTGAATACAAAAGTAAGGCTTTGCCCACCAGCAATTACTTTGGGCAGATCATCCAACCCTTCGATTTTAATTTGAACACCCGCTGGCAATTGAGTAGCTTTCATCGCCTCCGCCACACGAGAAGCCACATATACCTGCTCCATGCGAATGGGCCGCAGATGAGAAAGGTTTTCTTGTACGATTTGCATGGCTTCCATGGCGCTATGTTCTATCTCCTTCAGGTTATTAGCCAGATAAGAATCCGCTGCGAGCATCGCACGATATTTATCCTGAATGGCCTGGACGCGCACAGGTATGGCGCCTACTTTATTGTTCATATTATGCAACAGGTTTGCAGAAATATCAGCGACCGCAGCAAAGGTCTCCGCGATCCAGTGCTGTTCCTGCGATGCGCGCAAAGCCTCTTGATCGGATTCATTTTGTACAGCCAATACAGCATAATGCGCAAGACAGGTGAGAACCTTTTCATCCCATTCTGATTCGGCAAAGCGCCCTGCATCCGTGCTGAAAACACTGAAAGCGCCTAATGCTTGACCATCCTCCCCTGTAAGCAGAGGCACGATCAGTGCACGTGACCAATTTTGTTCTTCGGCCGGATCGTTTGTGGAAAAATGAGGATTTGAACCCTGATTGTCCGTTGTAACTGTTTTTTTCAGCAGGACAGCCTGTCCGATCAGGCCTGCTTGCAAAGGAATCTTTTCCGCCTGACGATAATCACCATTTGAAGCAGCTAACTTCAATTCATCATCTGCCAGAAGCCAGATCGCGCTGGAGGAGGAATTGAGCAGGTCATTGGCAACTGCACTGAGATGATCCAAAACTTTCTGACGCGGTTGGGAAAGAAGTAATCGGGCAATTTCCTGCAAGGCATCCAGAAGCTGCACTTCCTGAATGGCAGTGATCGCATAGGTCGCCAGGGATTGCAGCATATGACTGTCATCTTCAGAAAAGCCCTTGAGGTTTGGACTCTCCAGATTAAGAACACCCTCCAACCGGCCGCTGGCATTGATCAGAGGTACAGCCAACTCGGAACGCATCTCCAACTTGGAGTCAAGCGGATAATATATTTCGGACCACGGTTTCTCTCGCAGGTCCGAGATTAGCAAGGGCTCCCGATGGCGCGCCACATAGGCCATGATACTTTTTCCACTGAGCGGCAGCTTTTCGACCAGAGGGCGCTCAAGATTGACTCCGGTCACTGCGCGAGTAACCAGAAATTCACCGCTTTTATCCAGGAGTCGAAAAATACCGTATTGGGCATTCGTCACCTCAAGAGCCAATTGCAAAATTGACTCAAGCGTTTCTTCCAGACGCAACCGCGACGAGATCAGCATTCCCGCCCGCCGCAGGCGATTTAACTCATCCTCTTTGTGCGCCAGATCACGCCTGGCCCCGGCCAAATGGCGGGCATGATAGATGGCCATCGCGGCCTGATTGACAAAATTATCCAGGATGAGTTGTTCGAGATGGGTGAACTCCCGTGCTTCATGCAGATAGATGTACAAAATACCAACGACTTGTTCCGCCACGATCAGGGGAAAACATGCAACCGCTTTCACACCTAGAGCGGCATGAAAGGGATGGACGTTCAGATCAGGTTCTTCGTACGATAGGGATCTGTGTCGGCGCTTGATTGTCCGAACACCTATCCCATCGGGACGCGGTGCATCATCGGGACGGATTGCCCCTGACAAAGGTGCATGGGCTCCCGGTTCGGCCGACACACGCGATTCTTTCTCGAAGACAGCTGCGGTCTGGTCATAGGTGTAGATCACTGCAGATGAGCCTGGGGCCACGCGAATGGCGCTTTCAACGATCAATTGCAGGCTTAAATGATTAGCGCCTGTATTACTTGACCCAATATAATTGATCGCACCGCTGATCTGGTTCAGGCTCGCGAGAGCTTCCAGCAGCCGTGGGTCCGTTTCTTCAGAAGGTGGAGATGGTTGTGTTTTCATTATCGAATAGCATCATTTCGTTATTTACCGATGATTTTGCCATTTGATTTCAATATATGCAAGCTTTGGTTATTGCAGATTCCGCAGCAATTGCCAGCCAAGCTTCAGTGCGAAGAAACTCAACGCTATACCACATGAAAGGTTTACCCAGCTGAAGAAAGCTGGTGTGATAAATCTTCTTCCCCATGCAACGAGCCCGGCCATGAACAAACACCATAATATCAGCGCAAGATAAAACGCGGAAAAGAATATTGCATAATCGGATGGCTGTGGCGTACCGGGCACAGCCGAGAAAATGGATGTACCAACCCCGAGCCAGAAGGCAATTGCAAATGGATTGCTCAATGACAACATCGCGCCTGTGGCCAGGTCGCCTCGTTCTGAGACCGACGTTTGACCAGGAATTATTTCAGTGCGTGAATCTTTAATCGCTTTGAACGCGAGATGGATGAGGAAACCTATTCCCAACAAGGACAGGATCCCCCGCACGATCCAATTCTGGACTAAAGCGGCTGTTCCCGCGATCGCCAGCATGGCCCAGGCGGAATCGCCGATCAGCGACCCGATCTGAACGAGAAGCGCGGGCCAAAATCCACGGGCGAATCCCCGACGGAGGGTTTCCGCCGTCACCACTCCGGGAGGCGCGCAGAAGGCAATGGCTAGTACAAAGGATGAAAAGAAAAGAGACATAAGCTTATGGGAAAGGCCGAGGTTGAGCCTCGGCCTTTCCGTTTTACCTTTCTTCAGGCAATTGATTTATATCCTGGGTCAGCAGTCAAAGTATAGTGCAAATTCGAAGGGTGTCGGGCGGATGCGAACCGGATCAAGTTCATTCACGCGCTTGTACTCGATATAAGCTTCGAGTAAATCCATTGTGAACACATCGCCCTTGAGCAGGAATTCATGATCCGCTTCGAGTGCTTCCAAGACAGCGCCGAGGGAGCTGGGAACCTGCTTGATCAGCTTTTTCTCTTCAGCGGGCAATTCGTAAAGATCCTTGTCACTGGGGTTACCCGGGTCAATTTTATTCAAGATGCCATCAAGACCTGCCATGAGCACCGCAGAAAAAGCCAGATAGGGATTGCTGGAAGCATCCGGAGCGCGGAATTCAACGCGTTTGGCCTTGACGCTCTTGGTAACCGGGATACGGCAAATCGCTGAACGATTGCGTTGTGAATATGCGAGGTTGACCGGAGCTTCAAATCCCGGAACAAGCCGGCGGAAGGAGTTGGTTGTCGGTGAGGTGAGTGCGAGCAGGGCGGGAGCATGCTTGAGCAAACCACCGATGTAGTATTTTGCAGTTTGTGAAAGTCCGGCATAACCTTGTTGGTCGTAGAAGACGTTGGTATCACCCTTCCACAAGGACGAGTGAACATGCATACCTGAACCGTTATCACCAAACAAGGGTTTCGGCATGAAGGTTGCGGTCTTGCCGTTTTGACGGGCCACATTCTTCACGATGTATTTGTAAAGCAGGAGGTTATCTGCCATGCGAGTCAACGTGGTGAAGCGCATGCCCATTTCAGACTGACCGGCAGTAGCAACTTCATGGTGATGTAATTCCATTGAAACGCCGGCAGCTTCGAGCGCCAACACGAACTTCGAGCGAAGAGTTTGCAGTGTGTCAGTTGGGGGCACAGGGAAGTATCCGCGCTTGGGCAGGATCTGACCACCATAATTGGGGCGGTCACTCCGCCCGCTATTCCACCAGGCCTCATCGCTGTCAATATGATAGAAGGCTTCGTTGGTACTGTTTGAATATCGTACATTATCAAAGACGAAGAATTCAGCCTCCGGGCCAATATATACTGTATCAGCAATCCCGGTCTTCTTTAAATAGGCTTCGGCCTTGCGTGCTACATAGCGCGGGTCGCGGCTATAAGCTTCCAACGTGATGGGATCATACACATCACAGCTGATAACCAACGTCGGAATTTCCGCTACTGGATCGACGAAAGCTGTTTCCGGATCAGGAATAAGCAACATATCCGATTCGTGGATCTCCTGAAATCCTCGAATGGATGAGCCATCAAACGGAATCCCTTCCTTGAAGAAATCCTCGTCCAGGCGATGGGTAGGGATCGTAAAATGCTGCCAGGTCCCGGGCAGGTCAATAAAGCGCAAATCCACCATTTGTGTGTTCTTGCTCAACTCAAGTACTTGTTTTACTGTTTTTGCCATTGGAGTATCTCCTAAAAATCCATAAAATTATATTGATTTTTCAATGTAGTACTCGTGAATTATATGGGTGAGGAGCATGGTAAGTCTATGACCCAAACGGGTAATTATGTTTAGTTGGAACCGCTTCTCAAATTTCCTGGATTGAATCCATGACGGCTGAGATATATCCCAGCTGTCATGGATTTACAATAATATGGAGAGAAAACGCGAGCAACTTATATTTGCTTAAACGGCACCCCTGGCAGGCTTCCAATCTGCGGAATAACCCAGGGATCCCATTTCAGGAATATCGAGACCTTGCAACTCGACGCGGCCTCCGTCATCGAAAAAATATTCCCCAGCTCATCCGACCTGATCGAGCAGACTGCCACCATGGCGTGGGTAAATGAACCGTTTACGCGCTGTTCTTACATGGCCTTCGCGCCCAACGAAGTGACGGCACACTGAAAAACATTATTTACACGCGCGGGTCGTTTATACTTGGCGGGCGAGCATGTAACGATATATCAGGGATTCATGGAAGGCGCAGTGCAAAGCGGCCAGGGTGCCGCCAAGAATATTGAGGCAATGTCTTTGCGAGGAGGGCGTTAGCCCGACAAAGCAATCGCCAACCCCCAAGGAGGAGATTGCTCGCCTGCACCCCTGGTACTTGCACCCACCGTTCGTGCCGCGAGCACGACGGTGCGAGACGGCAGGACAAGTGTGCAACGAACGCACGAAGTCCCTCGCGCACGCCGCAAAGCGGCAGTCCCGAGCGCAGCGAGTGGGCCTAGCGCAGCGCAGTGGGAGTGCGGCGCAAGTGTCGGGCTGGGTTTCGATACGGGCGAGAAAAGTATTGCCCTACTCAACCACCAGCCTTCGCACATCGTCCCCGCGAAGTACCCGAAGGGTGAATGGGGAATGACATGAAACGGAGAGTACATGAGCGAAGCAAGAAATAATTTCTGGGAAGGCGTACGCGCGGAAGTGCCCTTGCTGATCGGTGTATTTCCATTTGGGTTGATCTACGGCGCGCTCGCACTTAACGCAGGTTTATCCACCAGTGCCGCACAGTTCATGTCTTCGATCGTGTTCGCGGGGTCGGCGCAATTCGTCACCACGCAACTGGTGCGTGAGGGCGCGCCGGGCCTGGTCATTGTGCTGACCATCGCGGTGGTGAACTTGCGTCACATATTATACAGCGCCTCGCTGGCGCCGTATCTGAAAAATCTTTCACTACGCTGGAAGTTTTTACTTTCCTACCTGCTTACAGACGAAGCCTACGCGCCAAGCATTATTAAATATGAAAAAGATGGCTTTAACCCATTCAGCCACTGGTTCTTGTTGGGCGCGGGTTTTTCGTTGTGGTTCAACTGGCAGGTGAGCACCGCGCTTGGCATCTTCCTCGGCGCGGCCATCCCAAAAGAGTGGCCGCTGGATTTTGCACTGCCCCTTACCTTCATTGCCATGGTTGTTCCCGTTTTAAAGAATCGTGCCATGATCGCGGCGGCGCTTTCGGCTGGGATGGTCGCATTGCTCGCGTATAACCTGCCCTTTAAACTCGGCCTGATTCTTGCCGCGCTTACGGGTATTATTGTCGGCACGATTTTGGAGGGTAGGAAATGAACATCTGGCTGGTGTTGCTATTAGGCGGCTTGATCACGTTCGGGATGAGATTCTCGCTCATTTACTTGTTTGGCAGGTTCGAGGTCCCGGAAACGATGCGGCGCGCATTACATTACGTTCCGCCCGCGGTGCTGTCCGCAATCATCTTTCCAGAATTGTTTTATCACGAAGGCAGTCTCGATCTTGCATTCACCCATACGCGCCTGCTCGCAGGGTTGATCGCGGTCCTCGTGGCGTGGTTCAGTAAAAACACTTTACTCACGATCATCGCCGGGATGATCGCGTTGTTGATCCTGCAATTGATCTGAATTATATGTACGCGAGAAATACCTGATTTCCCCCGGCCTCTTTTGCACGCGCCATGGCCTGCCTGGATTGTTCGATCAAAGACTCGACCTGCGTGGATGCATTGATGCGAGCCACGGATGCGATGCCGGCGCTCATCCTCACATTGAGCTGCGTGTCATTCTGGACCTCGATGTGGGCGCCGCGCACCCCCGCAATGATCCGCTCTGCGATCTTTTCCGCGTCTGCACCGATCACTCCAGAGAAAAGTGCGGTAAACTCAACGCCCATCCACCGACCAATGCAATCGTAAGGGCGGCTTTTTTCGCGAATCGTCTGGGCTACAACCTGAAGGAAATCATTCCCTATCTCCGCGCCATGTATATCCGTGATATTTTTGAAGTTATCAATATCCAACGAGATCAAACTCAGTGGCACCGAAGCTCGGCGGGCGCGCTCCAACTCTGCTGAGGATTGACGCAGAAAAGCTGCGCGGTTCAACAAGCCCGTAATCGGATCAAATGCTGCCTGTGATTCAAGCTGGTCACGCGCGTTTGCAAGGTTACTTGCCAGAGATAGGATGCGCTCCGCCATCGCCACGCGGTTCCTTAATTCCTGTGCCTTATAAGGCTTCTGGAGCATATCATCGGCCTGCGTGGGTGTCAGGTCGTCATCTGTGGATTTGTCCGTGGTTAATAATATGTAAACGGGGTTGGGCAATTTTGCGCCGCGCACGCGTGAAATGAACTGCGTTTGTTTGATATCGCTTGTATCCCAGTTGGCGATCAGGAAGCGTATTTCGCCGTTCTGAACCGGGAGCCAGGCTTGTTCACTGGACATGATCTGCACCAGTGAGTGCCGATCTCCGCTCAAGGACTGTTCAATCAGGGCAAACTCTTTCGGGTCGTTTTCAAGCACCAGTATTTTCATCGCTGAACCTTTCGGTCAATTATAGCAGGATGTGTGCAAAGAAAATCCATCAATTTTCCCTTGAATTGGTTTTAACATACCTACATTTACCTTACGTTGACAAATGGCATCTCCCATAGTAATATTTGCCCCGCTCTTCCCAAAATGCCGAGGTAGCTCAGTGGCAGAGCAAAGGACTCATAAGCCTTCGGTCGAGAGTTCAAATCTCTCCCTCGGCACTCTGAAACCCGCACACTGCGGGTTTTTATTTACGCATGAAAATTTCTGTTGACAAACTTGTTCGCAGCAGGCGCACGACGATTGCCCTGATCGTGGAACGCGATGGCAGTCTCACGGTTCGCGCACCGAAGCGGGCGACAATGGCAGACGTACAGTCATTTATCCACGAAAAGACAGAGTGGATCATCCGCACGCGCGCCAGGTTCAAGTCCATTGTGCAGGTGCCTAAAAAGCATTATGCAGATGGGGAAACATTTTTGTTTTTGGGGATAGCCTATGAATTGAAACTCGTCAGGCCTCAGAGGCCGGCGCTCACGTTCGCTCATGGCTTTCACCTGGGAAACACCTCTCAAAAACGTGGCGAGCTGGTGTTCACGCGCTGGTATAAGCGACAGGCCTTTACGATCCTATCGGAACGCGTCAAGCTATTCGCTGAAAAAAACGGATTTGTTCCAAAGCGGGTGAATATTTCATCCGCGAAAACACGCTGGGGATCATGCAGCCCGGATGGATCTTTAAACTTCACATGGCGCCTGGTGATGGCACCGCCGGATGTGATTGATTATGTGGTTATCCATGAGCTCGCCCATTTGCGCGTGAAGAACCACTCACAGAAATTTTGGAATGTGGTGGAGAATATTATGCCGGGTTATCGGATGCAACGAAAATGGTTAAAGGAGAATGGCGGGAAGTTGGGATTATGATCTTGGTGCCGCGCAGGTTTGGGGATAGAATCTGGCGCCCCTGTTCCTCAATTATTAATAAACTGTCGCGCAACGCGGCAGTTTTTTGTTCACCGACAAGAGTAGGGAATCCCCCCATGGGCTACAGGTTAAATTCGTGCGAAAATTGGACTACTACATCGTTTTTAGAGGTCGCGAATGGAGTTTGTTATGGCTACAAAAATGACAAAACCGCAATTGGAAGCGGAGTTGAAGCGGGCGCAAAATCGTATTTTCTCCTTGCAGAAAAAACTTGAGAGTGCGAAGCTTCGTAAGCGCAAGCAGGCGGAGCAGGCATTACGGCTTAATGAACGTCGTTTCCAGGCGCTCATTGAACATAGCGCAGATGCCATCGCAGTGACGGATGCTCAAGGAACAATCCTCTACATGTGCCCACCCAGTCAAAAGATCGGCGGCTATACTCCAGAGGAATTGTTACACCATAATGCTGCCGAACAAACCCATCCTGACGATCTGGAGCGCCGCAAACAAGTGTATGCCGAAGTACTGGCCAATCCCGGCAAGCCGGTTTACGTACAATGGCGTCGACTGCAATACCCCAAAATAATAAAACCAGTAAAATGATATTTAATACACGTGAAAGTTGACGCTCTCGGGCGTCTTCCATCTGCGCGGGTTCAACCAACACTTCCCAGACTCCCAAAAACCACTGGATCATGGCATTACCATTGATTAATCGTTTCTAAAGCCGTAAGCGCCAGCCCAAAATGAGCTTTCAGGGTCGAGCATGGCGTCTTATTTGCTAAAGAATAATTCCCACCAGACCTGCCAATTCGGCATCGAAGTTGGCATGGAAGTTACTGTGCTCACGACCACTGGCTCGCTACCCGGCTGGCCAACAGGTATTACAGGCTGGTCGCCCTCCTGTACATAATGTCCTTCGGTACGCGCCCACTGCTCCACCGCCGCAGTGGAGCCTGCATAGGCAACCTGCGTTTGCAATGCCACCTGGGTCTGCATTACCTGCGTGGCTGCGCTGCGCACCTCCTCACGCTGGTCGCTTAAACGGTTCAAGTCTTCGAGGCGCGCATTAAATTCGATCAGGACCATGACCAAAACAAGGATCCCCGCGAAGACCAAAACACGGCGCACGTTGAACGGTAATTCTGGCATGGCTTTATCTTAGTCTTATTTCATCACCTTGGCAAGAAACATTATTATTTTATGGTACAATCCCGGCCCGCAGAGCGTAGTACCCTTCGCTCAAATCTATTGCCAGAAAGGGCTTGAATCATGAAAGTGTTGCTCATTAAGGACGTCTACAAACTTGGCCGCGCAGGGGATATTAAAAAAGTAGCCGACGGTTATGGCCGTAATTTCCTCATCTCCCAGAGATTTGCCGTGCTCGCCACTGAGGGTGCGCTCAAACAAGTGCAGAAGATCAAAGCGCAAGCTGAGATCCAGCGCACCGCCCAAAATCAAGAGCTTAAAGGACTCGCCGAACAGATCAGAGGCGTCTCACTGACCTTCCCCGCCAAAGCCGGAGAGACGGGCAAACTGTACGGTTCCATCACCACCCAGGATGTCGCCACTGCCATTACCGAACAGGTTCGCTTTGAAGTCAAGCGCCAGCAGGTGGATATGCAACCCATCCGTGCACTTGGCGAATTCACGGCGCACGTCCGCCTTACCATGGATCTCGTACCTGAGATCAAGATCGTGGTCCATCGTGAAGGTGGAAGCGCCGAGAGCATAACGGAGCACGCCGATGAAGAAATGGTCGAAAAGCCTGCGAGGTCCCCGAAGGCGGAAAAGAGCGGTCGCAAACGAAAAGAAGAACACAAGACTGAAGAGCCCAAAGCCGAGTAGCCCCCATCACATCACCGACTTGCGTCGGTGATGTTGTGTATTAAGATAAAACCATGTCCCTCACCATCGGCCAACACCTGAAACAAGCGCGCGAAGAACGTTACCTGACGCTTGAAAAAGCGTCGGCCGAAACGCGCATCCGCATCGTGTTCCTGCAGGCCTTGGAATCCGATGATTATTCCATGCTGCCCTCCGCCGCACAAGGCCGCGGTTTTCTCCGCAACTATGTCAATTATCTTAATATCAACATCGATGAAGTGGTTGCCGAATTGCAAAAGAATGCGCCGTCGCTCGAGGAAGTAAGCGGACCCTTGCCACAGGTCAACCTTGTTGAAGCGGATTTACCTTCTTTAACGGATCCAGCGGAGGAAAAAAAACCGCCTCCTTTTTGGATGCTTCGGCCCTTCGACACGGCTTCGCCGCTCAGGGCGGCGCTTCGCTTAGCACAGGCTTGGTTTAAGCGGCCGCAAAAAGCTGAACCCACTCCTGAAGCAGAATCCACTCTGCCCACACAAGGGGAGACCTCCGCCCCTACCATGCTGGATGACGCCAAAAAACCTAAACTGCCCGGTCGAAAGAAAAAGAAACGAGAAGAGGAACCACCTCATGCGGTGGTTGTCAGGGCAGATCCTCCAGAGGAAGAAGTGACCGAGATCAAAGCAGAAGGGGAGAGCCTGCTCATTGATGCAGAACAGGTTGAGACCAAGGATGAAGCCAGGCCAGGTTTGCTTGCCAGGCTTGCAGCAGTGTTCCGAATCCGTATTTCCGGTCCAGAGTCAGAGGTCGCATCTGAAATGGAAGATGCAAACGAACCTGTTATCGAATCCGAACCAAAACCAGCCGCACCTGCTGAATCTCCGAAGGCGATCTTTGCAGAGATCGGCAGGAAACTGCGCGAACGCCGCGAAATGATCAGCCTTACCATAGATGAAGTGGAGCGCCACACACATTTACGCGCTGCGCTGGTGAGGTCTTTAGAGGAAGGGGCGTTCGATAAACTGCCCTCGTCCGTGCAAACGCGTGGCATGCTGGCGAACTACGCCGCGTTTTTAGATCTGGATGCCGATGTGATCTTGTTGCGTTTTGCAGATGCATTACAAGCGAAACACCGCGAAAAATATTTTGGAACACCGCGCAATAAGATCCAGACCGAAGTTGCAACTTCGATGCCGCTCCTGCGAAGTTTTATTGCCGGCGATCTGATCTTCGGCCTGGTGATGATCACATTGATCCTGGCTCTATCGATATGGGGTATCGGACGCGTGTTGAATTCACAGGGGCAGGATTCTGTAGAGGCTACCGCGCCCTCGATCGTGGATGTGCTGGAAGGTACGCCTGTGCCCACACCTGCAGTGGATACGACTTTTGGGCCTGTGGATGATGCCGCCATAGCAACTGGTGGTTTTGGGCAAAGCACTCTTCAAGGGCCTACACTTGGCGCCAACGTCAATGTAGTGATCGATATTTTTGCTGTGGAACGGACCTTCCTGCGCATCTCAGTGGACGGTGAAGTGGCTTTTGAAGGCCGCATCGCACCGCGCGAAACACAGGTATATCAAGCGGAAAATCAAATAGAGGTGCTCACCGGTAATGCCGCCGCGTTGCGCATTACATATAATGGACGTGATCTCGGTCTGATGGGCAACATAGGTGAAGTGGTGAGCCGCGTGTATACAATTGCAGGCATTGTGACACCAACTGCCACCCTTCCGCCAACTCCCACAGAAACTCCGCTTACGACGATCACCCCCACTCCGACGCGGACACCCACGCCTACTGTTGAGAATACTGTCACACCCTAATGATATTAAAGGGTAAACTTTACGTTTATGGTTAGGAAACAATGATGTCAAAAAATACTTTTCATCTGGTCTCTCTCGGTTGTGCCAAGAATACCGTGGATTCCGATTCCATGGCGGAATTGCTCCTGCGCGATGGATATCGCTCCATGGACGATCCCAAAAAGGCCTCGGTGTTGATCGTGAACACCTGTGGGTTTATTGGCCCCGCAAAGGACGAGTCCTTTCGTGTGCTTGGCGAACTCGCCGAAATGAAACGCACTGGCCAGGTGTTGATCGCGGCAGGCTGTCTCACCCAAAGATATGGCGTCGAGGTTGCGCAGAAAGTGCCCGGCATTGACGGTATCCTCGGCACACGTCGTTGGATGGATATAGTTCAAGTGGTCAGCGAGTTAAGAAAATCCCCACACCCTGAACCGTTATATCATCTCCCCGTAGCGAAAACCGTCGGCACAGATGAACGCCAGGCGATGCGTGTGAGCGTTGCCGGCACCAGCGCCTATATCAAAATTGCGGATGGCTGCCGCCGCCCATGTGCGTTCTGCGCGATCCCGCTCATCAAAGGTACGGCGGTTTCGCGGCCCGTTGAATCCATTTTAAATGAAGCCCGCCAACTGCGCGCTGCGGGGGTGCGCGAATTGGTGCTGATCGCGCAGGATAGTACGGATTACGGTCATGACCTTGGCATGAAAGAAGGGCTTGCCACTCTGCTGGAGAGATTGGTGGATGAAGTTTGCAACGAAACCGCTCACCCCAACCGCTCTCCTCGCGAAGCACCCCTGAAAGGGGCAGGGAGAGGGACGAAGGGTGAGGGAGGATTGGATTGGATCCGCATCATGTATGCGTATCCCGGCTATGTCACAGATCGTCTCATCGACGTGATGGCCGCCCGCAAGCAAATATTGCCTTATCTCGATATGCCACTGCAACACGCGCATCCAAAAACATTGTATCGCATGAAACGCCCGGCGAATATCGATTGGGTGCATAAAACCCTCGCCAAAATGCGAAGCACGATCGCTGATCTCTCCATTCGGACGACATTCCTCGTTGGTTATCCCGGCGAAACAGATGGGGAATTCCAGGCATTAATGGATTTTGTCCAGGAGATCCGTTTTGACCGCGTGGGTGCATTCCAATTTTCATTTGAGCCAGGGACAACCTCCGAGCCTCTCGGGGACCCGGTACCTGCTGAGGTCAAACAGGAGCGTTACGAACGCCTGATGGAACTCCAGCAGAACATCTCGCTTCAGGTGAATCAATCCTACGTGGGAAAAACCCTGGATGTCTTAGTGGAAGGATTTGACAACGGCATCTCGATCGGGCGTTCCTACCGCGACGCACCCGAAATTGACGGCATGGTGTTCGTGGAAGGCAAAGCCGAAATCGGAGAGATCGTTCCAGCCAGGATAACCGGCGCAATGGCCTACGACCTGACAGGCACATTGGCCGAACAGTTGATCACACTCTAAATAAACAGGACCGTTGACTTCATCAAGTCAACGGTCCTGTTTATCATCGAAATTATTGTGAGGGAGTCGCGGTTGGCGTCCCCTCAGTCAGCCCAGGTTCGGCAGTAGCTGTTGAATCCGTTTGGGGCCCAAAGCTACAAATGGTTCGCACTACTGCGATATCCGCTGCAATATTTGGGTCGTTATCGAACTCGGAGGCTTCGATCTCCCCAGCTACCGCGAGGGCTTCAGGGCAGTGATCGACCTTTGGCGGCTTGCTCAACGCGGCCAGTTCAGAGGCATATACGTCGTAATAATAAATTGTACTGGCCGTGAGTGGCAATCCAATCACGTCCGCCTCAACATCGTTCGGTCCACAATCGCCTCGTGCCGGGCAGGATTTTTTTGCCGTACAGCCGCGTATCGCGCATTCCAATGCAAGGATCCCGGTTTCGTAATTCCGGTTCTTGTGATACAACACGCCCAATTCGCCATAAAAGACGGGGTTATCCGGTTGAAATTCGATCGTCTTTTGCACGTTTCGAATGGCAATGAAGAACTGACCCATTTGAGCATAGGTCTTGGCGATGGAGAGATATGGAACCGGGTCTTTCACGTCTAATTGTGCATTGATGCGCGCGGTCTGTGCAAAATATTGCAGAGACTTTTCATAAAGCTGGCGCTGGATCTCCTCATTCGGGCTGTCAAACGCGAGGCGACGGTAACTTGCACCGGCGCGCAGGTATAAAAAGGTGAGGTTGGGGGTGATCTTGATGGCTTTATCGTAGGCCTCGATGGCAAGATCGTAATAACCCTGAGATTCAAGCACATAGGCGTGCACGCGATGAACGTCCATTAATGAAGAGTCGCGTTGGAGGGCCTGTTCAATATATTGCTGGCCTTGTGACCATTTCTGCCGGTCCACAAGGATCTCTGCATAAAAAGCCAGCGCCAGGGTATTGCTATTATCCAACTGCAGAGCGCGAACCGCCTCTCTCTCTGCATCAGAAAGGAGCTCTTGAACCTTGCTATCATCCACCAAGCTTGGGTTGGCATTCCAATCCAATGCAAAGGCATAGACTGCGTGGGCATAACTATCATCCGGCCCAACCTCTACAGCCTTTTGCGCGGAACCCAGTGCTTCTGCAAGGCGGGCTTTGATGGCGTCATCGTTGACGAGCATGGCAGAGGAATAGGTTTGGATGCGCGCCAGTTCCGCCAGCATCTGCGCGTTGGTTGGATCCACTTTGGTGGCTTCACCATAGGCCGTAATGGCCCCGGTAATAACTTCGCCATTTGCACCTACAGAATCATCCAACTTACCGGCCGTAAACAGGGCCTTCCCTTCTTCCGCATAGGATTGAGCAAAGCGCGTGGGTGTGGATGTGGGCAGGAACAACGGCTTTACCTCGCCTGTTTGCACGGCGCGAATCAACCAAATGCCTCCCAGGATCAATACGACCCAGAAAAACATGCGATAGACATTGGACTCGTTCCGCCGACGAAAGATGGTACGCCTTTGATATACATTCATGGTGTCGGAATGGGAGTCTCCGTTGAAACAAGGTCGGGTTGCCCCTGCCCGGACGATGCTGTGGAGGTTGGAGGTGGTTCCGGCGTCTGTACAAGGTTTTTCTGGCAACGGCTGATGATCTCGCTGGCATTCCCCGCAGCGGTTTCGTCATCGGGAACGCGCGCCTGCAACATCTGTGTAATGAGTAGAGCCTCGCCACAACGATTTGTATCTGCCAAGGCAAACCCATAGGTGGCATAGTATCCGGCAAGGCGAACGTTACCTGGCACCAGAGGCATCGGACTGAGCTGGATGCCATCTTCCGTTAGCCCGCCATTAACCACAAAATTCAATTGCTCAATAGCCTCTGCGAAATACGAATTCTTATAATACATCACACCCAGATTACCGCGCAAGCTTGCATCTGCAGGATTATTCTGGACTGCAGACTCGGCATATTGCTGGCCCTTGGCATAATCACCGGTGGTCGCATAAACGCGCGAGATAAGCAGGTCCGGCGTGGGGTCTTCGGAGTTGAGCGCGTCGGCCCGTGTATACTCCTCCACGGCTTGAACATAATCTCCGAGTGCGGTGTAGTTGCCACCAAGTGCGAGGTGTAGATCTGCAATATTGGGATTAATCACCACTGCCGCTTCATATTCACGAATGGCCTCTTCATAATTCCCGGTAACTTCAAGAACATAGCCGCGTGCGCGATGGGTTTCGAGCGTGTCAGGCGCAAGTGCCATCGCGACCTTTGATTCTTCATTTGCCTTTTCAACATTCTCAAATGAACCAACGCCATATTGAAAATAATCCAGGAGGATCTCCACATAATAGGCATGCGCCAGTGCGTTTCTATCATCCAGTTCCAATGCGCGCTTAATACTTGACTCGGCTTCAAGATATTCACCGAGAAAATCCAATGCCCAGGCGCGCACGGCATGCGCCATCGAGTTATCCGGGTTTAGCAAGAGCGCATCCTCCGCGCTGGTTCGCGCGTCCTCATATTGACCCGCGAACACCTGCACGCGCGCCAGCGCGATATGCGTGGCGGGGTCCTGGGGACGCGCAATGATCGCCTTTTTGTATGAATCTATCGCAGGGATCAGTTTGCCCAGTTTGAAATTTTCTTCGGCTTCGGTGATGAAAGATTCGGGAGCGCGGGTCGTCGTGGGCGTTGCGATGAAGGGCGATGGCTGATTTGGGATAACGAATCGATTCACATAGGAGCCGCCCAATACCAACAAGCAAAGTAAAATAATACGGAACCAGTTCGGGCGTACCGGCCGTTTGCGGTTCATACTCCATTTACTGCCTCTAAGATACATGCTAATCATATTACCATCCGCAACAAAGCACAGTCAAGCCGGCCTGCAGAGACTCTAATTTGCTTCTTATATGCTAGAATCAATTTATGCAATTTGAGGTCTTTTCCCTCCTGCCTGAAGTATTTCCTGCTTATTTGGATGCCAGCATCCTCAAACGCGCGCGTGAACAGGGACTAATCAACGTAAACGTGCACAACATCCGGGCTTACACACACGACAAACATCACACCACAGACGACCTGCCCTACGGCGGAGGTGGCGGAATGGTGATGAAGCCCGAGCCGGTGTTCGAGGCGGTTGAATCTGTTTTAGGAATGGCTTCGCCTCACGGGCCCCGCACATGGTCCCTCGCGAAGCATCCCGCAGGGGCGAAGGGGGAGCCTGCCTGCCCTATCATCTTATTGACTCCTCAGGGACGCGTCTTCAACCAAACCATCGCGAAGGAACTTTCTGAATATCCGCGCATCGCCTTGCTCTGTGGACGCTACGAAGGGATCGACGAACGCATCCGTGAGCATTTGGTCACAGATGAAATCTCGATTGGGGATTACGTGTTGACCGGCGGCGAACTCCCGGCGCTCATTTTGATCGACGCGGTCGCGCGTCTCCTTCCCGATGTGCTCGGCGACCCCACAGGTGCGGAGGACGATTCACATGCCATGGGCCTTCTGGAATATCCACATTACACGCGTCCAGCGGAGTTTCGCGGCTGGAAAGCGCCGGATGTTCTGCTTTCAGGCGATCACGCAAAAATAGAAAAATGGCGCCGCGAACAGGCGTTATTACGAACATTCAACAAAAGACCAGACATGTTGGAGAAAGCGGAATTGAGCAAAGAGGATATTAAATTTGTTGAAAAGTTGAAGGTTGGAAAGTTAGCAGGTCAAAAGTTAGCAGATCAAAAATTTCCAAGTTTGAGGGTTGAAAACCTGTAACCTGTAACCTGCAACCTAAAACCTACTGCGGAGGAAAACACGGCAACAAAATTCAACTACGGCAAAACATTACTGCTTGGATTTGGTTTTTTGGGAATCAGCATAATCTGGCCCATCTTTAATCAATACCTCCCCATCTTTTTGCAGGCAAGTAACCCCGAATTCGAGAAACAACTGCTTGCTGAAGGACGTTCCATCCCAGATATAGTTGGCTTTGGCCTGGCACCCGGCCTCGCGCTTTTTATTATGACGTGGGATAACATCATCAACATGTTCATCCAACCCTGGGTCGGCGCAAAAAGCGACCAAACTTGGAATCGCTTCGGCAGGCGCAAACCCTGGATATTGATCGGCGCGCCCATCGCGTTGCTTGGATTTATCTTTATCCCCGTCGCGCAATCGCTAATCGCAATCGCAGCCTTTATTTTGATCACCAACTTCGGCATGGCTTTATTCCGCTCGCCCACCGTAGCATGGCTTGGAGATCTTTTCGAACCAAACGAGCGCAGCAAGGCAAACGGAATCATCAACCTAATGGGCGGCATAGGCGGACTCCTTGCTTATTTTGGCGGCGGAATCTTATTCAATTCCCTTGGACGCTCTGCACCGTTTATTGCAGGCGCAATCATAACTGCGCTGGCATTGACCGTCGTTTTTATCTTTGTAAAAGAACCCGAACAAATTCAATTGGAAAGCCGCGAAAAACAGCCCGGTTTATTTGATAATATGAAAGCTCTTCTTGATCATCAAGACCAAAGCGGAATTTTTGTATTGCTTGGCATCCTGTTCTGGTTTATGGGATTCAACGCGCTCGAAACGGGCTTATCCTCTTTCGCGGTCTTTACGCTTGGCATGCAAGCAGGGACTGCCTCAATCTATACGGGGCTTGTAACCATCACATTCATCCTGTTCGCAGTACCTGCTGGGAATTTCGGCACACGCTACGGCCGCGCCGCCGTTATTCGCCTCGGATTGATCGGGCTTTCTGTTTTGATGCTGCTTGGTTACTTATTCATTCAAAACACAATTACCTTTGCAATCGTCTTGGTCTTAACAGGAACCTTCTGGGCAATGGTGAATGTCAACAGCCTGCCATTGGTCTACGATCATGGCGACGAAAAACGCATCGGCGCATTCACTGGCTTATACTATTTCTCTTCGCAATTCGCGGCTGTGCTTGGTCCAACGCTTGGCGGAATTCTGGTGGATGTAACGGGAAATCAATATCGCTGGCTCTGGTTATTTGCGGCGTTCTTCATGGCTGTTGCACTGGCAGTGATGTTTAATGTGAAACGCGGCGAAGCAGGTACCAGGTAGGAGTTGCAAATTGCGAGTTTGGAAATTTTGGTTTATTCTGGCGATCGTATGGTTTGGTCTGACAGCCTGCTTACAATCGCTAGATTGTTTTAGTAAGGATATCTTTTGCGCAGGCTTGGTGACGGATACACTTGGCATGGACGATCATGGCATTAATCAAGACACCTGGGCGGGGTTGGAAGGATCAAAAGCCAATGGGATTGTCGACCAGATCGCTTATATCGAATCGATCGACCCGCGTGATTACGAGAAAAATATCACGTATTTCGCGCAAAACGGATACGATTTGATCGTCACTCGCGGGGTTGGGATGCGTGACGAAACGTTTCACGCCGCGGACTTGTATCCGGACTCCGTTTTTATCGGCATGGATCAACTCCAGGAGCAAGCGCGCCCGAACCTGCTCGCGATCACCTTTGCAGAAGACCAGATGGGATTCTTTGCCGGCGCGTTGGCTGCGCGTTTGACTGAAACGCACATCGTCGCGGCGGTATGTGAGACTTCGGGTATCGATCCCATGTGGAGATATTGTGAGGGATTCCGCGCGGGCGCACTTTTTATCAATAAAGAAATAAAGGTGCTGGTTGAATATCGCGATGATGGAACCCAGGAAAAATTGTTTATCGATGAAGCCTGGGGTATGGACCGCGCACAATATTTAGTTAAACGCGGCACAGATGTGATTTTTGCAGTTGGTGGCGCCACTGGGCAGGGCGCAGTGCGCGCCGCATCTGAGGCTGGGATCTATGCGATCGGGGCGGAACGCGATCAGGCTGCGGCTTTGGGCGAAGCAGGTTCGGGCGTGGTGACCTCTGTTTATGGCCGTGCCAGGTTCGAGGTCCAGAACTTGATGCGCCTGCTGAAGGACGGGCAATCCAGTGAGCCACTTTTAAGCCAATTTGGATATGTGCCACTCGACGATAAATTCCCCGAAAGCCTGAAAATTGAAATGGATAACTTGCTGTCAAATTTATTCTCCGGATATGTCCAAACAAGTGTGCCTTTTCACAAACCATAAATTTTGTTCGGGCTTGCACTATGAAAAGTTAGGATTTATACTTGCAAGGTCGTATGGCTGTGCTTATTGAAAAGCAAGCCATTCAAACCCGTACTCTTCTAGAGGAGAAGAAAAAATGAAAAAACTGTACTTTGTTATGGCCCTGTTGATCGTCGCTTCGATGATCCTCACGGCTTGTGGCGCTAGTGCGCCCAGTGAAGCAGATTGCGCCCAGGCAGAAGTGTTTTGTGTTGGCGTCGTGACCGATGTGGGCAAGGTCAATGATAAGTCCTTCAACCAATCTGCCTGGGAAGGCGCTCAGAAGTCCAAAGCCGATGGCGTGGCTGATGTGGTTCAATTCATTGAGACCGCCGATGCCAAGGATTACGCCAAGAACATTGGCACCTTTGCTGATGCTGGCTATGATGTGATCGTGACCGTTGGTTTCAACCTGGGTGAAGCCACTCTCGCCGCCGGCGCGCTCTACCCTGATATTAAGTTCATCGGTGTAGATCAGTTCCAGGCCTGGCAGTTTTCTCCAGAAACCACGGACGATTCTGCTAACGTAACTGGTCTGGGATTCCCTGAAGATCAAGCTGGCTTCCTGGTTGGCGCACTCGGCGCGATGATGTCCAAGAGCCACAAGATTGGCGCCGTCTGCGGTACCGATGTTGTTCCTCCAGTTTGGCGCTATGGTGAAGGCTACAAAGCCGGAGCCGCTTATGCGGATGGCTTGAATGGCACCACCACCGAAGTGTTCGTTGTGTACCACAGCGATGTGGGTTTCGATAAGACCTTCACCGATCCCGAATGGGGCGCGCAGACCGCCAAATCCATGATGGATCAGGGCGCGGATGCGGTATTTGGTTGTGGTGGTCAGACCGGTAACGGCGCCCTCACCGCCGCCGCTCAGGCTGGCGCGTACGCCATTGGCGTGGATGCTGACCAATTCCTGACTCTGCCCGAAGCTGCTTCCCGCATGCTTACCAGCGGGGTGAAGCTGATCATCCCTGGTGTTGCAGGGTTGATCACCGCCGCCAAGGATGGTTCAATTGCAGCTGGCAACTTCACCGGTATTTGTGGTTATGCTCCGTACCACGATCTTGACGGCGAAGTTCCCGCCGCAGTCAAAACCGCGATGGAAACACTCAACGCTGGTTTGCTCGATGGCTCCATCAAGACCAACGTTTCTCCAGTCAAGCCGTAATTTTGAGTCTTACGTGTAATAAAAAAGGGGAAAGAGGCACAAGTCTCTTTCCCCTTTTGTTTTAATACTTTTTTACTTGCAGCTGGCTCATTGGGAATTGCCGTGATTAAAACCTTTTGAACACGGATTTGACGGATTTCACAGGCTCACACGGATTTTTTGTAAAAAATCCGTTCTTTTCCGCGTAATCTGTGTAATCCGTGTACAGAATTACGGCAACTCCTGAAGAGCCTTGCAGCTTTTACAAGGAATAAAGCACTTGTTTGGTATAATTGCCTGACAATTCAACAGTTCCACTGGAGCCAAGGATGCAATCAGAGAAGCGATCAAATTCGCCAATAAAGCAAATACTGCAATCGGTCTTGGATGCCATCTTGATTCCATTTCTTGCTATTCTGACTGCAGTGGTTGTTGGCGGTCTCATCATCATCATCGTAGGCGGGGATCCAATCCGGGCTTACACAGGTTTGATCCAGGGTTCACTTGGCTCGAAGAAGGCATTAAGTGAAACCGCTGTTTGGGCAACTCCATATATCTTCGCGGGGTTGGCGGTTGCACTGGCATTCAAAGGTGGTCTGTTCAATATCGGCGCAGAGGGGCAATTGGCTGTCGGCGCTGTTTTTTCAGCTTTGATCGGCTATGCACTACCCGAATGGCTCGGCTATGACCTGCCTGCGATCATCCACCTTCCACTTGCCATTATCGTTGGCATGTTAATGGGCGGTGTTTGGGCAGGCATCGTTGGCGTGCTTAAGGCTTACACAGGCGGGCATGAAGTCATAAACACCATTATGATGAACTACATTGCGCTCAATACAACCTCCTTCCTGCTAAACGGCGTAATGAAAGACCATAGCCCAAACAATGTATCCGCACGCACACCGCTGATCGCAGAAAGCGCCCGCCTCCCGGCGATGTTCGATGGGCTTCGCGTGCATTGGGGTTTCGTGCTGGCATTGCTCGTTGCGTTCTTTATCTGGTGGTTGCTCAACAAGACCACTCTCGGCTTTGAGATCCGCACAGTAGGCTTGAACCCGCATGCCGCTCAATACGCGGGTATCAACGTAAAGCGCACTATTATTCTCACAATGATGCTTTCGGGCATGTTGGCTGGTTTGGCTGGTTCAATTGAAGTGACTGGTCTAAACTATCGCCATGAACTTGGATTCTCGATCGGTTATGGCTATGATGCGATTGCGATTGCCCTGCTCGGTAAATCGCATCCGCTGGGTATAGTGTTAGCATCATTTCTCTTTGCGATCATGCGCAACGGCGCGACACGCATGCAATTCCTTACGCAATTGCCTGTGGATTTGATCTCAATGTTACAGGCATTGATCCTGCTCTTCGTCGCGGCGGATGCAATCATACGATATATCTATCGCATTAAAGCCAAAGGCGAGCGCGTTGTGCTCACCCGCGGCTGGGGAGGCTAGGAGACAAATATGGACTTAAAACGTTTTGGCTTTATTGCTCTGATTATCACCGTTCTCTTTGGTGCGGTTGTGATGATTGGACAGGTAAAACAACCGCCAATTTTGATCATTACCAGCATGCTGGCTACCACCATTGCAGTAGCCACGCCGCTCACTTTGGGCGCGCTTTCAGGTGTGTTTTGCGAACGCGCAGGCGTGATTAACATCGGCATCGAAGGCATGATGCTCACAGCTGCATTCTTCGGCTGGCTGGGCGCCATCTACATGTTCCATATCTTTGGTTTAGGGAATGGCATCAGCATCGCACTCGGCGTGCTCTTCGCGATTATCACAGGTGGATTGATGGCTTTGCTGCACGCAGCGCTCTCAATCACTTTTAAAGTAGATCAGATCATCGGCGGCACAGTCATAAACATTCTTGCAGTTGGATTGACAGGCTTCTTAAATCGTCAGTTGTTCTATGGAAAAGTCAGTGTCTTTGGCGGCAGTGTGCCAAGCTCACCCGGCGTTTTGCCCACCATTCATATCCCTATTACAGAATTATTCGCGCCGCTCTGCGGCTCATCCGCAACCTGTTTGCAAAACGTGCAAGCGATCAACCGCGTATTCGATCAAAAGCCAATTGCCATAGGCGCCATCCTGTTGGTGTTTATCTCCCATTACATTCTATTCAACACACGCTGGGGCTTACGCACACGCGCAGTAGGTGAACATCCAAGAGCCGCAGACACGGTCGGCATAAATGTTGTCAAAATGCGGTATGCCAACGTCATCATTGGCGGTATGTTCGCTGGCCTTGCGGGCGCTTACTTCACCATCGAATCCGTTCCATCCTTCGAACCTTTACTAACAAACGGACGCGGCTTTATCTCACTTGCGGCAGTGATCTTCGGCAACTGGACACCTATTGGCGCATGGGCCGCCGCGCTTGTGTTTGGCGCATCACAAGCATTGCTGATCAACATGCAGATATTTCGCGATGTTATTCCTCCGCAATGGGCATTTCTTCAGGAATCCTATATCGTGGGTCTCACGCCATACATCCTCACCATGTTCATCCTGACAGGCATCATCGGTAGAACCACGCCGCCCGCCGCAGATGGCGTTCCATACGAGAAATAAGAGGCCGCCATGATTAAAAAGAACGTCGTCCTTCAAGCCAGAGGCATCACCAAACAATTTCCCGGCGTGCTTGCCAACGACAACGTCAACTTTGATCTTCGCAAAGGTGAGATCCACGCCTTGCTCGGGGAGAACGGGGCAGGCAAGAGCACATTGATGAACATTATCTACGGTTTGTATCACCCCGAAAAAGGTGAGATCAGTGTCAATGGAAAGACCGCCAAAATCCATTCTTCGAAGGACTCCATCGCACTCGGCATCGGCATGGTGCATCAACATTTCATGCTCATCCCGGTCTTTACCGTTGCAGAGAACATCATGCTGGGGGATGAGACGATAAAGCGCGGCGCACTGGATCGTGCCACGGTCGCAGCGAAAGTAAATGAAATCTCCGCCCAATACGGTCTGGATGTTGACCCGACCGCGTTGGTCGGTTCCCTACCTGTAGGCCTACAACAACGCGTTGAGATCGTCAAGACCCTGTATCGCAAAGCCGAGATCGTGATCCTCGACGAGCCCACCGCAGTGCTCACACCACAAGAAGCTGAGGACCTTTTTCGCATTATGCGAGACCTGACCGCACGCGGTGTATCCATCATCTTCATCACCCACAAATTAAAAGAAGTTCTCGCCATAGCAGACCGCATCACCGTCATGCGCGCGGGACGCGTGATCAACACCGTCAAACCAGCGGAAACGGATTCTGCTCAATTAGCCAAAATGATGGTTGGGCGTCAGGTCATCCTGACCGTGGATAAGAAAGACCATAAAGCAAAAGGCGAGGTTCTCAAAGTTGAAGACCTTTCCGTAAGCGACCAGCGTGATTTGGAAACAGTCCATCAGGTGTCTTTCTCCGTGCGCGGGGGTGAGGTACTGGGCATTGCCGGCGTACAAGGCAATGGACAAACCGAGCTTTCCGAAGCACTGACCGGCCTTCGCTCTCCGACGGGCGGAAAAGTAACCATTGATGGGCGCGACCTAACAGGCAAACCGCCGCGCGTGATTACCGAAGCCGGCCTTGCACATATTCCCGAGGATCGTCAACGCCATGGCCTGGTACTCAATTACAGCGTGGCCGATAATATGGCGCTTTGCGATTACTATCACCCACCTTTTAGCCGGCGCGGAGTCACTCAACCAAAAGCGCTCGATGAAAATGCACGCAAACTCATCAAAGCATTCGATGTGCGCACGCCTTCCCCCTTTGTAAACGCGGGCAAGCTCTCCGGCGGCAACCAGCAAAAAGTGATCGTTGCACGCGAACTCAGCCGTGCAGTAAAACTCGTCATCGCCAACCAGCCAACTCGTGGATTGGATGTCGGCTCCATTGAATATATTCATGGCGAGATCATAAAAATGCGCGACCGCGGCGTGGCGGTCCTGCTCATTTCCTCGGAGTTGGATGAGATCATGGCGCTCGCAGATCGCATCGCTGTAATGTATCGCGGCCAGATCGTGGGAATCGTGGAATCGAAGAAGACCTCGCGCGAACAACTTGGATTATGGATGACAGGCATGCAGCGGCAGACTGCGCACTAAACCTGAGCGAGCCTCACTGGATATCACCCAGATCATCAAAACAGGAGTTGTCGCAACTCCTGTTTTGATTCTGCTAAGAAAAGCGGGGGATGGAGCAAAATCAATAGTGAGGTACAATAATTTAACATTCTCAAGGAGAAGCGAACCATGAATAACAAATTCCGGGCTGTAAATATTTTGCTGGTGCTGATCCTATTTCTTGTCTCCTGCAATCTGCCAACCAGTGGTGCAGAAGAAGGAACCAGCCTGACCGCCGCCGCACAAACAATCGAGGCGCTAACCAGCGCTACACCCGGCCTTCCGATTCCAACCTTTACCCCAATTGGTGGAGGGCCGGCTACATTGACTCCCTCGCCAACCTTGCCACCGAGCACAAACACGCCAGTTGCCACGGCTACCTCGAATTGCAATGTCATGCAATTTGTCGCGGATGTAAACTACCCAGACGGCAGTATTGTGACACCCGGATTCAACTTTACAAAAACCTGGCGGCTCAAAAACGTCGGCACCTGTACCTGGACCACCTCTTACGCGATCGTATTCTCCAGCGGTAATTCCATGAACGGTCCGTCCACGCAGGCCTTGACCGGAAATGTCAACCCCGGTCAAACTGTTGACTTCTCCGTCAACCTGACCGCGCCCGGCAGCCCCGGAGAATACACTGGCTATTGGAAGCTACGCGATGGGGCCGGTGTTTTGTTCAACCAATTCTACGTAGTGATCAAAGTACAGAATCCTGTGACCGCCACAAATACCCTGCCGCCTGCCATAGTTTTTGCTGTCACCGGAGTGACCTATTCTGTTGGAACATTTGACGAGCCTGGATTTACAGGATGCCCGATAGTAACTGCAAACATCACCACCAACGGGGCAGGGACGGTAAGTTATCACTGGGTACGTCCCGATGGAGATAGCACGAGTGGTGCATTAATCTTTGCCTCAGCAGGCACACAATCTGTCTCTGAGAAGTGGTATCTCGGTTCTGCCGCCACTGCACCTTTCTGGTTGGGCATTTACATTGACGCTCCAAATCACCAGAGTTTTGGCCATGCAAATATTGCGACCTGTACTACTCCATGAGAAACACAGCGATTTCATGACGAATGAAAAAGCGCCTGGAATTCCGGGCGCTCTTTTTAACAGTATAATATTTACCTGTAATGAAAGGAAAAAAATGCGCAAATCTAGAAAATTGATAATCTTGACCATATTAAGTGTGCTGATCCTCTCTGCCTGTGGCGATGCAAACAATGCACAGGATCCCACGATTGCCACGGCTGTCGCGCAGACTGTCGCCGCACAAAACGCATCACAGACCAACACTGAAACAGCCGCCGCGTCCGCGACGCCTTTCATCACACAAACACCGCTACAGTTCTCGCCGACGCTTACATTACTCGCGCCAAAAGCATCGCCCACCCTGCATGGCAACACGGCAAAATCTGAATGCGCCAAAGCCAGCCTCGTCAGCGAGACCATCCCGGATGGCACGATCTTCAGACCTGGTGAGCTATTCACCAAGACCTGGGAGATCCAAAACGTGAGCAACTGCACATGGGATACAACCTATAAGATCATCTTTTGGGATGGCAATGTATTGGGCGGCGGATATGTGTATAACCTGCCTCAAGCCACGCCGCCACAAGGAGTGATACCGATTTCCCTCGTGCTTACTGCGCCCGTCCAGGAAGGAGAATACTCTTCCGAATGGATGCTCCAGGCACCTGATGGAACTGATTTTGGAGTAGGAGAATACAGTGCATCTTTCTTCACTGAGATCGTCGTTTCAGACGACAAACATCCAGACTACACGATTACAAAAGTGGAGTATGAAATCGTTCGTGAGCCTGCCACAGGTTGTCCGGCAAATGTGCGCTGGACCGTTTATGCAACAGTGACCACGAATGGACCATTCGAATTCTCATATTTCTGGACTCAAAAAGATGGAAATAACAGTTCCCCAAAAACGGTGGAAATTCCATCTGCTGGCTCCAAGACTTTTAGCCGCTTGTGGATAATTGGTCTGGCTAATACTCCCGGTGAAAAATGGATGGAATTCAATGTATCGGATCCATTCCAAAAGTCGTATGGCAGAGCTGTCTTCATCAGCAGTTGTGGTCAACCGTAAGCATAATGCCCGAATTCAAAAGAGGCTGACCGCGAAGTTGGTCTCTTTTGATTTGGAACTTTTCGCACGAGCCAGGCGTCGTTGTGAGTCGGATAACTTTTCCTGGAGAACACCATGCAAAATAAAAAATCCTCACTTTTCATAGTCATCTTACTTCTGCTGACCGTCCAACTGGCATGCAATGTGCCTGCAGATTCAGGGACACCGGATACCTTCGCCACGCTCAACGGGCTTTACACTGCATCCGCCCTGACCGTTGAAGCTGTTGGCACACAAACAGGCTTTACCGTCACCGCGGGCCTGCCGCTGCCTACCCTCAGCGGGGTCATTCCGACGAATACGCTCTTTTTCGCCTCACCAATTCCGGTATCCAAATGTGACGCGGCGGCCTTCCTCACAGATATCACCTATCCGGATGGAAGTCTCGTCTCACGTAACAGCACATTCGTCAAAATCTGGCGGATTAAGAACGTGGGCACCTGTTCATGGACTCCTTCATATGCACTGGTTTTTACCGGTGGAGATTCCATAAATGGTCCTGGGGTCGTTGCACTGACTAAAAATATCAGCCCTGGAGAATTTATCGAACTTCCTGTCACTCTTACGGCGCCAAATAAAGACGGGCATTATCGCGGCTATTGGAAATTACGCAACGCCTCCGGCGGACTATTTGGGATCGGTGCCCTGGCTGATACTGCCTTCTGGGTGGATATTAAAGTATCCGGCCCGTCTTTTATCGCCTATGATTTCGTTGCCAATTATTGCAATGCAAATTGGGAAAATAATAATGGCGCGCTTCCCTGTCCCGGTACAGATGGTGACATAAACGGTTACATTATCAAATTAAATGCACCTGTCATGGAAGATGGCAGCACCGAAGATGAACCCGGGTTGCTCACCGTACCCAAAGATTCTAATAATGGCATTATCAGCGGTCAATACCCATCCTTCAAGGTTCAAGCCGCGGACCGCTTTCGCGCACTGGTTAATTGCCAGCATAACTCAAAGAAATGCGATGTGATTTTCAAATTCGAATATAAAAACAATGGCCAGGTGAAAACGCTCGCCAGCTGGCACGAAGTTTACGAAGGCAAGTTTTATCCGGTGGACCTGGATTTGAGCAGTCTTGCGGGTGAAACTGTCAAATTCATATTGGTGGTAAGCGCGAACGGCGCGCAAAATAACGATAATGCAATCTGGCTCAACCCGCACATCATTCGCCAGGGTACAGCACCCACGTTTACACCGACATTCACACCCTCACTAACCGTCACTCCAACTCTTACAGCCACTTCTACATCCACCCTTACGCCCACCCCTACATCCACTCCAACCAGCACACCCACCCCATAGGTGAGTTATAATAATGTTAACCATATTCGGAGGTTGTCGAACATGAAATACCGCAAGTCACTTTGGCTGATAACGATTCTCATTACGATTATCGTTTTAAGCGCCTGCAATTTCGGAGCTACGCCTGCTCCTGCGGTGGATCCCGGCGCAATACAAACACAGGCCTTCAACGACGTGTTGACCCAGGTTTCATCACAACAAACCCAGACTGCATTGGCTGTCCCACCCACTTCAATCCCGACAAATACACTTCTGCCAACGGTCACACTTGGAGCGATCCCCGCATTTGAAGGTGCCGCATCGATAACACCTTTTTCCTTCAACACGCAACAAGCGGGCTTTACACCAATCACCTCCCCCATTGCCACCTTTGGCATCGTATCGACGATCACCACGAAAAATGGCTGTAACGATGGTTTATATATTGGTGAGACCCATCCTTTTGACAAAGAGATTGTAAAAGCTGGAGAGGAATTCGGGAAAGCCTGGACGATCCAAAATACCGGGACATGTGCCTGGGATGAGGGTTACGTTTTTACCTATTTACCCGATTATTCTGACGCCGAACTCCACGGGTATAGCATCATACTTCCGAAAAATAAACCTGAAGACTATACCGAACCAGGCAGTACTCAGTCGTATGTCGTTAAATTGAAAGGACCCAGTCAACCCGGAGAATATAAAGCGTTCTGGAAGTTGAAAGATGATGCAGGCAACTTCTTTGGCCCACTCGTATCCATCTGGGTCATAGTCGAATAATCAAGGCAATCAAACGAGATAAAAAGAGGTGTCATGAAAACAAAATTGCCTATTATCACAGTCGTTGGGATCCTTCTCCTGACCGCTTGTGCCCCCGCCACCCCGCCTCAACCAACATCCGATGTGAACGCCATCCGCACGTCAGCTGCGTACACAGTTGTTGCTGAATTTACCCTGACTGCCGCGGTCCTGCCACCCGCTGCGCTACTCCCCACAGAAACGCCGACACCGGAGCAGCCCACAGAAACCCCCACTGATGCTTTTACAAATGATCCCACGCTCGCGGCGCTTGGCACACCCGCGGCATTGTGTGACGACTATTCTTTTGATCTCAGCACATTGGATGTAAATATTCCAGATGGAACCCCGATGACGCCCGCACAGGAATTTACAAAAACCTGGAAGATTAAAAATACGGGAATTTGTACATGGGCCGAAGGCTATGAACCAATCTATTCGTATTCCAGCAACACACCCATGAAGGGTCAACCCGTACCGCTTAATAAAACTGTTGCACCAGGAGAAGAAGTCGAAGTGTCTGTCATCTTTAAAGCTCCAAATTTACCGGGTGATTACTCCGGCTATTGGGGAATGGTAAATCCTAAAGGGATTCCTTTCGGTAAAAAAGAATACATATTAATTGTTAAAATCACCGTCCAGTAATTTGCCGGACCTAAAACAAGCCATCAAACAAAAAGCACGCCAGCTGGGATTTACCCTGGCTGGCGTTACTTCTTCCGAACCGCTCTCGCATTACAACATTTTTGAAACCTGGTTGAACGCGGGCATGCACGGCACGATGAACTATCTTGCTGAAAAAAGAAACAGCCTGCGCCGCGCAGACCCAAAAGAAATCCTGCCGGAATGTAAATCCATTCTTGTATTGGGAACGCCCTATGCTCCTCCAGCAGGCGGCCAAATTGCCTCCTATGCCCTTGGCAAAGATTATCACGACGTTCTTCCTCAAAGATTACAGACGCTTGTAAACTTCATTGAGGAACAACTTGGTCATGCGGTACCCAACCGCTATTACACGGATACAGGCCCTCTCCTTGAACGCGAACTCGCCCAACGCGCGGGCCTCGGATGGACAGGCAAGAATACCTGTCTCATCAACCCCAAAACGGGTTCCACATTTTTCCTTGCGGAGATCCTGCTCGGCATTGAACTCGAAGCCGACGAACCGTTTACAACAGATCACTGCGGTACGTGCACACGCTGCATAGACGCGTGCCCCACAAAATGTATTCTGGCAGATCGCATCCTTGACGCGCGCCGTTGCATCTCCTACCTGACCATCGAACTCAAGGACGATATTCCCGAAGACCTGCGTCCGCTCATGCAGAATTGGATTTTTGGATGCGACGTCTGCCAGCAGGTCTGCCCGTGGAATCGATTCTCAGAACCGGCTGACCCTGCTTTCGAGCCACTCATTGCACTTCCTGTATTGACCTCTGACCTGCTCCTCACACGACAGGAGTTTAATCAACGCTTCAGACACACCCCGCTCAAACGCCCGAAGCGACGCGGCTATTTGAGAAATCTTGCAGTCGCAACCGGCAACACAGGAAACCAGGAAGACCTCCGCATTTTAGAAAAAGCGTCGGAAGATGACGAGCCGCTCGTAAAAGAACATGCGAAATGGGCAATAGAGCAGATCAACAACAGAACAAAAAATGAATAAACTACTCATTGCCACCAACAACAAGGGCAAAGTAAAGGAAATTCAGGATCTCTTGAAAGATACAGGCATTGGATTTGTCACACCGGGTGATATAAGCTTATCCCTTGAAGTGGAAGAAGACGGCATGACCTACGCTGAGAACGCGACCAAAAAGGCGTTCGCCTTTGCCAAAGCCAGCGGACTGATCTCTCTTGCTGATGACTCCGGCCTCGAAGTAGCTGCGCTGGGTGGTGCCCCCGGGATGTATTCAGCACGATATTCGCCGAAACCGAAAGCCATGGATGCAGACCGCCGAACCCTATTATTGCAAAACCTGCACAATAAACCACTTCCCTGGAAGGCGAAATTCCACGCGGCAATCGCGATCGCAAGACCTTCGGGTGAAGTAGATCTTGCCGAGGGCAATTGTTACGGCGAGATCATCCCTGAAGAACGCGGCACGGGCGGTTTCGGATATGATCCGATCTTTCTATTGCCCGAACTCGGCAAGACAATGGCCGAGCTCGACTTGGAACAAAAAAACCGTCTCAGCCATCGGGCAAGAGCGGTAATTAATGCAATGCCGGTTCTAAGAAAAATGTTTGGATTGTTGTAACAGGTCTAACGCGTTGCCCTGGGCGAGCGCGAGGGTTTCACACGCGCGGCAGCCTGTTGATAAATTGCGCAAGCTTGTCAGCCACCAGGATGGGTTGTTCCACCATCACCATATGCCCCGCATGATCCACAACTTGCAATTGCGCACCTCTGATCGAATCCCTTAATGACTCTGAGTATTTCAACGGGGTCATTTTGTCTTCCAGACCGCACACGATCAAGGTGGGGGTTTTGATTTCTCCGAGATGACTGGTCATATTGAATTGATCGCAAGCAATAAAATCGCCTAGTAAAACGGACGGCCGCACCTTCATCATGGTTTGTTTTGAAAGTTCCTTTAAATGCGGCGTGGCATCCGCGCTGAAACAATTTTCGTTGAACATATCCACCGCAGACTCAAACATATTTGAATTGCCAAGAGATTCAAGAACGGTTGCAGCCACACGCAATTTTGCACCGCCACCCAGCAATGCCAACCCTAATACTTTTTTTGGATATTTCACCGCAAATGCAAGTGCAATCGCACTTCCCATGGAAATCCCCACCAATACTGCGGCACGCAATTTCATCAATTTCATGAACACAAGCACATCTTCAGCATATTCGTTTATGGAATGCCGGCCCATCCCATCGGATTTGCCGTGGCCGGGTAGATCTATTGCAAAAATCCGCTGGCCCGAGAGACGGCGGATCTGCGGCGGCCACGATAAATAATTACCGCCCGCGCCGTGAAGAAGGATAACGGGCGGGCGTTTCGCTTTGTGGTCTTCTGCCTCATAGGCAAAGTAATAAATCTCCGAAGCGGTGGGCATCTATTTTGAACGTGCGCGATGCAGGCGATCCGTGGCTTCTTCGGTCAGCGGAATATAGACCTGCACTTTTGTGCCCTGCCCAACCGCAGAATCGATCTGGAGTAAGCCGTTGACCAGTTCCGCGCGTTCGCGCAAGTTGACCATGCCGAGACTGCTACTGGCGCGATTATCATACGACTGTGTCATGGCCCTCACGTCAAAGCCCACGCCGTTGTCCGCAATCTCAAGCAGGGCTATGCCAATATCCATCTGGTTCAGCCGTACGGCAATGGTTTCAGCGGCGGCATGTTTGCGCGCATTGTTGACCGCTTCTTCAATAATGTAAAAGATCACCCCCTGCTTGCCCATTTCAAGCTGGCTCGCTACGCGTTCGTCAACACTGACGGTCATTTTTTGGCCAAAAGTCTCCAGCATCTTATCCGCCATGGCTCGCAGTGCCGGTGCCAAACCCTGAGATTCAAGGATGAGTGGGCGCAGGGTAAACAGCATATGGCGGATCTCTTTTGTGGTGCGATGCGCGAGATCTTCCAGCTTAATGATCTCCTCGCTGGCAGCGTTTATATCTTTGGAAAGCAGGCGCTTGGTAATATTCAGGCGCATCGCGATCGCCGCAACCGATTGGGTGGGCCCGTCATGCAGGTCACGTGCCAGTTTCTTGCGGGCTTCCTCGTGCACATCTATCATACGTTCCTTCTCTTCCACGAGGTCTTGATACAAGCGCGCATTCTGGATCGCAATGACGGATTGCCGCCCAATGATCTCGAGCAAGGCGCAGCGATCTGAATTGAAGTAGGTCGGGTCGGGATGTGCGAACAATAAAACGCCATATACATTGAAACCACTACGCAATGGGAAGCAGTAACCACTCGTGCAATTGCGCAAAGCGATCACACGCCCTAGTTCCGGGTCATAGCCGATGTCTTTAAAGATGACTGGCTCACCCTCCTCAAGTGCTTTCTTGAGCACACCCTCTGCGCCGTCAAAGGTGACACGCATGTCCGCGCTGGTCAGCCGGCGCGCAGAGCCAACGCGCAACTTCCCGCCGTTGAACAACATCACCGTGCCCACCAACGGATCGCTGATCAGCTGCTCCGGATCAGGGTTCAACGCGGTCGCGCTCATGTCCAACGCAGACTCAAGCACGCGCTTGTAACTCAAGGTGGAGGAAAGCGTGGAAGTCAGCTCATAAATGGCACGCAAGCGTTCGCTTTGAAGGGCGCCCTTCTTTTCCTCCGAACTTAGAAATATTTCCCGGTTCTGTCTCATATATTTGCTGAGGCTGCGGCCCAGTAAGCCGAAAACAAGCCCCAACAAAGCCATGGCTGCCGCGATCGAAGCCGCAAAAGGCATTTCATCTTCGAGCCTTATTCCAATATAGAGGACAAAACCCCCGAACAATACCGCGGCAATAAACGCGCCCCAGATCTCAAAATAAATGGAGCCTGTCAAGATCGGTAAAAAACCAACCCAAAACGCAGGGCCGCGAATCCCTCCCTGTACCCAGTAAAACGCGCCTGCCAGGAGGAGATCCATCAGCAGGCTGATACGACGATGAAAGGTCATACGCACATTCAGACCCGCCAGCGCGGTCATCAGCAGATTCCACACGATCATTAGACCCAAAGGCCAGGAGGTGTAAACATCCAGTTTCCCGTCAAGCCCAAGAGATACGACCAGCCCTACGAGCATGATCCATCTCAGTGAAATGGCAAACCAGTCTGCCATGTAAGGTGTATCGTATTTGCGCATCATTACAGCCCAATGATAACGAAAAATGAATTTCAGGGCAAGCTTAAGCGACGTTACAGCTGAATTGCACCTTGAAAAGCTTGTTTAGACCTCGTACCCCATCCGCGGCAAGTAGGCGGCCAATTTCTCTTTTAGAACCAATTTTTGTTCTTCATTGTAGGAATCACGGAACCGGCCGATCTTGCCCTTGAAGAAATGGAGGCCGTGCTGGCCTTCTGCGACCCCGGGACGGTAATTCTCGATCACTGCGTGGACCTCGAGCCTGCTCCTGTCTAATTCGAGGTACTCCACCAGTTTCGTGGATTCTTCATCATAGTTCGTCAAAAGGTCCTCGTAGCGTGCGATCAACACATTCTTCTCGAGCATCCACTTTTCCCAGATGCGAAGGTACTCCATCATAAAGCCCACACTCAATCCAAAGTCGGAGAGATGCGAAAAAGCATTGGGGCTTCCTTTCGCGAGCGCGCGTTGGCCATAATCAAATGCGGAGAGCATGGCGTCGCGCGGGTCACGGTAAATGTATGTGATGCGTAGCAGGCCCAAATTCGACAGCAGGCGCGAAGAACTGGTTGGTCCCGAGTGTGCCTTGATCACAAAAGTACTTCCGGACAACGCGGGCAGGGTCACCATGGCAAGCCTGCGCGCGGATAGCACACCGATATTGCAGTTCACTTCTGTGAGGACTTTCTGCAGGCGATATTTCTCGCGGATCTGACGCGCATCGGCACAACCTGTGGTCTTCATCAAATCATGGATCAGGTTGTAATGCCAGCCCGAACCGGCGCGCGGCATACCGACGGAGAGGACGATCATTTGAATTCCCTGTGCCATGAAGGTGCAGACAGCCCCACCACGATGCCCGAAACAAGCCAGATATTTGGTGTCGTCAGCGAATCCTGGGTGAAATCATAAAATGTGATCGCCAGCCATGCAAATACCCCGGCGGTCGCGGCAAAACGCGCCCAAGGCTCTTTGCGCACAAGGAGAGCAAGCATATCACCAAGCACGTAAAGCTGGAACGCAACAAATAAAAAGAAACCGATCAATCCTGTTTCAGCCAGCAAGCGCACATAAAGATTTTTCGGGTTTGGGTACAACTGATTTTCCGGGTTCAATTGTTTTGCGATTTCCGGCACGGTGGTCAGTACCCAGTCCGGCAGGTTCTGATAAATATAAAAACCACTGGCGCCGAGGCCTACACCAGTCCAGGGATATTCTTCGAAGGCAGCCAAAGCGCCGGCCGAGTACGCGCCCCGTGCGCCGGCGTTGATGTCAACCAGGTATTCGCTCAGACTTTCCGCGTCAATTTCCCATAAACGGCGGAAAAAGTCTTTCTGACCGAGAAAGAGGAATGCGCCTACAAATGCACCGACCAAAACTACGATCAATCCGACGCGAAACAAAACATTGAGAGCGCGGCTATGGAAACCGCCAATGAACCAACTCCATATCACCCGCGCCAGATCACGTCCAAGAAATAAGAATGTGAGGCCGGCTGCAGCCACTGTGGTCAACAAACCACCGCGCGAATAGGTAGCCAAAAGCACTAGCAGGCAGAATGCCAGGAGGCATGGTTCCAGCCACTTCAGCCGCGTGAGGCGGAAGTTCGTCAACACCGCTGCAAATAGGAACGGGATGAATGTCGTGGCGAGCTGGCCCGCCAGCCAGGCAGGCTCATACGCGAGGCCGGAGATGCGATTTGTACGCACGAGCTCGCGCATGGAAAACACGAGCTGCCAGTGCGTGACTATCTCCTTATCCAGTAAGCCCGTGTAAAACGTGATGGCCTGCAAGCCGCTCCATGCAAGATCAAGGCAAAGACCGGCAAAAACCCAGCGGACTGTGAAACGTAAATCGTTCTCATCCTTGTTCATCCACACTGCGCAGACGAAGAAAACGAGACCCACCAGGAGTGTCGCCAAGGCGCGGACCGCGCGCGGGAGGTAGGTTTGCCCGCGAAGAGGGATCGGGTCGATCAAGGTCCCGAAACTGGTTGCGGCGAAAACGAACAATACAAACGCCCCGAGCGCCACGAACGCGCCCGCCCAATATAGATTTATTTTCCTGCGCCAGGCCTGAATGAGCAAAAGAGGCAGAAGCAGTCCCAGTGGATATAACGCAAGCGGACGAACCAGCGTGCTTTCGCCCAGAAATGGAAACCAGCGAAAACTTGTAACGGGTAAAGTTAACATTGCCGCACCCCAGAGGATGCGCGGAAGATTTGCCACAGCGTTCGTCCGCAGGATCGCTTCGCTGATGCCGCGAAGCCCGGCGGCACGCCGGTCCACAGGATTGC
>CAZSVR010000022.1:0-7329 GCA_964610295.1 uncultured Anaerolineaceae bacterium
ACAGATGGATCATCGGTCGCATCCGCTGAATTTAGGGTTGGCCCGCCGGCATCGGTATCGTCGTGCGTTTCAAAGGCCATCGAGAGGGATGTATCCATCACCAGCACCAGGTCAATCGAGGCCGCTTCGCCCACGGATGTAGCGGTAATATCCGTCTGGTTGATCCCCAATACCCGCAGGAAACCAAAGTGTACATGCCGTGAGGCGGTCACACGAACAAGTTTTCGTTGCGGGTTGGTACAGACAGTCGCATCCGTAACGCAGGTATCGATCTGCACATCGAAGACATCCGATTGGTTCAGCTTGAGAAATTCAAGGGCGGCATTCTCGAGATCGACAGTAGTAAAGTTTTTGCGGTACTGCAGCGCAGCTGAAATCGCGGCTGCGTCAATACCTCGTTTAAGGCGGCCATATTCAATTAATAAAATCCCGGTATCCGAAACCAACCCGACCATCGACACCAGCCCAATAATGGCCATGGCGATCAGAATGATCGCCTGTCCCCGCTCCGATTTTCGTAGAAGTTTTTGAATTTTCTTGACCATATTAATATACTCCTGCTAACATACTGGTTCAGCAGCGATCAGCGGCATAACTGTATAAGTATGAAGCAGAGCCGGGAACAATGGAGCCAACCAGGGAAGCTTCAAAATCGAATCATAATTATAGAACACCTCAACGATCAAGATCCCTGTGCAGGGTGCACCGGCAACTAATAAGCTCTGAATATATGCGTCTGTAAAGGGAGTCTCATAGTTTCCGTACTGTCGATAAACCCCGGTGCCGCCCAAATATCGAGTGATGGTATTGCCTGCAACACTGACAACAGTGACGATCACATCATCACGGGCCGGGTCTAAGGTTATTCTTCGGGAGGTATCGTCGGCGTCCGCAGGTTGTATGGAGCTGAGCGCCATTGCAGTGGCGGCCACATAAAATGATTGCCTGTCACAGTCTGCATCCGCCGTATCTGCAGGTAATTCGCCTTGGCATAGTTGACCAGGTCCGCCGGGGCACTGGCAGTTTCCCAGCGGCTCTCCAATTTCAAAAGGATCGTTGTTGCTGTAAAACCGTGCTGCTTCGCGTGTGCCATCCAAGAGGGAAAGGTAGTAATTGAGTACGAAGCCAAATTCGATCATTCCGGAAAATAAGATGATAAGGACTGGGAAGGCAATCGCTATCTCCACCATGCTTTGCCCTTTGGATTTTCGTCGCGAGGATTTAACAGGCTTGTGTTGGCTTGTTAAGAAGAATTGGAATTTTCTAAGTATTTCTTTCATAAGCATAACTCTTCAGTGTTTTTAATAAGGCTGACTCGTATTATGGAGAATTGGTCAATAATGTCATAGCGGAAAAATACGAAATATGATAGTTTGAGCCGTAGCCATTATATTACAAGATTGCCTTTAAAAGGCCTGCCCAACCATTTTGCAAGGCTAACAAAATTGTAAGAATTTGCCCGCCAGGGGAGGCCTTTTACAGGTTGAAATTTTAGGTTTACTGGCTTAATAATACCTCCGGCATTCGGTAGGCGTCGTAATTTTGCTCATCCTTGTAATCGATCACTATATTGTCTGTTCCATCCACTTCAATATAGTAGCCGATGATCTGACTGTGGTACCCTGCGCTCGAGTTAATCCCGTTGAGGTGGATATCTGCGGAGGGGGCGAGGATCGTGCCCTGGTAGCGGGAGTCAAAATTCCCATTCAGGGCGATGACTTTGTGATTTTCAAGCGGTACGTAGATGAGCAGCCCCTGCAAGTCCCCACTGTGTCGCCCCCTTAGTTGGATCTCTGCACCAGCGCCAAAATGGAGGCGGCCATGCTCAATAACCAAGATGACATTTGAACCGATAAGCTTCTCGCCGCTATCCACGAGCACATCCCCGCCGATGCAATAAATGCCCGCTTCAAGGTTGGATACACCCTCTGGAGGAAAATCATCATCCCAGTTACCGGGGCTCATGCTGCTGCCATCCTCACCGACCACCTCCGCGATTTTACTTCCACAGCCGGCTTTGGGCATTTGGAAGGCGGGAGGATAAGACATTGGAATGGCGCCGGTTTGAGGCGGAAATGGGGTGTGTAATTTTGGCTTTTGGATCGAGGCTCCGCCCACGATGGAGAACGGAAAACCTTCATCAATACGGACGCCTCCACTTCCTTCCTGAATGTAGGCACACTCCGGATTGTCAGAGTTTACGAATAAGCCTCCACCTTCCAAAGTAATCGTGGCTTCACTATGGATCCAGAATGCTCGTTTGACTTCGCATTTGCTGTGGGGTGCAAGACTTACCAGTGCATAACCGTCGAACATCTGGCCATATTCAGCGGGTTTGGTTTGGGATATGGCCTGGGTGGACACGATGACCTGCGGAATACCTATTACAGGTCCGAAGAAGGTATCAAGGTAGGAGGTTATGATCACCTGTATATATTCCGGATTATCTGCATAAATTCCTCCGATCGGGGGCGTATTCAGTTCCACAGTATTGGTAATACCATTATTGTCGTACCCATTTGATTTTGCGCTGGCCAGGGCAACCTCACGCCAGTGATCACCCTCAATTCTGGCAATAGCACCCGAGAGCGCCGCGGAATCAGCGGCATTTTGAGTTTTCCGTCGCTCAAGATACGCGTTGCCACCGTCAATTGCAAGCGCGGACATTCCAACCAGGCCGATGATCGAGAAAACGATCAAAATGATGGCCTGGCCTTTTTCAGTATTTCGTTGTTGGTGTGTTCCAGATCTATTTTGCATCATTGACATGCGGGTTGAAGAATGACATTCGTGGCACTGGCAGTAAGTGGAATGGTTTTCGACCCGATCACCTCTTCGGAAAAAGGCATAAGCATCGCATAAGCATAGGAGGCGGTTACTTTGATCGTGTTAATTGTACCCCCGGAAATCCCCTGACAATTCCCTGCGGATGTGTCTATTTTGATCTGAACGACATCCTTGTTATTCAGCTCCACGGGAAAAAAGAATAACGCATCAGAATCGTTGGGCGCAATGTTGCGCGCGCGGCTTTCGATCTCTACGCGGTTATGTGGGTTGAAAGAACCGTATAGCGCGCCTTCCTGCGCAGCATCTCGAATGATCAGAAATGAATATAATGCCATGCCGAAATCGATGGTTCCCAATAGGAGCAGGAGCATGACTGGAAAGCTAATGGCCAACTCCACAAGGCTTTGTCCTCGTTCCGGCCTGGATGGTTTTCTTTTCAATATTCTCAGCGGCATTTGGGCCATCACTTTTTTAGTGACTGGAATCGATCGGATAATTTACACAACCGGGAGTTCCAAGTGTTATGATGATCCTCTCGGTGCCATCGGTGAGGTCGTATTTCTGACCGAACATAAAACGGATCACTGATTCGCCCATTGGGATGGTCGGGTAGAAATCCTGGAGATATTTAGAGGGGGCAAGGATATCGCCATTCCAGGTTTGATTATCGAGAGTGATCTGCCTGAGATGCAGGGAATGCTCGTTGCCGGCTTGATGGCCGCTGTCGTTGTTCCACTCCACATAAATTTGCGCCGTGGAAAGAACGTGGTTTGTGTTGTTGAAGATGCCCATTTCCATAATATTGTCTTTAAACACAAGGTGTCCATGACTGACGCCTGTGAAACCGGAGCAACTGATAAAGGTGGGAGTGATCGACGCAGTGTAAGTTGGCAGGGGTGTTTTGGATGGTGTGAACGTCAATATTGGTGGAAGGGCGTTTGTAGCAGTGCTTGCGATGGGCGTGAAATTGGAAGGCAATCTGGTTGATGTGAACAGTGCTATGACTGTGGGCGTGTTTGTGTCAAAGCCCTGGGTGGGTATTCTGGATGGCGTACTGGTTTCGGCCGAAAAACCTGTGGGAACTGCCGAGCCCAAAATGGGAATCGAAACGAGGAAGGTACGTGCGCTTGAAGATACGATCTCAAGGGGATCGATCGGAATGATCGAGATGATCGGCTCGTAGGAAGTGGAGACCTGAACGATGATCCTGTCTCCGTTTCTTACATGATTATCTTCGAGCGGGCAGGAATCTTTGCTTGGGCTTGGGTCGATCCCCGAAATGGGTATTTGTGTGCCATCCGGGTTGACGCCGCGGTCGTAGGTGATGTTAATATCGTCGAAGTCTGATATAAAAGCCGATTCGTTGACGATCTCCCGGATCCCATCACAATCCCGATAATGTGGGGTGCCCTGCTCGTTCTCGCCGGAAGCGGCACCGTAACGGGCGGCGGCGCGCGAGGCGTTCGATGCAGAGGAAAAAATGAATGCGAGGCGTGCGAGTTCAATTATGCCGTAGATAAGGAGCAGGAGGAATGGTAAAACAAGCATAAATTCCACCATGGCCTGCGCGCGAGTCTTGCGTTCGGAAAATACGGGAAGTTTCATTCTGTTGATTTCTGTATTAGTCCGGCACGATCAGCGCAAGCCAATGAGGGAAAAAGATGATCAGATAGGCGCTGACGATGAAGTATGGTCCGTACGGGATGAAGAGCAGCAGAGCATTTTTACCATAGCGACGTGAAATGACGAGCCTAAAAACGATCAACAGGCTGACTGCGCCCCCAAGCAGGATGCCGAACAAAAGTCCAAACCAGATCAAAGGCCAGCCAAGTATCAGACCTAAAATGGCAACCAGAATCACATCTCCGGCGCCAAGGGCTTCTTCATCATCGGGTTCCTGACCGGCGGCCAGCATACGTTTGGCACGGAAGCGGGCGAATAACATCCCAAGAAAATAGAATGCGAGCATGATTCCCAGACCGCTCAACCCGCCCACCAGAGTAGGTGTCAGCTTATGAGCGAAGAATCCAGCTACCAGTCCAAGGATTGCACCAAAGATACTGGTTGGGTGCAGGATAAGTCGGTGCTCCAGATCAATTACAAAGACAAGTCCGAAATAAATAGTTACAATCATTCCCAACATATATCCGAGATTCATGGGAGGCACGAACCAAACATAAAAACTTGCCAATACACAGATGAACTGTGTCATCCATGTGCGCCGACTTCTAAGGTGTCCGTTTCCGCACCGCCGAAAAAGTAAATAATCAAGTGGCCTAAATTCCTGATCGCATTGGCGGCATGCAGGCCGGCTGAAGGTCCTGGTGATCGGTAATACATCCGCCAGATAATTAACGATCAGGCCTGCGAGCCAGCCAGTAAAAGCGGGTATCATTAGGGTCAATGCCATAAGATTCATTATAATTCCAATAGCAACTTGTTTGCAAAGGCAGTATTCGATGTAAGTAGATTGTAACTATTTTCAGACTAGGACGCCAATTACCCATCGATCCCGAAAGCAACCAAAGGAGTTTTGAATGGAAGAGTTTGTCATAGAAGGTGGAATTCCGTTGCATGGAGAGGTGATTCCTTCCGGGAATAAAAATGCCGCCCTGCCTTTGCTTGCGGCCTGTTTACTGACGGAAGAGCCGGTAACACTTCGTAATATTCCGCAAATCCGCGATGTTCAGGCCATGCGAAAACTGATCGAAAGCCTTGGATCGCAGGTGGAGGACTTGGACACAAGTACCTGGCGGATCACTACCAAGGAATTAACCGCTTCACATCTTGACCCAGACCTGTGTCGCCGGATGCGAGCATCAATTTTGATCGCAGGTCCGGTTGTTGCCCGTGCGGGCGGTTTACGTCTGCCACCGCCTGGCGGAGATGTGATTGGCAGGCGCCGGCTGGATACACATATTCTCGCTTTACAGGCTTTTGGCGCCAAAGTGATTTATGACCGCGTGCTTGATTTTTCTGCGAAGGAGTTGCGTGGCGCGGATATTTTGCTCGATGAAGCAAGTGTGACCGCCACAGAAAATGCAGTCATGGCAGCAGTCCTTGCAAAAGGGGAAACGCAGATCCGCAATTCGGCTTCAGAACCGCATGTGCAGGAGCTATGTCAATTTCTAAATATCCTCGGTGCACAAATTGAGGGAATTGGATCGAATACCCTTCATATCAAAGGCGTTTCGAAGTTGAGCGGCGGGGAGTTTACGATCGGTCCGGATTTTTTGGAAGTCGTCAGTTATGTAGGCGCGGCTGTTATTACCAGGGGAGAAATTCGAATTCGCAACGCGGGGGTAAAATATTTGGAGATGATCCGGCAGGTTTTCCATCGCATCGGGGTCCATTGGATCGTTGAAAATGATGATTTGATCGTGCCCTCCGAGCAAAACCTCTCAATCGTTCCCGATCTGGACGGGGCATTGCCGGAGATCAAGACAAATGTTTGGCCTGCTTTTCCTACAGACTTGACCAGTATTGCCATAACCGTGGCAACTCAATCAGCAGGGTCGATGCTGTTTCATGATTGGATGTTCTCAGGTCGTATGTATTTCACGGATAAATTGGTGGGGATGGGCGCCCGTATCATTCTTTGCGATCCATATCGCTGCCTGGTGCAGGGACCAACCCCCTTGTACTGCGAAAAACTTGAAAGCCCGGATATTCGTGCGGGCATGGCACTGCTCCTGGCCGCATTGGGCGCAAAAGGCACATCCAAGATTCGGAATGTGGTTCAAATTGAACGAGGTTATGAAAAGGTCGATGAAAAATTGCGTATGTTAGGGGCGAATATAACGCGCAACATGGAATAATAAAGAACGAAGGCCGCAGGAATTGGCGGCCTTCGTTCTTTATTGCTATTGTGCATAAATTTAACTCTGATCAGTGTAATATTACAGATCCTGGGCGTGGCAAGAGTCCGCGCCAACTACTAATCTTCCCAAATCTTGACTGCCCACCCGTATCTCAAAACTACAAGAAGCCGTACTGTTGGCCCCATTTTTAAGTGTCACCCATGCATAGGCCCACCAGGAACCCTTGGGTAAATTTACAATTTTCTTTTCATTTTTTCCCATGGAATAGGACAATGCTCCACACTGCCCGAAGGCATTTTTTGTCCATAAATTTATGGATATGGTAATCGCTCCACCCGATACGTTTTCAATACGAACTGGTGTGGTTGGACCGGCTTCTCCGATATTAATAGGCCCGAGACAATCGCCGGTCGCAGCCTTGGTAGACGTAGGAATGAATTGCGGCTGGGTAGAGAGTGGTAAAGGTGTAAAGGTCGGTAGAGGCGTGGGGCTGGGGGTTTCTGTTGGGGGCAAGGGGGTGGCCGTGGGGATTGCCTGTTGTGTTGCGGCAACCATCGTCCATGCTGCGGCCATCGCCGTGTTCTGCACATCCACGGGTGCCATCGTGGGTGTGCCCTGAGGGCCACATGCCGTCGTAAAAACAGCGAGGGTGATCAAAACAGGTAGTATACGTTTCATAGTTCTCTCCATTACTTCTTCTTAGTGATTTCCAGATGGTCTT
>CAZSVR010000022.1:7339-14533 GCA_964610295.1 uncultured Anaerolineaceae bacterium
AATATTTTTATGTTTAGATCGCTATTATTGTCCAGAATGAATTTGCCAACGATCTTTTTGCCACCCACCCAGGCAACATAAGTGTACTTTCCCAAGGGTGCTTTCACATCGATCGTCCCACTCACAGGGTATTCAATGATCGTAGTATATCCATCTTGCGTTGTGCATTGCAGTGAGATGTAAACCTGACTCTTAGACTTGTTGATCAGCGTAATTTTCCCAAAAGGTAAATAAGGCGGCAAGGTACCATAGTGTTGCGGGTGGGGTGTCTCTGTCAGTATAACGCCAATAGCTGCATTGGGCGTAACACTTGGGGTTACTGTGAATGGTAATGTGCCTGTTCCCGTACCTGCTGGGGTACTGGGTGTGTTCGTAGAGGGTGAGCCAGTGATTGTCAGCAACTCGGGATTTGGTGTTCCCGTCTGCGTTACTTGTGTGACAGTGCTGGTTGCCGGTTTCACTACTGGAGTATTACTTGGAGCAATCGTTGGCGTGGGTAAGGCCCCCAATGTTTGCTGGATTAATACCGCCGCGGTTGCTTCAAGGTTTTCTTTTGAGATCGGCGTTGGGCTGGTCACATCGGACTGTAAAAAAGCGGGCAAACATGCACTCAGTAACGAACCCATCACTGTGATGAGAATCAAGATTTTTTTCATGGGCCGACTCCTCCGTTACGAGTTCTAGTTTTGGCTGATCACGTCCATGAATTGATTAATAACCTCGCGCAACATGCGTTCGGGTAAAGCGCCCACCTGACGATGAACCACCTTGCCGCCAGATACGAACAACAAGGTTGGTATTCCCTGCACACCGAACTTGTTCATCCATTCCGGGTTTTCATCGGTATTTATCTTGGCCACGATCAATTTGCCGTCCTGTTCTTTCGCGAGTTTTTCGAGCGTAGGCGCGATCATCTTGCATGGGTTGCACCAGGGCGCCCAAAAATCCACGATCACAGGCACTTGTGATTGCATAACGATCTTTTCAAAGGCACCATCTGTCACGTGAATGGGTTCTGCGGTCATCCTGAAATTATTTTCCTTTCTTTCACCGGCTCTCCACATCGAGAACTTTGCTTTGTGAGCGAAAAGAGTATAACATAAAAAAACCTCATGATATAATCGCCACGCATGGAAGATCTGTTGTCACGATGGAAAGAAGGACTCACGCGCACAAGCAAAGCCGCATTCGGTCAGATCGCATCATTGCTGGGCGCCTCCGAAATTAATGGTGATACATGGAATGAACTGGAAGCCATCCTCATTCAAGCGGATCTGGGTCTCGAAATCACAGCCTCTTTAATGGATTCTCTCAAACACGTCGTGCAGACCGAGGGCCTGACGCACGCAACCGAACTCTCCGCTGCGCTTCGAAAAGAACTGCGCGCCAATCTTGAATCGGCGCCTTCATTAAGCTTTGGTCAAAAGCCCACGATAATTTTGGTGGTCGGTGTCAACGGCTCGGGGAAGACAACGACCATAGCAAAACTTGCCTCTCGTTTTCAGGCAGAGGGGAGCAAGATCCTGCTTGGTGCGGCGGATACCTTCCGTGCCGCGGCAGTGGATCAGCTTCAAGTGTGGGGAGACAGGCTGGGGGTTGAAGTGATCGCAGGGGCTCCAGAAAGTGACCCCGGCGCGGTCGCATTCAATACCATTCAAGCTGGAGTAGCACGAGGCGTGGATATCATCCTGATCGATACCGCGGGACGTTTGCACACACGTTTCAACCTGATGGAGGAGTTGAGAAAAGTTTATCGCGTGGTCGGGAAAGCCCTGGATGGTGCGCCCCATGAAGTGTGGTTGGTGCTCGATGCAACGACTGGTCAGAATGCACTGCAACAAGCGCGTTCTTTTAAAGAAGCTGTGAAAGTGACGGGTGTAATCTTGTCGAAACTGGATACGTCTGCACGCGGCGGTATGGCTTTCGCCGTGCAACGCGAGCTTGGTTTACCCATTTTGTTTGCAGGCCTGGGTGAAAAAGCTGAGGACCTTCAACCCTTTGACCCTGAAGCATTTGTAGATGGAATTTTATCGAGTAATTAGGAGATATCATGCAGGATTTGCTTGAACGCTTGCAGGCCGCGAACGACCTGACACAACTACTATTGGAGCGTCTTTGACCTGGCCGGCAAAGAGACGCAACTTTCACAACTCGAAAAAGAAATAGAACACCTCGATTTTTGGAATGATTCTACCAAAGCCCAACGCGTAATGAAAGCCGTCTCAAGTGTGCGCGACGATGTGGAATTTTGGCGCGCACATAAAAACCATCTTCACGATCTCATCGAACTTGCACGGCTCGCTGATGATTCTTTACGCGTTGAACTTGAAGGCGAGATCACCAGGCTGGAAGCCGAGCTTCATAAACGTTCTTTTGCGGCAATGCTCTCCGGCCCATATGATCATGACGACGCAATTCTCGCCATTCATGCAGGTGCGGGCGGAACCGACTCTCAAGATTGGGCCGATATGCTCCAACGCATGTATTTGCGCTGGGCAGAAGATCAAGGGTTTACAACTGAAATTTTAGACTCCACTCCCGGTGAAGAAGCAGGCATTAAGAGCGCGACCATCGCTGTGGGTGGACGTTACGCTTTTGGATATTTGCGTTCTGAAAAGGGAGTTCACCGACTTGTACGCCTCTCTCCGTTCGACGCGGCGCGTCGCAGGCATACTTCATTTGCGCTGATCGAAGTCCTGCCCCAAGTTTCTATGGAGGAGGCGGATATTGAGATCAACTCCGGCGACATTAAAATGGATGTTTTCAGGTCATCGGGTGCGGGCGGACAGAATGTCCAAAAGAACGCGACGGCTGTACGGCTTACCCATATCCCAACAGGCATTGTGGTCACCTGCCAGAATGAACGCTCGCAAAACCAAAACCGTGAATTTGCCATGAAAATATTGCGTGCGCGTTTGCTTGAGTTACGGCAGGCCGAAAGAGAAGAAGAGCGCGCAGTTTTGCGTGGAGAATATACCAAAGCGGAATGGGGCAGCCAGATACGTTCCTATGTATTGCACCCATATCAAATGGTGAAGGACCATCGCACGGGCCTTGAAATGGGCAACACCCAGGCTGTATTGGACGGCAGCCTGAACAGTTTCATGGAAGCTTATTTGAAAAGCGCATCCAATCAGGGATAGAGTCATGTTCAAGAATCTCTTAAAAATAGCCTTCTCACGCGAAAATTTATACGCCCTGCTCCTGTGCCTCATCCTCGTTGCGTTGACGATCCTTACTGCCGATTCCGCGCCCACGTGGATCTATCAGAGCTTTTAGATGACGGTTCTTCACCTTGGAATTTTCGCCCTGGCGGCAGTCATTATTGGGCAGCTCAAACAGGGTCGTGAATTGGTTTTGCTCGCTGTAAGTGTTTTCATCATCTACTGGATCCAGCCCCCTCAACAATTCGTCAGCTTTGCCTTTTGGTTGCCCACTGCCAGCCTCGCACTGACAATTTTTGTCTGGCTCTTGATCACCCCGGCTGAAACGCGGCGATCAAATCTGAACTGGCCGACCGTATTAGTCATCGCATGCGTTATTATCCTTTTTGACCTCAATCAGTTTTTGGGTTTTGAAAAAATCTACATGACCACCACACCGCGTTTGTGGATGATCGCAACGACTGCAGGCTTTTATTTAATGATTATTTTCGTTGTGATCGGCCTATCAAAGACTCGAAATTATCTGTCAGGCGGGGCTTATTTGGCGATTATCATTTTGTTTGTATACCTGAAAAGCCCGTTCCTGATTAACAGTTTCTTTGATTTTATTTCGAAATTTCATAGTCAGGATGCCGCTAATCCCCGTCCGATCCTTTCATGGCTTGGTTTTTCGTATATTGCATTTCGTTTATTGCATACGATACGCGATCATCAAATTGGGCGGTTATCCCCGTTAACCCTGGGTGAATATGTCAACTATGTGATCTTCTTTCCATCGTTCACCGCGGGTCCTATTGAGCGCGTGGAGCGATTCGTGCAAGACCTGAGAAACCCAGCCGCTTTGGCCGAACAGGATTGGATCGATGCGGGACAACGTTTCTTCCTGGGGCTATTTAAGAAATTCGTCGTTGCCGACTCACTCGCTTTGATTGCACTGAACGATGTCCTCGTCGGTCAGGTGAAGAGCGCTGGGTGGATGTGGTTTTTTTTGTATGCCTACTCCCTGCGTATTTACTTCGATTTCAGCGGATATACAGATATGGCTATTGGACTTGCGCGCCCTCTGGGTATTCGCCTGCCAGAGAATTTTGCCGCGCCATATCTCAAGCCCAATCTCACCCAGTTTTGGAATTCGTGGCACATAAGCCTCACACAATGGTTTCGTGCATATTTCTTTAACCCGTTTACACGTACGTTGCATACAAAAAACTTCCCAGTGCCGTTCATGATTTTTATCACCCAAATTCTTACCATGGTTTTGATCGGTCTTTGGCATGGTCTTACGTGGGGTTTTGCTTTGTGGGGATTGTGGCATGGCTTTGGACTTTTCATCCAGAATCGCTGGAGCGGGATCATGCGCGCCTGGATGAAGACTCCGCTGCCTGCCTCCGGACAGAGGCTCCTGGATGGGATCGGCATTTTCCTTACCTTCCATTTTGTTTCACTTGGCTGGCTTTTCTTTACGCTATCAACTCCTGGCCTGGCGTGGCAGGTGATGTTGAGGTTATTCGGGATGACACCATAAACGAAGTTCGTCCGCTGCGTGTGCTTGTGAAGGCGATCATCTTGTATGTGCTTGCAAATATGGCATTTGCATATTTCAACCCGCCTGTTGGAACGTTGTCCATGTACAACTGGCTCTTCCGCGGGCGTGAACGCGTCCCCTATGAACGTGAAGTGGAGTATTATCCGATCTCGCACACGATCCCGATTTTTGAAGATATGGACGCCATGTATCAATCGCATATTTTGTCGCAACCGAAACAGCCAGGCGAATTTCGCGTGATGGTATTGGGCGATTCTTCCGCGTGGGGTTTTGAATTACATCCCGAGGAAGCCCTTGTAGGCCAACTTAATTCACTTAACCTCAAAACCTGTGATGACAGGCGCGTTGTTGTTTACAACGCCGCCTTTCCCCTGCCTTATGTGATGAAAGACCTGCTCATCATGGATAAACTCCGCGACTATGACTCTGATATGTACTTGTGGATGATAACTCTGGACGCATTCCGCAATCGCTCCATATATACCGATTATTTTCTTGATCCGTACGCGGCGCGGGTTGACGACCTGGTTAAAAAATATTCGATTAAGAATCTTGATACCAGGAATGTTGCAGAAACGACGTTCCAGGAACGCACGATCCTCGGCCAGCGAAGCAAATTGAAGAAAATGCTCCTTTTGCAATTATATGGCTTTGGATGGCAGGCAACGGGGCTCGACTATTATTACGATGATTATGCACCCTTATCGAATGACCAGACCGATAGTTTATTGTTTGATGTTTATGGTCCGAGCGAACTGGACCTGGATACGTTTCTTTTCGACGTTTTGGGCGCAGGCTATCAGCATGCAGGCGACCTACCGCTTTTGGCGGTGAATGAACCGATCTTTATTGCGAGCGGTGAGAATAGCAGAATTCGTTACAATGACTTCTATCCCCGCTGGGCATATGATGAGTACTTGAACTATCTGAACACCTGGATGGATAATAATGGTCATGAGTACGTGGATGCGTGGGACGCGCTTCCAGCCGCGGAATTTACGGATACCCCTTTTCACCGCTCGCCGGCGGGCGAGAAGATGCTGGCCGGGTTGATCGCCCCTGAAATACGACGATTAGCTTGTAAAGAAGAAGGACTCAGATATGACAACTGAAATGACTTCAACACTTGCCAGACACATCGCCGAAAAGATCCTGAAGCAACCCAAACGTATCATCACAGTGGATGAACCGCTCATTTCGAGCGGCTTGATCGATTCCTTCAGCCTTGTGGACCTGGCCTTGTTCGTGGAGGATACGTTCGGTGTTCGAATTGAAGACTCCGAATTGAACGCCTCCACATTCGACACTCTGACGCAACTGGTGGAACTGATTAAATCCCGGCAATCCAAATGACTACTTTTTCCGAGCGTCTGGAATCGCTGTATTCGCGGGCACCGCAGCAGGTCGCGGTGACTCTGCAGAAGGCCGGCCACTCAGACTTATCCCTCACATATTCCCAACTCTTAGGCGGTGCACAGGGGTTTGCAAATGCATTCGAAAAAAATGGAATTCTTCCAGGTGAGGTGGTTATCCTCATCCTTCAACACGGTGAAGAATTGATCTACTCGTATTTTGGTGCGGTGATCCACGGCGCGATCCCATCGATCATGCCATTTCTCACGGAAAAGCTTTCGCCGGAGCGGTATCGCGCGGACTTATCCGCGCTGATCGTGGTGACTCGACCCGCCGCGATCGTGACTTACTCCGAATTTAATGACGAGATCCGGAGCGCGCTGAAGGATGGGGATTCTGTCCGTGCAGTGATCGTGGCGGAGAACGTTGCAACACAGGCTGTGGATATTGCATCCTGGGGCGGCCTAAAATGTAACTCTGAAGATCTGGTTTTGCTCCAACATTCCTCGGGGACAACCGGCCTGCAAAAAGGGGTGGCGCTTTCTCATCGGGCGGTCTTCAACCAATTGGATTCTTATGGTAAAACTTTGGGCTTGAATGAAGAGGATGTAATCGTTTCGTGGCTTCCGCTGTATCACGATATGGGTTTGATCGCAGGTTTTCTCCTGCCTGTTTTGTACGGGGTTCACCTTGTTTTGATATCCCCCTTTGACTGGGTTCGCGCGCCGTATCGGCTAATGCAATCCGTTTCGCGATATAAAGGCACATTGACCTGGCTTCCAAATTTTGCTTATAACTTCTGTGCGCAGAAGATCCGCGATCGTCATCTCGCGGGCGTGGACCTGTCCTCCTGGCGCGCGATCATCAATTGTTCGGAACCTGTCCGCTGGGAAAGCCATCAGGCTTTTTACGAAAAATTCAAGGGATATGGTCTGCCTGAGAATGCCCTGCATACTTCGTATGCGATGGCCGAGAATGTGTTCGCAGTGACTCAATCAGATCTAGCTGGCAGACCAAAAGTCGAAGAGATCGATCGCGAAGCGTTGACCGTGGACCGTGTTGCTCGAGACGCGCATGCCGGGTCGGTCTCCGCGCCGCCCACTTTCACGAAGCCGCGGCCCATCGGGCGCA
>CAZSVR010000022.1:14543-51408 GCA_964610295.1 uncultured Anaerolineaceae bacterium
CAATGTCCAAATCAAGGTGCTGGGTGAAAAAGGGAATGAACTGTCTAAACGCATGGTGGGTGAGATCGCCTTGAAGAGCGATTGCTTGCTTAGCAGTTATTACAACCGCCTCGACGCGACAGACCAGGCGTTTTTGGATGATTGGTTTTTGACCGGCGATTACGGATATATTTCCGGTGGCGAGGTATTTGTTTCAGGCCGTAAGAAGGATATAATCATTGTGGGTGGAAAAAATGTGTATCCGCAGGATCTTGAGGCACTGACCTATGAAGTCGCGGGTGTGCATGCGGGGCGCTCCGTTGCATTTGGTCTGTTTGATGGAGAGCAGGGGACTGAGGAAGTGGTCATTATCGCAGAAGTCGATACCGCAGAGGAGAGCGATCAGCAGGAGATCGCGGAAATGATCCGCCAGCACGTGACGAAGAATTCGGCCATTGCCTTGCGTCATGTCAAAGTGGTTGGGCCGAAGTGGATCCTTAAGACCTCCAGCGGTAAGACAGCCCGTTCCGCGAATAAAGAGAAATTCCTGCAGGAATTAAAAAAGTAATAGTCACCTATAGGGTGACTATTACGTAAAATGCTTATTTGGATTATCCGCCAGTGGGGATTCGTTTTTCCAAAGTGCGGTTGAGGATCTCTTCCTGCTCTTCGGATGCGGACTTATAAGACTTCGGGCGGACCTTATCGTGCCCCTTCGAACGATCCACCGCTTCCTGCCAGGCGATTTGCATGGCGGTCAGTTGCGGCTCGGTGGGACCTCCCTCGGACTCCATTTCAAAATGTTCTTCTGGTTTCTTATCCTTGCGTTTGCCTCCGCGGGGTTTTCGATCTTCACGTTCCGGTTTGGCTTCTTCAACGATCTCAGGTTGAAGGGCTTTCATGCTCAAGCGGATTTGGCGCTTTCGGCGATCCACGTCCAGTACTTTCGCTTCGATCTCTTCGCCTTCCTTGAGAACTTCGCTGGCGGTCTTGACGTAGCCGCGGCTGAGTTCGCTCACATGGATCAGGCCGGGGCGTTCCGCGCCGAAATCCACGAAGGCACCGTAGGTTTCAAGGCGAACGACTTTGCCTTTTACGATCATATCGGGCTGGATCTCTTTCCACTCAAAGCCGAGCGGTTCCACCATGGTGAGTTCGACACGATCTTTCTTCACGCGGCGCACCCAAACCTCCACAGTTTGTCCCTCTTTCACGACGTCTTCAACTTTGTTGACTGCATCTTTTTGGAGTTGTGAGATGTGGATGACACCTGGTACATTTTGACCGATGTCTACGAGCGCCCCCGCGAGTGTGGTTTTCAAGATCTTGCCGCTAAGTTTGGTTTTTGGTTCAAGCGCTACGACTGGCGCGCTATCTGGTGTAGCCATAGTTATGCTCCTGCTGTTCGAAATAATGCCGAGAGAGAATTATACCTGTCGGATATCAAACCGTCAATGTGAAATATGTAACATATCAATATTGTCCATTTCAGACTTGTCGATTATGTTCGGCTTGAGTATAATCTGCACAAATAGAAGCGTTGATGAGAACGAGTAAATTTACGAAGGTTGTCAGCGAGCCCGTGACTGGTGTGAGACAGGCCAACACAGCAAATTGAAAATCATCTCGGAGCCGCGATCTGAAACCGATAATTTGTCGAGAGTAGGAAAGCCGATGTTGTTCCCCGTTATCAGGACAGGATGATGATCGTCATCCACCAAGAGCCTGCCGTCCGGCAGAAATCAGAGTGGTACCGCGTGAGCCTTGCTCTCGTCTCTGTTATGAGGCGAGAGTTTTTATTTTAATCAAGTCAGTGCAAGGAGAGCCAATGTTCAAATCAGTCAACGCCAAACTTGGCGCACCTTTAATGGAGGAGAATGTCCTGAAGCTTTGGAAGAAGCAGGATATTTTCAAGAAGACCGTTGAGCAGCGCAAAGGCGGACCCGACTATGTTTTTTATGAGGGACCTCCCACCGCGAACGGACGCCCGGGCGTGCATCACGTATTGGCGCGCGCTTTCAAGGATATGTTCCCGCGCTACAAAACCATGCGCGGCTATCATGTCGCGCGCCGCGGCGGTTGGGACACACACGGCCTGCCTGTTGAGATCGAAGTGGAGAAGCAGCTCGGCTTCGATAACAAACACCAGATCGAAGAATACGGTATAGATAAATTCAATGATCTGTGCAAAAAATCCGTCTTCACCTACATCCAGGATTGGGAGAAGCTCACCGACCGCATCGCCTTCTGGGTTGACCTTGATGACGCGTACGTGACCTATACCAACGAATACATGGAATCGGTCTGGTGGATCCTGAAAAACTTTTGGGAGAAGGACCTGCTCTACAAGGCATATAAGGTGGTGCCGTATTGCCCGCGCTGTGGCACGCCTCTTTCGGACCATGAAGTTGCCCTCGGTTACGACGAAGCGGTCGACCCTTCGGTTTTTGTCCGTATGCCGCTGGTGGATAAACCGGATACATCCTTATTGGTGTGGACGACGACTCCGTGGACATTGCCCGGCAATGTGGCCGTCGCCGCGCATCCCGATGTGGATTATGTGACCGTTGAACGTGATCATAATGGGACAAAGGAGAAACTGATCCTTGCAAAATCCCTGGTCGAAAAGGTTTTCATGGATGAGGCAGTAAAAGTAGTGGATACCTTCAAGGGCAAAAAGCTGAAGGGACAGAAGTACAAACCGCTTTTTACCTTTGTCCCGCCGGATAAGCCCGCCTACTTCGTTGTTCTGGGTGATTTCGTTACCACGGAAGATGGTTCAGGTCTTGTACATCAGGCGCCCGCGTTTGGCGCGGAAGATATGCAGATGGCGAAGCTGCACGACCTGCCCGTGCTAATGACCGTCCTGCCCGACGGCACCTTCATCCCCGAGATCACACCCTGGCGCGGGATCTTTGTCAAGGATGCCGACCCGCAGATCATCCAGGATCTGGAAGCCCGCGGTCTATTATTCCGCGCGGGAACACTCATGCATACTTATCCTTTCTGTTGGCGTTGCGGGACCCCGCTTTTATATTATGCGCGCGACTCCTGGTATATCCGCACCAGTGCACATCGTGATCGCCTGGTGGCCTTGAATAACAAGATCAACTGGGTGCCAGAGCACGTGCGGGAGGGCCGTTTTGGTAACTGGCTATCCAATAATGTTGACTGGGCATTGAGCCGCGAACGTTACTGGGGCACTCCGCTTCCCATTTGGGAATGTGTGGATTGCAAACATCGCGAATGCGTTGGTTCAGTCAAAGAGCTCTCTGAGAAGGCAGGCAGGGACTTAAGCGAATTGGACCTGCATCGTCCTTATGTGGATAATGTCCATTGGAAGTGCCCGGATTGTGGCGGCAAAATGACGCGCGTGCCGGACCTGATCGATGTGTGGTTTGACTCGGGTTCCATGCCTCTTGCGCAATGGCACTATCCTTTTGAAAATCAGGAGCAGTTCAAGAGCCAATTTCCCGCGGATTACATCTGCGAAGCCGTGGACCAAACGCGCGGCTGGTTCTATTCATTGCACGCGATCAGCACCCTGCTCAACGACGACATCTCCTTTAAGAATGTCATTTGTCTGGGTTTGATCCTGGATGCTGACGGGCAGAAGATGTCCAAAAGCAAGGGAAATATCGTCAACCCGTGGGATGTCTTGAACGTGCATGGCGCGGATGCATTCCGCTGGTATCTTTTTACCGCTACACCTCCAGGACAAGAACGCCGCTTCTCTAGTGATCTGGTTGGCGATGTTATCCGCAGTTTTACCCTCACCCTGTGGAATGTGTATTCTTTCTTTGTAACATACGCCAACCTTGATAAGCCGGGGGCGCTGACCGTGACCGCCGCGACCAACGATCTCGATCGCTGGCTGCTCTCAGAATTAAATGTGCTCGTCCGCGATGTGACGGAGGCCTACGAAAAGTATGATGTACCGAATGCCACGCGTCCTGTGGAAGCCTTCGTGGAGAAACTCTCCACCTGGTATGTGCGCCGGTCGCGCCGCCGCTTCTGGAAGAATGACTCAGGACCGGATAAGCAGGCTGCATATTCCACCTTGTATACGGCGTTGGTAACAGTTGCCAAGCTGATCGCGCCGGCCATGCCCTTCCTCGCGGAAGAGTTGTATCAAAACCTTGTCCGTTCGGTGGATGAGACTGCGCCTGAATCCGTGCATCTCGCTGAGTGGCCGAAGGTGATGGATGAGTTCATCGATGAATCCCTCAACCGCGAAATGAATGTGGTTGTACGCCTGGTCTCCCTTGGCCATTCTGCGCGACAGAAGGCAAACCGCAAAGTGCGGCAGCCACTGGCCTCCGCCGCGTTCTCGGTCAGCGATCCGGTCGAACGCAAGGCCGTCTCCACTTACGCGGATATGATCTCGGATGAGCTTAACGTCAAACAGGTGCGCTGGTTGGATGCATCCAGCGAAGCCCTCACTCATACAGTTAAGCCGCTGCCCAAACAACTCGGGCAAAAATATGGCAATAAATACCCTGCCATTCAGAGGGCGGTGCTTGCCATGAATGCAGAAGAAGTGGCGCGCACCCTGCTCTCGGGTATTGCACTTGTCGTACAGGCGGAGGGTGAGACCTACAATATTTTATCTGACGAAGTGGAAGTGAAGGCGATGGCCAAAGAAGGATTTGCGGTCGCCGAAGAGGGTCCGTATGTGGCCGCTCTTGTCACTGACCTCACACCGGAACTCGTGCAGGAAGGGCAGGCGCGCGAATTCGTGCGTCGTGTGCAAGACCTGCGCAAGGCTGCCGGATTGAATGTGGCTGACCGCATAAAACTCTTCGTTGAGGCATCCGCTGGATTGAAGTCCGCGGTCAAGACGCACAAGGATTACATCACTGCCGAAACGCTGGCTTCCAAATTATCCTTTGCCAGAGCGCCTGCGAGATCATCCGTGGTGGAAGATGAATTCGACGGCGAGAAGGTCAGGGTCGGACTTGTGAAAGCATGATCAACGGACTAAACTTCCAAAATTGACGACTCCGAGGAGTCGTCAATTATTTATTTCCCTGTATAATTTCACAGATTCGAGCACCGCTTATTTCGTTTGAGTGTTCATATAGAAAATTGAAGTAAGGATCATGCCATGGCCCCTTCTTTGTTATTCGAACAAAAACCAAACCCGCTGCGTGTTGCGCTTGCCTGGGGCGTACATCTATTTACCGCCTCGGGCGCGGTCTGGGGATTCCTCGCCTTGCTTGCCATCTTTAAACACGAATGGAACACGATGATCATTTGGATGATCGTTGCGATGTTCGTGGATGCCTTCGATGGAATGCTGGCGCGCTGGGCGGATGTAAAAACGTACGCGAAGGGAATTGACGGCGCTCTGCTCGATAACATTCTTGATTATCTGAATTATGTTGTCGTGCCCGCTTTGTTCCTGGTGGAGGCCGAAGCATTGCCCTATGGCACGCGGCTGCTCGGTGCGTGTTCGATCCTGCTGACCTCTGCCTACCAATTCACTCAGACAGATGCGAAGACCGACGACCATCATTTCAAAGGCTTTCCCTCCTATTGGAATGTGATGGCGCTTTACATGCTCCTGATGAACCTGCCGCAATGGTTGAACTTTGGGTTTCTGATGCTGTTCAATGTGCTGGTGTTCGTTCCCATTAAGTATATCTACCCTAGCCGCAACAGTAATTTGCGTCAATTAACCCTCGGTCTCACCTATCTTTACGGTGCGGTCGGGATCTGGGGATTGCTTCAATATCCCAACCAGCCCAAATGGGTCGTGTGGGTGTCATTCGTTTATGTTGCATACTATCTCGTCCTGAGTGTGCTGCCCAAGAAAAAAGCGGATGCGAATTGATATCGTGACAAAGGCGGACGATGAACTCCATCGGGCTTTTCAACGCCTTGTCCCTCAGTTAACGAATAAAAACCCAGCTCCTTCGCTCGATGATCTAATTGCTCTTCTTCGAGATCCAGCCTCCACGCTGATGGTTGCGCGGGATGAACGCGGCGAGATCGTGGGCGCCTTGACGCTCTCTGTATATCGCGTTCCGACTGGGATCCGTTCCGTCATCGAGGATGTGATCGTGGACAGCTCCGCACGAGGGCAGGGAGTCGGCGAAGCGCTGATGAAGTTTGCGATTGACCTGGCGCGCGAAGAAGGTGCGGCGCATATCTCTCTTACATCAAACGGGCAGCGTGAGGCCGCAAACAGATTGTATGTACGGGTCGGATTCAAGAAGCGGGAAACGAATGTGTATCAGCTCAAGTTTTGAGACATAATTAACCCCAAATCTAATATTGGACGCAGATGAACGCGGATTTACGCTGATAAAAAGCGAAAAATCCGCGTTTTCTGCGTTTATCCGCGTCCCATTTGCTCTTAAAACAAAAACTCGCCCGCGAAGATTAATTTCAGGGTGAGTCATGTTTATCGCAGATTACGGATGGCCGTGACCATTACCATGGCCATGGCCGTTGCCACCATTACCATGGCCATTTCCGTGGTTACCATTTCCGTTGCCCTGATCGACCGCGTCGGTCGCGTCCTCATCGGTAGAGGTGGCACTCGAATCGGCACTTGAATTGTTGCCTTTGCCGTTCCCCTTGCTATTGTCCTGACCTGTGGTGATGGCATTTTCCTCGCTATCAGCGCGGCCAGATTTTACGGAGCCGAGATTATCGCCCTTTTTCAGGGACTTTACGACATCGCCCCAATTGTCGGGAGTCGAACCGTCCGCGAGGACGATATTCGAGTAATCGCCGCTCTGTTTGGCGTCGAGGAGCGCAGCGAAAGCATCGGTGCCGCCGCCCAATTCATTGGCAAACCAGAGAGCCTGTGCGATAACGCCAAAACCAACACCGTCTTCGTGGTAGGTCATGATGATGTCATAGTCCACGCCAAGCAGACTGCTAAAGAAATCAGAGAGGGCAGAGCCAACTGGGTGCTGATCCGCTTCCGTTGTGGTATCAGCGATCACAGTGGCAGGGTCAATGGTGACTTCAGTGTCTATAACACCATCGTTCACAGTCGTTTCGGTTTGGGTCGCACCTGTTAGCGGGTCGGTAGTGGTAGTGGTGGTAACAAGGCCAAGTCCCTCCGCAGTCGCCACGCTCAAGCGGACAGTTTGTGTAGCGCCTGTGTCGTCCGTATAAGAGACAAGAACCGTTGTATCGCCTGTAGTTGCATTGGTTTCGAGAGTAACGCTTTGGACAGTGCCCGTAAGTGTGGGAGTGGCATCTTGCGCAAAGACAGTTCCGACCTGCGCCGCAATCAATGCAAAAGAAAGAATTGCGCTAAATAATAGTTTTTTCATTGTTTCATCTCCTTGGTCACTTATTTTATTTTATCTTATCCTTTTCATTTTGCAATAAAAACGAAACGATACTTCCTTACAATCTTGCAAGTTGGTTGATGGGGAGTTGGTACTATTCATCACGCTTTATGTATTTTTGGGTAGATCTGCTCATATTTGAATATTCGCCGCGATATTCTTCCGGCATGAGTATGGCGAGCTGACACATCATCTCGTCCACGATCTGCTGGCGGACCTCACCCGTTACCTTGACGCCTGCCGTGTTCAACTTGAATGGCTCGCCCACCCGAATGTGAAAGTGGGTTCGTTTGAATCGGATCAGGTTTCCGAGATGCTTCTCGCCGCCCCAGTGTGCTATTGGCAGGAGCGGCGCGCCGGAGTGCATGGCTAGGATCACGGCCCCGGGCATGGCCCGCATCAATTTCCCCGTTTTGTTGCGCGTGCCTTCGGGCGCAAGACTAAAAATATAGCCTTGTTCCAGTGCCCGTAACGCCTGCTTGAGTGCGGAAATATCTGCTTCACCGCGCTGCACAGGGATCGCGCCCCACAAGCTGAAGATCCAGCGCATGAACCAATTGTCCCAGGCCTCGACCTTCGCCCAACCGGTCAGCCGGCGGGGTTGGAGATACGTGAACAACAAAGGGACTTCGATCTGGCCTGTATGATTGGCGAAGACGATCAGCGGACCAACCATCGGGACCTTGTGCAGATCCGGCGCGTCGATGGTACAAGTGAGGCGTGCGTAGAATCGGATCGCTACGTTGACAAACCAGAAGACAGGATTCATTTTATTACGTGTCGGCGTTGATCGCACTTTTGGTCTCGTCCCTTCTCGCCCGCGAGTCTATCACACAGCTGGTTTGAATTTCACGTAATCTTCCGGAGTGTCCAGGTCTTCGAGCACTGAAGAGGTGTCAACATTTACATATTCGATCTGGTTTGCATGGAAGTTCAAAAAATCGCGCGGGGATCCCGGCGACCGCATGTTCAAGATCTCATCCCACAGCCGACGCGCCACCAGCCAGGGATGCCCGCGCCGCATATGATAACTTGGTACAACCAGGTCGGATCTGTTTTTTTGAAAAGCTTCGCATACGCCCCGCACATTATTTTCTTCGATCTGAGGCTGGTCGCCGAGACAAACAAGAGTTCCCTGTACCTGGGGATCTTGTTCCCTTAATCCGCACTGGATCGAAGCCAGCATTTCTCCGCTCTCAAACGAGTCGTTGTGAGTTGCCCTGACCCCATGCTGGGTGGCCACCTTTTTAACGTCTTCCCCGGCAGCGCCTGTGATCACGAGAATATCCTGAATTCCCGCGTGTTGAATGGATTGGATAACCTGTCCCAAAACGGTCGTATTTCCCCAGGGGAGCAGCATTTTGGGCAGGCGCATACGCGTCGACCTGCCTGCGGCGAGGATGATCGCTGAGATCATTCCAAGTCTTTCAATCTTTGATAATCCTCCGGCTGATCCACATCGAGCAGAAGGATATCGTCGAGCCAGGGGAGATATTCGACGCGATATTGATCGAAGATCCCGCGGCCACCGATGTCACCGGTGAGTTGCAAAAGGGCGCGGAAGGTGGTTCTATCGAAGAGCACCGGGTTGGCGCGTCGCTCCTCCAGCACGAGCGGCGCGAGGATCGGCGGGAGTTCGCGTGTATGGGTCTCTGCCAACGCGCGGATCACCTCGGATGGAATTTGGGGCTGGTCGGCAAGTAAAAATACTGCAGAACCTATTTTCTCAGGTAGAGACCTAATGCCTGTTTTGATGGATGTGCTTTGACCGTGTTGATAATCGGGATTGTGAACAATTTCCACGGGCAGGCCGTTTAAGGCAGTTTCAATTTCAGCGGCGCGGGAGCCAGTCACGACGACGACAGGCCCCAGTCCCGCGTGAAGCGCAGTTTCCGCGATGTTTCTCACGAAAGGTTTGCCATGCCAGTCCAACAGTTGTTTTGGTCGACCAAACCGTTTGCTTTCTCCGGCTGCCAGGATGATGCCCGCGGTCCTTTCTATCGTTTGAAGATGTCCGTTCTGTAATGATCCAACGATGACCGCATCGAAATGATCGAGCAAAGTCTGTGCCATTGTTCCGCCGATTGACAGGAGCCCCGGCGTATCCGCCTGGTTGAGCAACACAACACGCCGCGCGGTGGATGGGATGTTTTTGAGTCCACCGAATGGATGGATCAGGAGGCGCAAGATCGATCCTGATGTGATGTTCTCGTTTAGTTCGAGACCACTGAGTTGCGAAAATATTTCGAAGCGATGGACGTGCACATCGGTAAGAGGCCTGCCAAGCGCGCTCAGGCCTGCCACGACGATCACGGTGTCTGTGAATTCCGGTATTGCGGGTTCGTGTGCGGCGGGAGCCTTGAGGGGATGTGCCCGCGAGCCGTCGGCCTCGATGAGCAGCGGAATATGATGCGTTTTCGTGTTTTCGCGTAGCCAGTTTAGGAGAAGGGGATTAATGGGGGAAGTGCGGTCATCCTTTATTTCGCCAGTGACTAGCGCGATACCGTGCAATTCGTTTTTGAAGATCGCAGCGAGGTCCTCGACTCTCGTCGCGATGATGTGTCGGTCTGCCTCTGTGATTTGCCATGTGCCAAGGTGAGCGGTGGCTGTCACAATCACCGTAGGTGATGGTTCATGAGCGAGTTGACGCGCGAGTTGAAAGAGGGCGGTGCTTTTCCCACCCGCGCCGACCAGGCTTACGGCCTGGTCGGAAGCGGACGGGGCCAATCGTAGCGCGTGTGCCAGGTCCATCGGTTGATTGTATCTTGAGTCAGCCCATTCATAAACGATTTGTTGGTTCGAATAATCTTAATGACAGGTATAATTATTTAAATGGATAAACCGCTCGCCCTGATCGTCGAAGATGATCGCGACATTGTGGCCCTTTACCGTCATGTTCTTGATATCGGGGGATATCGAACCGAGATCGTGTTGGATGGAACCCGGGCTCTCGAACGTATCTTTGCGATCCACCCCGACATCATTTTGCTCGATCTGCAATTGCCCGGCACGTCTGGCGTTGAGATCTTAAGGCGTATCCGTGCAGATGAGAGTACTGCGGCTATTCCCGTCGTTGCGATCACGGCGAATGCCAGCCTGGCGGATAGCCTGCCCGTTGAGCCGGACCTCCTTTTGCAAAAACCTGTAAATATTTCGCAGTTGGGCGAACTTGTGCAGCGTTTGAGGGCAACCCGGGGTGTGATGACCGAACCTGTTTATGACCGCGCCACCGGGCTGTATACATTATCTTTTTTCGAAGTGAGGACGACCTTTTCATTGGAGCGCATCGGACATTCTGCATTGCGTAAGTTCGGCGTGTTGTTCGCGGATATCGTCCATCTGGAAGATCTCCATACACGTCTGCAAAAGCAGGAAGTGGAAGCCTTCCAACGAGACCTTGCGGTTCAGTTTAAATCAACGTTTCGCCCCACGGACACACTAGCCTGGTCTGCAGACGATGGATACTTTCTCTCACTGATCGAGGAGATCCCCTCGCCTGTGGTGCCCGTGCAGATCGCGGCGCGTGTGAGGGACAGCTTGAAGAGACTGCTTGAAGATCCGGGACTTGGTCTGCGTGCCAATTTGGGGGTCCTGCTGTGTGATTCAGTTTACACGGATATTAAACAGATCATGGCAGATCTAACCCTGGCGCGCAGCCGGCTGCGCGAAGGTCAATTTTCCAGCCCTGCCATCTTTGATCACGCCGTGTTGCACGCGGGGAAATAGCTTACTCATCCTCCTCCAGATCTCGAGCAGAGCATGGGGCTTGAAGCTCTTTTTCACGCAAGTATTCGGCTTTACGTTGCGGTTCGCCAAGGACTTTATTCGGGCGGTAGTCCAGGCCTTCGATCCAATTGACAAAAAGATCAACCGATCCCTGGTCGGACCGAAATCCATGTCCCTGTGCCGTTTCCATGAGGGAGTGCAGGCCCTCGCCTAACTTGACCGGGCGGTCTCCGAAATAATAAAACTGCTTCGAGAGCAGTGCGTATTTCCCGCTCAGGTCCTTCTGCAGATTCTCTTCTGTATGGATGCTTGTGCGCATTTTGGGGTATCGACCCGCGACATAGTGATACACACAGTCCCCCATCCGCATGCGATGATCGCGATTTCGCCAGTCCGGCATTTTCCTGGGGAGAAAGGTCTTGCAGAACTGGTCGTATTCCTCGAGCGTCAACTTGCTAGTGACCTTCATGGCATACACGACACTGTCGGCGATATCGCCCAGCGGCGAATCGACCGCCCCCAGCCCAACGATCCAATCATCCACTTCGGCGGCGAGTCGAATAGAGGGCTTGCGGATCGCCAGCGTACAGATGCCCCAGAATGGATTCGGAGCCGCGCCGTCGTCATAGCGCAGAGCGTAGGAATATAATTTCATGGATTTATGATCTGTGTTTTGTAGGATAGCCACAAAGTCCCTTGGGTTTTTCTTTTGTGGCGAATGGACTGGACTGCACCAGGTGGGCGAATTACCTGATCTTCACCAATTTGGGTTTGCCAAGTTCCACCTGCCAGACCGCGCCCAACTTCTCATTCTCAGAGCGTTGCAGCACGGTTTCGAGATGCCAGTATTCCACCTGAATGCGTTCGCGCGTGATATCAACAATGTTATAGCCGTGGCTATCCAACTCACAATATTTGATGTGCGGAAAGGCCTCGGTGATGCCTTTTTCATATTTCATGGACTCTGTGCGATAGCCCCATTTCATTTTGTCGTCAAAGTTTTGTGCGGTCAGGCTGGTGTTGATGAACTCCACGGCCACGGGTTCCTCGGTGGTATCAAAGGGATGTTCGTGCAATTCGATCGCCATGCTGACGTGAATATCACCGCTGAGCACCGCAATGTTGCCGCGCAATTTGCGGAACAGGTCAAAGAGCAGGCTGCGTTCAGCGGGGTAGCCATCCCATTGATCGTAATCCGGGCCAAGCCCATCGGCGGCGATCAGTTTCGTTGTGAGCAAAGCGAGTTTCACTTCATCGGTCACTTCCTTCCGCCAGGTGGTGGACAGCACAGACGGGTTACCGAGCACGCGCCACGTTGATCTTGAATTTTCAAACTCACGGAACAACCATTCACGTTGCGCCAGACCCAACTCAGTGCGGTTCGGGTCGTTCATCTCAGGCGGTGGGACGGGTTGATCGCGATAAGTACGTGTGTTGATCAGGAAGATGTCTGCCAGCCCGCCCAACTCCACTTTGCGATAGACGCGCTGTGGATCATGCGGATCGGGCAGGCGGATGGGCAACCATTCATTGCGGACACGGAAGCAGCGCGCCAGTCGCTCCGTCCACAGCCCATCCTGCCCCTCGTTATGGACATCTCCCCCGCCTCGCCAGGCGCCATCAGCAAATTCGTGATCATCCACTGTGGAGATGAGGGACAGCGCGGCGTGCATGGCTTGCACGTCCGGGTCGCTGTGATATTGAGCATAGCGGGCGCGATAGTCTTCGAGTGTTTTACATTCGTGCAATGGATTGAACGGTCGGCCGATATCCGCGCCTGGGGTTTGACCGGCAGGCGGCATGTTGGCCGCTTCGTAGATGTAATCGCCGAGGTGCAGGAGGAAATCGAGGTCGTGGCGCGTGGCGATGCGTGAATAGGAATTGAAGAAGCCCGCATTATATTTTGCACAAGAGACTTGTGCAAAGCGCAGATGGTCCACGCCGGAGGCCGGCAGTGTTTTTGTGCGGCCAGTGGGGGAGGTCTCGCCTAAAGCGCGGAAACGATAATAGTAATGTATGCCCGCTTGCAGTCCCGCGGGATCGACGTGAACAGAGTGATCATGCTCCGGATGTGCGATCGCCGTCCCAGTTTGGATCACGTTTTTGAAATCTGCGTCTGTTGCGAGATCCCAGGTCACGTCGATGGGATTATGCCGCGGAACACTGAGGCGCGTCCACAAGATGACGCGATCTGGCAGAGGATCGCCGCTGGCGATGCCGTGCTGAAAGATCTTATCCATATTTGACCTCGTTTTGATATGCCATCATTTCTCAAGTTTTTCAAGTAAAGCGGGCAACTGGCCCATGTGTTCAAGTTGATAATATCCGCGTTGACCCTCGGCCGGCGCATCCGCGACTTCCTCCAGCCAGGTGGTTTCGTAGGGAATGTACACCGCACTCCCACCCAACTCCAGGATCGGCAATATGTCCGACTTAAGAGAGTTCCCGATCATCAGGAAGCGTTCAGGCGTCATGGAATATCTTTTCAGAATGCGCTCGTAACTCTCACGTGTTTTCTGGCTGACAACTTCAATATACTGAAAGTGCTGACCCAGCCCGGAGCGAAGGATTTTTGTTTCCTGGTCAAGCAGGTCACCTTTCGTAATAACCATCAATCGATTGCCCACTGCCAGTTGCGGGATTGTTTCCGACACATGGTCAAGCAATTTTACGTCGGCGCTTAACATTTCTCTTGCAAGGTCGATCACGCTTTGAATATCCCGGGCCGAAATGCGCCCTTCTGTCAGTTCCACGGCGGTCTCGATCATCGAAAGGGCAAAGGCCTTGATGCCATACCCAAAATGCTGGATATTGCGCGTCTCGGTCTGGAACAGACGCTGGTTGGCCCAATCCGGTTTATGGTACTGGGACAAGAGTTGTGCGAACCTGGCTTGTGCGTCGACATAATATCGCTCGTTATGCCAGAGCGTATCGTCAGCGTCGAATGCGATCACATCAAAGAGGCACATGAACTCTGACTTAGTTTTGAGAAGGGCCTATGGGCTGATGGTCGGGAATTGGGTGAGATCCATATCGGTGTCGATGTGTACATTTTCAGCCGCGAGCCAGCAGGCCTGGTGGAAATACGGATTCATGATCACGTACCAGCCCTGGACGCTGCCGATGCCGAGCAATTCAACCTTCTTTGTATCGCTGATATAACTTTCCAGCTGGTAATTGGGACCGGGTCCAAAGTAGCACGGCGACTGACCGATGACGGTAACAGTCTTCTTGGACGAGTCTTTGGTCGGCTCGACGGTAGGGGTCTCGGTGGGTGTGAGCGTGATGGTGGGAGGTGGGGGCGTGGGCGAGTAGGCGGCCACGGTCTGGGTGAGCATATCGGAGGCTAATTGGGCTGCCATAGTGCCGATGACATCCACCGGCGGCGGAGTTGGCGCCTTGGGTGCGCACGCTGATAAAACAAGTATCACCGCAAGCGCGAGTACAGTTGGGTAAGTCGATCGAAGATTCATAGCATCACCCGTTACAGCTCTTTCCATTCGAGGCGGACATTGTTGACTTGAAGCAATATACTCACAAGCAATGGTTTGCCGATTATACAATCGAAGCGCAATAACATCATAACGCCCGTTATACCAGAGCGTATCGTCAGCGTCAAATGCGAGCACATCAAAGTAGGAGATGAATTACAATCTTCCTGCTGAAATGATATTTCTGCACTCTTCACTCAACGATTTTTTTTCCCGCATAGATACGGCCACAGTTTCGGCTGAGTAGAATGGTCTCGATGAGATGCTTCCATTGGGAACTCTTTTACTTCCAGCCACGTCCCAGGTAAAACCAAGGAGAATAATCCCATGAACAGACCCTCCAGCCCGATGCTCATACTCTCTTTTCTTCTCGCTGTGTGTACGCCTTTAATAACATCCTGCCAAAATCCATCTCCTCCAACCAAGTCCCCGGTTTCATCCGAGAGCTTCCCAGAGGGTTCAACCCCAACCGCCCTTCCGGAGGGGAAGCGTATTATCATCCATTCGGGGAGCCTTTCGATTGTCGTCGAAGATCCAGTCGAAGCTCTGACCGATTTACAAGACGCCGTGGAACAGGCAGGTGGATTTGTCGTCTCCGCGTCTTCCTGGTCTTCACCCGGATCTCCAGCCTATTCGAGCCTGAGCGCCAGGGTTCCACCGGAGTCTCTCAGCGTGCTGCGCCGTGCCGCGCTTGAGATCGCAGAGGAAGTTCAAAGTGACAGTCTGTATACGCAGGATGTAACGTCCGACTATCGTTTGCTCCACAAACGGCTTCAGGACCTAACTCAGGCCCAGGATCAGATCTGGTGGCTTCTCATCCAAACGGACGACCCCAAGCTCGCCTCGACCTTCACGATCCTGCGCGATCTGCTTCAGACGGAGAGGTCCAGCGTGGAGAGTCAATTGTTGTACTATGATCAGCAGGCTGCGTTTGCTTCCTTCGATATCACCTTGAATCAGCCGCCCTATCCCCTGACCCCAACTGAATGACCGGCCGCACCTGGAATTCCAGGTGAAAACTTACGCGCCCTTTAACGCGATATCCACGGTGGCTATTACGCATTCGGTTGTGTCAATTGCCAGGCCCGGTATGGGAATGTTCCATTGAAGGCCGTATAAAAGATAAGGTAATCTTATTATCAAGATTAACGCAAACAGGATCAGTCCCGAAAGAAAATATATATTATGAACTGACCTTACGTACCTAACCGTGATTCCCTCCTGAAGGACACACCTGCACTGCAACGCACGCAGTGCGGCGCAAGTGTTGCTTCGCTCAGAATGACACTGCGTAAGGTGAGTTATGAAGTAATTGGTCAAGCATGGGTCATGGATATCGTGCTATTCGCCCGGGGTGCGCCGGAACAGCGACAGATATTCTCCGTAGCCTTCCTCTTCCAGTTGCTCCAAGGGAATGAACCGCAGGGCTGCCGAGTTCATGCAATAGCGCAGGCCGCTGGGAGCTGGGCCATCGTCGAAGACATGGCCCAGATGGGAATCGGCATGCTTCGAGCGCACCTCGGTGCGGGCCATGAAGAGCTTGCGATCGGTGTTCGTGACAATGTTCTCGGGTACCAAAGGCCGGGTGAAACTCGGCCAGCCTGTGCCTGAGTCGTATTTATCGAGCGAACTGAACAGGGGTTCGCCCGTGACGACATCCACATAAATGCCCGCATGTTTACTGTTCCAATATTCATTTTGATAGGGCGGCTCGGTTCCTTCGTGCTGAGTCACCTGATATTGCATCGAGGATAACTTCTCCCGCAGCTCGGCATCCGACGGTTTGACATAATTTTTCATGAGGACCTCCAACGAGTAAAGATTACCGAAGGCGATACTGGATTGTATCCCATATTGATCACGCTCGAGTCCCTTATTAGAATGTTAAGCGCCGCAATACCTTTTGAATTAACGGTCGGCATGGGATCGCGAAGCATCCCCGCCGAGAACTCAGGGGTCAGGCCAATGCCCATCGCCAGCCCTCCCTAAATTCAAAGAATTTGGGGAGGGTGCCCGAAGGGCGGGAGGGGTGGTCTATTTCGGAACCCGATACCCCAATAACCTCGACTTCAAGTAGTACCTCAGATTGACCGCCCCGATCTGTGTTTCCATATGTTCCTGATTCCCACCTAATATCCTGATATAGGTCTCCGACAAAGTGAGCATTTCATCGATGTAGAATCCGCAGTGGCCGCCACCGCCACGGGAGAAAACAGCGATGCACCCTTTGACAGGTTTATCTATCTTTTTTCCCCAATTCAGCCAGGATACGGACAGCGCGGACTTCGTCCCGACGTAACCCGCCTTTTCCACACACCAGTTAACGAATGCAGAGCACCAGGCCGTCTCGTCCTGGGACCTCCAGTGGGGGCCAATATTCGTGACCGTCGCCAAATATTCCAGCACGCGCGGATTATTCTCTTTGCCCGGGAACTCGATGACGCCGTACTCTTTATCGGCGATGGACAGCCACGGGAAATCCCCAACCGGGGCATCCCCCGTGATCTTCAACAAAAATTTCTTCGAAGACCAGCCCTCCAGGCTATTCTCTTTGTGTCTGATCCAAATTCCGTCCGGGGTTTCAGCGATCTTCACGATGACCTGATCCTTAATCACGTGGCCCAGAATTTTGGATGTAGTCGAGGGCGCCGCGCGGACATTTAATGCAACGGTGGTGACACGATAATTTTCGATTTCTGGGGACATGAGGTCATCTCCTTTTTGCCTATGATGCAACGATAAGAATAGCGCAACACAGGCCGGATGACAATTCTCATTTTATGGTGTTGGCCCCCATCAAAATTGACCAGAAAAATTCAGGCTCGGACCCAGCACTGTCCTCAAGCGCCACCTCATACCGCCTTATCCATACAGGCTTTCTATGCAAATTCCAGGAAATGCGGAGGCGCGTACAGTTGATGCTTTCGCATGGGTTCGGGAGATTGTGTTTCGCACAGAACGCGCAGGCGTTTCATTTTCTCTGCAGATTGAAGCAGGAAGAAAGGGTCTTTCAATGCACCCACTTCATTCGTCCAGGTGGGAGGCGTTTGTTTTTGGCGCGCCGCCAGTAATTCAGCCAAGCAGGCGGCCATGGCGAGCACGCGCAGGTCTCTAGTTTTTGGACGAGGCAAAGCGCTCCCTTTGGTTTAAGCGCGGGTAATTCCTGCACCAGACTGCGCAGGCGCATATGATCGCGATCCAAGGCAGCGCGGGCAAGCTATTCAATCGGTTCCATAGAGAGACTGCCTTAAATCGAGAAAAGCGTACTGTGCGGTCAGTTCATCGCCTGGGACGAAAAAGGGTTCCATGCTTTTCCAGATTTCGTCGCGGTTGTTGCCGCTTGCTATTTCACAAGAATACGATGTTCCTTGTCTCCCCCTTGCCCGTTGACCCTTGTGCCATAGCACCACACGCCGACCGTAAAGGTTCCGGTCTCGGTCGGTGTGCCGGTAATTTTCGCTGCATCCCCACCCTCTATTTTGGTGAGTGTAAGTCCGGCTGGCAAAGCGCCGTTTGAGATAAAGATTTCGCCAGCCGGCGTATTATTCTGTGAGACGCGGATCTCAGCTTCGTACGCAACGCCCGCCTGAGCATCTGAAAGGGAATCAAGGTCGATCTTGAGTGGAACGGGTTCAGTTGCACGTCCGAAGCCTGCACAAGAGATCGAGGCGAATACGACGAGCAGAACTGCACAAAAGATCGTAGTGGATTTGCTTTTCATGACTTCCTCCAAAAGGCAACAACATCACGGGGTGATCGTCGGAAAGTTCTCCTTTTATCCGGCCTGTTTATCTGTCCTTGCTTAATGTTCGTCTGTGCTTGCTTAGAGCTTATCTGCGCTTGCTTAGAGTCGATCTGCGGCCGCTTAGTGCTCCCCTAAGCTTGCTTAGCGTCGATGTGCGGTTGCCTGGTGTCGATCTGCGAGTGCTTAGCGTTTATCTCTGCTTGCTCAGTGTTCACCTAAGCTTGCTCCATGGTCATCCGTGCTTGCTCAGTGCTCATTTGTGGTCGCTCAGTGTTCATCTGCGCTTGCTCAATGCGATGTCTGAAACCCCCAACGCCAGCCTGGACTGCGTACACGGACAGGCATCCACGCCGAACTTGCCGTCTACCAGATCATCCTTCTGATTATGCTGGATTGCCAAATCCGACAATGTTTGCCGACCTGGGCGTGGATTTACCCCTTCACCCTTTGGGTACTTCGCGGGGACCTTCGGCGGGTACTTCGTGGGCCACACGTGGCGATCCATTCTGGCAAGTAGTGGAAATAAACCTACTCTCCGTTCCCGCTGCGCTACGGGGATGATAAACGAAGCCGGTGCGCGCAAGGTGGGGTCAAATTGTCGCATAAATACACCCCCGGCCTGCCATGTTTTTGAGGTATCCCGCAGCAGGGGAGGTGGGTATGATGGTATTGCGCTAATCTGGGATGCCAGGCCTGGCCACCTTCGTACGAGAGCCGGATAAACAATGCAAAAAAGCGATTCCCTCTTCCTGTCAAGATCGATCGATGTCCCACCTGATCATGGGGCAGATCAGGATTCCACCCGGGAATTAAAACATTTTCAGGAGAATGCGGATTTTCAATTCAGTTTTGCGTTCCAACCGATCGTCAATGCGCGCACGCGCGCGATCATCTCATTCGAGGCCCTGGTGCGCGGTCCGCAAGGGCAGCCTTCTGAAGAAGTGTTGAAATACGTCTACGATGAGAATGTCTTTCAATTCGACCAGACCTGTCATCGTAAAGCCATCCACCTGGCTAGCAAGCTCAAAATAAAACACGGCCTGCACCTGAACCTGTTCCCGCACGCCATTTATCAGACCGGGATGAGCATCCGCGCGACCTTGCAGGCCTCGTTGAAATATAATTTCGCGACCGAGAACATCATCTTCGAACTGATCGAGACCCAGAAGCTGGCCAATAACCGGCAACTGATCGACCTGGTCCGCATGTATCACGAGTTCGGCTTTCAGACCGCCATCGACGATTTTGGTTCGGGATATTCGGGGCTGAACCTGCTGGTGGAGTATCAGCCAAACTTTATCAAGTTCGACCGCAACCTGATCTCCAATATCGACAAGGAGCCTGTACGGCAGACCGTCGTTCGGGGGATCCTGGCCATCTGCACGAAGTTACATATCAAGGTGATGGCCGAAGGCGTGGAGACCGTGGAGGAATTCGACTGGCTGCGCCGCAATCATGTGGACCTGTTTCAGGGATATTACTTCGCCTTTCCCGCCTTTGAAGCCCTGCCCGATGTCGCCGCGCACCTGTTCAAGGTCTGAACGAAGAGCTCGGATCGATATGGCTATCCATCTTAGCGTAGTTATTGCGTATGTCGTATTGTCAAATCCCTTGCGCGGGCATGGATCTACCCCTTCACCCATCCCCCTTCACCCTTCGGGAACTTCGCGGGGACATTCGGCGGGTACTTCGTGGGGCACACGTGGCGATCCGCGTCAGCCTCTTTTATAGCTTGCAACGATCGTATGTCCCCACGGACGACTGGGAAAAGCAAACTGTACTTCACTGAGGCTAAACCCTGCTGACTGTGCTGTTGGCGTTAACGATTCAACTGTCGTGGCGTAGGACTGGCAGGTAAAGCGCGAGGACAAAACATAGATCCGCGCGAGCGGGCTGCGCGCATTGGGGGCGGTCACGAGCAACTTACCACCAGCTGATAGCAGTTGCTGCCACTCCTTCCAGAGTGGGGTACTATCCGGGTAATAATCCACTACTCCCAAAGAGACGATCAACGGCCATGTGCCGCGTAATGCCTGTGGATCGGATGTGAAGATCACGTCCGGGTGTTCTCCCCACGCGGCCCGTGCCTGATCCAGCATGCGCGGGGAGAGGTCGTACCCCGTCACGCGATAACCCAATTCAAGCAGCATGGCAGTCACGCGCCCGGTGCCGCATCCAAAATCCAGTGCCAGGGAACTGCCGGGTTCGGCCGCGGGAGAGATCATGCTTTTCAGGGCTGCTAATTCACTGCGTCCAACCCAATGCGTGATCGGGTTGAGCAGGTATTGGCTGGCGCGTCGGTCGAAGTCTTTGCGAATAAGAGAATAGCGCTCAGTCACATTCATGGTGGGCTCTCCGTGATCGATTGACCAGGATTCCCGCGCTCCATCCACAGCCAGGCCAGCCCGCCGACCACGCGCGGGAACCAGTAACCCGTCAGGCGGTAGGTGAGCGCGATGGCGACTGCGACCTCGATCGCGATCCCGAACTGCGCGTACAGTGCGGATAGGGATACCTCGGCCAGCCCGACCCCGCCCGGGACTGCTCCGAACGTATTGATCGCGATGGTGAGAGGGTAGAGCAGGAGCAGGGTGGTGACCGGCAATCTCTGTCCGAGTGCGTAAAAGCACATCATCAGGCCTAAGCCTTCAAAGACGAAATGCGCCAGCAGGCTTAGCAGGATGGCATAAGGACGGACGCGCACTGAAGCCATAGACTCAGTCCATAAATATTGGATCCGACCGATCACTCGCTGGGCGGGCCACTCCTCAAAGTATTTAGGCCAGCGAGGTTGAATGGTCCCGTCCCAGAAGCCGGCTGTCCTCTGAATTCCCCGCGTCCTTAAATGTACAAAGACCGGAGCATTCCACTGCCAGATGGTAACGCCGATCAAAATGGTCACGCCGAGCATGACGCAGGACCAACGGCTCAATATGCCGAAGCCGCCTATACCCTCAACCAGGGCGATGCATGCCGCAGGCACAGCCGGTAGAAGCACACTTGCAGAGAGTAGGGCGGTTTCGACCAATGTGGTCGCGCCGGTGACATCCGCCGAAACTCCATGAGGCTTGAGCAAACGCGCCCTGAGCATGACTCCGCTAATCGCCGCGGATGGCACCACCGTCTCGATAAAGGCCATGGCCAGTTGAATTAAAAACTGCTTTCCGTAAGGGACCCTGGCGCTGTAACGCTGTAAAAGAATTTCATTGAGCCAGGTCACTGCGGCGTACGCGCATGCCGTCCACAGGAGGGCGAGCGCCAACCATCCCCATTGGGCTTGATCTAAAATGGAACGCAGATCGCTCCACTGGATGCCATTCCGCAAAAGAAACCAGGCCAGCAAAAGTGTGATCACGATCGGCAGGCCGTGCTTCAGATATTTTTTCATCAGGTCTGGGAGGCCGGCTGCAACAAAGTAAAGATCTCGGAATCACTGCGTGCAGCCGCCAGCAGGAGTTTGCCTGCAGAAACCCTTTGGCTGGCATAGCACCGCAAGGCCCTCACTTTTTGCCTGCGAACGTCCGGTGTTAAAGTCAGGCGGCGCATATCGGTCAGCGAAATGTCTTTGCGGGCCGGCAACGGGGTGCGGTGCCGCAGACGCGCTCCGCTCCGGAACGGCCTGTCCCGTCGCCACATCCAATACGCGAAGTACATGGGAGGCGGAGGAGCAAGCCGTGCATGATAAGCACCTGCAGCCAAAAGCGTGAACTCCGCCAGTGCCTGATGATCCAGATGGTTATCCTGAGGATGAGGCATGATTACGATCGTCGGGTGGAACTCGAGCAGTTCCTTTTCGAACAACGCCAGCAGGCTGGCGCCGAAAAACGGCAGGACCGGGCTGTTCAATGCCTGTGCGGAATTTCTGTAACCGGTCGTGGAAGAATAGTAGGGTCGTTCGATTTTCAAATGGTGTCGCCAGAGTGAGGCTAATCCACGGTCCGGGAATCCCCAAAAATGGACCTGCTCCGCGCCCAGCCCCAGGCAGGCAAGTGCACTTATGCTTTCCTGCTGACGCTGGAGGGCCTGGCGCCGAAAATTTTTCTTTGTGAATAGATGAGATCCGTGGAAAATGGCGGTCGCGTAGGATGCATCCCCGTTGGTAGCCACAACCACGCGGATGCTGAGCGGGTCTTGCGATTTCGAAGCGGTCGCGATGACACCGCCGGCGGCCAGCACCTCATCGTCCGGGTGCGGCGCAATGATCAGGATGCGGTCATGTGGATCCGGCTCCCAGGGAAGTACCCCATCCTGGTGAAGGTTGAAACGGTCTGAAGCAGAATTGGGCGCGTCGATCTGTCGGCCTGGCAGCATGGTATACCTTGCCAAAACGGTGCCTACCGTAAAGGCTGGCGGGCTCGTCTAAATTTGAATCGGTGCCGGAGGCTTCGTCCACTATTGTTCCCGGTCAGAACATACATGATCTGACGGTACATCTGCAGCCGGCTGTACAAACCGGCGGCGACCTTACGTTTTCTTTCCTTCATGCAATGGGTGACGCCCGGCCAGATGATCTTTTTGATCCGCCAATTTTGGTTCCTTGCGTATTTGGTCAGCCCCAGTTCCACGCCATAGCGGGCGTTCGCCAAGAGGATCAGGGCTTGTTCTGCATCCAATCGCCACAGACAACGCTGGCCGGTAAAATTCGGAAAGACGCGGTGGGAGGCATCGGTCAATAGGCCGCCGCGCGTAAATGCGGCGATCGTCATTTCGCAGCGACCATCTTTCAGCGGGGTGTGAAGTTGTGTCACGTGAAATGGCTGCAACCCGATCAGATCGGCATCCAAAAAAACAACCAGGTCTGTGGATAGCGCCTGAACACCCACGAGCATGGCACCCGCTTTACCCCGATTTGCAGGCAGGCGGATGGCCAGCACGCGGCGATCGCGCCCCGCATGCCATTCAGCAATTTTGAAGGTGGAATCCGTTGAGCCGTCATCGACCGTGATGATCTGACTTATCCCATCGACCGCACGAACCGTGTTCAGCACACCGGGCAAATTTTGCGCTTCGTTGAAGGCCGGGATGACAACCCCCACTGTCACAGGTGGTTCCGGGGGTCTATTTATGGCAGGGCTCATATCAAAGATTATAAATCATCTGCTTTCAATTTAGATGAAGGGCAGATGAAGGTTTGAGCAGGAAGGTCGTGGATATTATGATGTGGCAATCGGGCAATGACCTAGACAAGTAGGTGCCCGCAAACGAACCTTCCGATCAAGCCGTAGCCGAGAAATGCCAAAAACTTTGTTGCCAAATACTCAATGATGAACAAAAAGCCGATCAGTAGGGCATAAAATATGATTGTCCTCAAAATGCTTTTTCGGACGTGTTTTTGGTAGAAAATCCGCGCTCGAACGCCGAACACGAGCAGAATGGCACCATAACCCATCGTCAGGATTGACAGGGCCCCCGTTACGGCGCGATGCGGGATCGAGCTTTCTCCGGCGATTGCATGGAGGATGACGGGCAGGAATGAATAGAGAAAAAGGATGGCGCCAAGCGCCAATGCCGTGACCGCGCGCAGCCGCCGGGCTCTGCGCACCTTTTGGAGCAATTCAGTAATCGACCGATTTAGAACTTCCGAATTTTGGTCCATATTTCCCATCCGTGCTGGCAGGATCGGTGCACACCTCCTGCCATCTAGACAACCCTGCTCCCTGGAGCCAGATACGAGGCTCTTCGGCTACCTTGGGCCAACTGTGACTGGGGAAATGGTGCAGGAAGAGGTGGCATAACGTGGGATTTGCCGTCTCGCAATACCGTGGCGCCGCTCGCGGCATCAACGACACTTGCGCCGCACTGCGTTCGTTGCAGTGCAGGTGAGCGATCCTATGGACGAACGGTGGGGAGCGCTGGGTTCGGGTTACAATATATCATCCTGCCGATGGAGGTGTTGAATGCGTAAATCCATTTTGGGACTTGTCCCTATCTTGATGATCCTGGCGCAATTGGCCTGTAACTTGCCGGGGAATACCCAGTCCGTGCCACTGCAGCCGGACACAGCGACTCCGACACCTTCGATCCTGATCGAGGTGGCGCCCAATACCCCGGAACCGCCGATCGGGACGGCCACGCCTGTCCCCACGCCGCAGAACCCACTTGTGTTGCGCGCCACCCTGTGCTGGCAGGGACCGGGTCCACAGTATTTAGTGGTGAGCGCCTTGAAGCAGAGTGAACGCGTCAAACTACTCGGGCGCGGCAGTATTTCTGGCTGGTATGTGGTCGAAAACCCAACTTATCATGATCTGTGTTGGGTACAGGAAGTGGACCTGCAGATCGAGCCTGGCACCGACCTCTTAAACCTGAAGGTCTATAACCCGCCGCCGAAACCTACTCCCACGAAGATCCCCTCGATCACACCCACGCCTCCGTAAAATTGTTGGTACGATCATCAATGATCGTCCATGAACAAAGAGCGCTGTAACATTTTACTGCTACAGCGCTCTTTGTATTATATGGGGAGAGTGGTTCTCAACAAAATATCCGCTCACGCGTTCGGGTTATCGTAGGTCCCGATCGGATAACGCGTCAAGATCGCCTCGAGCACACCGCCGCCGACTGCGAGTGCCTTATCTGAAACCAGGAAACAGGCGCTGGAGTCATCGCGCGGGTCCACGTCGCCAAGCTTCATGTCCTTGGTCACCTCGAGGCCGGAGCGGATCAGTCCACGCAAGACACCTTTGAAAGGGCTGGCCACCTTTTTAGCTTTGCCGGCCGAGGGCTGGATTTCCAACACAACCTGTCCCTCTTTTAAATGATCGCCAATGCTGGCCTTCTCCAGAACCACACCATCGGTCGGTGCACGTAATACGCGGCGGGCGTCGCCTTCGGGTTTTCCGCTATCCGGCAGGGAGGCGCCTTCCCAGTACACCCGCCCGAGGGTATGTCCGCGGTGGGTCTCGATCACGGCGGTGCAATTGTCTCCTGCTGTGAAGCCGGGTCCGAGCCCGATATGAAGCGGGAGATTGATATCCAAATATTCGGCGGGAGTCTTGAGCAGGCGCGCGTCCACGAGGATGGTGGATTGCGGACTGGTCAGGAATTGATTCCGCAGGATGTTGGCATTCGAGTCTTTCAAAACGGGAATTTCCCCGGACTCCTGCGCGACCTGTAACTGATCCGGCGAAACGAGGCGGGCGGTGATGCCTTCAATGATCTTCGTTTCTTCATAGACCGCTTCAGAGAATGCGACCGCGCGGCGCACCGCCAGCGGTTTTTCCAGTTCAAGAATGACCACTTTGAAACCTGCGCGAAACAAGCGCAGTGCCACTCCGCTCGCAAGATCGCCACCGCCACGTAAGACAATCAGAGGGTTCATTTGATTTCCTGAGTGACCTGCCGCGCCTGTTCCTGAAAAAGCAGGCCGAACGCGTACAGGGTGATATAGATGAAGATAAAGAAGGCCGAGAATGTGCCGATGAACAGGATCGAGCGCATGCTCGGATGCGAGACATAATACAGGAATTCCGGCAAACGCTCAAGAGGGTGAAAGAACACATCCCACGAATTCCAACGTAAGAAGCGGCCAATATAAATGCCGAGGCTGCCCAGCACTCCGACGACCAGGACGAAGGTCCAGCCAATTGACCGGCCGAAGGCACGCCGAACAAGATCGTGCATAAAGAACAACGAAAGCACGCCGAGCAAAAGCCCGGTCCACGCGAACCAGATCAGGAGCAGCATGTCGAACCAGAGCGGCACGCCGGCTCTGGGAATCCCTAGATGCTGCAGGTCTGTCAGAATATAGGGTGCGTTCGGAAAGAAGGCCAGCCATAGGATCGCTGCAGATGGCGCGGTCAACACAAGATACTGCCGCCTCAACACGAAGACCGAGGCAGTGTACGCGATCCCAAGCGGAATCCACGCGAGCAAGAGGTTCCACACTAGAAAGGCATAATCCAGCGAGCCACTTAATACGGTGCGCACGCGAAAAAGCACCAATGAAAGCATGGTCGCGCCGCATAACAGCGCGAAGACCGTCATACGGAATTTATAAGGTTGCAGATCTTCGTAAAGTTTTTTCATGGTCAAGGCCTCCGATCAAGTGAGGCAAATTGTATGCACTCGACCTTTCAAAGTCTTTCAATCCCTCGCAGGATTGCGGTCCAGCGATCGCAACGCTCAGGTTGACGCATCGACTCGCTCCTGGGTGAGATGTGCGAACGAGTAAAGTGTGAGGTACACGAATAAATAAAACACCGCGAACAAAACCGTGAAGGCTACCAGCCGCTTGCTTGGGTCGATGGCCAGGCCGAGGATGGTGACGACGATCTCTTTCGGGTCGTTGAGTATATCCCATGAATTAAAACGCACGAAACGGCCGAGGTACACACCGAAACTGCTGAAGATCGAAACAAGTAACACAAAGGCCCAGCCGAGGGTGCGACCGAACGTCCGTTGGACGATATCCTGCATCAGATACAACGAGACCAGGCCGAGCAGGAGTCCGGTCCACCCGAACCAGATCATCACGATCACATCGTACCATAAGGGCGCTGTGTTACTTTCATTCGCAAGATGTTGCAGATCCGTGAGGATGTAGGGCGCGTTAGGGAAGAAGATCAGCCACAGGATCGCCGTGAACGGCAGGACCAGGTATAACAACCATTTCTTCCAGGAGAGCGCGTAGGTGAGATAGGCCAGCACAAAGGGGATCCAGGCCAGGAAGAGATTCCACACCAGGCTGCGATAGCGAACCGAGTCACTAAAGGCAATCCGCGCTGCCACAAGCAGTACGCAAATGGCAGAAGCCCCGGCCATCAATGCGAAGATGGAGAGCTTGTAGCGGTTGCGCTTGAGGAAATTCGAAATTGTTTTTAACATGGTTTATCTTATTGGCCACGGTTCGCGTTCACCCTGTCGGGTACTTCGCGGGGATGATACGTACACAGAGTTCTCAGACTCTAAAAAAATACAACTCCAGCTACCCCTATCATCCCATAGAGGGCTGTGTCTTTGCGGTCTCGCACCCCGTTGGGGCCGGGAGACCCGGAGTCCGCTGGGGCGAGACGGCCGGCCTGCCGCCAGGCTTCGCGACAAAAGCGTAGCGACCCTGTGGGTCAGCGAAGCGATCCTGGGGACGAACGGTGTGGCAAAATAATCATCCTTCCCTTAGGAATAAGATCAGGTCAATATCGCCCGGCGAGTGGCCCCGGTCCGTGAGCAGGCTAGCGGCTTCACTGCGGTGTTGGGTGCCATGATTGACCATGTGCGCCATCAAGTGCCAGAGAATATTTTGCTTCGGCTCTCCTTTTGTGCTTTTGTATTCCAGACTGGCGTTCAGTCTATCATCCGTTATTTTTTCAACGAAATTCATCAGCGCTTTCTCTTCCTCGAGCCAGCGGGCACGCAGCGATCCAAAAGTGGGGAAGTCTTGCGGCTTGATCATGCTTGTGGGCGAATCGCCCTGCCAGCGTTTGCGCCAGACCCATTCGGCGAACATAATGTGAGTGAGTGTGGAGCGCAGGCCTCCATGCGGGAAGGAAGCCGGCTCAAGGAATTGTTCTGCGGTCGCATTGGAAGCCGCGTTCAAGATCCGCGCGTTTGCCCACGAATTGTATCTGTAAAGCAGTTGAATATCTTCCTTGTTCATGGCTTAAGCTCTCCTTAAAAATTCCAGCAGGATCGGGTTCACGATCTCAGGCTTTTCATAGTGGGGGAGATGCCCGCAGTTCTCAACGGCGTGAAATTCCGCGTGTGGGATGGCCTGACGCAAGGTCTGGCTATCTACGAACGGAGCGGTTTTATCCTGCCTGCCCCAGAACAACAAAGTCGGTTTTATTAATTTTCCCACACGCTCGTAGGTCTCGTAAAAGGATTCCAACATTCGGTTTCGCATGGTGGATAATATGGCGCGCTTGAATCCGATGTATTGCATCTGGACCCTATACCTCTCCTGGAAGTCTGCCACCGCAGCCGCAGCGATCATATCCTGTGCAATGCTCTTCACCATGCTGACGTTGCCAAACAACGCCAGAGTCAGCTCGCCGACCCCGGGCAGTTTCGCGACCTTGAGCAAAGTTGAAAGCGCGGTTCGCTTCGCCCCGACCGGGTCGATCAGGATATGCTTTGCAACATGAGCCGCATATTGATCGATAAATGATGTCGTAATCGGCCCGCCCATCGAAAGCCCAACCAGATCGATCTGCTTGAAATTCATTGCCTCGCGCAGGTCCTTTAATTGGCGCACAAAGAGATGGATATCATACTGCACAACCGGCCGGTCTGAGAATCCGCGTCCGAAGAGGTCGTAGCGCAGAACGCGAAACCCGTTCTTCACCAAAAAATCAAAGGTGGTGTCAAAAATAAAATATGGGGTCGAGAAACCGTGAGTCAACACTACGGGGATGCCGTTTTCATCGCCACATAATTCATAATGCGTGACGCCGTCGGTCAACGCGATGAATGAACCTCCCGCAGCCCGGCGGGTGGTATCGTTCAATTCCTTGGTTTCATCAAAATATGGGAAGGGCATTGTTTGTGTAAGTGCGGACGCCCGTCTGCAACCAGATCTTATTTAATTTTTCCAAGAGCACGCAGGACCCGTTCCGGTGTGAAGGGGAATTCGTTGATCCACACTCCGGTCGCATCGTGGATGGCCGCTGCGATGGCAGGCGCTACCGGCAGGAGAGGCAGTTCGCCCACGCCGCGCGCGCCCCATGGGCCGTTCGGGTCCGGCACTTCCACCAAAATCGATTCCACTTTTTCAGGGATATCCCAGATGGTGGGGATGAGATACGTGCTTAATTGATCCGTCAGCACGCGGCCATTTTTCATCTTATATTCTTCCAGCATGGCATAGCCTTGAGCCTGTACGACCGCGCCCTCGATCTGTCCCACGATCAGATCCGGGTTGATGGCCTTGCCGACGTCATTGGCCGAGAGCAAGCGGATCACGCGGAGATGTCCGGTTTCGGTATCCACGTCCACTTCCACGGCCTGGGCCACGTACGCGTAAGAGAAGTTTGGCGTGGACTGTCCGGTCTCTTTATCGAGCGGCGATGTGCGCGGCGCGAGATATTTAAACTCCGCGATGGCAGGGCGTTCTTCCGATTTCCACTTTTTGAGAGCGAGTTCGGCGGCCCCTTTGATGGCGTTGCCGGCCATGAAGGTCAGGCGTGAAGCAGATGCAGAACCGGGATTTCCCTGAGTGGCCGAATCAGAGGTCATCAGCTTCACTTGATCTGCAGAAACGCCCAAAGCATGCGCGGCCATTTGCACCATGACGGTGTGCGTGCCCTGTCCCACCTCGGCCCCTGCATGATGCACGACCACGCGTTCAATGGTCCCGCTCCCGTGAAGTTCCACTTTCGCCCAGCAGTTTTCCTGATAGCCAAAAGAGAACCCCACATTCTTGAAGCCGGCTGCAAATCCCCGACCGCGCACCACGGCCGCCGGACCGTTTTTCTTTCGACCACTGTGCTGGGTCTTTGGCTTGGGGCTTTTCTTCCAGCCAAAATGATCGCGCGCGGTTTCAATACATTTCACAATACTAACCGGGCCGGGCGCGGGGGAACCGGTACCCATCGCGTCGCCATCGCGTAAGGCGTTCTTCAAGCGGAATTCCACTGGGTCCATGCCAAGTTTTTCGGCGAGTTTGCTCATTTGCATTTCCGCCATGAACAGGGCTTGCGGCGCCCCGAACCCGCGGAAGGCCGCGCCCGGCACGTTGTTCGTGTATACGCCGTATACATCCGTTTTAACATTTGGGATGAAATATGGCCCGGTCGATGTGATCGCGGCATTGCCGAGCACTTTATTACTCGTGTACATATACGCGCCGCCGTCGCTGATCAATTCACTTTGGGCCGCGACCAACTTGCCCTTTTTGTTCGCGGCCCATTTTGCCTTGATAGTCACCGCGTGGCGTTTGCCGTGGCCGATTATGGACTCGCGCCGCGACCAGATGATCTTTACCGGTCTTTGCAATTTCCACGCAGCCAATGCCAGCACGATCTGCACCGAGAGGTCTTCACGCCCGCCGAAGGCACCACCGATGGCCGGGTAGATCACACGGATCATTTCATCCGGCAACGCCAGCGCGTGCGCGATGGTTTCGCGATCCGCGTGTGTCCACTGGCCGCCGGCTTCGATGGTGATGTGTCCCTCTTTATCCATATAGGCCAGCCCGGCTTCAGGTTGCAAATAGGCATGTTCCTGCACAGGCGTATGATATTCACTTTCCACGATCACATCGGCTTTGGCAAAGGCCTCGTCCACACCCCCTTTACGGATCTTGTAATGGACGCAAATGTTTGTATCGCCCCTGTCTGGGTGCAGGATGGGCGCGTCGGAATGCATCGCCGTGACTGCATCCACCAGCACAGGCAAGTCCTCAAATTCGACCTCGATCAATTTCACTGCCGCTTCCGCCTGGACCTCGGTCTGGGCGACCACGACCGCGACCTGATCTCCCACGAAGCGGACAATGTCCGTATAGGGTTTCGCTGAACCGGGACCGCATAAGACGGGCTGGTCGGGGATCTGTAATCCGTATTCATTAACGGGGACATGCTGGGCAGTGTAAACCGCCATCACGCCGGGGGCGGCTTCCGCTTTAGCGGTCTTGATCCTTTTCACGCGCGCATGCGGCCTCTCCGCGAAGAGGATCTTCATATGTAACATGCCGGTCATGGTGAGATCGCCGGAGTAGCGCGTTGCGCCCGTTACTTTACCGCGTGCATCCACACGCGGAAGTGATTGGCCGACTGAGGTTGCAGACATGATTCCCTGCCAGATTATTCTGAATTACCTTGTATATCGTTTGGTCTTGATCTTCGGTGGCGGGGCATCAAAAGGCCCGTAGCGCGCCGGTCCCATCAGGCGATACACGAAGGCATATAACACCGAGATGAAGCCGCCCATCACGATCATATAGAGAATCGTGGCCAAAGCATAGCCATAGAAATTTGCGGTCTGTCGAATTGGAAAGCTTAATTGTCTTAATATTCTGACATCGTAGAAAATATCCGGCAGGCGCGGCGGACCCAGCAATTGATAAGGAATGAGCCATTTCTGCGCAATTCCATAGTTAAGGGTTTCGTACGCCAGCGCGACGGACAGTATCGGGATGATCAGGATCATTAAACAACCAATCCCTCGCCATACCGGATGTGTACCCTTGCTCGCTTCACTGAGCGGTCTTCGGTTTTCCCTGGCAGAGTATCTGCCCATTGTGCACCTCTATTCCTGTTTTATTTTTGCGGCATCCTCGATCGCTTGCACGATCTTGTAATAGCCTGTACATCGGCAGAGATTGCCGGTGATGGCCTGTTCGATCTCATTGCGATTCGGATGGTCCTTTTCTTCCAGCAATTTCGCAGCGGACATCAAAAAGCCCGGTGTGCAATACCCGCATTGTACGGCTCCATCTGCAATGAAGGCTTCCTGGACTGGATGAAGTTTATCACCATGCGCAAGTCCTTCCACGGTGACGATCTCGGCGGCATGGGCACGCGGCGCAGGGACCAGGCAGGACATCACAGCTTTGCCATCCAGGAAGACGGTGCACGCGCCGCACTCGCCTTCGGCGCATCCCTCTTTGGTACCGGTTAAGAGCCCATCCTCGCGCAGCAGGCGGAGCAGGGTCTTGTTATGGCCGCTTTTGAATGAATATTTCTTCCCGTTGATGGTGGTCTCGATCGGTGCGGGTGATCGAAATGCGATCACATATTCATCGCATTCCCTGCCCCATAATAAGATCGGCTTTGCGGGCATGCCTTCCTGTTCGGTCCCATCACGCAGCGCCGTCAGCGCGCGGGCCGTAATGACCCGCGTCATTTCGCGGCGATAGGCCGCCGACCCGCGCACATCGTCTATGGGACTTGCGGCTTGCATGGTCAATTCCGCGGCTTGCGCGATGTTCTTGTCGTTGAGTTTTTTCTTCGCGAGGAAAGTTTCCGCTTTCTCGGCGTGGATGATGGTGGGTGCAACGGACCCAAGCGTGATGGATGCCGATCTGACCGTATCACCTTTGAGATCCAGTACGACCGCTACATTCACGAGCGCAATGGCCTGTGCGCGGCGTAGAGCCAGTTTAATGAATGTCCCGCGTTGCGAAGCAGTTAATGCCGGGAAGGAAATATCCACAAGCATTTCATCGGCTTGCATGACGGATTTGCGCACGCCGGTATAGAATTCGTCTAAGGGAACTTTTCGTTCACTGTGTGTTGAGATCAGTGTAACACTTGCACCGAGCGCCATGAGGGGTGTGATGCTGTCGTTCGCGGGCGAGGCAGTGATGAGGTTGCCGGCGATGGTGCTGCGGTTGCGGATCTGCGGCGCACCCACTTCCCACGCGGCGCGCGCCAGGGGGTAGGCGCGCTGACGAATGAGGCTGGAGCCCGCGCATTGGTTGTGCGTGGCGAGCGCGCCGAGATGGATGACCTCGTCCTCGTCAATTGTGATCGAGTCAAGGTTGGGAATGCGGGACACATCAATCAGGGTATCGATCCCTTTGCGAACGCCGCGTTCAATTTCCAGAATCAAATCCGTCGCGCCGGCCACGATGCGGGCGCGCTCTCTTTTTTCACCAAGAATTTTGATCACATCCCTGGTGGAGGTTGCGTTGATGTATTCTTTCCACATAGGATTCATCAAATCCAAAAGATCTTCACGACCATTGGGATCTGTTAATTTATTTTCCGCTACCGGATACAACTTCAGAACGGCGGTCGAAGGTCTCCACCGCAAGGCGGGCCAAGCTCGTCAGATTGCGAATGGACGCCGGCAGGGCAGCTTCATCGCCTAGCGTGGCCTCGAGATTATCCACTCCGCTTTTTACCTGATCACCCAACTGGAAGAACGCGAGATCGAACTGGTAGATCGCATCGAGTTCCTTCTCATTAATCTTCACCGCGTCGAACATGCCGGAATAGCCGCGCGCGGCAGTGTTGACCTTGTCGATGAATGTACGAAGTTGGATGGCGGGCTTCTCCAGGTCGTCCACGTACTTGATCATGCCGCTGCTCACCAACTCAGCCTGCATGTTCGAGACGCGGCTCCATTGCTCCTCGAAACGGCGCGCGACCGTTTCGCGCAACACTTTATCCGCATCGCGGCGGTTCTGACGCTCCACATAACCGCTGAAACCCGGGACGTAAGACAAAAGTTTCTTGAACGGGTCCGCCTGGTTTTTTACTTTTTCAAAGAAATCGCTCATTTGAGCCTCCTGCCAAGATATACGTGCATTCCATCGAATAGTCTCGCGTCTACTGACTATTATATCGTTTAAATCCAGTTATAATCAAGTTATCAAAATATCCCAGGAGCCTGACGATGTCGAACGAATTGAATGAATTACTTGCACTTGTTGATAACAGTTTATCTGTCGAAGGGACGACGGTCAAAGTCCTGGATGCGGCCAAGTTCCGCGCCCATGTTGGAAAACTCGTTGAACGATCCGCCCTGGCCTCAGACTCAACCGTGGGTTGGTCCCGTTACCTGATCCGTTGTGCAGCTTTGGAGTTGGGCGTTTACGCCGCTTCCATTCATGAGCTGTATGTTGCGCGCGGACGAGGCGAGGTACCGATGACCTTTACCACACCAGCGTTCAACCTGCGTGCATTATCCTACCACGCGGCGCGCGCCATGTTCCGCGCGGCAAAAAAGATCAACGCGGGCGCGTTCATCTTTGAGATCGCACGTTCCGAGATGACCTATACCGCACAAAGACCCTCCGAATACGTGACCAATATCGTGGCCGCCGCGGTTGCCGAGGGATTTGTCGGGCCGGTCTTCATCCAGGGCGACCATTTCCAGGTCTCTGCGAAGAAATATATGGCCGACCCCGAAGCCGAATTGCAGGCCGTGCGTGACCTGGCCATCGAAGCCATTGCCGCAGGATTTTTCAATATTGACGTGGACACCTCCACGCTTGTGGATATTAGCAAGCCGACCATCGCCGCACAACAGATGTTGAATTATCAACTCTCCTCGCAACTCTCCGCGGTTATTCGTGAGCACGAGCCCAAAGGCGTGACCATTTCCATCGGCGGTGAGATCGGCGAAGTAGGTGGACATAATTCCAATGAAGAAGAATTACGCGCTTACATGAATGGTTACAACGCGGAGCTGAAGAAACTCGCGCCCGGCAAACCCGGCTTGAGCAAGATCAGCATTCAAACCGGTACTTCACATGGCGGGACGGTTCTGCCGGATGGTTCGCTCGCGCCGGTGACCATCGCCTTCGATGTATTACGCGACCTGAGCCGCGTGGCGCGCAAGGAATACGGCATGGGCGGCACGGTACAGCACGGCGCGTCCACGTTGCCGGAAGAAAATTTCAATCAATTCGTTCAACATGAAGCGCTCGAGGTCCATCTCGCAACGAACTTCACAACAATGTTCTACGATAGCGTTCCCGCGGATTTCAAAAAGGAAATGTACGCCTGGCTGGATGTCAATTCTGCGGAGGAGCGCAAACCCGGCATGACGGACGAACAGTTCTATTACAAGACACGCAAGAACGCGATCGGTCCGTTCAAGGCACCGTCCTATGCGTTGCCTGAGGCAGCCAAGACCAAACTCGTCTCGGCATGGGAGGGGCAGTTCGATAAATTGTTCGACCTGCTCGGCGTGAAGGATACCCGACAATATACCGACAAGCTCATCTCGAGTGCGAGGATCGAGCCGGTGTTAGCGGATTTCGTCAAGGAGGCTATAGCCGCGGAAGATATTAGCGACCTCGCGGATTAAATTTTTATCTTGTTAACCCTGCAGTTAAACTGCAGGGTTAACAAGATGTTGAACTATGCCCCAAGCTGATCAGGGTATTACCCACAATAGATACAGGCTCATTCTGCGCACGGCGATCTTTGTCCGTCGCGGGGATGAATATTTATTGATCAAAGGTGCGCCCACGAAACGTCTGTGGGCCGGGAAATATAACGGGCTGGGCGGTCATGTGGAGCGCGGCGAAGACGCTCTCTCCGCTGCCCAGCGCGAATTAAGAGAAGAGGCCGGTGTCACAGCCGATCTGTGGTTGTGCGGGACGGTCATTGTGGACGCGGGGGAGGTGGGGATCTGTCTGTTTGTGTTTTGCGGGGAAAATGTTCGGGGTGAACTCCAAGCCTCTCAAGAAGGGGCAGTTGAATGGGTCCGGTGGGAGGCGGTTTCTCAACTTCCGGTGGTGGAGGACCTGCCTGTTTTCCTTAAGCGCATCCATAAAATGAAACAGGGCGACCCTCCTTTTTTCGCCCGATCCTATTACGATCAGGATGGTTTGAAAGTCCTCTTTGAAGAATAAGATACCCGCCGTCATTCGTGACGGCAGGTATTCATTAATTTTGGCTATCCCTTCAAGAGTGTGAGGGTAAATTTGCTTCCCTTGCCGGGTTCGCTTTCCACATCCAGGGAGCCTTTGTGCTGCTGGATCACCTGGCGTGTGATCGATAATCCAATCCCGAGCCCACCGTAAAGCTCATCGCCTTGTTTCTCGAGATGGAAGAAGCGGTCGAAGATGCGCGGGCGGATCTCCGGATCGATACCGATGCCATGATCCTCGACAGAGAGCAGGACGCGGTCGTCTCGTTCAATAATGCGTATCTCCACTTCGCCACCGGGTGCGCTGAATTTGATGGCGTTATCCACGAGCGCGATCACGGCGCGCTCAAGTGATTTCGGGTCGCCCGATACATTTGCGACATGGTCATCTCTGTTCAGTTTAACTTTCACATTGCGCGTTTGCGCCTTTGGTTCGTATTTTATCAACACATTTTGCGATATTTCCACGATGTCCACGGGTTGGAAATCCGGGAGCACCAGGTCGAGCTCTTGAAGGAAGAGGATGTCGTTGGTTAAAGCCGTGATCTGGTCAACGTTTCGTACGATCGTGTTGACCGTCGCATCCAATTGCTCGGCCGTCACCATTCCTTTTTGCAGGGCGTGCAAGTATCCGCCCGCGATCATCAGCGGTGTGCGTAACTCGTGCGCCACACTGGTAAGGAATTCGCGGCGGGCGAGCTCCTGCTCTGCAAGTTTATGGTATGCATCTGCGAGCTCGGAGGCGCGCATGCGCAGGTCCTCGATGGCCATCTGGTCGTTCTGGCGCAGGCGGTTGCTGATCTCACTCACCATTGCCATGGCCACACTCGGGCTGTGCTTTAAGACGCGGTCAAAACCATCCTTATCCAGTTCAAGCAGGACAACGTTGGATTTTGATGTGACCGTCGCAGCACGCGGCGCGTTATGGATGAGCGCCATTTCCCCGAAAAAATCTCCCGCGGTTAATGTTTTTAGTAAACGTTTTTCCCGGTTGTTGATCACCTTCGTGACTTCAAAATCCCCTTCCAGGATCATGTAAAACGTATACCCCACCGAGTCCTCTTTACACACCACCGTCTCGGGAGGGTAGGCCTGGATGCGGCTGTTCATGATGATCTCCTGCACCTCATCGGGTTTAATGCCGGGGAACGCGCGCGGGATGATCTTGGCGGGTGTGCGGACTGTGGTCATAAAGTGATTTTATCATCCGAACAGGATTTTCTTTTCATCCATTTGGGTGATGCCAGAATTGTAGCAAAAACGGCCCATGCGTCAATTGCGATTTCAAAACATTTATAATGGGGAATGTCATTCCCCTTAGGGGACGATGTGCGAGCACCGTTCGTTGA
>CAZSVR010000023.1:0-51256 GCA_964610295.1 uncultured Anaerolineaceae bacterium
GAACTGCAAGATAAACTGGCGATTGGCTTGTACGCCATTCATGAAATTCGTCAATGTTTAGCGTCAATTCGCCTATAGCTCTTGTTACATGTTTTGGTAATTTTCCATTTGCAAGTTCCTCAAGGTTGAATTGTTTTAACTTTTCTTTCATTGGCATCTCCAAATTAGTCTCGGAGAAGGTGTTTATTCTATCCTACAGTAAGATGATTTCTCTTGTAGAATCGCCTTCTCTAATCAGCAGAGCTGCTCCCTCAGTTTCTTCAACTTTTACTGCCAAGAGACCTAACTTGATGAACTTGCGAAGGATTTCTATAACGGTTGTGCCACGACTGTCGGCTATTCTTTCAACTTCTGAGTAGATGGTGTCTGGCAAAACCAAGTTATATCGTTTGATGCCTTCTTGATTCATTATTACCTTTCTTTCTTGGCAAGAAATAGCAACTCCACTGATTTAATACGATGGGGTCGAGCAAGTTTTTTTTCACGATTCTTCTCCTCCAAGAAAAAACATCTGGTCTTGTTTGTGATTCAAGCCTGGATCGGGATGAAGTAGCTTATTAGGCTGTCAGAATAATTAACCTCCAAAGAATAAAAAACCTTACATCGACAATCGATTTAGTTATGTGTATCTTATGCACATTTTATGCACAAATACTGTTTATCTCAAGGGCGATTACCACCACTAATAGGCTCTGCGTTAGGCATTGGTCGCGGCAGGTTTTGTAGGGGCGACCCGTCCATGCTAGTCACGAATCTGTTGCGCTGTGCGTTCCTGCTTGAAGAAGCGATGGATTATCCCTGACGGGTCGCCCCTACGCGTTATGCGACGGATTCTCGTTATCTTCATCCCATAACGTGGGGTTGGCCCCGATATAATCCGTTTTATTTTGCAAATCTTTTTCGTTGCGAATGATATGCTCGTAATAATTTCTTTGCCAGATCGGTGTTGAATTCAAAGATGGGGCTTTCCATAATCGCTTTGTTGCACGCGATTTGAATTGTGCCATGATCGCGCCCAGCGAGGCAGGTTTGGGCCCGTGAGGTAAGGGCGACCCTTCTATATCATTATCGGTGTTGATGTTCGGCTCAGGTCCCCTGGTTGAGGATGTGCTGGTTAATCCCTGTCGGGTCGCCCCTACGTGCTCATGGAAGATCAAGATGCCATGAAAATGATTCGGCATAACGACGAACGCGCCCAATTCAATATATCGTAACCGCTTTGGTAATTCCAGCCATTCCGATTGAACGATTTTTCCTGCGCCGTTCAAATTCATTTCTTCATTCATAATTTCCCCAAATAAACATTCTCTCTGCTGCGTAACAATTGTTACATAATACGCCTGCCTGTGCATAGTCATATCCTTGCAGGCGAATGGATTTTCTGTGGCGTTTTCGCGGATCGAATTCTGGCATATGTTGATCATAAACAGTTAACGACATTGAAATTAATGGCTTTATCGGTTATAAAACCCGTATGACATTGCAAACCGTTCAGACGCAAGTTCCCGCGGGCTTCATTGACCTGGGCCGAGGCGACCCCCAATTTGATCTGCTTCCACTGGACCTGCTTCGCAACGCCGCGGATGATCGATTAAGTCAAAGTGAAAATGCCTTTTTGCAATATGGCCTCGAACAGGGCGATGGCTACTTTCGCGCGGCACTTGCAAATTTTTTATCCAAAAGTTATGGTTTTCCTGTTGACCTCGAAAATCTCTTTGTCACCTCAGGCATCTCCGCGGGGTTGAGCCTGCTCTGCACGCTCTTTACCAAACCCGCTGACACGATTTTCGTGGAGGAGCCCTCGTATTTTCTTGCTTTAAAGATCTTCGCAGATCATGGCTTGCGCGTTTTTCCCATTCGGACCGATCCAGCTGGCCTTGTTATCGAAGACTTGGAACAAGCCCTGAAAGATCACCCTGTGAAATTTATCTACTGCATTCCCACGTTTCAAAACCCCGGCGGAAATACTCTGAGCCAGGAACGCCGTGAGCAACTTGTGTCCCTTGCCGAAGAACATGATTTTCTGATCCTCGCAGATGAAGTCTATCAGTTTCTAAGCTACACCCAGACACCCCCTAAACCTTTCGGCGCTTACATCGAGTCGGAACATGTCATTTCGCTCAGTTCGTTCTCGAAGATCCTTGCGCCCGGTTTGCGGCTTGGATGGATGCAGACTCACCCTTCCATCATGCAAAAGATCGTGGCTTGCGGTGTGCTCGATAGTGGGGGAGGTATGAATCCTTTTACTTCGGCGATTGTGCGAAGCGTTATTGAGTCTGGTGGATTGGAACAAAATATTGAGAAACTCGTTGGAGTCTATAATAAGCGTGTCAGGGCAATGGATGAACTATTGCGGCTTCACTTGCCTGAAGTTGAATTTGTCAGGCCTCATGGCGGATATTTCTTCTGGATGCGATTACCTGGTGTTGACGCACAGGAGTTACGAAGGAAAGCGCAGGCACATCAAGTGGGATTGCGCCAGGGCGGACTTTTCTCCAGTCAAAACGGCTTGCGCGACCATATGCGGTTGAGTATTTCGTTCTATGATGTGGAAGAGATCGAACAGGGATTGATACGACTAGGCCGGTGTGTTCACAATCGTAAATGATTAAGCAAGATCCACATTCTCCACCTCAAGCCGTTCAAGGGCGGGAGCTATTTCTGAAAAGACTTTAAAGTTTGTGCTGCGATTGACCGCCACCGTTTCGCCCAACCAATTGATCAGGCTGAGTTCTGCAACGGCGGCGATCTGGATCTTCGACCCCAACACTCTTGCCATCTCCACCCCCTCTCATACCTGCCCATGATGGAAGTACAACAGGGCTCTTCTTCTTGGGATTGTCTCTCTCCTGATGTTGTTATCAGCGGGATTATGACGAATTTGCAAAAGAAAGGCCACGAAAGTATCGCCTCTTATCCAGGAGGAAATTCGTGTTTTTGGTTGGATTCTTTGTGATACAATTGCGACAAAATTAGTCGGAGATTTTTTATCAATATGATCGACCCGCACGGCCTTGCCTATATCCTCGATATATTGCTCGTAATTAGTGCATTTTTGGCACTGTATTTTCGGCCTCGGATCGGTGGTCAACTGGCTGTAGGCTTGCGGCTAATCATGATTGGTGTATTTATCCTGGGCTTGACGCACTTAACCGACACATTGCTTAAAGATTTTGTCTCTGCAATTGATGCGACCACCCGGCCGTTATTGCACCGGGGCTTGAATGTTGCGGGATTTGTATTAATCTTTATTGGTTTCTTCCAGATGAGGAAAGCAATCGAGTCGTAACATGGAAAACGACCGGCAAATTGATGTTTACATCGAAGTCCTGACCGCAATCGTTCAGCGATTCATAAAACTTATGGGCGAACCGGCCTTAAGGCTGGCGCGTCGCGTTTACGGGTTGCATGTGGAAGATGATGGGACAGTCACTCGATTTCAAGGCGATGGCATGGTGATTGTGCAGGGTTTGGTCATTGAATATATGACCTTGCTTGGTAGGGAAGTCCTTCCGCTTACACAACGTGCGATAACCCCGGCTCGCCAACGTAACCCCGATGTTAAAATGCCATCGTTAATAAGATAATCCTAGATTAAATAATAAAGAAGACCAGTTCAACTGGTCTTCTTTATTTTATTCCTCTCCAACCTCAAGCCATTCCAGCGCGGGGTTAATCTCCGTAAACACCTTAAACTTTGCGCCGCGATTGACCGCCACTGTCTCCGCCATAAAATTGATGATGCTCATTTTTGCAACTGTAGCGGCTTTGATTTTACTCCCCCATATTTCGGAAATTTTCACACCGGTTTCATATCGGTCGATGATGCTTGGGCTGCCCTGCATGGCAGTCAGATCGACAAGGACTTTATTCAGGTGTTCTTCCTGACATCCTTCAGCAATTTCATGGATCGTTCTCGTAACTAAATCCAATGAGTATTGTTCATTCAGTTCAACCAGCAGATACTTCCTTGTGTTAGTGTAAGTGGGCATCGCCGTTTCAATTCCAAGGTATATAAAAAGAAAAGATTGCCATTACAATTATTTCATTCTCTCTGCCACGATCTCCGCGACATCCCTGACCTGTATCGTTCCGCCATCTGCTTTGGACGCAGCGCTCATCATCGCCATGCAAAATGGACAGCCCACCGCGACCGTGTCCGCGCCTGTGGATTTTGCCTCCGCAAAGCGTGTGCTGTTTACGCGGGCTGTGCCATTTTCCTCTTCCTTCCACATTTGCGCGCCGCCTGCGCCACAGCAAAAGGACTTGACTCCGTGGCGCGGCATTTCTACCGTCGTTACGCCCGCGTCTTTCAATGCATCACGCGGCGCGTCGATCACGCCATTATGTCGTCCCAAATAACACGGGTCATGGAAGGTGACCTTCATATTGTCGCCTTCCAAATTCATGGAGATCTTTCCCGCGCCGACCAGCTCGTTGATCAACTGCGTGTGATGCATCACTTCATAATTCCCACCGAAGGCGGGGTACTCATTCTTGATCGTATGCAAACAATGCGGGCAGGTCGTGACGATTCGCTTTGGTTTGACTTCATTCAATATTTCAACATTCTGAGTTGCCAACTCAAAGAAAATATCTTCGCGTCCTGCACGGCGCGCTGAATCTCCTGTGCAGGCCTCGTTCTGCCCAAGCACAGCGTAATTGACCCCCGCCGCGTTCAATATCTTCGCAAAGGCTTGCGCGGTCTTCTGTGAGCGTGCATCCGTGGCGGGCGCGCATCCGACCCACCATAGAATTTCAGGCTCGGCATTTTGTTCGATGGTTGGGACGGACATGCCGTCCGCCCACTTCATTCTGTCCACCTGCGAAACATTCCACGGATTCAGGTTGCGCTCCATGCCCTTGAAGGCGGTCTCCAATTGTTTGGGGAACGAGCTTTCCATCATCGAAAGATTTCTGCGAATATCGAGAATGTCGCGCATCGGTTCGTTGCCCACCGGGCAAATGTCCACGCAAGCGCCACAGGAGGTACATGCCCAGACGGCCTCTGCGGATATCATATTGAGCATGGGCAGATCCAATGCGTCCCCATCGTTCAAGTGATAGCGTTTATTAATTTCCAACGCGGCGGGCGACAATACTTTTCCGGTGTTATATGCGGGGCACACTTCCTGGCAGCGGAAACATTGGATGCAGGCGTAGCTGTCCATGATCTGCTCCCAGCCGAGGTCCTTCAGCTTTGCCGCGCCGAATTGTTCAATGGATTGATCCTCGAGATTGATATAACTTAATTGACCGAAGGATTTTCGTTCAGGCTTCAATGCAAAATTAAGCGGCGCGAAGAATAAGTGAATGTGTTTGCTGTGTGGGAAATAAGGGAGGAATGCGACCACCGCGCCGATCGATAGCCAGAATGCAGCACGCTCTCCAATGAGCAGCGTGTTCGCATCCATCCCAGACCATAAGCCTGCCATGCTTGAAATGATCGGTTGCCAGCTGTCGGAATGTCCCTCAGCTGCAACGTAAAAGGATTCACCGACCAGTCTCATTAGGTTATGGGTAAAGAAGGTCGCGGTAACAATCGCTGAATCCCGCAGAATTCCTGCGCGTGCTTTCGGATGCAGAAGAGTCGTCTCACGTATAGCGAGGCTGGCAGGCTTAAAAACGTAGCGGCGGATCGCCAGGCTTGCCATGCCAATCAGTATCCCGACGCCGGCAATTTCCGCCATTAACCTGTATATATCCCCGAAGATGCCGGTGTTATAGAGCAGTTTGAATCCTGTGTACGCGTAGATCAGGTCTGTAAGATTGATGAGCAAATATACGAAAAATCCCCAACCGATCAATGCGTGCAAAATGCTGGGCCCGAGCCTGAATCGAAAAACGGGCTGGAAGAAACCAACCTTGGCGATCAGTTCCCCAATCCGCTTATAAGCCAGTGACCAGTCAACCTTGCCGTGACCACTTCCGATATTTTTGATGATGCGTTGCACGCCCTGCCAGGTGAAATAGAGCGATGCAACTGTTGCAACTGCGAAGAGGATCTTTTCGACAAGCGTGAGCATGTGCCCTCCAACTTTGAAAATATTTTTTTGAGTTTAGCGCAAGTTTATGGTGCGGTAAACTGATACGGTTATCTTGTCTACTTGCTTATATCATTTACATAATCCACCGCGCTGGAACAGGCGCCGGTGAGGAAGGGTGATACGTTCACCCAGGTCAATTCAAGGTTATCATCGAGAGTGTTGGAAAGTGCCTCTGCCAAACACCCCCCGCCCGCGTTGTAGTTAACCAATGTGAATTTCCACAAATCTTCATAGGACGCCACATCGCCGGGGGACTCACCTGAGTAATTACGAACGACCTGGCCGGCCTGTTCGCAGTTGGCGATCATGGTATGCGCGAAGACGCCGACTGAAAAATCTGCCTGCGTGAGATCCAGCCCGAGCGGACAGTCTTCGCAGGTCGCATTGACGCTTCCCACCAGGGCGCGACGCAATTCAGCCTGCTCTTCATCTTTCAGGTGCATATATCCATCCCCGCAGGAGGCTTGAGGCAAAACGATCGGGCAAAATTGGTTGTAGAATGACCGGTTCCAAAAGAGAGTGGTATCCGCGCCGTTCTCGGTCAGTTGACCCAGGCCCACGTCTCCCGCGGCCTGATAAATGCCCGGCCAGAACTGGCTTTCACGTGCGAAGAGATTTTTCAACAAGCGTGCAGGCACGCGAGTCTCCTCAGCGGTGCTGAGAATTAATTCATCGAAACGATCCTGCCATGCGTAGACAGCCTCGCGCGCTTTTTCCAAGCCACATTGATTCACGCTGCCATCTGTGGCCAACCCACCATCGGAACAAGCACTCGCATCAACAGCCCCTTGCAGAATTAAGTTTGCCGCCAAATAGGTGTAGGGAATATCGCTGGATAGCTCTTCACTTTGCTTGGGCGTGGTAAGCCATTCGGGTGGGCCGCCAACTGGAGGAAATACACCCCAGGAATCTGAGCAGGTGGCAACAGCCTGGCCCTGCCATTGCGAGGAGAGCACATCCACATACCAGTACAGTTGATCAGGGTCGCCTTCATCTGCTTGCTGGACGCGCACTTGCGCGCTGTAAATGAGACTGCTATCCCCGTACGATGAATAGGACCAGAATTCCACCGTCACGCCGTCTTGATCTGTTTCTTCAATATGAAATTTGCAGGTGTTTGTTTCATCGCAGTCGAAAGGTTTGCCGTCATAGGTCCCTTCGACGCGGGTGATGGTTTCATTTGGCAAAGGTTCCTGCCCAGTGATGACCAGCGTCGGCACAGACTCGCAGATGTTCGTAGAGGTGCTTAAGACTGGTTCGCAATCTTCAAGTGAGATCCATGCCTGCGCGGCTGCAAGTTGCATGGAGATCTCTTTTTCCACGGACCAGCTATCCACCAGGTAGGTGTAATAGCCGTCACATTTGTTTTGTTTATTTGAGATGCACGGTTTTTGGGTGGTCCACTTATCATAAACGGCTTCGCCGCAATCTCGGTACACTTCCTCCGCAAGCGGCAGCCCCTCATGATCTGCGATAACGGAACAGTCGATATTTTGCCCCTTCCATGTGACCATGTACCACTCGAAGACCTGGTATTCAACAGCGATGACGGTGTAACGGTCCGGGCCGGGCGGGGGGTTGGGAGCAGGAACAGGTGCGAAGTCCCGCGTGAATGCCATGCCCGTCAGGGCCATGATGATCGAAATAAGTCCACCCATCCAACGATTTTTCATGGGAATCAAAAGAGTCCGCTTGCATTATAAACGGACTCTCTTTTGTTTGGGTCATTTCTTTTTCGGTTTTGGTTTCGTTCCTACCTTGGTTGATCTTGGTTGTTTAACTTGCATGGCTTCGAGGATTTCGAGGTCCTGCTTGAGGTTGCGGTTGCGAATGTACATGCTGAAGAGATAGATGCCCAGGACTGTAAATACGACGACATAGCCTGCGATCATATAGCCTGAGGTGTTGGGGGTGGATTCAAGGAACATTGGGTTCTCCTAGATGGATACTTTAAGTTTCAGTTGCTCGACTTTTTCCTGGAAGACTCCAAGCCGCAGACGGTGCCACATGAGATCAATAAAGATGACGGTGAAGGCAAAAAGGGCGAAGAAGAAAGCCGTGAGCATATCCGCTGTCATATCAAAACCTCCCTGCGCTGCAGCACTCTGGTTGCCGATCACAACGGGATGAATGGAGCGGAAGAGGCGGATGACCATGAAGGTGATCGGTGCACTAATGCCACCAAGCAGAGTATAGATTGCACTGAAGCTTGCGCGCTTTTCCGAGTCTTCAATACCCTGGCGGAGCATGAAGTAGGCAATAAAGATGAGTTCGGTAATGGCCGCGGTTGTGAGTCGCAGGTCCCACGTCCACCAGGTGTTCCAGGCCGGGCGCGCCCAGATGGAGCCGAGCACGATCGTGATGAAAAAGAACATAGTGCTGACTTCAACAGCTGCGACCTCAAAGCGATCCCATTTCATATCCTTGGTGATGAGATAGACAATGCCTGAAAGCGCGGCGATCACAAAGCCGATCAATCCGACCCAGGCCGTGCCGACATGGAAGTAAAAGACGCGTTGCACATCTCCCATCACAGCTTCAGTTGGCGCAAAGACGAGGGCGAGATAGGCTGCGGTACCAAGGACGATCACAGAGACAAAATCCAGGATCGTAAGCAAGATTGGTTTGGACTGCATGAAAACTCCTTGTAAAAGATCGGATGATTAGAGAGTGGAGAACAGCAAGTTAATGAAGCTATTCCTCGACCACAAAATCAAACACCATGAAAGCGACGGCGATGAAGATCACGTCGTACACGATCAGGATATTGAGCGGAGCTAGTATTTCTGAAAAATCCGCGCCGTTGAGCAAGCCTGCACTGGCTTTAACGGAAGCCAGCAGTACCGGAATGGCAACGGGAAACAGGAGAATGGGAAGCAGCACATCGCGGGTGCGCGTCTGTACCGACATGGTCGCCAGCAATGTGCCGACTGCAATGTAGCCGATCGAACCGAGCAATATCACCCCGAGCAAACCTGCTTGAAAGAGATTTATGTTGTACAACACGCCGTACACAGGCAGGATAATGGCTTCGACGATCATCATGAAGGCGAGGTTACTGATGGTTTTTCCAAAATAGATCGCGGCGCGGTCCACCGGCGCGAGCAGGAGACCATCCATGCAGCCGCGGTCTTTTTCAACGGACATTGAGCGATTGAGTCCGAGTGTGCCTGCAAAGGCAAAAGTAGTCCATAAGACGCCCGCGGTGACGGACTGACGCGTCTTGATATCCAATTCCAGTGCGTAGTTGAAGATGATGATAACCAGCAGGGAAAAGACCAACATGGCGGAGAGCAGTTCGCGCGAACGGAACTCGGCGGCAAGGTCTTTTTGCACGATGGCCATCATCGCTTTGAAGAAGGAAGGACGAGGGACGATGGACGATTTTTCGCTGTCGATGGTCGGTGGTCTGCGGTCTTGGCTGCCATGATCAATCCACCAGTGCCCGTTTGTAAAATGCAAGCAGGTTCGTTTTCTTCAAATCTTTTTTTGCGGCAGAAGCCGCGATCACGCCGCGCGAAAGGATGTCGAAGCGCATGGCAAGGTCTTCGGCGCGGGCCAGGTCGTGAGAGGTCATCACCACGGTGCGCCCCTGCGCGGCCACGGAACGAAACACATCATCCAGCATTTCAGACGCGTCCTGATCCAGCCCAGTATAAGGTTCGTCGAATAACATTACGTCAGGATCATGGATCACTGCGCGGCCAATCGCAAGCCGCTGTTGCATGCCACGCGAAAAAGTGTGGACCAGATCCTTGCGCCGTCTTTCGAGCCCCACCATCTCCAAAACTTCAGTGATGCGCGTTTCCTGGTCAATGACCCCATACATGCGCGCATAGAATCGCAGGTTCTCTTCCGCAGTCAAATCTGGATATAACAATGGAAGATGCGAGACCACGCCCAGTTTCGAGCGGACCTGCGCGGCTCCGCCGGGGAGTTTATGACCTGCGATATTTACTTCCCCAAGGGAAGGGCGTGAGAGCGATGCAAGGATGCGCAGGAAGGTGGTCTTACCCGCACCGTTCGGGCCCAGCAATGCCACGAACTCGCCCGGTTGTACGGTAAAGTCCACGCCGCGCAGGATGGTTTTTAATCCAAAACGTTTAACGAGTTTTTTGACTTCGATCATATTTGTAACCGTCGGGCTTAAGGCTGTGAGTATGACACAATCAGAGGGATGTGACAACCCAGATTTGTTAAGATTTCCTTATCAAGATATTCTTCAATTCCGCGCGTCGTTGTTTGTAGGCTTGGTCAGATAGTTTGCCCGCGCGGTGCAGGTCATCGAGAGCGATGATCGCATCCATGATGGACTCAGGGTCTTCAAGATCGCTTTCCTGCTGGTCCTCTGCCTCGGTGCGTTTGCGGTCGCGCCAGTACATCCATGCGCCCGCGAGGATGAGCAGCATGCCAAGCGCACCGACACCGATTAATAACGATTGATTCTGCATAATATTTGGAGCCACTGCTGTATTCTTCGGTTCTCCGGAAAGTGTAAAGGAAACACTTTCATCAGCCTTTAAACCAGCGGAGGTGTATAAGATAAAGTTGCCGCCCTGGAATTCGTGTGGGCCGTTATCGACGAGTGTCTCGCCTTCGGCAGTCACGCCTTCGGGCACCAGCAACATCACTTCCGCGATGGGCAGGACGGCCGGCTGCTCAATTTCGATCCGCTTGGCTTTCGGCAGGGTCGCGAACGCGATCAATCCGTAAGGCGTTTCGCTGGGCCGCATGGCCAAGCCGCCTGTGAACTGAATAAAGGGAGCACTATCTGGTGAAGCTTCGTATCCAACGCCCGCCGTGTTGTTCGGCATTTTGATGAACGGGATCTCCTGCGCGTCATTCAGTTTCACGACTACGGTTTTGTCACTGGTGTTTGTGAACGAGTAAACTGCAAGGATCTGTACATTCTGTTCGTTGGCAAAGTCGAAGTACATTTGCAATGCATCCACGCGCAACACGGAATAATCATCAGTGGTTGCATACACGGTGATGGGCGGGAGCACCAGCTCGGTGGTGCCGGCTTCAACCACGACAAATTCAGATTGATAGATGATGCCATCCAAATTTATCTCAGCCCTGAAGATTCGGTTTTCGGGGATTTCAATATTCCCAAAATAATACATGCCATCCGGGTTAACCGTGATGTCAAATGTCGCGATCTCCTGCGGGCTTGCGTTGGTATCGGCACCGTGTTCATAACCGCGCAATGTGACTTTAAGATCGGACGCTAAGGCCGCACCGGTTTGATTATCAATTGAGCCGCTTATCTTTCCAAGACCAGCAACATTCATCGCTTCACGCGTGACCTCGGGTTGGGCCGCGCCTTCGATGGACGTTGATAACGTTCCAGTGACAGAGGCAGGCAGCGGTGTCGCGGGAAGCGCAAAGGTCAAAGTCCGTAGATAGGCCGCAACAGCAAAGGCCTCGTCATCTGTAAAATTGCCTCCAAAAGCGGGGATGTCGCCTTCGCCGTTTCTGATCATACGAACGAGCTCATTATCGGAAAGCGCAGACATCATTTTCTGGTCGCTGAATTTTTCCGCGCAATCTGCGCAGCTGCTTTCAAAAAGATTTTTCCCGGTTTCAATTTGCTCCGGCGTAGTGTGGAGCGTGAGCGCATAAGAGACAACATCCCAACGTTCCTGCTCGCCTAAACTCGTGAAAGGAGGCATGAAGCGATCTAAATTCCCTTGTGAGACCATCGTGAACCAACTGGCAGGTGAGGCTTTGTGTGCGGTTTCAGGTAATGCGAACGCCGCGACTGTGACCGGCAATTGCTGGCCTTGTTCGCCGTCGCCAAGCCCGGTATCCCCGTGACAGGGCGCGCATTTCTCAACATAGATGGCCGCGCCATTATTAATATCCGGCGCGCTCGCGGGGAACAATGGCCCAAGTGTGGGCATGGGTGTGGGAGCCACATAGTCTGGAGGAGGAGTGACATCCGCCGCGAGTGTGAAGTTACAAGCTGAGAGCAGGAATACACTGATGCCTATAATAATTGCGTGACGTAGGTTCATGATTTCCTCAACCGTCATGCCAATGATTTGCCACACGAAGGGCAGAATTTATCCGAGACGAGCACAGGCTTGCCGCATTTCGGGCAGAAGCCTGCGGACTTGCTTTTGTGTTCCCTGCGCCGGGCCGCGATCATGGATTCGATCTCCTCGTCCGCGAGTTGCACAACTTTGGCGGAGGAATCCGCGCGGCCTGCGGCAGCGGCTTTTTCGATGCGCGATTCGGCGGTTTCCCCTCTGCCCCCGCCCCTCTCCCAATTTGGGAGAGGGGCGGGGGTGAGGGATGCGATCTCATCGAGTTTGCGCAGCACATCCGCCCCTTTTTGCAACAACTCAGCGCGCTGCTCGGGATAATCCTCCGCAGGGATCTTGTTGAGCTTATAGTCAAAGTCCAGCTCCTGCAGGGAATCGATCAGGCGGTCGCGTTCGGCTTTCAAGGCAGAGACCGCCCGTGATTCGCTGGGTTGTATACGGCGCGCACCTGTAGTGAACGGCGCGTATAAATACATTCCAACCAGGATAAGTACTGCAAGGATAAAGAAGACTGCACCGATTTCCATTAATGAATCCCCTTATTGCAACATCAGGTCAACAATGGATTTAATCTCGTCTGCCGAAGCAAACGGGCCGATCTTCACATATTTCAACACCCCTGCGCGGTCGATGAAATAAGTCTCGGGCACGCCGCTCATGCGGAACATCTGTGAGATCTTGGTGCCCATATCCGGACCGTTGTAGAAGGTGATCCCAAACTTCTTCAAATATGCCCGCGCCTCGGGTTCGGTATCGACATAATCTGCGCCGAGGAAAACCACGTCACCGCGCGCTTCGTAATAGGTCCAGGCTTCCTGTAATTCGGCAGCCTCCTGTTCGCATGGCTTGCACCATGAAGCCCAAAAGTTCAGCACCACGACCTTGCCCTGAAAATCAGAAAGCCTGACTTCGCTTTTGTTTTGATATTCGTATCCGCTGTATAAAGGCAGGCCAAAATCAGGGAGCGTGTCTCCGGGTTGTACCGTCCCTTGCTGACGTTTGCTGAGTGTGAGTCCCACAAGCACAAGCAATGCCACAAGCAGGATCCAAACGACGACTTGTGCCCAGATGGGTACGCCGCGTTTTGTGGCTGTGTTGTTTGATTCGATCATGAAGTTCTCCAGAAACCCTCAGCCTGTGTCCCTCTCCCAATTTGGGAGAGGGACACAGGCTGAGGGTTGTTTATTTTCTTTTCTTTAATTCTTCTTCGAAACGCGCCACATATTCATCTTTATGAGCTGAAGCCTCGCCTCGCTCGTCGCCCGAACTTGGCGAGGCCGTCTTGGGTGTTGTCCACTGTTTGAGTGCGCGCAAGAGGATGATCGCACCTGCGAGAATGATCACCGGTGGGATCAGGTACACAAGCCAGTTCAATCCCTTTCGCGGCGGTTCAGCGAGCACGCGATCGCCATAGTTCTCGACAAAATATTGCTTGATCTGGTCTTCTGTCCAGCCATCACTCAGTTGTTGGCGGATCAATTCACGCCATTGACGGCACGCTTCTGTGGGACAGACATCCAATGGGATATTTTCGCAAACCGGACAATACAATTGTTTTGCGATGGCGTTCACTTCATCATCTGAGGGAGTGGAGTCTTGCGCAAATGCAATGCCAGCGAACAGACCGGCGAGTAAAAGCGCGAGGATGAGTCCGGTTATATATTTTTTCATCCGATCTTCCGCATTAATCGGCTGCGCTGGTTTGGCGTGCGCTGCGTGGGGCATGGACGGGTTCGCGCTCGGAGTCTTTATCCGGCCACGCGGCGATGAGGATGCCAACTAAAAAGATCAGGCTCCCGATCCACAGCCAGTTGACGAGTGGGTTGACGTATATCTTGAACGTCGCGCTACTATTGGTGGCGGATTGCCAATCCACGAGAATAATGTATAGATCGTCCCTAAGCGTGGAACGGTTGGCGGGGATAGTCATATTTTGTTGTGAGTCAAAGTAGTAGTCCATACGCGGGTTGAGTTGGCCAAGATAGATCCCGTTCTCGTAAACATCCACGACTGCACGCGTGTAGTTCACACCTGCACCGATGTTATCCCAGGAGGCAAGTTCGCGGTACTTGACGGCGTATCCTGAAATATCCAGTTGTTCGCCTTGAGAGAGCGTACCCTGTGCTTCAGATTGGAACATCTCAATGCCGAGGATTCCGATCGCCATCAATGCCATGCTCATATGGATGATATAGCCGCCATAACGCCTGCGATCGCGCTGGATGAGGCGTATTAGGCCGGTGAAAAAATCCTCCGCTTGTGCTTTTTGTCTTGCACGCGCGCCGCGCCAGAATTCCTGCAGGGTGACAAACAATACAAAGGCGATCAAGAAGAATCCTGTCAAGGCGCCTATGTTGTTTGTATAAGCAGCAAGCATGATCAAGGTCACGATAAGAGCCGCCAGAACAGATTTCCACACGGCGCGACCCAGAGTCTGTAATGTGGACCGCCCCCATGCAGAGAGAGGTGCAATGCCCATCAGAAAGAGTAACGTCGAGAAGAGCGGCGCGGTGGCACGTTCATAGAATGGCGGGCCGACAGTCACCTTTTGGCCCGTGAAGAGTTCCGAAATGAGCGGGAAGATCACGCCCCAGAAACAAACAACCAATATGCTTATGAACATCAAGTTGTTGAACAGGAACAAGGCTTCGCGCGAGAGCATGGACTTCATCTCTGTTTCGCCACGCAGTTCGGGCCAGCGCCAGATCACCAAAGCGATCGATGTGATAAAAGTGATCCCGATGAACACGAAAAACACTGGGCCAATCGCGCTTTGCGCGAACGCATGCACAGATGACAATACACCCGACCGCGTAAGGAAGGTGCCGAAGATGACCAGTGCATAGGTCAGGATGATCAGGATCATATTCCAGTGTTTGAGCAGACCGCGCTTTTCCTGGATCATCACCGAATGTAAGAATGCAGTGCCAGTCAGCCAAGGCATGAAGGCCGCGATCTCAACGGGGTCCCAGCCCCAGAAACCACCCCATCCTAGAACATCATATGCCCAGCGACTGCCAAGCACGAGCCCAAAAGAGAGGAATAACCATGCCCATAATGCCCAACGGCGCGTGAGGCGGATCCAGCGATCGTCTGTTCGGCCGGTGATCAGCGCGGCCATCGCGAACGCGTAAGGGATCACGAAAGAGACAAAGCCAAGGTACAGCATCGGCGGATGAATGATCATGCCAGGGTGACGCAGCAGCGGATTTAATCCACGGCCATCATTAGGGATGAAAAGAGCTGCGTTGGCGGGCGCGAACATGTGAGGTTCAACGCTGCCTCCGATCAACCAAAAGCGCGCGAATGGGTTTTCGTAAAATACGACGAGGCCGAGGAAGAACGCCAGTGTGATGGAAGCCACGACGATCACCCATGGGAGGAATTCGCTGTCGCGATCCCATTTACGGAGGGTGACTGCACAAGCGAACGCGGACATTAAAAACGACCAGAATACAAGCGAGCCGGCTTGCCCACCCCACCATGCAGTGACCTTAAGGTAGGTCGGCATGCTTTTGCTGGTCACTTCATAAACAAAGGATACTTCAAAGTGATTGTTGACCAGTAGATAGATCAACGACAAAGCCGAGATCGTGATCAGCGGGAAAGTCAGCAACATGCCACGGCGCGCACTTTCCACCAAAGCGGCAGAATTATTCCGCGCGCCGCTGATCGCCGCGCATACGCTATAGATCGCGACCATGAAACTTAGGAATAAAATGCCGTATCCAAATTCTGCGAACATAAAATCTTCCTTTATTTTCCCCTCTCCCTCTGGGACGTGTGCCCGCAAGGGTCGAGGGACAGGGTGAGGGCGAATCAAAACCTGACGGGCAAAAAACCCCGTCAGGCCGTCCTTATTTGCTTGCGGACTGTTCTGGGACTGCCTCCTGATAACGAGTTGGGCATTTGAGCAATAACTCATCTGCGTAGAATATGCCGTCCTCCCCGAGATTGCCGGTCATGATGGCCTGCGCTTCATTACGGAGCAAGTCCGGTTTTACGCCTATATAAACAACTTTCACGCGCTGTCGGGTGGGGTCAATTACGGCTTGGTGCAAAACTTCCGCCAAGCCCCCCTGCGCTTCGGTGACATCATAGTCTGCAGGTGCATGCGCCACTTCAAAGGTGAGGGTAAGGGTCTCCGGATCGTATTGGATCGTGTCGCCAACTACCGCGCCGGTCAGGCGCAGATACGTGCCAACTATATCAGGACGCTGAGCTTGCATTTCATCTATGGTCATAAAACGTTCGGCGCTGGCCAGGGTGGATGAAGCGATGAGATATACGACAGCCGCCAGGATGAGCCCACCGCCGAGAATGAATTTATTGAATTTCATGGTTCCTCCAAAAGAGTTCTAGTTGAAGACTTCGAACGTCGAGGTCCTAAGTTCAATGCCAAACGTAACAAACTATGTCCATTTTACCTGATGACATTAAATAACCCTGAGTTTTTTGGGGTGTATGTCACAAACTCTCCCTAGAGTTTGTCCCATTTGCAAGTGATGAATTTCGTTTTGATGTTATAGTTGCGCCGAAGTTTAAGAAGGAGATCATCATGCGGGCAAGAGCTGCCATATCTCTAATACTGCTTATCCCCCTCATTATGCCAGCGCGGGCAGCCTACGCCGCGCTGCGCGCAGATGTAAGGAATGACCGGGTCATATTCTCATTTCCAGAAACGGCTACGTTTTCTGCAACACTCTCATCCACTACGGACATCACTTCCGTCGTTTTGGAATATGGAAACGAACAACAGACCTGTGGCGAGGTAATCGCCAAGGCATTTCCTCAATTTGCACCAGCCTCTTCCGTCGACGTCGAATGGATTTGGGATATGCGCCAGAGTGGCTCGCTTCCACCCGGGGCGAGCATCTGGTGGCGCTGGCGATATAAGGATGGATCGGGCGCGGAGTTCGTGAGTGAAAAGCAAACAGCTACCTGGCTCGATGACATTCACAATTGGCAAACCGTTTCAAGTGGCGATATACGTCTTCATTATTATGGAAAGGATCAAGTTTTTGCGAAAGCTATGCTTGAAGCCGGCATTGAAGGGCTGCGCCGTAATCAAGAACAAGCTGGCCTTGTCACGGATGGCCCGGTGGATATTTATATTTATTCAAATTACAGTGATATGCAGCAAGCCGTGCTATATGAACCTTCCTGGACGGGTGGGCAGGCATACTCTGATTTCAACATTGTCATCATGGGCCTCTCCAACTTCAATGATGAATGGGACAAGAACACGGTCATTCACGAACTCACACATGTGCTGGTTGGCGCCTTTGCATTTTCTTGCATCGGCACGTTGCCAGGCTGGATCGAAGAAGGCCTCGCCATGTTTAGTGAGGGCCAGTTGGATTCAAGCATGCAATCCATGCTTGAACAAGCCATTCGCGGCAATAGCCTCATCACTTTGCGTTCTTTGAACGGCGGTTTCTCCGAACTTCCCGATAAAGCCAATCTTTCATACAGCCAGTCTTACAGCGTGGTCAAATTTCTAATTGCTACCTATGGTCAGAAGAAGATGACGCAATTACTCATCGCATTGCGGGATGCCAAACCCATTGACGATGCCCTCCTTGAAATCTATGGATTTGACACCGAGGGACTCGAAGCCGCATGGAGAGAATCGGTCGGGGCTGCGCCGCAAATTGCCTCTGCTCAAGCTACAAGTCAACCCACCCCAACATTTGTCCCCACCTTTGTTCCCGTTTCAGGCGCGCCGCGGGCAGTGACTCCCACGCCTTACGCGATTCCCACTTCATCATTTGGTGATCCAACCTCAACATCCGGCGGTCCGCCGCTTTCCTTAACGATCGCACTGCTTTGTTTTTGCGGACTCCTGCTGCTTATCCTCGGTGTCTTCGTGCTTGGCTTCATCGTTCGCAGAGACAACGCAAAAGGAGGAAATCATGTTCAAGAATAAAAAACTCAGCGCAGTGCTTCTGGCAATTGCGATCCTGCCATGCATTCTGACCAGCGCGAGCGCAGCGCCTGCTTCGCAATATCAAATTGATATTCCTCTCGACCAGGCATTGGTCTACAGCGGCGGTGAGACGTCTAACTTGCGCGAATATGACCCGGCCACCACACACGGCTCAGGCGATAAACTTGCTTTCAGCGGACTGGTCTCTTTCGACCCGCATTTGAATCTCATTCCCGATCTGGCTGAAACATGGGAAGTAAGCGATGATGGCACCGTCTACACCTTCCATATTCGCGAGAACGCCAAATTCCATAACGGACGCGCGGTCACTGCCCAGGATGTGGCCTATTCATGGGAACGCGCCGCCAGCCCGCAGATCGGATCTGATACGGTGGCTACATATCTGGGCGATATCGTCGGTGTGAAGGAAGTGCTCGCGGGCCAAGCGGGTCAGATCAGCGGCTTGCAGGTCCTTGACGACCACACATTCCGAGTCGCGATCGACGCGCCCAAGCCATATTTTCTCTTGAAGCTCACCTATCCTACTGCCTTCGTGGTGGATAAAGATAATGTGGAAGGCGGCGATGCATGGGTATATTCTCCCAATGGAACTGGGCCCTATCGCCTTACGGAGTGGCGGTCGAATGAATACATTCTGTATGAAGCCAATGCTGATTTTTATCTCGGTGCACCATCCATCCCATATGTTTTGATAAAACTGTACGCGGGTGTCGAGACACGCCTCTACGAGACAAATGACATTGATATCGCGGGCGTGAGCATCTACGACGCGGATCGTTTCCTTGATCCCGCCGAACCGCTCCACCATGACTTCCAGACAGGCGTGAGCCTCTGTACGGGATATGTCATCTTCGATACCACCCAAGCTCCCTTCGAGGATGTCAATGTCCGCAAGGCGTTTTCAATGGCGTTCGATCGTCAACGATATATTGATGTGGTTTTGCGCGGCCAGGCTTTGCCTGCCATGGGTCCATATCCCCCCGGATTGCCGGGCTTTAATTACGCGCTTGAAGGTTTACCTTATGATCCGGTGCAAGCGCGCGAATTGCTTGAACGATCCAAATATGGCGGATCGCGGAGTCTGCCTCCCATTGTTTATACAGATGCGGGGATTGGCACCTCGATCGGCCTGGATGTTGCGGCGATGGCGGAGATGTGGGAACAGAATTTGGGCGTGACCATCACAGTTGAAAATCTTGAATATGATTATTATTACGATCAAGTCTATGCCGGCAATCACGGTCAATTGATCAGTGGGGGTTGGTGCGCGGATTATCCCGACCCCGAAAATTTTGCCGACATACTTTTCCATACAGGTTCAGCGGTCAACAGCGGTCATTATTCAAACCCCGAATTGGACGCACTGCTCGAACAAGCCCGTGTTGAGCGTGATGTGAACAAGCGCATTGCCATGTATCAACAAGCCGAGCAGATCATCGTCAACGACGCGCCTGTGTTATTCACAACCCATTCGCTTTCTTATGAATTGGTGAAACCGTACGTGAAAGGATATGTCTTCACGCCGATCGCGGTGCCAATTCAAAGATATATGTGGCTGGAAGGGAAGTAGATCGTAGACAATGGACAATAGACGAGAGACCGCGGATGGTAAAAAATGGTCGACGGTCCATCGTCTATGGTCTAGCTTCCACTACGAACTCCACCAAATCTATTCTGGAGCCGACGCTCGCGATGCTAAAATTGAATGAGCTACTTGTCCCCGGCTGGATCGCTCCGCCCTCCCAGCGTTTGACCCCAACCACTTGACCATTTTCATCATAGGCCACAGCCGCGACCCAAACTTGCGTCGCGGCTGTTGATTCCGCTGGCAGGAAGATCTGTCCACTGAGTCGCGCGGTTTTACCATCCGAATCTATTTGCGCGAGGCTGTTATCCAGGAACGCTGGAGGATAGCGCGCCTCGCCTGTGTTCAATTGAAGCGCGCTGATTAATTGTACTTGTGGATTTGCAGCCGGAGGGACGTTCGGAAAATATACATAAGCGGGCAAGGATATGTTTGGAGGAAGAATATCAAGAGGCAAACCTGCAAGTTGACTCGCGATGGGCGCGCCACCCCGGCCTATCAATGTGATCTGTACGGAGACATTCTCCAGAATATCATTTGTATTGTTATGTATGAGCGCGAAACACCACAGGCCGTTATCCGCTGTCGCGTGGCAAGCCGTTTGGGTAACAGGAACAGGCACAGGTGTTGGAGTGGAAGAGCCTGCGGCGGCTAATGGACTGCCTGGGATCAGGATGGTCATCCCGATGGTCATGCTTTTCGGGTCGACCTCCGGATTCAGCGCCTGCAGGTCATCCTGCGACAGGTTGAATTTTTCTGCAAGTTCGCTGAGGGTATCGCCCTGCTGGATCATGTAAGTAAAAGGGGTGGCAGTGGGAATGGGTGTTTCCGGGATAAAGACATCGGGCGTATTGGTGCTTGCAGGCGTGATGGTGTAATAGGCCAGAAGTGGATCTGCCGGTACCGCATGATTGGAGGAAGACGCGCAGGCTGTGAGGAACAGAATACAAATAAACAGGATCCTTCGCATGAAGAGATTATAATGGATGGAAATTCTTTGATCATCGGAGAGAACATGGAATATCGTCACTTGGGGAAAACCGGCATTCGGGTAAGTGAACTCTCGTTTGGCTCGTGGGTCACGTTCCATAACCAGGCGGATGTAAAGGCCGCAGTGGATATGATGACCGCGGCGTACGACTCAGGGGTGAACTTCTTTGATAATGCCGAAGTGTATGCGAGCGGCAAATCGGAAGAGGTGATGGGCGAGGCGCTTAAGAAGTTGAAATGGCGTCGCAGCAGCTATCTCATCTCAACAAAATTCTTTTGGGGCTTGCAGGAGGGCGTCAATGAACATAACACGCTTAACCGCAAGCGGCTGATCGAAGGGATCAATGCATCACTCGAAAGGTTGCAACTCGACTATGTGGACTTGATCTATTGTCATCGTCCCGATAAGACTACGCCGATTGAAGAGACCGTCTGGGCCATGCACAATATTATTGAATGGGGCAAGGCCATGTATTGGGGAACATCTGAGTGGGCGGCCTCTGAGATCGTTCAAGCCATTGAGATCGCAGAACGTCATCACCTGCACAAGCCTGTGGTGGAACAACCGCAGTTCAACATGTTCGAACGCAAGCGTCTGTCGGGCGATTACGTACGCTTCTATAAAGAATATAACTACGGGACAACCATTTACAGCCCGTTGGCTTCGGGTTTGCTTTCGGGCAAATACCAAAAAGGAATTCCAAAAGACAGCCGCGGCGCGCTCAAGGGGTATGAGTGGCTCAAAGATCATTTGACCGACCAGGAAAAACTTGCAAAAGTCGCTGCGTTGGAACCCATTGCAATGGAACTCGGTAGTTCGCTTTCACAGTTCGCGCTGGCGTGGTGTTTGAAGAATCCATTTGTAAGCACGGTCATCACCGGCGCCAGCCGCGTGGAGCAGGTGAATGAAAACATGAAGGCTGCCGAGTTCGCGCCGAAGATCACGCAGGAGATCATGGATCGCGTGGATAAGATATTCGGTGTCGAAAAGGAAGAAGAGGAAGATTAAATAAGGTTGCGCCAGCAGTTCAAGTTCTGGCGCTCTTTCATCAAAACTTTGTAAAATAATTTTCTTCCACGCTTTGCCAGGTCTCCTTGTACAGTTTTATATATTTGGTCAATAATGGATGGACGCGTGCCATTTCTGCATACATCTTTTGCGCGACCCTGCGAATGGAAAAATGCGCGTTGGCCGCGCTTCGTAATTGACAAAATGCAAAAGCCTCACGCAAATTAAATTGTGCCAGGACGCGGCGGTTGAATCCATTGGGGACGATATATTGCGCGACATCCGGATTGAACGCATGTACCTTCGCATACATTTTTATTGCGGATTCCATCGCGGCTTCATACTTCGACCCGAAACCTGCTTCCGTGATCAAGCGCGGGAGCGTGTACCCAAGCCGCGCCGTCAGTCTCTGTGGTGTCTGGCTCATCATACGGTGACGTTTGAACTCGGCATACGCGCCCTGATCCATGACAAGGTCGAAGGTGTAATTGCAATATTCCAATTCGCGCAAGGGTGCGTCGAATTTGTCTAACCGTTTGAGTAACATTTCAGCCAGCTCGGCGCGTTCCTTTTTCTTTAATGACTTGATATGCGCGAAGGCGTCTGTAAATGACATTTCTCCAAATCGGTACAATGCCGCGGCAAGGACTTTCCTTTCGCCTTCCTTGTCATAGTCGATTAAATTACACCATTCCTCCTTCACCCTTCGCCCCTCTGCCCTGTCGGGCACATGTCCCATTGGGAGTGGGGTTGGGGTCAGGGAAAGATCCCTGGCTGTTTCAACAAGATAAGGGACGGCATCCGCATACTTCACGAGTGTGGGTGTTTCGCCTCCCGCAACTTCCTTTACCTTCTCGCCGATCTGTCTTACCTCTGCGAGTGGGTGAGAGAGCATTTTGCGGATGCCAAGCTCAAGCAGGCGCGCGTTCGCGGTCATGCCTACATTCGCATTTGCGGCGGCGGGCAGGATGAAACGGCAGGTGTCCACATATTGTGAACGGATGCGGCGATCATAGCCTTCGTCACTTTCCTTTTCGCGGCGCGGAGAACGCCCCAAGATGAGATTCTTTACCGGGTCAAGTGACTCAGCATAAGTCGCGAAAAGGAAGCGGACGGTTTGAATGAATTCATCGCGCAGCGGATGTCCATCCAATTCAGGTGGAACGGTAAAGTCGGCGGGCCCCCATTTTTGATAACGGGTGGATTTTTCAGTGTAGGATGCCAGCCGATTTCCTTCGATGCTTTCGATCGCGATGCGCGAGACATTCTCAAATGCGATATGCAGAACTGCATGTTCTGCAACAGAGGCATGTCCATAACCAACGACCCATTTCTCGTGAAACTGCGCGGATTTTTCGTCGCTTAATTCAGATGCGATCTCGCGAAAAGATTCGGGCGCGCGCGATGTTTTTGCAAATGCAACTGCGATGGTTTCCGGGCTGAGCGCCCGCGGGGAAAGCAGGTAAATATCTCGTTCGGGCATGATGCTCCTCTTTTCATAAAAATGGCTCACCAGTTTATAGACGATAATTTAATTCACGTCAATAAAAAAGCGACCAGCTATTTGTATGCTGATCGCTTGGACTTTAACCCATCGGGTGTCTCATCGGCGCACCACCCAGGAGATGCAGGTGGATGTGAAGGACAGTCTGGCCAGCTTGTGGCCCAGTATTAACGATGAGGCGATAGCCATCCTCAGCAATGCCTTCCTGTGCAGCAAGTTGCTTTGCTACGATAAACAGATGCCCAATCAGTTGTTCGTCGTCACTGATAAGCACATTGACCGAGTCAATATGTTTTTTGGGCATGATCAAAATGTGTATGGGCGCGGCAGGATTGATATCGCGAAGGGCAATGACCTGCTCATCGCGATACACATTCGTGCTTGAGATGTCGCCTGCGATGATCTTGCAAAAGATACAATCAGCCATGAGAGACCTCCTTTTAATAACGGCTTATTAGCGCGACGGCAACGGGCCGTAGGTTGGTACACAGACGATATCGTAATATTCCAGTTCTGTCGCCTTGTTTGCCTGAGCGTACGCGGCCGCTTCATTGCCCATAATGCGGACCTGGTCAATTGCATCGATTACCTGGTAAGGCCAGTATCGCGGCAGCGTCATGAGTGGATCGCCGATTTCCGCTTCGGGAATGAACGACGGGCGTTTGGGGTCAGGTTGATCTGCAAGTGGAACCCAGTTATACATGACCGGTCCGCGCGAGTTGGAGGTAAAACCAAGTTGGTAACCCAGCTGGCGCGCGGCTTGCACCGGGCGCAGCCCAAACCCGCCACCCGGCCAGATGAAGGCCAGCGGTGTTTTTCCGAATCGTTCTGCGAATGCATTCAAGGATCCCTCGAGCTCGCGTGTGATGACTGCCTTGGATGAATCGTCTGTCATAAAGGTTCCGATCATTACACCTTGAGACTGATGATCCACCCAGCCTTCATTTTCGAGGGCGATGTTTTCCTGCCATAAAGACTCGGGCGTATCCGGCTGGCTTTGCCATCCGTTTACGATCGGCCAGCCCCAATCCTCCCAATAGTCGCGAAAATGCTTATTAAAATTATCCGCCTGATGGCGGTCATCCTGAATGATCAAGACCGAACGCGGCGGGATCTTTAGGTTGCGCTCCATGAATGCATGGAATTGCTCCATATTTATAGCTACGAAATCCTGGTCATGAAGTTGTACCATCATTCTGCCCAGATCGCCGACGTTAATGCCGCCCGATTCCTCCACGGGTCCCTTGTAAACGCCGTGGATCATGATGATCATGACAACCGTGCCGGGTTGCGCGCTGGCGGGATTCCAGCGGCTGCGCAGATATTGACAGGTATCCTGGAGATAAGTGCGAGGAATATCAAGCGGATTCAGGTAGCCCGATTGATAGAGGGCAGGTAGTGCAGGTGGTGTGCGTGGCACGGCTTGTGTGGGTTCAACTGTCGCCATGAGTGCGGTATCTGTAATTGAGTCGGTATTAATGGATTCCGCTGTTACCGGGACGGATGGAGTTGAAAACGATTCACAGGAGATCAGGAGGAACACGATCGCCAGGACGACAGCGATCTGAAATACGACGCGGCGCTTATTCGTTTCTCGATTTTGCATGGGATACATTGTAAACGATATTATTGGAGACCAAAACGAGGCAACCTCAATGAATGATATTGCCTCGTTGTTATGGTAAATTTTTTACGACTTACGGAATCCCCGGGATCTGCCCATAGGCCGGCGCGCAGACGATGTCGTAATATTCGAGTTCAGTGGCCTTATTCTGCTCTTCATATATAGAGGCCTGTTCACTGATCTGGCGGACGGTATCGAGTTCCCCACGGGCGTTAATATCTGTATATCGCGGAAGCGTCATAAGCGGATTGTTTGCCGGTGTTTCAGGAATGGCTATTGGATTAGATGGATTAAATGTATCAGCTTGTGGGACCCAGTTATACATCACCGGCCCGCGCGGGTTAACAGTGAAGCCAAGTTTATATCCTAATTGTGTTCCAATTTCAACAGCGCGCCGTGAGAAGCCGCCGCCAGGCCAGATGTACGCAATGGGCGTTTTGTTCATATATTTTTGCAGCGAGGCGATCGCGCCGCCCATTTCGCTCATGATGAATTCATCACTCGATGAGTCGGTAATGTTGATATTGTGAAGGTATCCATGTGCCTGATAATCCACCCAACCTTCCGCAGAAAGAGGGGCATTTTCCAGCCACAAATTCATTTCAAATGGATCGCCGGTATCTTTTCCAATATATGCGTTTACAACCGGCCAGCCCCATTTTTCATAATAGGGGCGGAAATGCGTATTGAATTTTTCAGCATGAGCACGGTCATCCACAATTATCAAGGCAGACCGCATTGGGATCTTTGCATTGCCATACATGAAATCAGACATCTGTTGCATGTTGATTGCCTGAAAACCGAGTTCGTGTAAATCGTTCATCAATTGTCTAAAATCTTTTCCGGATATCTTTAATAGTTGTGATGTTGTCGCATTCTGGTCAATGGCGTGGAACATGATTGGCATCACAACAGTCCCAGGTGCGGCATTGCTCGGATTCCATTTGTTTTGCAAATACTGGCAGGCATCTGCGATATATGTGCGGGGCAGATCCGCTGGTTTGAGCAATGCAATTTGAAAGGTCGCGGGCAACGCGGGTGGCGTGCGTGGAATGGTGGGAGTGGGGATGGGCGTTTCAGTAGGTGAAGGTGTTTCGCTTGGAAAGCTGATCTGCGCGACGGCAGTCTCAAAGGCGGCTGTCAGTTGAAGGTTAATATCCTGAGTGGCAGGTGCGGGCTGGCAACCTGCTAATAGTAGGGCAAGCACGATTGGGTTAAGAAAGAAGCGTCTTTTTATCATGCGGGGATTGTACCAAAAGCTCGACGGGGGCTAAGCCGCCGTCGAGCTTTTGGTCATTCGTCTGATTTGCCGGAGATAAAGTCTTCAACTTTTTCGCGGCAAATATCATCGCGGAATTGTTTGGGTGGCGCCTTGAAGAAATAGGATGATGGGCCGACGAGCGGACCTGCAAGTTCACGGTCGAGCGCGATCTTGGCGCAACGCACCGCGTCGATCATTACTCCGGCCGAGTTGGGGCTATCCCACACTTCAAGTTTGACTTCAACGTTAAGGGGCACTTCGCCGAAAGTAGTGCCTTCCATGCGGATGTAGCACCACTTGCGATCGGTGAGCCACGGTACGTGATCGCTGGGTCCGACATGTACGTTGCCTGGATCGATCTCGTAAGGGATCATGCTGGTGACGGCATTAGTCTTGGAGATCTTTTTACTTTCGAGGCGTTCCCGCTCGAGCATGTTGAGGAAATCTGTGTTGCCACCGAAGTTGAGTTGATAGGTGCGATCGATTTTTACACCGCGATCCACGAACAGGCTTGCGATGACGCGGTGCAGGATCGTGGCGCCGAGTTGACTCTTGATGTCATCGCCCAGAATGGGCAAGCCTGCATCTGTGAAGCGCTTCCCCCAATATTCAGAGGATGCAATGAACACTGGGATGGCGTTCACGAACGCGCAACCTGCTTCGAGAGCCTGCTCCACGTACCATTTGGTTGCCATCTCCGAACCCACCGGCAGGAAGTTGATCACTACATCTGTTTTTGTTTCTTTCAGTAGTCTGACGATATCCGCCGTCGGGCCAGGGGCCTTTTCAATGATTTCGCTCAAATATTTGCCGAGTCCGTCATGCGTCATGCCGCGGACGACCGGCACATTGAGTTTTGGCACCTCTGCGAACTTGTAGGTATTGTTGGGTTCGGAAAAGATGGCTTCGCTAAGGTCCTTGCCAACCTTTGTGGCGTTCACGTCTATCCCCATGGTAAATTGGATGTCGCGCACGTGATATTCGCCGATGCGCGCGTGCATAATGCCGGGGATGGTCTCATCCTCTTTTGCCTTCCTGTAGAACTGGATGCCCTGTACCAGTGATGAAGCGCAATTCCCCACGCCGATGATGGCGACCCGTACTTTTTTGTTTGCCATGGATATTTTCTCCTTGATGTTAATTGCAATTCTCTGATATGTTCCGATCAACTTTGATTTCTGATAGACCAGTGAAGTATAATCTTACCGTAGGTCAATGATGACTGTCGATCACCTGAAGCTCCTTGAACGTCTTTTTGAAGTGACGCGCAACCTCAGCGCGTCGGTGGAGTTGGAAACGTATCTGCAATCCATTCTTTCCGCCGCTTCCGAGTTGACCGAGAGTGAAACAGCGTCGATTATGGAATATGACGAGGCCACCCAGGAGTTTTATTTTAAATTCGTGCCGTGGTTCCATCGCGAGGCGCTTGTGAACGAGCGCGTTCCATTAAGTGGAAGTGTAGCCGGCTGGATCTACTCCAACGTTAAACCTGCGATCATAGATGACGCCAGGAAGGATGAACGTCATTATACAAAAATCGATAAGTTGACAGGTTTTCACACACGCTCCCTGTTGGGCGTGCCTCTTATTCTGCACAGCAAACCTGTGGGTGTGTTCGAAGTATTCAATAAATCCGCTGAGGTGAATTATACCGAGGAGGATGTGCTTGTCCTAGAGACGCTCGCATCTCTTGCCTCCACTGCCATTCAAAACGACCTGTTGGAAAATAACGTCCAGTCTTCACGCGCAGAAGCGCTCGAACTGGACCGTCTGAAAAACGAATTTATCGCCATTACATCGCATGAACTCCGCACTCCGCTTGGGTTGATCCTTGGCCATTCCACTTTTTTGCGCGAGCTGGTGGATCAAGAATTTCACGAACAGGTGGATGCGATCATTCGCAACGCCTCGCGTCTGAAAGAGATCGTTGAAAGCCTTTCCAGTGTGGATAATTATCAGACGGGCGGCGCAAGCTTGCGCCCGAGAAAAGCATCCATTGCGCGTATCATTGAAGATGTAGTTTCTTCATTCCGCCAGATGGCCACTCAAAAGAGCTTAACACTGAAGGTGGATCTTCCAAAAAATGAGGACCTGCTCATGGACGCGGATGCTTCCAAGATCGCGATCGTGCTGAGCAATCTGGTCAAGAATGCCATCACCTTTTCGAACGAAGGTGGAAACGTGACAATTCACGGTGAACGCCAGAACGATTCCATTCAGGTGACCGTGGAAGATGAGGGTGTGGGTATTCCTGCCAAAGACCAGGCGCTTATATTTGACCGCTTTTATCAAGTGGAATCACATCTCACGCGTAAACACGGTGGAATGGGACTCGGCTTGTCCGTTGCAAAGGGAATGGTCGATATGCATGGCGGGCGGATCTGGGCAGAAAGCACTGAAGGCGCCGGGAGCAAATTCATATTCCTTTTGCCAGTCGATTCGAATAACGCCACGACAAATACATCAAAACCCTTCCTCACAGGCTAGAATCGTTTACCGTTTTCTCGTATACTTGATGGGGAGGTGAGTGACGAAAACAGTCATGCAACCCGCGTTCATTATTGCAGGAAAATTAAACCGGGAATATATCCTACCTCCTCTTGGGCAGCCGGTCATGGATTCGCCTGGCGGAGGTTTACTTTATGCCGCGGGCGGCCTGGCCGTCTGGGATACGAATGCAGGTCTGCTCGCACGCGTCGGAGAGGACTATCCGCGCCGCTGGCTTCACGAGCTGGAAGAACGCGGTTTCGATGTGCGCGGTGTTCGCCTTCAACCGCAAAGTATTGATCTTCGAGCTTTCATCGCATACACAGATACAAATGAACGCAGTCACTCAAGCGTGGTCTCGCATTTTGCACGCCGTGAAATGACCTTCCCGAAATCCCTGCTGGGCTATCAACCTGCAGATGAATCGAACAAGGACCCTCGTGAGGTGGACTCGATTTCACCTTCCGCACTGGATGTGCCAAAAGAATATCGGGAGGTCTCTCACGTGCATCTCTGTCCCCTCGACTTTACCAGCCAGAGTCAATTGGTCAACCTCTTCAAAGGCGGTTCAAACCAGACCGTCAGCCTGGACCCCGCATTGAATTACATGAATCCAACCTTTTGGCGTGACCTGCGGGTCGTGCTCCAGGGTGTGACTGTCTTTCAACCCTCCGAGGAGGAAATCCGCGCGCTCTTTTGGGGTGAAACCAACGACCTGTGGGAAATGGCGCGCGAGATCAGTGGCTATGGTCCGCAGATCATTGTCATTAAACGCGGCGGTCGTGGACAGATGATCTACGACGCGGTTGGGAATCATCGCTACGAAATTCCGGCGTACCCTGCGCGGCTTGCAGACCCCACCGGCGTGGGCGATGCGTTTTGCGGCGGCTTCCTGGCGGGATTTCAGAAGACGAACGATCCATTAATGGCTGGAGTCTATGGAGGTGTCTCTGCTTCATTGAAGATCGAGGGAAGCGGTCCATTTTATGCGCTGAGTGTATTACCCGGCCTGGCCGAAGCGCGCCTGCATTCCTTGCAACAATTAGCGCGTGAAGTTTAGCTGACTTTCACGTCATGTATCCTTAATTCATGGTCCAACTCGCTGATCGCGTGCTCGACCTTGCAATTAAGATCCAGCAAATCCCTGCGCCCACCTTTAATGAAGAAGCACGAGGGGAATTTGTGCACGCGCTCTTCATGAAAGAACATCTTAAAGATGTTTCCATGGATGCATTGGGCAATGTCTATGCGCGCTTGGCCTGTTCTGCCGGCAGTTTAACTGCCGGCAGAACAGGCCGCCCTTGATAGCCTCTTCACATTTGGATACCGTCTTTCTACACAGTGTCAATTTACAGATCAAGGAAGAGGCAGGGAAGGTCATTGGGCCGGGCATTGGAGATAACTCCCTCGGCGTGGCTGCGTTGTTCGGCATCCTCTGGGCCTTACATGCTAAAAAGATCGAACTGGATCATGATCTGTGGCTGGTGGCAGATGTGGGTGAAGAGGGACTCGGTGATCTGCGTGGCATGCGCGGCATGCTCGAACGCTTCGATAAAGAGGTGATTGGTTATCTTGTTCTGGAAGGACTCGCGCTTGGGCACATCTATCATCGCGCCATCGGGGTGAAGCGCTATCGCATTCAAGTGTTGACCACGGGTGGACATTCCTGGTCTGACTATGGACAACCTTCGGCAGTACACGAAATCGCAGCGCTGGTGACTCAATTAACCTCCATTCATCTGCCGCGCGAGCCTCGCACAACAATGAATGTTGGCACGATCAGCGGAGGCACGGGCATCAACGTGCTTGCATCTGAGTCAACCTGTAAATTGGATCTGCGTTCTGAAGGTCCCGAGATTCTTGCGAAGCTCGCTGATCAGGTTGAGGGATACCTGCACACCGCAAATCGTGACGGAGTAAAAGTGGTGGCAGAAGTCATCGGACAACGTCCGGCGGGGGAGATCTCCGCAGAGCATCCATTCGTGCAACTGGCCCTGGCTTGTACGCGCCAGGCAGGTTTGGAAGCTGTGCTGACTTCAGGCTCCACGGACGCGAACATTCCATTGAGCCGCGGCATTCCTGCTGTCGTGATGGGCATCACCACCGGCGGCGGCGCGCATACGCTGCATGAATTTATCAATACGGATCCGATCGCGAAAGGATTGGATGGATTGGTAAGGTTTGTATCTGAAGTGGGGGATCAAGCAGGAGTGTAAACAATTTGCCGGTTGAGCGAAAAAATAGAACCAACGGCTTGGATGAGTGCAGACCGCGTTGGTTTTCATTTTTACAGGGATCGTAATTAAAAATCTTCGATCACTTCAACTTAATGACCTCAAAAACTTCTAGGGGTTGGGCCTTGCCTTTTAGGGTCATTTCCGCATAAGGTATGGCTTCGACTTGTTTCTTTACGCGCTCGTACGCGTCTTTGCTGATCAGGATCTGATTTTTCGCAGAATTTTCCTGAATGCGTTTGGTGGTGTTGACGCTATCGCTGATCGCGGTGTATTCCAGTCTTTTTTCGGTCCCAATTAAACCGAGCACCGCATCACCGTAATGAATGCCCACGCCAAATGCCAGGTGGGCATCGGCTGGCATTTCCCTATATAGTTTCTCAACGGATGCGCGCAGGGCCAGTGCGGTTTTCACTGCACGCAGAGTATGGTCTGCCTGGAGGACGGGGGCATTGAACCATGCCATGATGGCGTCGCCCATGAACTTGTCAATGGTGCCGCCGTGTTCCAATACAGCCTCCGCCATTGCGGCGAGATACCGGTTTAAGATGCTTACCAATTTTTCCGGTTGGAGTTTTTCGCTGTATGTGGTGAAGCCGCGAATGTCTGCGAATAACACGGTGATGTCCACACGTTTGCCGCCGAGTTGCAGGCTGTTCGGGTCGAGTTGTTCGATGATGGCCGGGGCGACCATACGTTCGAAGAGTCTGCGTTGCGCTTCCAGTTTTTTTCTTTCGGTCAGGTCATCCAGAACGATGGCAATACCCTGGGTCTTTTGTCCCGCGTCCTTGAGAGGGGAGAGGTTCAAGCGCCAGTTCACGTTGCCGCGCGCGGGCAGATTGTGGCTGATCTCGAGGTCAACAATGGCTTTGTCGGTTTTGCGGACTTCGGTCAGGTGTGGACTAATTTCCTTCAATATAGCGGCAAGCACTTTGTCGAGGTGCTGACCGACGATCTCAGGTGCGGTATGGCCCAGGATGTCTTCTGCGGCGCGGTTGGCGAGAGTCACCTGACTCTGAACGTCTGCTGTGATCACGCCGCTGGCGATGGAGGCAAATACATTGTCCATCAAGTTCTTGAGCGCGGTCACTTCTTCGAGGGTATGTTTCAGGGAGGAGAACAACCTTGCATTTTCGATCGCGACCGCAGCCTGGTTGGCGAACGCGAGCAAAAGGTCGCGTTCTGATTCGGCGAAGATGCCTGTACGGATGCGGTTATCGGCATAGATCACACCAATCAGTTCATTTTTTACCTTGAGTGGCACACATAAGATCGAACGCAGGTTGAAGGCTACAATGCTTTCCTGTCCCACGAATCTTTGATCTTCCTGGGCATTGGTTGTGACAATCGGTTCGCCGGTACTGATCACACGCGCGACCACGGATTTGCTCACGGTCAATTCAGAAGGGTTGATCGATTCTTTTTCCCAGTTGCGCCCCATGCGGGTGACCATCTCACCTTTTTCATCGCGCAACATGAGAAAGCCGCGTTCCGCCTTGGTGAGGCGCACGATGTTGTCCATCACGATGCGGAGCACCTCATCCAGTTCGAGCGAGGAGTTGATGACCTGTCCCACATTGGCAAGCGCGAGCATATTATTGTGCTCACGTTGAAAGGCTTCGATCTTTTCCCCGATCTGCGCCAGTGTGGATTCCAAATTACCCAGGTCTTCGAGGGTTGTTTTGGGGAGTTTGAGCTTGCTCGCCTCCAGATCGGAACGCAACTTTCCCGCCTGCAGGCCAAGGGTATGGAGTTGGTCGTGCACGGTTGTGGGACGGGTTTGTTCATTCATAGGGGATCAAGTTCAATTGTAACGTTGTTTTAGATATTCCCTGTATCTGAATATTCTGATCCGCCAGGTTTCAAATACGATCTTCAGACTGGCGCGGCGGGCAAGCGCAAGATTTGCCGGGCGGGAAGTAAATAGTGCGGTCTGGTGTTCGCGCGCCAAGTCTTTGATCGCTTCGCCCGCCGAAGGCAACGACATCGCGAGGATGTGAGCGCGCTCAGCTGGTGTTATAAATGCAGGCTGCGTTTGACCAAGCCAGCGCAGGCTCAGGTTGATGGTATGGAAGGATCTTTCAATTGGTAAAAGCTTGGACCATTTTGCCCAGTTTGAAAGCCAGCGCGGCGGATCAGTTCCGCCTTTTGTATATCTATCCACCAAGTATACTGGCAAACGCTCTGTAAGGGAGTAGTATTTCACAAGGAATACCCCGGCAGCCGCTAATATAAGCAACAAGGTGGGTGCTAAAAGACGAGCCCATGGATTCGTTGAACTTGTAACAGGCAGGTTTTCACCTTCATTCAATGTGGGTTCAAAGCCTGGCGGGTCTTGCAGTCCTTCATTTAGATTCACGAGCGAGTCGTTTTGAGTTGTATCCGTTTGATTTCCAGAGTTGCCTTCAATTTCCTCCTGCGGCCGGTCAGGCGGGTTTTGATTCGCAGTAGGTTCAAATTCCACCCAGCCGATCCCGGGGAAGTACACCTCTGGCCAGGCGTGCGAATTGAAACGCGCCACCGTATAACGATCGCTCTCCCGGTCGTATTCCCCCTCAGCGAAACCCACTGCCATGCGCGCCGGGATGCCAAGTGTGCGAAGCAAAAGAACCTCGGCGCTGGCGTAGTACGTACAGAAGCCCTTCTTATGATCGAACAACACCCAGAGCAAGGGATCCTGTCCTTTTGGCGGCGATTCATTGATCTTCGCCTCGTATTGGAGCTCATGCCTTAAAAAGGAAGTGACTGCCTGTACTTTATCGTAAGGGTTGTTGTAAGGAGCAGTGATCCATTCGGCAAGTTCTGTGAATTGTGGCTCAATTTCCCGCGGGACTTGTAAATAACTTTCCGCGACCCACTCAGGATATTCTGTTCCCGCGGCGCGTAAATTCCGGATCGTGGGGTTTGCGATCACCGCCCGCACCTCGTAACTGTCTCCTGCAGCCAGGCTCGGATCTGTAAACCAGGCAGTGACCTCGCGCGCGTTCCCGGGAAGTGCATTCACGATCATTCTACCTGCCCGGTTCACCCAGATCATTTCAGAAGGCGCATAAAGCAATTCCTGTTTTGGGAAATTCATCGTGACGGTTATATCCACCTTCGTGCGGTTGGACCAGTCGGCTAAACGAACTTCATCCTTTTCAGGGTTGAAACTTTGGCGCAGGGTATTTGTATTCGTCCATTGACCATCTTCATATTGATCGTAGACCCGGCCACGCCAGTAATATCTTGGAATGTGAATATCGGTTTCTTCAACCCTCACATAAAAGACGGGCGTATCGCTGACGGGAGCGTAGGTCCCAAGTTTCAAATCTGTACCGTAGAAATCACTGCCTGAGGAACTGCCGTAAGGTGAATCCAAGGCGCTGACGGCATCCGAGAGCCGCTCAAGGATCGGATCGGTAAAATTTTGCCAAGCCTTCGCGACGGGCTTTACACTTGTTAACGCGCCGGGCAATGCCCAGGCCATAAATACGGTGATCGCAGCTGCAGAGAGGACACTGCGTGAAATTTCCCATTCGGTGTCTGACGAAAGGAATACATGTTCGCTCCTCCAATTGGTCCTGTTTTCCAGATACTGCAGGCGTCCCAGCAATGCAAGTGCTACGAAGATGTACACTGCAAGCCCCCACGCCCGCACAGGCATCCACGGATCATAGATCTGCACGAGCAATACGATCAAACCAGGCGCGAGTGCAGCATCTAAAAAATCACGGTGTCTGGTTAATCGGTATCCAACATAGCTGCCCACGATCCAAAAACCAATGGAAGTGAGCAGGAGGAAAAAAATCGCATCGTACACTGGTTGATTATGAAAGAACAGGCTGATGGAATCAAAGAGGCGGGTAAATAAATTTCTAAGGTCGTCGTAATTATTTTCCGTACGGTCGATCGCGGTCAATAACTGCATTGGGATGAGCAATAAGCCATACTCAATAACAGCCCAGACCACATTCCTTAGCGTAAAGGAACTGTATCCCAATGCCAGCCCCAGGATCACCGCACACAGGCTGACCCTTTCAGTGATATACAATGAAGGCACCCACTCCGAAATGGCGAGCCGCGTCGATGAGATCTGTACGAGCGCAATGGTCAACGCAGCGGCTTGCCAATCCCAGGGTTGGTTCGGGGAATTTCTTTCAATAAAGGAGGTTATATTTCTGAAAATGCCTTCATAGGCCCGGTTCTTGGTCATCCTTTGAGTGTACAACGAAGAAAGCCCCTTCGTCAATTCTGAAGCAGTAAAAAACCCTACTGGAGAACTATCTGCAGACCCTCTTTGAGAAGGGGCTTCCAAACTCCCGAGCAATGGCTCTCGAATGCGCTTCCCGCGGGACCGAAATACCGGCTCCGGCAAACCTGACCGGAATGTTGACTGCAGCAGTGACTCTCAATGGGTTTGCGGTCGGCGCAGCGTGGATGATGCAAAATGGAGGCGATCAGGCTACGGGTCCGGGATGCATCGGGGTCCTCATCTTTTGGACGGGCTTGGGAGCATTCTTCCCGCTCTACACTTGGGATTGAAGGTTGGCTGGCGGCGCGCCATGTGTGTTCATGCGCTTAGCTCTGTCAGAACATCCCAGAAGTTCAATCTGATATAATCCTGACCGAATCATTTTCAGGTTTCATTGAATGACTCTCGAAAAGAATACGCTACTTCATAATCGTTATCGTGTGGTCGAAATCCTTGGGCAGGGGGGCATGGGATCTGTATATCAAGCGGTCGACGAAAATCTCGGCGCGACTGTGGCCTTGAAGGAAAATCTATTCACCACAGATGAATATGCGCGTCAGTTCCGCCTTGAAGCCGTGATCCTTGCAAATTTGCGTCATCCCAACCTGCCCCGGGTATACGACCATTTTGTGCTGGGTGAGCTGGGGCAATATCTTGTCATGGATTATATTGAAGGTGAAGACCTGCGCCAGCGAATGGAACGCGTTGGCACGATCACGGAAGATGATGCAGTGCAGGTCGGGGCTTCAATTTGTGACGCCCTGGCGTATTTGCATTCACGCAAGCCTGCCATTTTGCATCGCGATATCAAACCTGGAAATGTGAAGATCACGCCCGAGGGCCATATCTTTTTAGTGGACTTTGGCCTTGCAAAAGTCTTTCAGGGCACGGGTCAGGCCACCTCCACTGGTGCACGCGCCATGACACCGGGCTATTCCCCGGCTGAACAATATGGCACGGCGCGCACGGATCCACGTACAGACATTTATTCGCTCGGCGCGACGTTGTATGCCTCCTTGTGTGGTGTGATCCCTGAAGATGGTCTTGCGCGTGCCATGGATAATGCGCAACTCACTCCCCTGCGCAAACGCAATACAAAAGTATCGCGTCGGATTGCCACGGCAATTGAAAAGGCCATGTCGGTGGATCCCAGTGATCGTTATCAAAACGCGGAAGATTTTAAGAACGTCCTGCTCACCTCAAAATCCAAAACCCAGCAAATTGCGGGCGCGTATGTGGTGGCACCGCCACCGGACTCTGACCTGCTGGACGATCCCAGTGAAGGTGTTACCAGAGTTGAGAAAATGCCTCGTCAGGCAACGGGCCCGGTTCCACCCTCTTCATCCGCAGAGGAACAACCTTTTGTCTCCCCGCTTAAGAAACAAAAAGAGCGTGAGCGCAGGCGCCGCTTTGCCCTGATTCGATTTGTTTTTATTCTTCTGGCTTTGCTATTGGTGGCAATCCCGTTCTTTGTTCCCGGAGTTCTGCCGGCGAATCTACGAAATGCCATTCCTTTTTTTGCACCGCCCAAAACATTTACACCGTCAATTACTCCCACGCAACTTCCAACGAATACACCCACCTTGACCCTGACATCAACCCCGATTCCATCAACCGCGACAAACATTCCAACCATCACTCCAGCGGCGCTCTCGACCGGGGTCTTTATCCCTCTCTCACCGGAGACGAATACTCCCACATCCACACGCCCCTCGACATTATCGGTTACCCCAGTGGGAGGTGGGAAGGGTCAGATCGCATACGCATCCAGCCGTACCGGTCTGTCCCAGATTTACCTGGTAGACCCGGCTAGCCAGAGCGTTGTTCAGATCACCGATATGCCGCAAGGCGCTTGTCAGCCCTCCTGGTCGCCGGACGGCGCGAGATTGGTTTTTATGTCTCCCTGTCAAGGAATGGATGAAATATACTTTGAAGGGAGTTTGTATACCGTTAACCCTGATGGCACCAACCTGACGCCGCTCTCTACTGTGCCCGGCGGTGATTTTGACCCGGCCTGGTCAACAGATGGCGACTCGATTGCCTTTACCTCGCTTCGGACCGGGCAGATGGAGATCTTTATTTTCAAATTGAATGACCAGACGGTGGTTCAAATTACAAAAGGCGCCCCCGGTGTTGAGTCCCGCCAGCCTGCCTGGTCACCAGATGGTTCGCAGATCGCTTATACAGTCAAAAGACTTGGCGTATACCAGGTCTGGTTGATGAACGCAGATGGATCCGATCAAAAGCAGATCGTACGAAGTGGTACTTCATCCAGCGATTACCTGCCGACCTGGTCGCATGATGGTCAATTGATCCTCTTCAATCAACGTTGTGTCAAAACTTTCTGCCTGCCGTATTTGATGCGGGTCTCAGCAACCGATCGCTCAAATGAACAGGGGACTCGATTAACATTCAGCGCCCCTACCATCGAAGACGTTGAATACTCACCTGATGGTTTCTGGCTTATATATGAAGGTGAGGAAGCCGGTGAGAACAAGGATATCCTTTATATGACAGTGACCGGCGCGAACCGAACCCGCCTGACTGCCGACGAAGGCCTGGATTTTGATCCTACCTGGAGGCCATCTTCAGATTAATTCGGTTTTCCCAGACATTATGATCCGCCGGGACCTGGGCATGAAATTATAGTCCCTCGCGTTTTGGCGGACTTATCTTTAATGATGCCTTTCAATCATAAAAGCGTAAAATCAACTGAATTGAAATAGAATAGAAATGAATTGAAATGTGCTTAAGGGTAGAATCGTGCATGGCTGCGCTTGCCTGGTGGGCGCCCTCTTTTCAGGAGTTGCCTTATTTTTTATGAGCACAAACGATTTTTTCTCTGGATAAGGATTGGATGATTCTCGAACGCGAAACACTGGTACATAAACGTTATCGGATCCACGAGAATCTCGGGCAGGGTGGAATGGGATCCGTTTATCGGGCTGTGGATGAAAACCTTGGCATGGAAGTGGCGGTTAAGGAAAATCTTTTCACCACTGATGAATATGCGCGTCAATTCAGGCTTGAAGCGGTGATCCTCGCAAACCTGCGTCACCCTAATTTGCCCCGTGTCTCCGACCATTTTGTGATCGCAGGCGAGGGTCAATATTTGATCATGGATTTCGTCGATGGTGAGGATCTGCGCGAGCGCATGGAGCGTGTGGGTGTGCTTCCCGAGGATGAAGTGATCCAGATTGGTGCGGCGATATGCGATGCGCTCGCGTATTTGCATACCCGCAAACCGGGCATCCTTCATCGGGATATAAAACCCGGCAATGTAAAAATTTCACCAGACGGTCATATTTTCCTCGTAGATTTTGGACTCGCCAAAGTCATTCAAGGAAATCAGGTCACTACCACGGGTGCGCGTGCCATGACACCTGGGTATTCCCCCCCTGAACAATATGGTACTGCGCGAACAGACGCACGTACGGATATTTATTCACTGGGTGCCACCTTATATGCCGCGCTCACGGGTGTGATCCCTGAAGATGGCCTGGCGCGCGCGATGGACAACGCCCAACTGACCCGTTTACGAAAGCGTAACCCGGATATACCCCGCCGGCTGGCGGCGGTGATCGAAAAAGCGATGGAAGTTGATCCGAGTGATCGGTATCAGACCGCCGCAGCTTTCAAGGTTGCTCTGCTCAATACCAAATCCAAGACCCAGCAGTTACCCGGAACCTATACAGTTCCTCCACCGCCTCCCGAATCCGAAAGAAAAAGTGATCCAGAAAAGACGGCCTCTGTTTTGGTGCATTCGACCCCGCTTGATCAACTCGCTTTTGTCTCTCCGCGTAAGAAACAGATCCAAAGAACGACGCATGTGATCCGTACAGTTGGCGGCAGTCTGCTTGCTATTTTTCTGCTTGGTTTTTTTGCACTGGTTTTCTTTGCCCCACAATTGGTCTCTTCATCCGCAAGAGCATATATTCCATTTTTATCGGATGTTGTCTCGATCAATACCCCGGAAATTGTTTCATCCCCGGTTCCGAAGAATACAAATGAAATCCTGATCGAATCGACTGCGAACTTTGATTTTTCCATCAAAGCCACACAGGCGGCGTTTTTGGCGCTTACTCAAGCGCTGGCTCCAACACCAATTGGCGCGGATTATTTGCAGATCGCGTATGCGTCCACACGAACCGGGCTTCCGCAGATCTATCTTAGCAATTTGTTGAGCGACCAGGCTATTCCGATCACAAATATGCCCGGAGGCGCATGTCAGCCATCCTGGTCACCGGACGGAATAAAACTGGTATTCATATCACCGTGCAAGATCAAAAAAGATACTTATTCTGATGCCAATTTGTATATCATCAATGTGGATGGCAGTGAGTTACAACCTTTGCCAACCACCCCAGGTGGAGATTTTGAGCCGGCATGGTCGCCGGATGGGAAGTTTATCGTTTTCACATCCCTGCGAGATGGATATATGCAGCTCTATTCATACAATCTCGAAACGGGCAGGGTATTGCGGCTTGTGCGAACGGACGCCGATGAGCCCACACGCCAGGCTTCCTGGTCTGCAAATGGCAGAAGGATTGTTTATACTTATCAACGCGTGGTTACCTATGAATTGTGGATAATGACGAGTTTGGGCGATAATGAACAGCCATTGTATGCCAGTGGTGACGAGTTATCCAACTCCAACCCGATCTGGTCTCCGGATGGAGATTTCCTTCTTTTCAGCCAGCAAAAGATCCCTGAATTTAATTTCCCCAATCTTTACTCACTCAAACTTAGCGATAATAATGTACCAACCAGGATGTTTCTGGGTGTAATTTCCGCTGAAGATGCCCATTATTCTCCGGATGGAATCTGGCTCGCATACGAAAGTGGTGGAGATCGCGGTTACCACGTTTATTACTCCACTCCATCAGGTGGCAATCAGGATCGGATTACGGAAGATATCACCTCCGATGATTTTGACGCCTCCTGGCGGCCCCTTCCGAATAGTGTGCCTTAGAGATTAGCCTCCCTCTGAAGTGAAGGAGGTTTTCATATACTTCTCTTATTGACTTCCCTTTTTTGCACTGTTATCATTATTCTCGATTGAATAGCACTCTCGCTTCGGGAGTGCTAAATTATGAATATGAACAATCTAACCGAACGCCAGAAGAGCCTGCTTCTTCTACTTATACGTGATTACATCGAATCCGCTCAGCCTGTAGGCTCGAAGCGGCTGGCCGAGCATTACCACCTTGACCTTTCTTCGGCGACAATACGCAACGAGATGGTCGCTCTGACAGAGATGGGTTATCTGCGTCAGCCTCACACCTCGGCGGGACGCATTCCATCAGAAGATGGCTATCGGTACTTTGTCAGCCAGATGATGCATAACGCCGAACTGCCTGAAACTGTTCAGCATACGATCTCGCACCAGTTCTACCAGGCGCGCCCCGATGTTGAGCAATGGATGACCCTTGCGGCCTCCATCCTCGCGCATCAGTCACAGGGCGTTTCCGTTGTCACGGCACCTCATGTCGAGCAGGTCCGATACAGGCATGTTGAACTGATCTCCACGCAGGGACGACAGATCTTGATGGTCCTGGTGATGGCGGGAGGCGAGGTCTCACAGCAAATCCTGACCCTGGCAGAACCTGTCACTCAGGAGCGACTCAGCCAGACCGCTTCGCATCTTAACGGACTCCTTGCCGGCCTTACCGTGGACGCCATCGCGGCCCTTTCAAATTGCCCCGACGCGCTCGATCAGGATATTCTGTTGCTCATCTTGCAGGATATGCGCCGGGCGCTGAACCGTGTCTCCGGTGAAATTTATACGGATGGGTTGACCAACGTTTTGTCCGAACCCGAATTCGCCGAGTCAGACGATGCGCGCCGTGCCCTGAAAATCTTCGAAGAGCGCTCCACACTGCAGGATCTATTGGCGCGTACAACGACTAACAGCAATATCGGTGGTTTGCAAGTGCTGATCGGCGGTGTGGGTGAATTGGATGAGTTACGTCAATGTTCCATGGTGATCGCGCGTTACGGCGTCCCCGGCCTGGCCACCGGGACGTTGGGTGTACTTGGACCGATGAGAATGTCCTACGCACGGACGATTCCAACCGTAAGGTATGTTGCAGGCTTATTGAGTGATATGGTCAACGACACCATTGTCGGTGAGTAAAAAATTTGTGCACTGCAGGAGCTCGTGTGCCCGTTGGGCATGCTTCTGCAAGAAGAATGGTTAAGAATATGAGCAAAAAGAAAGATATGAATTCCGAGGAACCTAATGAGACTCAAGCCTCAGCCGAGACTTTGCCTGAGAATGGCGAGCAGGCTCAGGTCACGCTGGAAGCTTTGCAGAGTCAATTGGCCGAGGCCGAAGCCAAAGTATCTGAATATAAAGATGGCTGGGCAAGGTCCCAGGCGGAGTTTCAAAATTATAAAAAGCGCATCGAGCGCGACAACGAGTTGATGTACGCCAGCATGAAAGGCGACATCATCAAAAAAGTTTTGCCCGCGCTCGATGACCTCGAACGCGCCTTGCAAAACCGCCGCGCGGACGATGCCTGGGCGAACGGCATTGAACTCATCGCGCGGAAATTGCAGAATATGATCGAGAGCGAAGGCGTGAAGCGCATCGATGCAAAAGGCGCAGCCTTCGACCCGAACTTTCACGAAGCCATTTCACATGAGCCTTCTGAAGAAGTTGGAAGCGAGCATGTGATCGAAGTGGTGCAGAATGGTTATATGTTAGGCGAGCGTGTGATCAGACCTGCCCTGGTGAGGGTGGCGCAATAAAAACGTGGCATGTGTCACGTGCCAGGTGTCAAATACCCTGTAGCGTGGCCTGGCACTTGATACTTGACACAGGAGAACTGAAATAATGGCTAAGATTATTGGCATTGACCTCGGCACAACCAACTCCGTCGCAGCGGTGATGAGCGGCGGGGAGCCGGTTGTGATCCCGTCGGCAGAGGGCGAGCGGCTTGTCCCTTCAGTAGTGGCGGTGAATAAAAATCATGAGCGTTTGGTGGGGCGCGTGGCGCGCAACCAGGCCATCACGAATCCGCAGAACACGATTTTTTCAGTGAAGCGATTCATGGGCCGCAAATCTGACGACCCTCAGGTGGAGCATACGAAGAAGCGCGTACCTTACGCGGTGACTGGCGCGGCCAATGGCGATGTGCGTGTCAAGCTGGATGACAAGGATTACTCGCCGCCTGAAATCTCTGCGATGATCCTCGCCAAAATCAAGACAGATGCGGAAGCCTATCTGGGTGAACCCATTACGCAGGCCGTGATCACCGTCCCAGCGTATTTCAATGATGCGCAGCGCAACGCCACAAAGGACGCGGGCAAGATCGCCGGACTCGAAGTGCTCCGTATTATCAATGAGCCGACGGCTTCCTCCCTCGCATATGGTCTTGATAAAAAGAAGAACGAAGTGATTGTTGTGTATGACTTAGGCGGTGGAACGTTTGATGTTTCTGTACTGGATGTTGGGGATGGTGTTTTTCAAGTGCGGGCCACGAGTGGTGATACTTTCCTTGGCGGCGATGATTTCGACCTGCGCATCATGGATCATTTGATCGAACAGTTCAAGAAGGATAACGGCATCGACTTGAACAATGACCGTCAGGCCCTACAACGATTGAAAGAGGCTTCTGAAAAAGCAAAGATCGAACTTTCAACCGTCATGCAGACCGAGATCAACCTGCCCTATTTGACAGCGGATGCAAGCGGCCCGAAACATTTGGTGATGACCCTGACGCGCGCCAAACTCGAGCAGATCACAGGCGATCTTGTTGACCGAACGATCGCTCCTGTCAAGCAGGCCTTGGTCGATGCGAGTTTGAACGCGGGCGACATCCACGAAATTGTGTTGGTAGGCGGCATGACGCGCATGCCCGCCATCCAGGATCGCGTGCGTGCTTTCTTCGGAAAGGATCCACATAAAGGGGTGAACCCCGATGAAGTTGTGGCGATCGGCGCGGCCATTCAGGCCGGCGTGTTGGGCGGGGAGGTGAAGGATATCCTCCTGCTCGATGTGGCTCCTCTCACCCTCGCGATCGAAACCTTGGGCGGGGTTGCCACAGCTCAAATTGAACGCAACACAACCATACCAACCCGCCGCAGTCAGGTTTTCTCGACTGCATCTGATAATCAGAACCAGGTCGAAATTCACGTCTTGCAAGGTGAACGCCCGATGGCGAGCGATAATAAATCGCTCGGTAAATTCATTTTGGACGGAATTCCGCCCGCGCCGCGCGGTATTCCGCAGATCGAAGTGACGTTCGATGTGGATGCGAACGGCATTATGAAAGTTAGCGCGAAGGACAAGGCGACCGGACGCACCCAACACATAACCATCACCGCTTCTTCGGGCCTTTCGGACGCTGAAGTGGAACAGATGCGCAAGGATGCTGAAGCGCACGCGGATGATGACCGTAAACGCAAGGATCTGATCGAAGCGCGCAATAATGCGGATAACACCGCGTATGCCGCGGATAAGGCCTTGCGTGAATTTGGAGAAAAAGTGCCGGCGGAGATACGCAGGGATGTAGAAGCGAAAACTGCAGATGTCAAAGCTGCTGCCCAAACTGAAGATGTTGATAAGATCAAATCTGCGACCGAAGCTCTGGGTTTGGCCATTCAAAAGATAGGTGCAAGTGTTTATGAGCAGAGCCAGGCCGCACGTGGGGGCGATCCGGGTCCGACTGATCAGTCATCAGGTCAGTCTGATGCGGGGCCTGATGTTGTCGACGGGCAAGTGAGAGAATAACGTTAAAACGTTCAGACGTGACAAAGTTCTAACCTGAAAACGCATGAACAACCGCGATTTTTACGAAATCCTTGGCCTTGGACGGAACGCGAGCGATGATGAGATCAAAGCTGCCTTCCGCAAGCTTGCGCGTCTGCATCATCCCGATGTGAGCAAAGAAGACGGCGCTGAGGAGAAATTCAAAGAGATCAATGAAGCGTACGGCGTGCTTTCTGATGCGGATAAGCGCGCGCGGTATGATCGCTTTGGCCGAGAGGGACTCGGGAACATGGGCGGTGGATTCCACGATTACACCGCGGACTTCGGCGATCTGTTCGAAGAAATTCTTGGTGGCTTTGGTTTTTCAACAGGTCGTCGTGGCGTTTCGCGCAAATCTCCGCGGCGCGGGCGCGATCTGCAGATGGCTGTCACGCTCAAGTTTGAGCAGGCGGTTTTTGGCGTCGATAAGGAGATCGAGTTCGAGCGCGAAGAGACTTGTGCGCGTTGTAACGGTGCGGGAGCGGAACCCGGCACATCGCCGGTCAAATGTTCCACTTGTAATGGACAGGGCGAAGTGCGCCAGGTGCGTCAAACCTTCCTTGGTCAGATGGTGCAAACTGCTACTTGTCCCACCTGCAGTGGTCGCGGAGAAGTGATCTCGTCGCCGTGCAAGACCTGTCACGGCAATGGCTTGGAACGGAAAAAGGTAATGAAGAAAGTACAGATCCCCGCGGGTGTGGATCATGGTACGCAGATCCGTCTTGCAGGCGAGGGTGGGCCCGGCGTCTTCGGCGGACCGAATGGAAGTCTGTTTTTGGTGTTGGATGTAAAGCCGCATCAATTCTTTAAGCGGCGCGAAAACGACATTTTGCTAAACCTTGATATCAATGTGGCGCAGGCCGTCCTGGGTGCAGAAGTGGACGTACCCACGCTGGATGGTGATGAGAAGTTGAAGATCCCTGCCGGGACCCAGCCTGGCAAAGTATTCACCGTCAAGGGTAAGGGCGTGCCATATGTACGACGAAGAGATCGTGGCAATCTAATGGTGATCGTGAATGTGGCGATCCCTGCCAAGCTGTCGAAAGAGCAGCGCGAGCTGTTTGAGAAACTCGCTGAAAGTTTGGGGACGACCGTCAAACCGCAGGAAAAAGGTTTTCTTGATTGGTTGAATGAGGCGCTGGGCGGCTAAAGCCGTTGACCGTGGACGATTGACGAAAGAAGAAATGTGCGAGTTGACGATTCGTCAGCTCGCTTTGTTTTATAATGCTTCTCATGGTTAAAGTTATCTCTGGACATAGAATTGGAAAAGATGGGCAGCTGGCCATCGGATGCTCTGCATTTGTTTTTGACCAAAAGCAGGAGAAGGTTTTGCTGATCCAAAGATCGAATGATCGAAAGTGGGCTGTTCCTCGGGGCGCGATGATCGCGACCGTGTGTGCTTGATGGATTCATCCAGAGACCCGCAACTATTTTTCATGATGACTACGATGTGTAATCAATGATGATGTCTGCTCTGTTACGAATCTGGCGTGCCCTGCCTCTTTGGGTTCACATTCTAGGCTCCAAGATTGTCCGTGCGAATTTCCGCGTGGCGGTCGCCGCGCTGATCTTTGACGGGCAGGGACGTATCCTTTTGTTCAAACATACCTATCGAAAGTTCGAATGGGGAATTCCCGCAGGCAGCTTGGAGCATCGCGAACAACCGCTAGATGCAGTGGCACGCGAGTTTTTTGAAGAGACTGGCATGCAAATACAAGTGATGAAGTTGCTTACTGCAGTCAGCGCGCAGGAAGATCATCACATCAGCCTGATCTATTTGTGTAAAATTGTAAGCGGCAAGTTCAAGCCTACACTTGAAATCTCCGAGATGAAATATTTTTCCCCAAACGACCTGCCGTCAATGTTGTTCACCGAAAAAACATTAATAAGACAAATTACAAATACCCTGAATGAACTGGCTTGAGGTTACTCTCATCGTAAATGGTGAACTCGCCGAATCAGTTGCGGATGTGCTTGCGCGTTTTTCTCCTAATGGTGTCATGACTGAGCAAGGTGTGAAGTTCACAGATGATGAAGATGAGGGCACGGCAACTGGCCCGATCACCGTCCGCGCGTATCTGGAAGTTAACGATCAATTGGAGGAGACGCGGCAAAAACTTGAAGAGTCACTTTACTATTTAGGGATGATCCAGCCGGTGCCAACTCCTGTCTACAAACAGATCGCCGATCAAAACTGGATGGAGGCCTGGAAACGGCACTACAAGCCAATCCGCATCGGACAGAGACTCCTGATCCTGCCAGCATGGATGGAATCTCCTGAACCAAAACGCATTCCAATCAAGATTGACCCGGGCATGGCATTTGGCACAGGGACTCACCCAACAACGCAGTTGTGTTTGGAGTTGATGGAAAGGGCGATAATCGATATTCGAGAATCGGGAGTGGGAAGCCGAATATCGAATACCGATTATCGAGTTATTGATATCGGCTGTGGTTCGGGAATTCTCTCGATTGCCGCGCTTAAGCTTGGAGCAAGTAAGGTATTGGGCGTGGATATTGATATCGAATCCGTGAAGAACTCACGCGCGAACGCGGATACAAATGGGATAGGTGAGGAGTTGATCCTGGGTCAAGGCTCGGTAACAGAGGTGCTTGAAGGCAATTTTTCATTCAAGCAAGCGCCACTTGTGGTCGCGAACATCCTCGCGCCCGTAATCATCCGTCTTTTTGCCGTAGGGCTTGCAGATTTGGTCGAGCCGAATGGCGAGATCATTTTGAGTGGGCTCCTTATCCATCAGGCAGAGTCTGTTATTGAGGCCGCGCAGGCGAAGGGCCTAAGAATGAAGGATCAACGTCAAATGGGTGATTGGGTGGCCCTATCGTTGAAACGTTAAAACGTTTAAGCGTTGCAACGTTTTGTGCTATCATACGAACCATCATGGATCGCCGCAAACTGGTCTATTACCTGTTGTTGAATGCCTTTGTCTCGGCGTGTGTGACGGGAACCATCCTGTTCTGGTATGACCGTAATTATCGTGCGCTGAGTCAATCGCCTATCCAACAGGCTGGGCCTTCAAGCGGAGACTCTGCTCCCGCAAATACAGATTTACAAACAGACATTCCCGTGAGTATCAGCAGTGTTGTTGGCGCCGGGACTCCCGACTCTGAGATCGTGGTCGTCAAGTTTGAAGGCGAAGGTCAATTAGACTTGGCAAGCTGGCAATTGAAAGACGAAGATGGCAACACATTCACATTCCCCAAACTCACGCTTTACCCGAATGGAGCAGTACAAATCCATACTGTATCAGGGACAGACACCGTGATCGATCTGTACTGGGGAATCGGTGAAGCCGTGTGGAGTTCGGGCGAGAATGCACGCCTATTTGATTCACAGGGAAATTTGAGAGCAGTGTATCGCGTCCCATAAAGAGGTGAACAATGCGACAAGTTATTATTTACTCTGGTGAAGATGGATACTTGGTGGCTGAATCTCCAGGTTTGCCTGGCTGTATCAGTCAGGGACAAACGCGGGAAGAAGCAGATGTTAATATTCAGGAAGCAATTCAAGGTTACATCACCGTTTTGGAAGAAGATGGGAAAGCATTCGGAGTCTAAATGGCTAATCTGTTTTGGAAAACCAAATCAAGTACCAAAAGTTTGCTCGCCACTCCTTTCAAAGCCGAAGAAGAATTTGAAAGGACAGTTTTTAAAACATCCGAGTTGTTGGAAGATATTTTTCTTCTCAAACGGCAAGTTCGTGGTGGCAGTAAAAAAGGTATTCCCGATATGATTGGCATAGACAGCGATTGCAATGTTTGTATCATTGAGATGAAAAATGTTCCTAGAGAATGTTTTGCTATTGGTTACGAAACTTGAGCCTGAACCAAAAGCCAAGTCCAGGCCCGTCTCTGGCTTGTCTGTGTATGACGAAGATTTTTACATGCAATATCACAACAGGCAGAGTGTGAAAGAGTTTATGAATTATGTTCGTCAGGTAGAACAAATGGTGAACCAAAAATGTTGGGAATTGGATCAAAAATTCAATAAGGGTTATTGTGCTTTTAAGGCTGGCTTCTTTAATGCTTTTGGCGCTCATTGGGTTGGCTCAAATTCCTTCGCGTTTTTCGTTAAACTTCCCGAAGAAGAAATCAACAAATTCTCAATACCAGCGACAAAGCATCAAAAGGAATGGAATCAGGCGGTATACTAGATCACGCTTGGAGAAACGAAGGTCGCAGATTTTCTTCCAATATTTGAGAAGGCTTACCAACACCCGACTGGAAAATAAAACTCGTTACTTGTCACTAACTACTCAACCACCGACCTGACACCTGAAACCTGATACCTGATACCTGAAACCTGAAACCTGGTACTTATTATGACTCAAGCTCTCTACCGTAAATACCGTCCCCGTCAATGGGATACTGTCATTGGACAAGATCACGTCGTACAGACGTTGACCAATTCCATCAAAGCAGACCGTGTCGGTCATGCTTATTTATTCGCTGGCCCGCGTGGCACAGGCAAAACCACTGTTGCGCGTTTGCTTGCGAAAGCGGTGAACTGTCTCAACGACGACCCCGCGCAACGACCTGATAACACCTGCGAATATTGCAAAGCCGTCAACGAGAATCGCTTCCTCGACCTGATCGAAATCGACGCGGCTTCAAACACATCTGTGGAGGATGTTCGCGATCTGCGCGACAAGATCAACTTCACACCCACACAAGGCAAATACAAGATCTATATTATTGACGAAGTGCACATGCTTTCCACTGCAGCCTTCAACGCGTTGCTCAAAACGCTCGAAGAGCCGCCGCCTCACGCCATCTTTATCCTGGCTACGACCGAAATTCACAAAATTCCTGCGACCGTGCTTTCGCGCTGTCAACGACACGAGTTTCGCCGCGTGCCGGTGGATGAGATTGTCGCCAACCTCAAACATATCGTCGCCGCTGAGAATATCACTGCTGATGACGAAGCCCTCACGCTCATCGCGCGTCAATCCGCGGGTGGGATGCGCGACGCGCAATCTCTGCTCGACCAACTTGCGTCGACTGGAACGAAGATCACGCTTGCTCTCGCACAAACTGTTTTGGGAACTGCCACAAGTCAAACTGTATTGGATATCGTCGCTTCTGTTCTGGAGCGTGAGCCTGCGCGCGGCCTCGAGGCCATTCACCGCGCCTTAGATTCCGGTGCAGACCCACGCTCCCTTGCGCGCCAGATCGTTGAATACATGCGCGGCCTGATGCTTATTCAAATGAGCAACGCGGATCAAGTCGAAGCTACGCGCGATGTCAAACAACAAATGGACTCGCACGCGAAATCATTCAGCACCTCTGATGTTTTGCGCATCATGAAGATCTTCAACCACGCCGCAACGGATCTGCGGGGAGGTTGGCAACCCTCTTTGAGTCTTGAACTTGCTCTCGCGGAAGTGCTGGAGGACGGCCCACCTCTATCCCCCCCAATTCAGGATTTAGGGGGGACGAAAGGAGGGGTGCCACGCGCGAAGCCTCAGCCTGTTTCTCCTCAAAAAGCAGAATCCAAGTCTGGTTCGGCGATGAGCGGAGCGAGTGTAGCGAGCGCGGTCGCATCGTCCCCGAAGGGGGAAATGTCCATTATCAGCGCGGGGGATATTCTTAAAGTATGGAAACAACTGGCCGGGTCTTTGCCGAAGTCACAGGCGAATCTCTCTGCGTTGTTGAATTCGGTCAGGATGATAGACGTGCAGGGCAAGACACTCGTGCTTGGATTGGCCAGTGATGTTCTTGTTTCAAAGATCGACAAGCCCGACCAGATCGAAGCGATACAAAAATTGATCAAAGATTATTTCAATGTGGATGTGTCTGTTCGCTGCGTCGTTACGAATGCCAAAGGAAAGGTCCCGCCGAATGTATCGCAAGATGGTATGGTCGCCACAGCCATCCAACACGGCGGCGAGATCGTGGATGTGCAGGATTAAGACCGATATTCGATACTCGAAATTCGATGACTGAGTATCGAATATCTAATATCGATTTTCGGATAACGAGGTATCTATTATGGCAAAAGGATTTAACAAGGGCCCAGCCGCTGGTGGGCAAGCTGGGATGATGCAGCAATTGCAACTTATGCAAAAAAAGATGGAGGAAGCGCAGGCGAAACTTGCCGAAGAGACTGTCATCGCGACGGCAGGTGGCGGCGCGATCAAAGTCATCATGACCGGCGACCAGAAATGCAAGTCCGTTGAGATCTCCTCGGACCTGCTCAAAGACGCGGATGCCGAGATGTTGCAGGACCTGGTTTTGTCCGCAGTCAACATGGCGCTCGACAATTCGCGCGAACTTCAGCAGAAGTTGATGGGTCCGATGGCTGGCGGGTTGCCATTCTAACGTTCACACGTTTGAACGTTTCAACGTTATAACGCATGTTACTTCCTGAATCCATCCAATCCCTGATCACCGCCCTCGAACGTCTGCCAGGCATTGGGCCCAAGTCCGCATCACGGCTTGCCTTCTATTTATTGCACGCGCCTGATGAAGTCGCACAGGACTTGTCGACAGCATCAGCCAACTTAAAGGCAAATACTGCCTTTTGCCAGGAATGTTTCAATATCACTGAAGCCGGCCGTGTACTCTGTGAAGTGTGTGATTCCTCGAAGCGTGACAGCACACTGATTTGCGTTGTCGAAGAGGCATTGGATGTGCTCGCCCTTGAACGTACGGGCGGCTTTCAAGGCAAGTATCACGTTTTGCAGGGAGTGTTATCTCCCATCGAAGGCATTGGGCCGGACGATCTCAAGATCAAGCAACTTATTGCCCGGGTTGCGGGTGGGGGAATTAAAGAAATTATCCTTGCGACCAATCCGAGCATGGAAGGTGACACGACGGCAATGTATCTGCAAACACAGTTGAAGCAGTATGGTGTTCATATTACCCGCCTCGCACGGGGTTTGCCCGTAGGCGGCGACCTTGAGTATGCAGATCAGAACACGTTATTGCGAGCATTATCCGGAAGACAGGAAATGTAATCATAAAACCACTCCGTAAGATGCGGTGTTATGATGCGAGCAAAGCATTCAGCACATCATCAAGTATGAAGATCGAAGGGTATTCCGTCGATTTCAGGGCGAAATCCGGTGCCATCGTCCAAAAAGGTGTGTGGACCGGAGCGATATTTTAAGGTTTAAATGTCTGATAACTATTGACAAACCTTGTGAAAAGCATATAATCATCAATCGCCAGTACATTCTAAACCGATCTCGTCCTCCAGACAGATCCATTGACAACTGAGTAACCGTCCCACGTCAGAGACACAAGACAAGCAAGTTTTGCAGTCTGACGGTGCCGATGCAGAAAGAAAGCATCGGTATTTTCGTCTGTAAAGTCCTTGACGACGGGTACTGTAAGCGGGTAGAATACCGCCCGCTCAAATGGCAAGCACCTTAACAACTGAAGAGTGATAGGAAACAACATTTTTTGTCAATCCAGTAAATTCCGTAAACAGCACTCGCAAGAGTGAAAATTTTTTGCGGAGAGTTTGATCCTGGCTCAGGATGAACGCTGGCGGCGTGCCTAATA
>CAZSVR010000024.1:0-14310 GCA_964610295.1 uncultured Anaerolineaceae bacterium
ACCGTATCACGCAGGACCCAGTCTAGTACACTGTTAAAAGTTGCCGCTCTGAACAGGAACAGTGTTGGCGCCAGCATCAATCCACCAATTCCAAAGACCAGCGCCACCAATCCTGTCAGAGCCGGCATCATTAAGAGGCCGAGGCGCATACCCAATTTACTGATCAGAGGTGTGACCAGGAAGAGGTTGCTTAATAAGGCGAGCAAATTCATGACCGCCAGGTACTTACCCAGAAAGCCTGCCAGCTCAACCTCTGAGGATTCTGGGACACTGATAAGATGCTCTTCCAGTCTGAGTTCCCCTACAGGATAGTTTGCCAGCTTTCCCGGTGAAGAAAATTGGATCTGTACCTGCTTGTAGAAAATGATGTCCACAAAGTAGAAGGTCGCTTCGGCCACCATTGCCATCAGGATCAGCAGGTTAATATATCTGTGCGGGATTTGCCAGGCAGAGATCGGAGCGGCAGCATCTTCATGGGTAGGGGTATCCGCTAATTGTCCCGAATAGAGGCGGCCGATTAAGAAGAGCAATCCGATTGCGCCAGCCAGGGCAATCATCACAAGCAGCAGCAGATTTGGTACACCGATCCCGCGTACGATGCCTGAAACGAAGAATCCCGCACTGATCGCAGCCAGCCCCCCGCCAGCACCGATCAATCCGAACAGCCGCTTTGCCTGACGGACCGTCAGGAGACGGCCAGCCAGCCCCCACAACATCAGGTTCAATAATATCCAGCCGATCTCTGACCAAATAAAGTAAATAAAGGCCGGCCATCCCGCATCTGTCAGAGACATGCCAAGGCGCAAAGCGCCCAGGATGAGGAGATAAGCAAGGATGTTATATAGATGCAGGCGCGCAAAAGAAACGCGTTTTTCGAGCCGCGTGTTAAGCAGACCAATCAGCGGTGCAACGACCGCCATCGATATGTAAGTGTAGGGAAGAATGGATGCGTTGAATTTTAGGAGAAAGAGGGTGCTGGAGGCAGTAGTATTGAATAGCCGCGCCAGGCTCACCAGGCTTGATAGTCCCAGCAAAAATCCTACAACCCGCTCTTCACCCGGCAGGATGTTCAACGACTGGAAAATGGAGCGCTGTGGCTTTTTCATGAGGAACGCGAATATCAGACGATTTTACTATATCAAGGCAATTTATCGGGTGAAGCATCCCGCGTATTATGCTTTAAGTAATATCTCCCCGTTAAATGATCCCGCCGCTGAGTGAGGGGGCACTCAACGGCGGGATCGCCCTCAATTTTCATACTACCTTATCATCGCCCGGATATTATTGACCGGCGTATTGGGAACCAGATCACAGCCCGGCCAGATTGCGTCCACGCCCGCTTCTTTCGCGCGGAGAACTGCTTCGCGTACACGGGCCTGATCTCCCCTGAACAGTGTCGCCACGGGATCAAGGTTCCCAAGCAACATTGTATCCTTTAACATGGCCCTCGAGGCGGGCAGATCATTTGTCTGGTCTACTGAAATTGCATCTGCTCCGGCTTGATCTAATAATGGCATGGACATATTCGTATTCCCACAAACGGATAACACACGCGGCTTCTGCAATATTGCAAGTAACTCTTTTAGGGCAGGCAAGACGAATTGCTCGAACTTTGCAGGACCAATAAACCCCGGCGAACCGCCCATCTCGTGAATGGTAATGAGGTCTGCGCCTGCGTTGTGATACGCATTCCCAATTTGCGCGAGAAATGAAGAGAGCTGATGGAGCGCATCTGACACCATGGCCGATTCTTTCTTCATCTCAATGAACAATGATTTCGTTTCACAAAGATATAAGAGCAAGGTGTATGGTCCGGGGATCATTCCTGAAATCACGATATCATTTCCAATGTCATCTTTCACCAGGGCGATGGCTTCGCAGGCGATCGAAACCCTGCCCTTTTTTCGAATCTCAATGTTCTCAATGATGATATCTTTTGTAGAATTAACCAATCCCTTGGCCACCTGCGGAAACTGGTACTCGCCAGCCTCGTAATAATTCAACTCTGCTCCCAATGCTTCAGCGGGCAGGCATAGATCCAAAGGCAGAGTTGCGGAGGGCATGCCCGTCAAACGGAAAGTACTCGCGGCAGCCTTTGCCATTTTCTGCGCGTCTTTATGGATCTCGTGAAATACCAATCCCTCGCGCTTCAGTCCCTCCGCTGTGATGTGAATCAACCCACTGAAGGCCGCAGGCGAGGACGATTTTTGTCCATTCAGAAGGGAGAGGATGGATTCGCGTTGATTCATAAAATGATATAAGAGCGCGACGTGTCGTTCCCTTATCGTTTAATTCTTCACTGCTTTCACGATCGCTGCGACATGCTCAGGTGTGGACCCGCAACAGCCGCCTACGATCTTCGCGCCAAGTGCCACATATTTCTTCGCGTAGGTAGCCATCTCCTGCGGTCCCATATCGTAGATGGCTTGTTCGGTTTGAATATCCATGCGCGGGATGCCCGCGTTTGGTTTTGCCCAGATGGGGAAGTTTGGCACGGTATCCGCGTATTCTTTGACGATGATTTCCATATTCTCAAGTGTGTTCCCGCAATTCGCGCCGACAACATCCACACCCATTTCGGTGTAGCGCTTCATTACATCCTTTGGTTTCACGCCCATCATCGAGCGTGTTCCGCGGTCATAGCTGAATGAAACGACGATCGGCAAATCTGTCGTGGAACGTGCACCTTCGTACGCAGCCGTCGTTTCTTCAAAGGAAAACATGGTTTCGATCAAAAGCAAATCCGCGCCGCCCTCGGCCAACGCTTTGGCTTGTTCGGCAAATGTGGCCTGGACTTGTTCGGCTTCAAGCGGGCCGTACGGTTTGATCAAAGAGCCCAGGGGTCCCATGGATCCAGCCACCAGCACATCCGGCCGCCCCGAAGCGGCCGCGGCTTTGTGCGCCAATTCCGCCGCGCGGATGTTCACTTCTGGCGTGCGATCCTGATATTTCGAATCCTTCATGCGCAGGCGCGTGCCGCCGAAGGTGCAGGTCAAAATAATATCCGAACCGGCTTCAACGAACGAACTTTCGAGTTTGAGCAAAAGATCAGGATGATCAATGATTAAGTCCTCTGGCGCCTGACCGGCCCTAAGTCCCATCTTTTGCAAATTGGAGCCGGTTGCTCCATCCGCAACAAGAATTTCCCCATTGTTCAATCGCTCTAAAAATTTATTCATCTATTCTCCTTGACTCTCCTCTCCCAAAGTGGGAGAGGGGTAGGGGGTGAGGGCTATTTCATAAAGTTCTTTGCCATCGGGTCCGCCACGCGATTCGGGATCAGATGCGCGATATGCTCGAACGGCTCGCTCATGTGCGGAAAGCTGGTCGCGAGCATGAATTGATTCTGGAATTCAGGATCAGTTGGCAGTTCAAAGCGTTCCACTTTGCGCGTCACCGCTTCGATCTCCCTGCGTTTTTCAACATTCAACAAGGCGATGCGCGCACCGTCGCCGGCGGCATTCCCGATGGCGTACACATGATCCAGCTCGCAATCCGGGATCAGGCCGATCAACATGGCTTTCTCTTTATCGATAAAACTTCCAAAGCCGCCGGCCAGGATCACCTTATCCGGAGATTGCAAGCCAAAGCGCTTCAGCAGTGTACGCGCCGCAGTGAACAAAGCCGCCTTGGCCAATTGGATCTGTCTCACATCTTGCTGGGTCATGGGGATGTCGCGACCGATGGAGGTTTCCTCCGCCCAGGCAATGACATACTCCCAGCCGCTTTCACCCTGCCTGATCCGGTTCCCCTTCGGGGACGATGTCGACTCCCGGTCCTTCCTGAACTTGCCCCGAGAATCCACGATCCCGGTTCGGAATAATTCTGCCACCCCGTCAATGATCGCGGATCCACAGATCCCTTTGACCTGGCCTTTGAATTCAGCATGATCTGTATTCCAACCATCGACGCCGATGACCTTGTATTTCGGCTCAAGAGTATTTTCATCGATATGGATGCGTTCCAGCGCACCGGGCGCGGCGCGCATTCCGTATTCCACGTGTGCGCCCTCGAGCGCGGGCCCTGTGGGCGTCGAGGTGCACACCAGGCGTTTGCGATTTCCAAGCACGAGTTCAGCGTTTGTGCCAACGTCTATCAATAACCAGTTCTCATCCTGGTTGTACGGTTCTTCTGCGAGGATCATCGCGCTGGTATCTGCGCCAACGAATGACGCGATCGTTGGTAATACGTGAATATTGCCCGACGGGTTTATCTGCAAACCCAGTTCGCGCGCTTTGATATCCACAGACTTGTGGATCGTAGGCACAAAGGGCGCAAGTCCCAGGTCTTTTGGATGTAGATTCAATAACAGGTGATGCATGGTGGAATTGCCCACCAGGACCATTTCCAAAATTTCTTCAGTTTTGATCTTTGCGGTCTTCGCGGCTTGCTTGAGCAATTTGTTCAGTGTGGCGATGATCGCTTTGTGTAATTTTTCGAGTCCGTCTTTATACTCGATGGCATACTGAATACGGGACATCACATCTTCACCATACACGATCTGCGGATTCATTTCTGACTCAGCCGCGAGCATTTCGCCTGTGCGCAGATTACATAGATAAAGGGCGACCGTGGTTGAACCAATATCCACAGCCGCGCCATAACTCTCTTCGTGATACCCGGGTTGAACGCTGATCACTTCCTGATCCTGCCAGACCGAAACGGTGACGCTCCATTTTGCTTCGCGCAGGGTGGCGGATAACGTCCGCAGACACGCGTAATCAACCGTGAGGTCTGACCAGCGGGGGAGGTTCTCTTCGCCGCGTCGGACGAGTCCTATGGAGGTTTCCAATCCCTTGGCGAGGCGTTCCCAATCTGCGATCGGTCGCTCCAAATTCGGTGGACTCATCGTAACGAGATATTTACGAACTGACGGCTTGATCTCGATCGCGCGCTGCGTGGCCGATTTGCGGACGATCTGTTTGTTTCCGCGACTCTCCTCAGGCACATTGATAAGCACTTCGCCTTGTACCTTGCATTGACAAGAGAGGCGCACATAGCCCACTTCCCATCCCTTGCTCTTCAATAGAGCCGGCCTGCGTGCGAAGTACGCGGCTTCTTCATTGGTTACAGGTGAGACGTTCTCGCGCTTCGAGTCGATGTTGTATTTCTCAAAGCGGCCTTCTTCAATTAAAACCATGCACTTCCCACATGTGGCATTCTCCGCGCAAATGGACTCGATCTCCACGCCCAGGTCGCGCGCGGCTGAACGAACGGACTGACCCTCGTCAACTTGTCCGCGCCGCCCGGAGGGTTGCAGGATGATGTTGTGTTTTTTTGTCATATTATAGATTTTTTGGGCACGGATTCCACGGACAACACTGATTTTTTTGTTAATCCTTCGTGTTTCTCACCTGCACTGCAACAAACGCACGAAGTCCCTCGCGCAGCATCCCGAGCGCAGCGAGTGGGCCTAGCGCAGCGTCGTGGGAGGGCGGCGCAAGTGTCGTGCCCTTTGCCGTCTCGCATAAGCGAAGCACCGTCCGTGCCGCGAAGTACGACGGCACGTCGGTACAAGACGGCAATCCTGTGGACCGGCTTGCCACCGTGCTGCGCGGCACGAACGGTGCGGTTAATTGGTTTTTGCCTCGCGGCGGGGAATCTCTATTTTCGCAAACTCAGTCTCGAGTTCCGCGAGCAGGGCCTCAGCAACCTCTTCGGGTGGGCCATCGCGTTCGATCCAATCGCCGCGTTTGAATTCCTTGGCGTAGTCTGTGGTTGAGGTTGCACCAACTGCCATTGCAAAGGAGTCGATTGCGTTTTGGATCTTCTGTGAGAGTTGTTTCTTCACTGTGCGTCTATCGCCCTCAACGGTGAAAGATTGAGGGATGTGCTTCCAATACATAATGCGGTATTTAGCCATTTCGCGTATCCATATCAAATTATATATAATTTCTTTAGGTGGGATTTTACGGGAGGATGGGCAGATGGTCAATAGAGAAATTCAATCAGCGAGCGCATTTCCTGCCAACCAACCTGTCGTCCAGGACGATTGAAAATTGAACCCGCCTGTAATGCCGTCGATGTCCAACACTTCACCTGCAAAGAAAAGATCATCCACCCTGCGGCTTTGCATCGGCTTGAAATCCACTTCGCTCAAATGCACACCGCCGGTCAGATCCTTGTGGAATTGTAATTCCCCATCTGGGTTACGCCGTTGAACATGTGGTCAGCATCCAACAATTCAACCGGAACACTTGTAGTGAGGCAGGAAAAGCATGTCGCCAAACGTGTTCGGAAATCGATTTTTAGTTCTCTAAGATTTCCGGGATGACCATCCCGGATTTCTTTTTATATCCTAATCTTTACCAACTTTGAAACAATCATCGATCTACCCTGCGGGATTGATGATATAATGGTTGCATATATCCTAGGATAGTGATTCGAGATTGCCAATCCTTTTTTAGGGTTGGCCTTTTTGTTTCTTTTTCCGGCATGTCGAGATAGGAGGCGATGATGGACTTCCGTGTGGGCGAGCCAGTCGTTCACTGGACCTATGGCCTTGGGGAGATCATTGGTCTGGAGGAGCGGGCTTTAATAGGGCAGAAGACGCTCTACTATATAGTGAAAATCCGGGACCTTACTGTCTGCGTTCCAGCAGATGGTAAGGTTATGAGCCGGTTACGTTCCCCGACCCCGCAGCATGAGTTTAAAAAGCTGTTCGTTATCCTGAGCGGGCCGGGTGAGTCCCTGTCGGACGACCGGCTCGAACGGAAAACACAGTTGCATAAGAAATTGGAAGATGGAAAGGTAGAGGCTGTCTGCCGGGTGATCCGCGACCTCTTCTCCTACGAGCAGAGCAAGCCGCTAAACGACGATGATAAATACATTCTGAAACGGGCCTGGAATTCGCTGCTCAGTGAGTGGGGATTTTCACTGTCCGTGCCGCTGGGGCAGGTAGAGGCCGAGTTACGTGGTCTGTTGAGGCATCCATCTGAAAATGCGGCTGGCTGACCGGAAATTTTCCATCCAGGTTTTGTCAGCTATGCTAGCCACTTTACTCAACCGGATATTTCGTGCACAAAATCAATCATAAGATCGATGAAGAGAATGATCATGTTGATTGATTCTCAATGCGCTTGCCAACGCATATGGCACAATCATATATTTTCTCGCGATCCGATCTTTTGTTCATTCTTTAGGCCTGTTTCTTTAACCACTCTAGCATAACCTGAACACTCCCTGTGGCCATTGCGATACTGGCATCCGCGCCGTGCTTTGCAAATTCCGGTTAGCCTTCCATTACTTCTCTCAGTCAATCAGTCCTTCTTCTCAATAATCTGACGCCCGCCCATTCATTACCTTGTTCTTTTAACCATTGAAGCATAGTACGAACACTGGCTGTAGCCATGGCAATACTGGTATCCGCAGCGCCATAATAGATCCGCAGCGTGTCACCGTCAGATGCAAGGGTGTAACCACAGGGGAAGACAACTTTGTCCACATCCCCATGTTGCTCGTATGATTCTTCAGGGCCAAACACCCACTCGTCGCCGCGTTTCAAGCAACGCTCCGGTTCATCTAAATCAAATAGAGCGAGTCCTAATCTGTAAATATAGCCGGCCGATTTCTGCTTTACGCCATGATAAATCACCAGCCAGCCCTGTGAAGTCTCAATCGGAGGAGGGGAGAGACCGATCTTATTCGCATCCCACCAACCGCCGAGCCGCGCGTCGAGAATTTTTTTGTGACTGCCCCAATTCCGCAGGTCCGCAGAGTAGGATATCCACATATGCGCGCTGATGGGACCGACGGGACGATGGATCAAAGCCCAACGACCATCAATCCTGCGCGGCAGGAGCGCTGCATCTTTATCTTCCGGCTGCATGATCACGCCGTAGCGCTCGAAGGAGTGGAAATCCTTTGTGAACGCCAGAGCCACACCCGGCCCTCCGCTTGCGTACGCGGTATAAACGACAGCATACTGGCCCAGTTCAGGAACATAGGTAATGCGCGGATCTTCTACGCCCCATAATTCGTCTGGATGGTGTTCCGGATCGGCCATAAAAGTAGGCTTAGAGTCGATCTCCCAGTTATCGATGCCATTCGCAGAGCGCGCCGCGCATAAATGGGAATGACCGCGTCGATCCTCGACACGGCATAATAGCAGAGTGGTACCGTCAGCCAGTAAAGTAGCGCCGGGATTAAATACGCTATTGACCTGATACGGCCAGTTTGCGGCTGTCAGGATCGGGTTGTGTTTGTGACGACGAAAGATTTCCAATGGTTGATTGTTCATTGTGAGCATGCTCATTAGGTTGACCAATATTTTCCGCTAATCTTAATTCCAAAAGGGACTGGAGAAAGGCGAGCGTGGACTCTGCGCCTTGATTCTCGTTCGGCCGATCAGGATGCAATCCGTCACGACAACCACCCGTCGTCGGATCGTAGACCGGGAGGTGCAAGTCGTTGCGGCCGAGAAACCACTCGAAGGCACGTCGTACTTCTTGATGCCACTTTTTATCGCTGGTGATACGGTGAGCTTCGAGGCAGGCAGAGACCATCGCCTGTGCCTCCACAGGCTGTTGATCGAAGCGGGCACGTTCGCCGCCTTGTTGATAAAAGCCATTGGAACCAATCGGGACAAAATGCCTTCCTTCTGTATCCGATCGCTGCAAGTCTGCCAGCCAACTCAAAGACTCCAGGCCCACCTCGGTCATTGTAGTATTGGGTATGGACTCACCGCTCAATAGCATGGCATGCGATAACGCGGCGTTGCAATAGGTCAGCCTATTTTCGAACCAGTTCCATCCATTCGCGCGGTTGTTTTGATACAGTCCCAGCAACCGACCCGCTAATTCCTCTTGCACCTGGCTGGCGCGCCGGTCACCGGAAAATCGTTGCAAATACTCGTGGATGCCAATGAGTGCGAAGGCCCAGGCGCGTGGACTGGTGGTTTCGAGCATGGCGAGCAGGGACTGTTGGAATACCCGGGCGGCCATATTATGAAGTGTTGGCGTGGTCGAACGGCCCAGTACAGCGCCCAGCGCCCACAATGCGCGACCATGGCTGTCCTCCGAGCCGCTCTCTTCGAGCCAATTTCGCTGATAATCCATAACGTTGCGAAAGCGTCTTGTTTCAGAATTGAAGGCATACCAGGTGAACGCGAGATAGCGCGTAGCCAATTCAATGGCTTCCTTGTTTCCCAATTCCTCCAGGAGCACACTGACCATCAAGGCGCGGGCATTATCGTCTGTTGTATAACCTTCGCGGTAATTGGGGATCGTGAAAATGGCATGTTGCAATATGCCGGTATCATCCGTGAGGTGACGCAAGTGATCCAGTTTGAGTGGGGGCAATTCCCAAGCGCGTTTATCCAATGGTTTGACCGCGAAGTCGGCCTGCGCAAAGTGACGGCGTTCAGCACGGGCGCGTTCAAATGTCTTCATATAACGGTGGGCAACCTGCGGCCAGATCATATCCCGACCGAAAAGATAGGCGCGCTTTCGCATGGCATGACGTTTCGACTCATTGCCCAGTAAATCAATCACCTGGTCAGCCAGTGCTTGCGGATCACTAAATGGCACCAGCGCCCCGCGCTCATCGGCCAGCATTTCCTCCGCATACCAGTACGGTGTGGAAATGACGGCTTTGCCCGCTCCCAATGTATAAGCCAATGTGCCGGAGGCGATCTGGGCCGGGTCGAGATACGGAGTGATGTATATATCCGCCGCGCTGATGAACTGGACGAGTTCATCAGGACTGACAAAGCGGTTATAAAAGATCACATTTTCTTCCACGCCCTTCTCGTGAGCCAGCCATTGCAGGGACAGCCGATAGGTTTCGCCTTCGTTCTGTATGACGTGGGGATGGGTTGCGCCAACGACGATATACACCACGTTCGGATATTTTGCCAAAATGGAGGGCAGGGCCGCGATGACATTCTCGATGCCTTTGTTGGCCGAGAGCAAGCCGAAACTCAGCAAAACGCTTTTGCCTTCCACCCCAAACAGATCCTTGTTAAAACTCGGATCCACGAATGGCACATCCGGAATGCCGTGCGGGATCAGATCGATCTTTTTTTCAGGTACGTGATAAATACTTTGCAGAAATTCCGTGCCTCGTTCGCTCATGACCACCACACGGTCAGACAACGACACGATTTCTTCCAGCACCCGGCGCTGATCGGGATTGGGATCCCGCAAGATCGTGTGTAACGTCGTGACGACAGGCATGCGCAATTGGCGCAGAATTTCGAGGATATAACTGCCCGCCCGTCCCCCGAAAATGCCGTATTCATGCTGCAAAGACACCATGTCCACGTTATTGATATTCAGGAAATCGGCAGCGCGGCGATAGGATTCGATATCCTTCTCGGTCAGTTCGAAGCGAACACGGGACGGGTAGTCGTAGCCGGCTTCGATATCATTGACCGGCAACGCGATGCACGTAGTGCCTTTGTATTCATCAGCGATGGCCTCGCAGAGATCGGTGGTAAACGTGGCGATGCCGCACTGACGCGGCAGGTAATTGCCGATAAAGGCAATACGCTTGATGATTGAGTGTTTGGTTTTGTCCATAAAACTTCTCCTTCCAAACGCCCCTCTTGTTTATAATATCCTGATTACCGCTTGTTGCGTAATTTACTAAACTCGCTGGCAGAAATTACGAGAAGAAATCATAATTCTAGTTTAGTTATTTATACGGTACTCTGTCATTGACGCAAAGAGGCGGTCGCCGAGACGCCGCCTCTGTTATACCTGGAAAGACAGGGTTGAGATATTTTCTGTTGGTAAGTGGATTTGTCTCGGAAGCCGCTTTATTTACAGCAGCAATTAATATACCCTATTTCTGGTAAAACAGCAAACGTTACCTCTGTCATAAGGATCGACCTTGGGTATCCCATGTACACGCAGTTCAAATTCTGTTTTTAACTCTGCTCTCTCTCCGGCAATAATAACGTCCCATTTGGTCGTGAGCTAGTTTGTCATAAAAAATCGCCCTGTCAGCATAACCTGACAGGGCGAAAGATTCTCAACTTCGCGTTAGGCGGCTATCGGCCTAAACTTGTACCCGTATACCAGATATGTACCCCGCTGGGCAACTCCTTGTGGAGCTTTGAAACTAAAGATATGCAATTTCGGGCATAAATTTGATACTAACATGGCTTTCGCTTAGGTTGCTCGTAACCGTCGCGATCGGCAAACACGGCAGCCATAAACTGCCTGTGAGCGAAAAGCCAAGCTAAACCGGGCAGACCGTTGCCCGGTTTGTGTAGGTAATATGAAAGTAGGTAATTAGTGGTTGATCTTATTTCTAGAATCCCAACGAAACTTTACTATGTTGGCATTATTTCATTTTGATCAATGCTTTATACCTTATGATTGGAAATAGAAGTATCCCTGCCTCGAATCCTTCCTTCACTGACGTTTGCCAGCAAGAGCGTCATCCCAAATGTTATCAATACATTCGTGATAAAGAAGAACACCACCTCTTCAAGCGGTAATATTCCAAATAACATTATGCCCGTTGTCTGAGTCGGGGAGATTGACCACGTCATATCCTTCAACGCCACAATATCCATCAATGATAAATACATCCCTGGAATCAGGATTGCCCAAAATACTAATCGACGATAATGCCAGAGAATATCCGCGCCAAACAAAAGTTGCGGAAGAATCGCGGGCAACGCCCAGAAGAGGGTGATGGAGAGATAAGTCCATTTTGTAGTGCCGAAGAAAAAGAGATAGGTAAATAGAGTCCAAAGTAAAACAAGTAAGCAGGTAGACACGTACACAAGTGTTTTGTTTGGTTTGAATTCAAAAGCAGGGGATGATAATCTGCGTGCCAGGAACCACCACCATAGCCCCGTGAGCATGGTTTCAACCACAAAGAATGTATATTCTTCGATGGGGACGTATCCAAGGACAAATCCTGTGACAAGCGCAGGGTTGTAATACCAAACACCAGTGGCAACGAGGTAATTATCCCATGGTGTGGTGTAAACCACAGCAAGCAGGATGTGAATACCGATTGCTACCCACACGGCGCGGCCGTTTTTGAAGCCAAGTGTGGGTCTGTTGTTTTTATTGTCCCAGTATGTGATTGCAAGAAAAATCAAGATCGGGATGAAAAGAAAGCGAAGGAGAAATCCGAAGTAAGTCATTTAGTTTGATGCTCTGGCAGTTTTTAGTTTCAAGTGGTGGTCGAGTGGCCCTGAACGATCTTTGCGAAGGGCGTATCGAGACCACGTCTCTGGATTTTCATCATCACCCCGGGCCGCGGTTCGAGTGTTGCGCCCATATGCGGGTGGATTTTGTGGCCTGTGAATTCAAAAGAATGGGTTTGCAGCAGGTGCGCCATTACGATTCGTGCCTCGGCTTGGCCAAATGCCGCGCCAATGCAAGCCCGCGGACCGCCGCCAAATGGGATGTAGCTCATGGGCGGAGTTTTGCGTCCGTGGGCAAAGCGTTCGGGGCAAAAGTCTTCCGCGTTTTCCCAAATTGCAGGGTCACGGTGGGTCAGGTAGATCGAGTAGAACAACCGCTCATCCTTCGGGACTTTGTTTCCATCGAAATTCATTTCTTCGGCCATGCGGCGATTGCCAACGTGAATGGGTGGATAGAGACGTAAGCTTTCCTTGATAACATGGTCAAGCATGGTTTGCTTTTCTTGAGTATCTATTTCAGTTAAAAGTTTTTTATATGTATCAGGATGTTGGCCTAAAAGTGCGAAAACCCAAGCCAGTAGCGCTGTTGATGTATCATGTCCCGCGATTAACATGGTCAACATCTGGTCACGGATAACTTTGTCAGTAAGACCTGCGTCAATCAGATGCTGGAGTAAATCATGACCGTGGACGAAGGACGAAGGACGAAGGGTGTCTGTCCTCGGTCTACCGTCCTCGGTCTTTTGTCTCTTTTCGGTCCTTCGTCGTTCTTCAATGATCTCAAACAAATAATCATCCAACTCTTCTAGCGGCTTGCGGAAACCAAATCTTGGCATATTGCGCCAGATGATCCACGTGCCAGGGGAGATGTATTCGATGGCTTTGAGGATCGGATTCCAAATTCGCGGCAGATCATTCCACGCATCTTTACTAAACAGCGTTTGCATAATGATGAGCAACGCGATCTTGCGGCTCTCGACCAGCATGTCCACCGCTTCGCCGTCTTTCCACTGCGAGGTGACCCTTTCCGTTTGGGCGATCATCATTTGGGTGTAATCAGGCAGGCGAGCAGGATGAAGCGGAGGTTCCATCAATTTGCGATAGTGGTCATGTTCTTCGCCGTCCACTATTAGTACTCCTCGGTCAAGTAAATCTGTCACCGGGTCTGTGTTGCGCCACAAAACCTTGTCCCGCTCAGTCACTAAAACTTTGCGGACGGCTTGCGGCCCAAAGACAACATATGGGCGAAAGCCAGGAATGGGGATTTGAAAGAAACGACCCACCTGCTTGGCCATTACTTTCAACGGGCCTAATGGGGATTTTTCTTTTAGCAAGGCATGCATAGCCGCGCGGCCAGTTTCGGGGGGCAGGGGTTGAGTCATCTAATAGTCCCTTGAATCGCGGCGACTCCAACAGATCGAGATAAGGCCGTTCTCCATCGTTTGAGAGAATAGAGAGTAATCACAAGAATGATCGCCGGGCCCATGAGTAGATATGCACCGTGGCCAAAGAAGAGGTGGACTCGTATCCACCAAATGGGGAAGAGGAAAAGATCACCGAAGCCGAACACTTCAGCGCGCCCACTGTCAAATACATATTTGCCTTCCAAACCTTCTGGCTGCCAGATGACGAGATAATATTCGCCATCGGCTGGCAGGCGTAATTCAATGCTTTGGCGTCCCCAGTAAAGCGTTTGGGTAAATGGTTCAAAAAAATCAGGAGTGAGTTCGGATGGGAAGATGAGCGCGCCGAGGTCTTCGGGGTGTTCAGGCGGGAGTTGATCATAATCGGCTTCTGTCAGGCCAGGGCCAAAGAGCGCCATTGTGACCGAGTAACTTTCAAGCCCTTTTACAGCTGGGATGTTGATGCCTGCGTGCAGATTTTGTCCCTGCTTGCCGACAAAGGTATAAACGTGGACTTTGTCCGCGGGCAGGTCACGGTAGAAGGCTAGCGAGGTTGTCAGGTCGTCGATGGCGGTAACATCCTCATCACTCCACATTGGATGATGAGCAGATGCGCTTGACATAGGAATTGACAATACAAGCGTAAGAATGGCGAGAATCAATGTGCGATTAGGTTTCATGCTTATTGACCTTGATTTAAAAAGGTGTGGGAAGCCGGTGGTTTCTTCCCGTTTATTTCAAGCTTGATGTTCTTGCTGCGATCAATTGTCAACTTGCCTGTATTGTTTTCGCTATCAA
>CAZSVR010000024.1:14338-14912 GCA_964610295.1 uncultured Anaerolineaceae bacterium
GATTCGCGTGCGGCCAATAAACGAGAGCGCAAGTTCGCTGGTGAGGAGCCCCATCAACTCGGTGGAGTAACTGCCTGATGTAAATTTAAATTTGGAAGGGGCTGGCATGCCGAGTCCGCGCAGGCCAACGGTGGTGCCTGTGATCTCTTCGCTGCCTGAGAAGACGTCACCGTTGGTCATTGTGGCAGAATAGGTAATCAGGTAATGAGGCGAAGTGGAAACCAATTTCGCTGTGACGATTGCGCCTGTTGCCGGGTCTGCTTCGCTGATTTCTGCGCCTGCGGAATTGAACTGCGGTTGATAGTATGCCCGCCCGAAGGAGGTGGAGGATGTGACCGCATACATGGCGATTTGTGCCAGAGCATCGCCGCTTTTCTTTTCGGCCAGCAATGAAGGGACGGGGGTCAGTAAATCCGTTTTATGCATACGACGTACCACATAGCCCAATAAGGTAATTCCTGTAGGTGGTAATTCGTAACGGGTAGTGTCGTCGGACATGATTTAATTCCTTTTCATCTGTATTTATCTATGGTTAGTTTTTCTTATGCAATTTTCTCTTTTTATGTCTCCCTGA